>JAHABX010000012.1 GCA_018376135.1 Clostridiales bacterium | reverse complement strand
CAGACGGGCAAACTATGTAAGTAATATTCTTGCGGTCCATGCGGCGCAGGATATTATGCAGGTGCTTCCAAAAGCATGTGAAAACGGACAGGATTTGGAGGCAAGAGAGATCATGGCGAATGCATCTATGACTGCGGGTATGGCATTTACAAATGTATCTTTGGGAATTGTGCATTCCATGGCACATACGCTCGGAAGCTATTTCCACATTGCACATGGCCTTGCGGATGCGGTGATCCTGCCTTATATCATAGAATATAACAGCAGTGAGCCTTATGCAAAAAAGATCTACGATGAATTTGCGGCTTCTATTGGAGAGACGGACCTTGGACAGGCAGTTCGTAAGCTGAATCAGAGAGTAGGAATTCCCGCATGTGTTCAGGAACTGATTCCGGATGAAGCAAAATATACGGAGTTTCTGGATAATATGGCAGTTATGGCAAAGGAAGACGGGTGTACAAAGACAAATCCGATCATTCCGGATGAGGAGCAGTTTAAAGAACTGTTTATGAAGGTTTACAGGGGGTAAAAGAAATGGATGTAATTCTATATCTTTCAAATGGATATCCAACCATTGAATCAAGCATTCAGATGGCAAAGGAATATGCGGATGCAGGATGCGGCATGATCGAGATCGATTTTCCGTCACACGATCCATATCTGGAGAGTGAGCTGATTAAAGACCGTATGAAAAAGGCACTGGAAGCATGCGGAGATTATAATGCTTATATGGAAGAAATCGTTCGTGTAAAGAAGGAGCTTCCGGGAGTTAAGCTTCTGGTGCTCTCCTATGAAAATACAATTATGGAGATTGGTACGGAGCGATTTATCGAGTTCTGCCTGAAAAATGATTTCAGAGATGTTCTTCTGGTGGGGTTGTCCGGTAATGAGATAAAAGATAAAATCATCGAAGCCGGAATCCGGGTATCCTGCTATGTACAGTATCAGATGCTGCCGGAGGAGATCGAGTCTGCAAAGAATTCAAATGGATTTGTGTATCTTCAGGCAAAACCCACACCGGGACAGGGATATGTAAATCCGGAATATCCGACGCTGAAAGACTGTATCCAGGGTCTGCGCAGCCACGGGATTGACCGTCCCATCTATTGCGGTGTTGGAGTACATTCTCCCGAAGATGTGCGCATGGTGAAGGAAGCAGGCGGAGATGCAGCGTTTGTCGGAAGTACCATACTAAAGCTTCAGGAAAATATTCCGGCAATGAAAGAAAAAATCCGCGAATTTGTAGCGCAGTGCAGATAGAAGATTGTGTAGTTACGGTGGTTCCTATATCAGCGGTATAGTTGATGTATTAATATGATGATAAAGAATATCCGGGATTTCCCTTGACAAAAGAGAGTATCCCGGATATACTTTAGCCGAAATAGTTTGATAATCAAAATAAATGAGGATACAGCATGAACGCAAAAATTATTGGAACCGGCTATTCTTTGCCGGAATTTCAGGCGGATAATCATTATCTTGCCACGCTGGTGGAGACCAGCGACGAATGGATCGTGGAACGGACCGGTATCCGTACCAGATATCTGGCAAAGGAGGAGACGACCACCTCTCTGGCTGCGGCGGCAGCCCGAAAGGCGGTGGAGCATTCCGGTCTGAAGCCGGAGGAGGTTGAGCTTCTGATCGTAGCTACGATCACAGGGGATACGGACACGCCCAGTACGGCATGCCGGGTACAGGCAGAGATCGGGGCAGAACATGCGGTTGCTTTTGACATCAATGCAGCGTGCTCCGGATTTCTGTATGCAATGCATATAGCAGATGCATTTATCAAAAGCGGTGTCTACAAAAATGCACTTCTGATCGGAGCGGAGACCTTGTCCCGGATCGTGGACTGGACAGACAGAAGCACCTGCGTCCTGTTTGGAGACGGTGCAGGTGCAGCAGTCCTCCAGGCATCGGAGACCGGAGGAATCCTTTCGCAGGCAGTTGGAAGCAACGGCAGTAAATGGGAGGTTCTCTCCTGCATGGGACGCCCGAATCAAAGTCCGGCAGCGCAGAAAAGCGGAGCACCGGGATACCTTGGCATGGATGGACAGGAAGTATTCAAGTTCGCAGTGAAGACCGTCCCCATGTGTGTGGAGCAGGCGCTTGAGAGTGCAGGTATTCTGGTAGATGAGATCCGGTATTTTATTCTGCATCAGGCGAATAAGAGGATCATCCAGTCTGCGGCAAAGCGCCTGGGGCAGCCGGAGGATAAATTCCCCATGAATCTGGATCAGTGCGGCAACACCTCCGCTGCCAGTCTGCCGATTCTTCTGGCACAGATGGATGAACAGGGCAGACTGCACAGTGGAGATAAGCTGGTGCTGTCCGGTTTTGGCGCAGGACTCACCTGGGGAGCCTGTGTGGTGGAATGGTAACAAAATACTTTCATAAAAGGGCTTGACAAAATCTGGAACAGCAAATATACTTTGAATGTCAAAGTAAATAAGAGAGAACATGTACATAATAAAAGGAGAACAATGATGTTGGAGAAAATCAAAGAGATGGTAGCAGAGCAGTTAAACGTGGATGCAGCAGAGATTACTGCAGAGACTTCTTTTAAAGAAGATCTGGGAGCAGATTCCCTGGATCTGTTTGAGCTGGTAATGGCTCTGGAGGAGGAATATGAGGTTGAGATTCCTTCTGAGGAGCTGGAGAAGATCACAACGGTAGGCGCTGTTATGGATTATCTGAAGTCCAAAGGTGTAGAAGAGTAAGAAAGCAGGCGGAATATGAAGACAAGAGTTACGGAACTGTTAGGGATCGAAAAGCCGATCATTCAGGGAGGTATGGCATGGGTGGCGGAATCCCATCTGGCGGCAGCCGTATCTGAGGCAGGCGGCTTTGGACTGATCGGTGCGGCAAATGCACCGGCGGATGTGGTGAGAAATTACATCCGTGAGGCAAAAGAGCTGACGGATAAGCCATTCGGAGTCAATATCATGCTGCTCAGCCCCTTTGCGGATGAGATCGCACAGGTGGTTGTGGAAGAGGGCGTGAAAGCAGTGACGACCGGTGCGGGTAATCCGGAGAAATATATGGAACAGTGGAAGGCTGCCGGTATCAGAGTCATCCCGGTCGTTGCATCCGTAGCTCTTGCAAAGCGTATGGAGCGCTGCGGAGCAGATGCAGTGGTCGCTGAGGGAACGGAGTCCGGCGGACATATCGGTCAGGCAACCACCATGACGCTGGTTCCCCAGGTGGTGGACGCAGTATCTGTCCCGGTGATCGCAGCAGGCGGCATTGCGGATGGAAGAGGTTTTGCGGCAGCCATGATGCTGGGAGCGGAAGCAGTACAGATGGGAACCCGTTTCTGTGTATCCGATGAGTGTGTGATCCATGATAATTATAAAGCCCGCATCCTGAAAGCAAAGGATATTGATTCTGAGGTGACCGGAAGAAGTCATGGGCATCCGGTAAGGGGTCTGAGAAATAAGATGACCCGGGAATATCTGAAGCTGGAAGCAGCAGGAGCAACCTTTGAGGAGCTGGAGCATCTGACTCTTGGAGGACTACGCAAGGCAGTTGTGGAAGGAGATACGGACAATGGTTCTGTACTCGCAGGACAGATTGCCGGTATGGTAAATAAGCGTCAGAGCTGCAGGGAGATCATCGATGAGATCATGGACCAGGGTGAAACCTTGTTAAAATTGAAATAAGACCAATGAGGAAGGCTGCTGTGCGTTGATTCTGGTGCGGCAGCCTCCATTTTCGATAGAAACTTTGAGTATCAAAGAATGTGAGAGGGAAGATATGGGAAAAACAGCATTTTTATTTCCGGGTCAGGGCGCACAGTATGCGGGCATGGGAAAGGATTTTTATGAAGCATTTCCGGTATGCCGGGAAGTATTTGCAACTGCGTCCAAAGCATCCGGACTGAATCTGACAGAGCTTTGCTTTGAAGAAAATGAGAAGCTGAATCAGACCGAATATACACAGATCTGTATGCTGACGGTGGAAGCAGCGATCTTAAAAGCCGTGGAGGAGCAGGGAATCTGTTCTGATGTGAATGCGGGGCTCAGTCTTGGAGAGTACGGCGCACTGGTGGCGTCAAAGGTTATGAGTCTGGAGGATGCGTGCAGGGTCGTAAGAAAAAGAGGGATCCTGATGCAGGAGGCGGTTCCCACCGGAGGTGCCATGGCAGCAGTCCTGGCGCTGGATGCGTCAGTGATCGAGGAAATCTGTGAAAAGACAGAAGGAATGGTCTCCATTGCCAACTATAATTGTCCGGGACAGATCGTGATCACAGGAGAAGAAGTAGCTGTGGACGCGGCGTGTGAGGCTTTGAAGGAGGCCGGTGCAAAGAGAACCGTGAAGCTTAATGTGAGCGGACCTTTTCATTCACCCATGCTTGCAGAGGCTGGGAAGAAGCTGGGTGAGGTCCTTGAAGAGGTTCAGTTAAAGGATTTTGTTATTCCGTACATAACAAATGTAACGTCAGAGTATACAAAATCAACGGAACCCGTGAAGGAGCTGCTCTGCAGGCAGGTGGCATCCAGTGTGCGCTGGCAGCAGTCGGTGGAGCGGATGATCGCGGACGGTGTGGATACATTTATAGAGATTGGACCGGGAAAAACCTTGTCCGGCTTCATGCGGAAGATCAGCCGTGACGTGAAGATGATGAATATTGAAAATATGGCAGATTTTGAGAATGTGGTGGCTGTCCTGAAAGGAGAAGGCGCATGTTAGAAGGAAAAATTGCTCTGGTCACAGGGGCGGCAAAGGGGATCGGACGCGCCATCGCTCTGGCTCTGGCAGCAGAGGGTGCGACCGTCATTGTGAATTATAACGGCTCAAAAGAGCGTGCAGAAAAGGTCGTGGAGGAAATCCGGGCACTGGGTGCGGAAGGTATGGCATATCAGTGCAGCGTGGCAGATACCGCTCTGACGGATGTCATGATCAAGGATGTGATCAAGACCTATGGAAAACTGGATATTCTGGTCAACAATGCAGGGATCACCAGAGATAACCTGATTATGAAGATGACAGAGGAGGATTTTGACGCGGTCATCAGTGCGAATCTGAAGGGCTGCTTCAATACGATCAAGGCAGTCAGCCGTCAGATGCTGAAGCAGCGTGCCGGAAGGATCATTAACATCACTTCCGTATCCGGTATTCTGGGAAATGCAGGACAGGCAAACTATGCGGCATCCAAAGCCGGAGTCATTGGTCTGACCAAGACTATGGCAAGAGAGCTGGCAAGCCGCGGTATCACGGTCAACGCCATAGCACCGGGCTTTGTGGATACGGATATGACCCAGGTGCTTCCGGACCATATAAAGGAAGCGGCAACGGCACAGATTCCGCTGGGACGCTTTGGCAGGCCGGAGGATATTGCAAATATGGCGGCATATCTGGCGTCAGAGAAAGCGGCTTATATAACCGGACAGATTATCAGTGTAGACGGAGGTATGGCAATTTGATGAGAAGAGTAGTAGTAACCGGTATGGGAGCGATCACTCCCCTGGGATTGAATGTAAAAGATTACTTTGAAAATATAAAAGCGGGCAATCATGGATTTGGTGTTATTTCCAGATTCGATGCATCTGAATATAAGGCGCATATGGCGGCGGAGATAAAAGGATTTGTTGCAAAGGACTTTATGGACTTTAAGGCGGCTAAGAGAATGGAGCTGTTCTCCCAGTATGCAGTAGCGGCGTCCAGAGAAGCCATTGAGAATGCGGGGCTGAATCTTCAGAAGGAGGATCCTTATCGCGTGGGCTGCTCCATCGGTTCCGGCATCGGAAGCCTGGAGGTAGTGGAGCGGGAGTATACGAAGCTTACCCAGAAGGGACCCAACCGTGTAAATCCTTTGATGGTTCCCATGATGATCTCCAATATGGCGGCGGGAAATGTATCCATCGCCTTTGGACTGAAGGGAAAAAGCCTGAATGTGGTGACGGCGTGTGCAACCGGAACCCATTCCATCGGTGAGGCATACAGAAGTATCCAGACAGGAGATGCGGATGTGATGCTGGCAGGCGGTACAGAGAGCTGTATCTGTCCCACCGGTGTGGCAGGATTTGCGGCACTGACCGCACTTTCCGGAAGTGAAGACCCGGAACGCTGCTCCATCCCCTTCGATAAGGACCGCGACGGCTTTGTCATGGGTGAGGGTGCAGGCGTGGTGGTACTGGAGGAGTTGGAGCATGCAAAAGCAAGAGGAGCCAGGATCCTGGCAGAGGTAGTGGGATATGGAGCGACCAGCGACGCATATCACATCACTTCCCCGGCAGAGGACGGCATGGGAGCAGCCACTGCCATGAGATGGGCAGTGGAGGAGTCCGGGGCGGCTATGGAGGATATCATGTACATCAATGCACATGGAACCAGTACCCATCACAATGACCTGTTCGAGACCCGTGCCATTAAGCTTGCTTTTGGGGAGCATGCAAAGGAGATGAAGATCAACTCCACCAAGTCCATGATTGGACATCTGCTGGGAGCAGCCGGTGCAGTGGAGTTTATCACCTGTGTAAAGGAGCTGGAGGAGGGCTTTGTACATATGACCAGAGGACTTGAGAATCCGGATGAGGAGCTGGATCTGGATTATGTACAGGGCGCAGGCGTGGAGATGGAGCTTACCTATGCGCTGTCCAATTCCCTTGGCTTCGGCGGACACAATGCAAGCATCCTGATTAAAAAGTACGAGGCATAGAGAGGGGGAAATACCTGTGGTAATGGATATTAAAGAAATCATGGACATTATTCCCCATCGTCAGCCGTTTCTGCTCATCGACCGGATTGAGGAGCTGGAAGCCGGAAAACGTGCGGTGGGAAAAAAATGTGTTACCTACAATGAACCCTTTTTCAACGGACATTTTCCGACGGAGCCGGTGATGCCGGGGGTGCTGATCCTGGAAGCACTGGCGCAGGTAGGCGCGGTGGCGATTTTAAGCCAGCCGGAGAATAAGGGAAAGACCGTTTACTTTGGCGGAATTGATAAGGCGAAGTTCAAGAAAAAAGTGGTTCCGGGGGATGTGCTGACCCTGGAGCTGGAGATCATCAAGCAGAAGGGACCCATCGGGGTCGGGACTGCAAAAGCGACGGTGGACGGCAAGGTTGCCGCTGTGGCGGAGATGACCTTTGCGGTAGGATAAAGAAAAAGAGATCAGATGGACAGAACATCTGGTCTCTTTTTTTGATACGGGAAGGCAAAGTTTTTCAGAAAGGTTTTACGTTATTTTTTCAAAATATTGCAGTCTGGCTGGTGATTGTCCGTAAAAATAAAAATGATGAATAGTATCTAAATAATGGATTTGCGAAAAGTTACTGAGAACGACTATAGGGAGTGAACAGTAACAAGAGCCTTGAAAATACCGTTTTTTCGTCTGCTTGAGTAATAGAAAAGTCTATATAGGGGTGTTATAATATAAACATACAAAGTGACAAATTAGAATTTGGAGGTGTGTATTATGTCAGAAATTATTTGTGCAATCGTCTGTATAGTGTTGACAATTATCTCACTAATTATAAGTGTTATGTCCTTTAAAGAGAAGGGGTTTTTATTTAATAACGCATACATTTGGGCATCGAAACAGGAAAGAGAAACGATGAATAAGAAACCTCATTATCGGCAAACAGCAGTTGCATTTACAATGATAGCAGCAGTATTTTTTTGTATGGCGATGGAGTGCATTTTATCAACGGGGTGGTTGTGGATAGTTGTTGGAGGTATTTGCCTTATACTACTTGTTTATGCTATCAAATCGTCAATAAAGGAAATCTGATAATCCCAGTTTGCACAAGGGTTGGGATATCTCCAACCCTCATGAGTCTGTCGCTGGAAATGCAATTGTGCTGTGATCAGGAGCCTTTTGTCCAGCTAACAGCCACATGATATCATGCTGGATATTAGCAGATTCAATTTTCCTGATAATGCAGATGAAGATTTACCATTTCAATAATTCATCTAAGAAAAATCGGCGGTCAAAACTGACCGCCGATAAAAAATCAAAAAAATTACACACTTTACTTGACAAACTCTTATTTTTTCAAAAGTTTCCCCTGGAGTTGATAGCGAATATTTTTTTCAACACGCTATAATGGTCGAGTTAATTATTCCCCCTTCCATTCTCTTTTTAATTTGCTTTAAATTGTCTTTTTGCATCTTCTGGCAAATATTTCACCAGTTCCTCCACCAACTCATACACTTTCGTTCCTGGTGCTATCTCCGCAGGTGCCCTGCCTTGTCCGTCTTTCATGATACGCTTTGCATACCGTATCGCCAGTTTCGGGCTGCCTTCTTTCATCAAAATATCAAAAATATCTTTCATATTTTTCTGATATTTTCCCAGTCCCAGTTCCCGGAATTTCTCATTCAAGAAACGTATATACTCTGTTCGATGATTATTTGACGTGTAATAAGCAAAGTGCAGCAAAAACCAGAACTCTATACACTCATTACTCCAAGCTGCATGGTACTGCAATTCCGGTTTTTCCTGATTTAATCGTTCTGCACGATCTGAAACACTGTTGAAATGGCTTGCCGGAAAGCTGTCTTTATCATAAACGCACCATACCCTCAGTGTACAAGGGAACATACGGTTGAGTAAGGTGAATTTGAACACCTGCTGCGTTACTTTCACTTGGCGTACGTCCAGTACGCCTCGCTCAAGTGCCTTGCAGGAGTCCAAATTCATCCTCGCTCAACTCTGCGACCCTGCTCGTAGATATTTGTCCGCTTTTCAAGGCGGACAATTGAGGCGTACTGGACGTACGCCGATTGCGGACAACGCAGAAAATCGGACAAATATCACGATTCAGGGCGTGTGTCCCCTTGTACACTGAGGGTATCTGCCCCTTTTGAATCTTATTCTTTTTCACATATTGTTCTGCCATGCCGATGACACGCATTGTTTCAGCCTGACACGGTTCAATTTCAATCAAAACCATATCTCGATAGATGGGATTGTCTTCTATCAACCGTTTAAATCCTTCAAAATAAAGAGGCTCTGTCTGCTGTCCCTCACAGAATATATAGTATCTGTATTCTCTTTTTTCCAGGTGCTCCTGTCGACGTTTTTTCTTCCATTTCTCCATTCCGGCTTTTTTAGGCATTGATTTTCCCCCAATCTATAATTTTTCGGAGGTATGGATCAGCGCCATACTTACCTTCAAGATACTGTTTATCAAACTTTGCATCCTTACGAACGGACTCACCCTTATCAGTTTTAAATTCTACCAGCGAATACAACTTAGAATTTTGGTGGTTTCCTTTGGCTACAAACCATATTTCGTCCCTGCGGAATACTTCATTATTCATTGTAGACAAGTCATGGGAAGTAAAAATTAACTGGGCACCGTTACGATTAATTGTCATATCATTAAAAAGCATGATAATATGCCGGAGCAATACAGGATGCAATTTTGCATCCAGTTCATCTATTATCAATGTCGTTCCATCCAACAAACTTGCTGCAATAAATGGCAATAATCCAAACAATTTTCTTGTTCCACTGGATTCTTCTGATAAATTCAATTCCGTTTCATATTCGCCAACTTTGTGTACTGTAAATACGTCAATCCTGTCGTTTTCTTTTTCTTCTACACGAAAATCTACTATATCCAAATCCATTTCCTGAATCATTTCAAGCACCAGCTGCTTTACCTCTTCCGAATTAGCAACTGCCATACGCAATCCCTGAATCGGATTGCCATAGTTAAGAAAATCAACTCCAGATTCAAACCAATCCAGAACGTCTTTCACAACCTCATTTTTCTTATAGGTAATCCCAAGATAGGAGAGCAGCGGTAATGTTTCGGAAAGCTCATCACTGATTTTAAATTTTGTGAAAATACCCTTCAGCTCAGTTCCCTCGTCACTTCTTTCAAACAATGCGGACTTCCTTCCAGTATCAAGTTTTATACGGTCAAGTCGTTCATACACAACAACATCTTTTTTTACCGTCAAAACATAACGATATTCTGCAAGCTCTGTACGAAAGAAAAGTTCAAACTCTGTAGGAGATTCTTTTTCAACCGCTCCAAATGCAAATGGTTCTATTACGATTTTCCTCATCTGGAAAGGATGGTCACTGTTATCATCTGTTGCATAGAGAGGGCGTAATACTTTTGCAGCCAATATATGCAGTGATTCCAACACATTTGATTTACCGCCGCCATTCGGTCCATAGATGGCAGATACCGGCAAAAACATTTCTCCATCTTTATCTATGATTACCCTATCTTCATGTTCAGAAATTGCTGTTGCTTGCATATCAAACGTCATTTCATCCCTTATACTCTTAAAATTTTTAACTGTAAATTGACATAACATGATATCCACCTCCTGCTGTTCATATCTCTATTATATTCTGTTTTCTTATTTTGTAAACAGAATCTGAGAAAAATTCTCAAATATTTATGTGTAATAAGCTGCCTTGTTTCTGTATTTTTTCAAATTTTTCTGCTTTGTCCTTTCAGTACGGTATTTTTCAAAAATACCAAATGAAAATGCAAAAAAGCAGCAACCCTTTTTCAGATTTACTGCTTCTATGTGCCGCCGTGATGGGCGGTAGATATTTAGTTTTATTTACTTATTTCAGTTTGGCAAACGGAACTTTATTCAACCGAATAGGAAAAAGGCAGAAGTGTTTTTGCTTTAATTTTTTTTGGCTCTCCATCTACCGACACAATGACGTCACAATCCGGCGTATAATCATGCAATATCTGGCGGCAGTTTCCACAAGGAGGTATGATTTCCTCACCCTCTTTTCCTCTAACTGCAACTATAGTGTCAAAGTTCCTTTCTCCATTTGTGATTGCTGTTCCTATTGCCACTTGCTCCGCACAGGCTCCATGCAAAGAATAAAGATTTACCCCAACATATACTTTGCCGTTTTTACAACGTATAGCTGCTCCTACAGTATGATTATAGTGCTCTTTATCGTAGTTTAGACGAATTGCTTTTTTCGCTTCTGCTATTAACTCATAATCTCTTTCTTGTAATAAATTCATATTCTCAATTTCCTGAAATCAAATTTGCTACTGGCTTCATTCTACCATATTTTGTTTTCAAAACCTATCTCAACGGTCAAACCTAAACTTCATAAGGCTTTCAATCAGCTTTAATTTAACGTGCTTTTCCACATCGGCATTCACACATCCGTTCATCTTGACCGCCCGCTGCTCCGGCTGGGTTTGCTATACGTCTGGTTCTTCTGTAATACCCAACAATTTTCAGTTTACGATTTAGTTGTCATGTAAATCTTGATAATCATCATATAAAACAGTTCCACCAAATTCCATTTTAATTAAAGTCATTAAAAGAAATTATACCATCATCCTATTTGGATGTCTGAATCAAATGCACTGCTTCTTCATAGTCTTTTTTATGAACATATACCTCGTAGGTCTCCTGCGGGGTATTGAGCTGTCCGGCACTTCCGGTCCGTCCGCGCAGGGTTCCGCGACCGGTCCACTGCCCCATCTGGTTGCGGATATGGTAGGTGTAGCGGATTCTGTGGTCAGCCAGTGTCCGGCGGATATTGGAAAACTGCCCCATGTCATTGCCGGTGTAGACGTTTTTGCGGTTGAAGATCGTAATCATAAAAAGTACCTCCTTTGGGTGGTCTGAGCCTGCATGTTATCCTTCGCCTGGCAGATAGAGCGCCGTACCGTTCTCATTGTAGATATCTGCCTCCATACCGGTCCACCATTCCATATCCGAATCTGCCGGTTCACCTTCGGCATCGATTCTATCACGGGCGATCCATGCACGGTGGTGAAAATTATAATGATCCACAACCTCTATGTAAGCATCGTAGGTGCTGTCAAAAGGAATCTCAGTGGATTTGTCCAGCGTATAGTAAAATGTGGAAGGAATCTCTGATTCCTCGTGGAGAGGTATGGTATCCTCATCTGAATGAACAGGAACGGTGTTCAAAGGAATATCGGTGGTGACCGCCTCTTCTCCGTTGATGCATTCTACCAGGGTAATGGACTGGACAGCGGAAGTATTTTCGTCTGTGGAGTCGACCTCTATAGTAAGTTCTCCGTTATAGGTCTTCGTGGTGATTCCGTTTTCTGGATTCCAGGAAATGCTGCCCTGATAGTTGGCGAATACGGTAGGAAGATACTCATATCTGGGAGACAGATACCAGTCCAGCTTTTCTGTGCGTATGGTGTCCTCCTCCGTAAAACGGACTGCGCTTATCCAGGATTCCTGGAAGAGAGGAAGCGGCAGTTCTGCGGAATACGTACCGTTCTGCAGAACCATAGGATACTCTGTGCCGTTGCAGATCAGAGCTGCAGAGGTCTTTTCCGGACGATATTCCTTCGGAGAGACAGAGCACAGAACGAAAGCCGTGCCATCCTGAAGGTCCGTACTGTCCGGAAAGGTCCAGCTGCTGTCGGAGAGAAGAGAAGCCTGTTCCTGAAGCAGTGTGTCGATGTCTGCGTAGAGGCTGTCGACGGAAGTCTGTACAGAGGAGATACTCCAGGCTGTGTCAGATTGAAGGTTCTGAAGTTCCTGCTTCAGAGAGGCATTTTGAAACAGAGAAATGATCAGAAGTACACAGCAGACAGCCGTCAGAACATTTGGTAAGTGTTTTTTCATAACATGCTCCTTTTTGATGGATGTTCCCATACCATCAGATAATCTTTCTCACCGGAATCTTCATCGGTGCCTTCAGATTCTGTTGTGAATCCTTCCCGTTCATAGAAGCGGACCGCAGCGGAATTTTTCTGATAGACATGGAGAGTCAGACCGGATTTGAGCGCTTTTACATGATCCAGCAGCTTTTTGCCGATGCCCCGGGACTGTGCGTCCTGCCGGACAAAGATGCCGCAGATATAATCGTCATCCAGTCCGATGAAGCCCTGTATCTGCCCGGATTCCTCCCAGACGTATAATTCTGACTGAGGAAGCATCTCTTTTACAGTCTCATAATGTTCCTGCCAATAGTCAGGAGGGATAAACGGGTGTGCCTGTATATTGGTGCGGAGCCAGATCTGTATGACCTGTTCCAGGTCTTCATTTTGAAAAATTCGGATCATCGGTTCAGGGGACCTCCATGGTTGATACTTGTTGTTTTTATTTTAACATACAAATAGAATGCGTACAATAAAAATACTCCTTTCCGGCAGGAAGCAGGAACAGCTCTTCCTGTCGAAAAGGAGCGGGAGTTTAGAGGTTAGTAATTAATACCATTGACTGCCAGATGTCCGTCCGGATCCACGCCAAAGTTGATGTTGGCATTTCCAACGGAGTCCAGAGAGAAGCCGGCCATACTCGGTGACAGCTTGGTCTCGTCTGCGCCGGTGACCGATTCTACCAGCTCAGGAGTAAAAATCTTTTCTGCGCCAAGTTTCAGGAAATCCTCGCGGGTTTCCACAACGCCGGCTTCCTCTAAGCCCACATATACGGGGAAGCAGGTCAGATCCGCAAGCGCTTCCAGATCCTGATCGGCTGCGGCTGCCTTGATCTTCTGAGCGAAGGCTTCGTATGCATCACTGTCCACTGAAAAATTGTCTTCATATACCTGGGCTGCCGGGGATTCTTCCGAAGTTTCGCCGACAGGTTCTGCTTCTTCCGGTGTTTCGGCAGGAAGCTGTGCAGGAGCCTCAGCTTCCTCCTCTTTTTCAGCCTCGTCAGCGGAGTCTGTTTCTTCCGTGACCGTTGTTTCCGGTGCGGTACTCTCTTCTTTTTTCTGTCCGCAGGCTGCTGCTGTGACTCCAATCACCATAATCATAAAGAATACTGCTATTTTTTTCATTGTAAAATCTCCTTTATTTTGTAATTTCAAATTCCGGGCTGCCGGCTGCACCGGGTGCAATTTCGTATTTGCCAAATACGATAACGGGGTTGTTGGCTGCGTTGATATAGAACTTCACCTGTTCGGTGATTCCTGCAAAGCCGCCTTCTTCTGCGGTAAAGAATTCCATACCGGTTTCTGCAGCTTTTGCTGCCATCTGGGACTGGATACTCTCATTGACGATCTGCTCATAATCCTCTCCCAGAAGATCTCTCAATGTTACCATCTTTTCATTTTTCAGGTCAATATTATAATATCTGGATTCGCTGTAGGCGGAGGACCAGTTCTGATTTCCGGTGATGACGAAGGACAGATAATCTTCTGTCTGGGATTTGAGCTCATATCCTACCTGAATCTGGATATTGTGTGCCGCCCATTCTTCTTCTGTACCGCCGGTCTCCAGAAATGCGGTTCTGTAATCCAGAGCGATCTGTAAAGCCTCATCTGCATACTGCTGGCAGAGGGTGTGGATCTCCTCATTGATGGAATCTGCAAGTCCGCTGTTGGATTCGGAGATCATTTCCAGACTGGGAATCTCCACGGAAATACCGATGTTCTCTTCTTCCTTTTCGTAGGACTGGAAAGTCAGTATCCGCGCCACTGCTCCGATGACCGGAATGTCCATCATTCCCTGGGCAAAAGCAGTGTTGGTGTTGAGCAGTACCGTAAAAGCAATGGCTGCCGCAGCTGCGGTTCCCATACTTCTTCGTAATATTTTTCTGCTTCGCCGGAGAGGGATGATCTTGCTGTCCGTCGTCCTGCTCTGCGCAGACTGTGCAATGACTTCCTGTACACGTTCTGACAGTTCAGGCGGGATCGTAATACTGTCATAGCGCTCCTTGGCTTCTTTCAGGTTATTCATATGGCTACCTCCTCTAAATTTTGCTTTAATAGTTTCAGACTTCGATATAGTTTTGATTTGACCGTGTTCAGATTGGTTTCGGTAATGTCTGCAATTTCCTGCAGAGACATTTCTTCAAAGTAACGAAGCTTGATGATGGTCTGCAGATCTGCATCCAGTTGATTGATCTGGTCATACAGATCATCATGGATGTCATATCCCTTTTCATAATAAGGAATGTGAAGCTCCTGATCCGCATCCGGTAAAAGCTTCTCTTTTTGTTTTTTCAGGAAGAGAAGGCTCTCGTTTACGAGAATGCGGTAGAACCATGTTTTCAGCGCGTCTTCATTTTTCAGCGCGTCGTGATGCTCCAATGCCTTGCATATGGCATTTTGGACAACATCGAGGGCATCGTCTTTCTTTTTGACATAGCTGAATGCCAGCCGGTAAAATTTATCCTGATGATCGATCAGATATGTGATGAGAAGTTCATATTTATCCGGTTTCATATATTCTCCTTTCATAGCCGCTGAACAGCTGTATTTTTCGTTCTGTATATAATAGATATCTTACAATATAAAAAAGTTGCAGAAAACCCAATATTTTTTGACATTGTGTTGATTGATTTTTCTATAGGGGTAGTTTATAATAACTAAGATATACTTGAAAGTGGGTGTATCACTCAGATTTGCGAATAAGAAGCGCGGTTTTGGCGCAACCTTTACATATAAAATAGTTGGAACGAAAGCGATGAGGTGTTGTCGTGGAACAGTATATTATTAAGGGAGGAATCCCTCTGAACGGTGAAGTGGAGATTGGCGGAGCGAAGAACGCGGCTCTGGCGATTCTTGCCGCTGCGAATATGACGGATGAAACTGTATATATAGAAAATCTTCCGGATGTCCGGGATATCAATGCTTTGTTGGAAGCTATGGGAGAGATCGGTGCGCAGATCGAGCGGATCGACCGTCATACGGTGACCATTAACGGTTCCGGCGTGGAGAACTGTATTGTGGAAAATGAGAGCATGAAGAAGATCCGGGCGTCTTACTATCTGCTGGGCGCTCTGCTGGGAAAGTACAGAAGAGCGCAGGTGCCGCTTCCGGGAGGCTGCAATATCGGGAGCCGTCCCATTGACCAGCATCTGAAGGGCTTTAAGGCCATGGGAGCCGTGACCAGGATCGAGCATGGATTTATCATCGCAGAGGCAGAGGAGCTGCACGGTGCGCATATATTTCTGGATATGGTCAGCGTGGGTGCGACCATCAATATTATGATGGCAGCAGCCATGGCGGACGGCAATACGACCATTGAGAATGCGGCGAAGGAGCCTCATGTAGTAGATGTGGCGAACTTCCTGAACAGTATGGGAGCCAGCATCAAGGGAGCCGGTACAGACGTGATCCGCATCCGTGGCGTGAAGTCTCTGCACAGAACGGAGTATTCCATTATTCCGGATCAGATCGAAGCGGGAACCTTCATGTTTGCGGCGGCTGTGACCGGAGGCAATGTGGTGCTTCGCAATGTGATCCCGAAGCATCTGGAGGCAACCAGCGCGAAGCTTCTGGAGCTGGGATGCCAGGTGCATGAATATGATGACGCGGTCCGTGTGATAGCGCCGCAGAAGCTTTTGTGCACCCATGTAAAGACCATGCCCTATCCGGGATTTCCTACAGATATGCAGCCTCAGATCGCAGTATCTCTGGCACTGGCAGAAGGAACCAGTATCGTGACGGAGAGTATCTTCGAGAACCGTTTCCGTTATGTGGATGAGCTGGCACGTATGGGCGCATCCGTAAAGGTGGAAGGTAATGTGGCAGTGATCAGCGGTGTGGAGAAGTTCACAGGTGCAAGAGTGAGCGCTCCGGATCTGCGCGCGGGAGCAGCCCTTGTGATTGCCGGACTGGCAGCAGAGGGCATTACCATCGTGGATGACATCTATTATGTAGAGCGCGGCTATGAGAAGCTGGATGAGAAGTTCCGAAGCCTTGGGGCGAAGATGGAGAAGGTCTCCAGTGAGAAGGAGATCCAGAAGTTCCGGCTGAAGGTCGGTTGAGATTAAAAGTGAATACAGTGAAAAAATAGATAAAACAAGCATATCCACTAGAGTATCCTTTGCTGAAAGGGTTGGAACTCTACGGGATATGCTTGTTTTTTGTAAAAGTCTTAAATTTGCAATTTTACTTGGTCTCAGCTTCCATGTGATGCTTATCTGCATATCCGGTCAGCATCAGAGTCAGTGCGCCGTCTCCGGTGACATTACATGCGGTGCCGAAGCTGTCCTGCAAAGCGAAGATGGTCAGCATCAGTGCCAGACCTGTCTCATCAAATAACAGAATGCCGCTGATCAGTCCCAGGGATGCCATAACCGTTCCTCCCGGAACACCCGGTGCGCCGATGGCAAAGACACCCAGCAGCAGGCAGAACAGAATCATGGTTCCCATGGACGGGATGCCGCCGTAAAGGATCTGAGATACGGTCATGACGAAGAAAACCTCAGTCAGGACAGAACCGCACAGGTGAATGTTTGCAAAGAGAGGTATGCCGAAGCTTACCATATCCTCGCGGAGAACGGAGGACTTCCGTGCGCAGCGCAGAGCCACCGCCAGCGTGGCAGCGGAAGACATGGTTCCTACAGCGGTGATGTATGCAGGTCCGTAGTGCTTTATGACCTCCACAGGGTTCTTGCCGGAGTAGATACCTGCCAGAAAATATAAAAGCGCCATCCAGAGGTAGTGTCCGATCATAACGATGATGATGACCTTTAAGAATACCGGAAGCTGACGGGTAATGGTGCCTTCATAGGAAAGTCCGCAGAAGGTACATGCGATGAACAGCGGCAGGATCGGAATAATGACTTTGGTTACGATCTGCAGGACGATCTGCTGGAACTCTTCCAGAATCTCTGCGGTGCGGTCCGATCTGGTCCAGGTCACACCAAGACCGATCAGTATTGAAAATACAAGAGCGCTCATGACGTTCATGATTGGTGGGATCTCCAGATTGAAAAGTACCTCAGGAAGCTCCTTTAAGCCTTCTGCAGAGGATACGATGGACAGGTGCGGGATCAGTCCGTATCCTGCCAGCATAGAGCATAACGCGGCGCCTATGGAAGAAATATAGGCGATGAGCAGTGCGACCCCCAGCATGCGGGAAGCATTTTTCCCAAGTTTGGTGATGGAAGGCGCGATAAAACCGATGATGATCAGCGGTACACAGAAGTTGATCACCTGACCAAGCACCTGTTTGACGGTTACGATGATGTTCATGAATGCTTCATTTGCGGCCATTCCGACAAGGATACCGATGACCACACCGGCAAGAAGGCGGAACGGAAGGCTTTGTAAGATTTTCTTCATGATTTTCTCCCTCTTCTCATGGATTTTTGATTTTCCGGAAACTCCGGCTTCTATATAGTATAAATTATTTTTGACAATATGACAATAAAAACAAAAGCAGGCATCGGGATAACTCTCCCAATGCCTGCCATATGGTTCTGTGCTTATGCAAGATAAGATTTTAAATGCTCTGCTTTATCGGTTCTCTCCCATGGAAGATCCAGGTCGGTGCGTCCAAAATGTCCGTATGCAGCAGTCTGCTTGTAGATCGGACGGCGAAGATCCAGCATACGGATGATTCCTGCCGGTCTTAAATCGAAGTTCTCGCGGACGATCTCTACCAGCTCCTGATCGGAGAGCTTTCCGGTTCCGAAGGTATCTACCATGACGGAGGTCGGTCTTGCTACGCCGATGGCATAGGAAAGCTGAATCTCGCACTTGTCGGCAAGACCTGCGGCTACGATATTCTTGGCTGCATAGCGGGCAGCGTAGGCAGCGGAACGGTCTACCTTGGTGCAGTCCTTGCCGGAGAATGCGCCGCCGCCGTGGCGTGCATATCCGCCGTAGGAGTCTACGATAATCTTGCGTCCGGTCAGACCGCTGTCTCCATGAGGTCCGCCGATGACGAAGCGTCCGGTGGGGTTGATGAAGAACTTGGTTTCGGCATCTACCATGTCTGCCGGAATGGTCTCATCAAATACGTATTTTTTAATGTCTGTATGGATCTGCTCCTGAGATACCTCTTCGCTGTGCTGGGTGGACAGGACAACCGCATCCAGGCGGACAGGTCTGCCTGCTTCGTCATACTCCACAGTGACCTGTGTCTTGCCGTCCGGTCTCAGATAAGGAAGGGTTCCGTTTTTGCGGACCTCCGTAAGTCTGAGCGCCAGCTTGTGCGCCAGTGCGATGGGGTAAGGCATCAGCTCCGGGGTTTCATTGCTTGCATAGCCGAACATCATACCCTGATCGCCTGCTCCGATGGCTTCGATCTCGCTGTCATCCATCAGGTTTTCCTTTGCCTCCAGCGCCCGGTCTACTCCCAGTGCAATATCGGCGGACTGCTCGTCAATGGCAGTGATGACTGCGCAGTTGTCTGCGTCAAATCCGAATTTTCCTCTTGTATAACCAATCTCGCGGATGGTATCTCTTACGATCTTCTGAATATCCACATAAGCATTGGTGGTGATCTCACCCATGACCAGCACCAGACCGGTAGTCGTGGCTGTCTCGCATGCAACACGGCTGTTGGGATCCTGCGCCATGAGAGCGTCCAGGACCGCGTCGGAGATCTGGTCGCAGATCTTATCCGGATGACCTTCAGTTACAGATTCAGATGTAAATAATATTTTTTCCATTTGTACTCCTTTCGTGTATGGACTGTTAGTAACAAAAAGAAAGGTCCGCATAAGCGGACCTGATAAACCATGTATCAAATCCTCTTATCGCTCGATTACTCGCTCAGGTTAGCACCTTCCTGCATGCAGGGGTTGCCGGGCTTCACAGATCCTATGTATCTCCACCACTCTGAATAAGAGAAATTATATCTTCTCTATGGACTTTTCTTACGTATCATAAAATACGCTAATATGAAAAAAAAGTCAAGTAGTTCTCAGGGATTTTAGAGTGTTTTACGAAAAATTTATAAATGAAAGGGGCAATTTATGTTATACTTTCTTATAGCTGAAATATGGAGGAGAAAGCTGTGAACCTGAAAACAAAACTCATTATAACATTTGGCATTGTGATCGCCGTACCGCTCTTCCTGATCACGGTCGTCTTTGCCGGATTTATGAGCATGCAGCCGGCGGAGGTGGCAACGCCTCAGACTAAGGAATTCCTGGGAGAGATGCTGTTGTCGGTGATCCTGATCATGGCAATGACCAGCAGTTTCCTGATCGCCTGGATCTACAGAAGTCTTTTGAATCCCATCGAGACTTTGAAGAAGGCGACACGGAATATCCGGGACGGGAACCTGGATTTTGAGGTGGAGATCGAGGATAATGACGAGATCGGTGAGCTGTGCGCGGATTTTGAAGAGATGCGGGTCCGGCTGAAGGAATCCACAGAGGAAAAGGTGGTCTTCGACAGCCAGAATAAGGAGCTGATCAGCAATATTTCTCATGACCTGAAGACCCCGATCACGGCGATCAAGGGATATGTGGAAGGGCTTCTGGACGGTGTGGCAGATACGCCGGAGAAGCAGGAAAAGTATCTTCGCACCATATACAATAAAGCCAATGATATGGACAGGCTGATCAATGAGCTGACTTTTTATTCCAAGATCGATACGAACCGGATTCCCTATACGTTCAATAAGATTAATGTGAGGGAATATTTTGACGACTGCTTCGAGGATATCGGGCTGGAGCTGGGGCAGCAGCAGGTGGGACTTACCTATGCCAATCAGGTGGCTTCGGATGTGATCGTTATTGCGGATGCGGAGCAGATGAAGCGGGTCATCAATAATATTGTGGGGAACTCCGTAAAATATATGGATAAGCCTGAGCGGTACATTCATATACGGGTTCTGGACGTGGGTGATTTTATTCAGGTAGAGATCGAAGATAATGGAAAGGGAATTGCGACCAAGGATCTTCCGTATATCTTTGACCGGTTTTACCGCACGGATGCTTCCCGGAACTCATCCAAGGGTGGAAGCGGTATCGGACTTTCCATTGTCTACAAGATCGTGGAGGATCACGGCGGAAAGGTATGGGTGACAAGCAAAGAAGGAGAAGGCACGACCATGTACTTTGTGCTTAGAAAATATCAGGAGGTACCAGCGAATGAGTAAGATTTTAATAGTTGAAGATGAAGAGGCGATCGCGGATCTGGAGAAGGATTATCTGGAGCTGAGCGGCTTTGAAGTGGAGATAGAGGAGAGAGGAGATACCGGACTGACAAGGGCACTGACGGAGGAATTTGATCTGATCATCCTTGACCTGATGCTGCCGGGAATCGACGGTTTTGATATCTGCAAGAAGATCCGTGAGGAGAAGAATATCCCGGTGATTATGGTCTCTGCAAAGAAGGACGATATCGACAAAATCCGGGGACTGGGACTGGGCGCAGATGATTATATGACAAAGCCCTTCAGCCCCAGCGAGCTGGTGGCACGTGTGAAGGCACATCTGGCACGATATGAACGGCTGATCGGAAGCGGCATTCAGGAAAATGAGACCATTGAGATTCGCGGGATCAAGATTGACAAGACCGCACGCCGGGTGTGGGTCAACGGAGAAGAGAAGGCATTTACCTCCAAGGAATTTGATCTGCTCACCTTCCTTGCACAGAATCCGAACCATGTGTTCACCAAGGAGGAGCTGTTCAGTAAGATCTGGGACATGGAATCCATTGGAGACATTGCAACGGTGACCGTACACATCAAGAAGATCCGGGAGAAGATCGAGTTCAATACGGCAAAGCCTCAGTATATCGAGACGATCTGGGGTGTGGGATACCGGTTTAAGGTTTAAGGTACAAAGAGGGGGCAGAAAATGCCCCCTGATTTTATTCAAATTCGCTTTTGACCTTTTTCTTTCCGGTCAGGATTCGGTGATTTTTATTCACAAAGGATCTGGTTCGCGCTTTCAGAAGAAGCCGCCGTCCTTCCGGTGTTCTCGTATAAACCGCTTCGTACGGACCCAGAAGTTTTTTCATACAATGAGCAAATGCGGCTGCATCTTCCTTCTTCTTCCCAAATACCTCCGGAACTGCATAATATTCCCTCGTCCGCCGCTTTGGCATTGCGAGCAGATATCTGGGATTATCGATCTCGCCCCAAAATTCTTCCATACAGGCTGTAAACAGTGTTTTGTCCCGGGTGCTTCCGCCTTTCAGATATGCAAACATAACAAGTTCCGCTTCCTCTACAACCACACGGCTGTGCATGGGTTCTTCCAGCTTGTCCATTTTCTCCAGTGCTTTAAAAATACCCTCCGCCGCTTTTTTCATTCTTTTCTGCGGTGTGGCAAGACTCACGAGCCGATATCCGTATTTACACACAGCGATCAGTGAGAAAAATATGCCGATCGACCAGAGCGGCAGACCGGACTGCAAAAAGACACGTGCAAAAAAGCAGATGACCAGGCAGACGGCAGAGAGAATTTCATATGCGACCGCATTCAGGAATAAATATCCTGGCGTTAAAAGCTCCTTGTCTACTTCCTGAACCTCTTCGATACTCATGCTGTCATAAACAACCTTCAGTGACTTTTCCCAGGATTTCCGCAGCCCATCCCGGTCTTTTGCTTTTTTCAGCATTTTTTTATTCAAACTCTCAATGCCTTTCTGAGTAAGCACTGGACTGTCGATACCGATCCGTCTGATTCCGCTCTCAATGACATCTTCTTCATAGGATACGCCCAGGAATGCGTCAAATCTCCGCACAAGCGTTTCAAAATCTCCTTCAAAAGCTTCTGTATTCTTTTCTTTCTGCGGCATGATGCATGTAAGGTGCCATATATTGCTGGTCTTGTCCGGATTTTCTTTAAAAACCCGAATTGCCCGTCCCCTCATCTGATTGCTCAGCATAAAGGAGCCCACATAAGTGGCAAGAATCAGAGAATTAATACAGGGAGAGTCCCACCCTTCTCCAAGCAGGGATTTGGTTCCCACAAGGACATTAATCGATCCTTTTGTGAAAATTTCTGTGATCGCAGATACCACATGCTGACTGGTACCTTTCACGGTGACCTTGCTGTATCCGGTATCACCTAACGGTGACAGGCTGCTTTCGCATCCGTACTTTGCAAATGCCTCCTGCAGAACAGCTTCCGTGTCCGACGGTACAATGACCACACTTCCGCTCAGGACGCCCAGCCGGATTCCGGGGATATTTTCTCTGCGAATATGTTCAAAAATGGGAACGGCGCCAATTTCCCGTACTGATTTTTTCTCATCTCCGACGGAAGAGATCGATTCTTTTTTAATAAAGTCACATAAGACAAGAAGTCTTAGTTCATCTCCCAGGCTTTCTGCCTCCGCTCTTACAATTTCATTGATACTGTTCAGCTTTCCTTTGCTTGAAACAAGAAGCTTTGTCACCTCTTCACTTTTCGCAAGCCGCACTTTATTTTTGTGGATACACCCCGACCCTTTCAATCTTTTGATCAGCTGCTCACGGTACACCTGATCACAGGGATATGCCTCCCTGTCGTCGTATAGAAATCCCTGCAGCAGGGCTTCCATCCACTCCTGCGTCAGCTTCGGAAAGCGTCCTCTGGTGCCTGTCAGATCGGTAAGATAAGAAGAAAAGGGGACATTCATCTCATGCAGAAAAATTAAAATGGACGAAAAATACTTTGGATTTTCCAGAAATTCCTCTGCATATTCGGTTGGCGCAAGGACACCTCTGTGCGCTGCGATCATGCGGACAAACTCGCTGTCTGCTTTCAGCTCTTCCACGATTTTTCCGGCGTCTTCTGTAAATTCCCTGACAGCCTGTGCTTCTTCCTTTGTGGGCAGATTAAAATAGACGTAATCCTGATGTGGACAAAGACTGCCCTCTTTTACCAGCTCCGGCGTAAAAATCTCCTCATCAATGGGACCGCACAGATCTGTATAACGTTTCCACTGGGCGGGTGTACTGTCATAGGGCGGTGTTGCGGTCAGCGAAATAATCGCCGCCTCCGGAACTTTTTTCACAAATTCCTCCAAAGCCTTCCACCATTCGCTCCGAAGATGATGTGCTTCATCCAGACAGATCGTCTGAATGCCGCTCTGCCTGATATAGTCCTGTATATCAAATCCCGTGTAATCCACGACTTCTGACGTTTGATCCTCTTCGTTTTCCAGTTCACCTGAATAATGCTTCATACAGCTGTGGAGTGCCTGATAGGTAATGGCTGTAATGGGGTTTGCTTTTTTCACATCATTTGAAAGCCATGTTCCGGCATCATTTCCATCCATGAGAAATCCTTCACGGATCCTGGAGATCCACTGCTCGCGGATGGTGATGCTTGGTGAGAGGATCAGACACGGCGCACCCTGCCGTCGGATCAGTTCAATTCCAAGGGTTGTCTTTCCGGAACCGGGAGCGGCTACAATGTGAATCCTTTTGTCTGACAGATATTTTTCACTTCTGTCCAGGACGCGCTGCTGATAGGTGCGCCATGTTCCCTGAAATTCCAGTACATTGTTATATAGATTGGTCATACAAGCTCCTCCCTGATTGCCTGCTTTCAAAGACAAGAAAAAGCTGCTGCTCTGGCATGCTTCATCTGCCAAAGCAGCAGCTCCATGCTGCCAAAAGAGTTCCTTATGAGGAAACCTTCAGATCCGTTCCCTTTTACTTCTTGAACAGGCGCTTGAAGAATCCTTTCTTCGGCTGAGGCTTTTCAATACCGCCTCTCGCGCTCTTGATTGCGGTGATGTAAATACCACTGATCACAACCTTTACTTCCTTCTTGACCGGAAGCAGCTCAAAGACCTTCTCGTCTGCGATCAGAGTCATGATCTTCGGTCCGATCTTTGCCTTCACGATCGGCATCTTGGACCAGCGCAGATACCACGGAGTCTGCTCGATCACTGCCGCAGGAAGTCCGGAGTTCTTTACCTTCAGGCGCTTCTTATCAATAATCAGCATGCTGGCAGTCTGTGCCATGGCTTCAAGCTGTGACTGGTTCTCAGCCTGCTTTTTCTGCATCTTGTTGCCAAAGTAATATAAAACAGCCAGAATGATGATCAGGATCACAAGAATGATAATTAATGTTTTCATCGTACTTGTATGTTCCTCCCGTCTCAATTTCTCGTCTTATTGTAGCATTGTTTCTATTAAAATGCAAGAAATATGGTTCTGTCCGTTTGGGATAATCAGGGAATCAGAAGACGGATGTTGTAAAGGCAGTCTGAAAATGTTATACTGCATGAACACCCTCATGATTCGGGGTGTATGTCCCCATGTACATGGAGGGGAATTTCAGGAAAGGAAAGATCAGAATAGATGAAGAAAAGATATGTGATCATTTTATTGACGGCGCTGGTTCTGAGCCTGACGGCATGCGGCGGAGAGGAAAAGGAGAATACAGAGACAACAGAAGAGAATGGAGAGGCTTCTGAAGGCGGAGAGGAGACCGCAGAGGAGGTACAGCTTCCGCAATATGATCCGGTGCTGCGGGAGGATCTGACAAGTACGATCGTATCTCTGGGAGAGTATAAAGGGCTTGAGGCGGTTCGTACACAGACAGAAGTGACGGATGAGGACGTACAAAATGAGATCGATACGATGAAGAAGGAGCACGCGGAACTGGTGGAGGTGGAGCGTCCGGCGGAGAACGGAGATGTGGTTCTGATCGACTACACAGGCTACGTGGATGGGGAGACATCCGAGTCTCTTCAGGGAACGGAGCACACTCTGGAGCTGGGCAGCGGAGCGTTTATTCCGGGCTTTGAGGAACAGTTGATCGGTGCAGAACCCAATGGGGATGTGGAGCTGAATCTGACCTTCCCGGAGGACTACTATGAGGATATGGCAGGAAAGGATGTAACCTTTCAGGTACATGTGCACAGTGTTCAGGAATACCAGGTGGCAGACTGGGGCGATGCATTTATCAAAGAAACCTTCGGCTATGACAGTGAGGAGGCTATGAAGGCGGCAGTCCGGGATGAGCTGGAGCAGGGGGCAGAGGCAGAGGCGGATGCCAATCTGGAGTATGACCTGATACAGAAGCTTATGGAATCCAGCGAATATGACATTCAGGATACAGATACAGAAGCCTACATTGATGAGATGATGCGTGAGTATGAGTCTTATGCGGCGGCATACGGTGTGGACCTTGCCACATTTTTACAGACATACATGCAGACCACGGAAGAAACATTAAGAGAGCTGTTCCGTCAGACAGCAGAGTTTCGTGTAAAGATGACAATATCCTTCCATGAGATCGCAGACCGGGAAGGAATTTCTGTAACAGAAGAGGAGTATCAGCAGAAGCTTACGGAACTTGCGGAAGAATATGGATATGAAAATGCAGAGGCAGTGGAAGAAGCATACAGCCGGGAAATGATCGAAGAGCAGATGATACAGGAGAAGGCGATCCGTCTCATCGTGGAAAATGCAGTGATTTCTGAATAAAACTTGAGAAAAATCTTGTTGATTTGGGAAAAATGTAGTAATATACGAGTATAAGCACAAGTGTGCGAAAAATGGATGAAGAAAGGATGACAAAACAATGCCATTAGTTACAACGACAGAAATGTTCAAAAAAGCCTATGAAGGCGGCTATGCAGTTGGTGCGTTCAACGTAAATAATATGGAGATCGTTCAGGCGATCACCGAAGCAGCCGGAGAGCTGAAATCCCCGGTTATCCTGCAGGTATCTGCAGGTGCAAGAAAATATGCAAACCCGACTTATCTTGTGAAGATGGTTGAGGCTGCTGTTATCAACAACCCGGATATCCCGATCGCTCTGCATCTGGATCACGGCGCTGATTTCGAGATCTGCAAATCCTGTATCGATGGCGGATTCACTTCCGTTATGATCGACGGTTCTCATCATTCCTTCCAGGATAACATCGAAGTAACCAGAAAAGTTGTAGAGTACGCTCACGAAAGAGGAGTAGTAGTAGAGGCAGAGCTTGGAAGACTTGCTGGTATCGAGGATGATGTTAAGGTATCTGCAGAGGATTCTTCCTATACGCAGCCGGATGAGGTTGAGGAGTTCGTATCCAAGACTGGTGTAGACTCTCTTGCAATCGCTATTGGTACAAGCCATGGTGCATTCAAGTTCAAACCGGGAACCAAGCCGCAGCTTCGTTTCGATATTCTTCATGAGATCGAGCAGAGAATCCCGGGCTTCCCGATCGTTCTTCACGGTGCATCTTCTGTTCCGCAGGAATATGTTAAGATCATCAATGCTAACGGCGGCGCTCTGAAGGATGCAATCGGTATTCCGGAGGATCAGCTTCGTGAAGCAGCTCGTTCTGCAGTATGTAAGATCAACATCGACTCTGACCTTCGTCTTGGTCTGACCGCAGGTGTTCGTGAAGTACTGGCTCAGCATCCGGATTACTTCGATCCGAGACAGTATCTGACCGTTGCACGTGCAAACGTGAAGGCAGTTGTTGCTCACAAAATCAAAGACGTTCTTGGTTCTGAAGGAAAAGCTCTGTAAGAGCCAGATGAATAAAGAGACAGAACCGGCACCCCGGACGGGATGCCGGTTTTTTCTGCGAAAGTACATATAGAAGGAGTTTTTTGAAAGTTATGAAGAAAGATTACAGCTTGCATAAGGAAGCATACCAGCTTGACGGCAAGATGCCTCTGCGCCAGGCAATTCCCCTGGGACTGCAGCATGTACTTGCCATGTTTGTAGGGAATCTGACGCCGATTCTGATCATCACAGCCGCATGCGGTCTGAACGGAGGAGAGTTTGCGGATCTTCAGGTCAGCCTTTTACAGAATGCCATGCTGGTGGCGGGTATTGTTACTTTGGTACAGTTATATGCAATCGGACCTGTCGGTGGAAATGTTCCGATCATTATGGGAACCAGCTCCGGTTTTATCGGGGTGTTCAACAGTGTGGCAGCAACCATGGGCGGCGGTGTTTTTGCATATGGCGCCATCATGGGAGCGTCGATCCTGGGTGGATTGTTTGAAACGGTTCTGGGATTCTTTCTGAAGCCTCTGCGCCGGTTTTTCCCGTCCGTGGTTACCGGAACAGTCGTACTGTCTATTGGATTGTCCCTGATCTCCGTGGGCATCAATACCTTTGGAGGCGGAACCGGGGCAAAGGATTTTGGATCTGCGGAGAATCTGCTTCTTGGATTGTTTGTTATGATCGTCATCATTGCCCTGAAGCATGGGACAAAGGGATTTACCAGCTCTTCCGCTATTCTGATTGGAATTATAATGGGATATATTGCGGCTTTTGTGATGGGACTGTTTTTGGAGACGACCGGAGTGACGGCAGATGGTGTGGAGTATACCAAGGCATGGGTTCTGAACTGGGACAAGGTAGCTGACGCGAGCTGGTTTGCGGTTCCGGCACTGATGCCGGTAAAGCTGGTATTTGACTGGCGTGCGATCCTTCCGGTTATGATCATGTTCATTGTAACGGCGGTGGAGACCGTGGGAGATATTTCCGGTGTTATGGAAGGCGGCGTCGGCAGAGAGGCTACGGATCGGGAGTTATCCGGCGGTGTGATCTGTGACGGTGTGGGATCTTCTTTTGCGGCGTTCTTCGGCGTGCTGGCAAATACGTCCTTCAGCCAGAACGTGGGTCTGGTGGCAATGACAAAAGTGGTGAACCGTTTTGCACTGGCAACCGGTGCGGTGTTCCTGATCCTCTGCGGTCTGATCCCGAAGCTGGGCTCATTGGTGTCCATTATGCCGCAGTCCGTACTGGGCGGCGCAGCGGTCATGATGTTCTCTTCCATCGTAGTCAGCGGTATTCAGCTTATTACAAAGCATCCGATGAATGCCAGAAATCTGACCATTGTATCCGTAGCTCTTGGTATGGGCTATGGTATGGGAGCCAACAGCGGTATTCTTGCTGCAACTCCAACGGCAGTACAGCTGATCTTCGGCGGATCGGGAATTGTGCCGGCAGCGTTGTTTGCAATCATACTGAATATTGTACTTCCGAAGGAAACAGAGGAATAAATGACGAAGATTTACAGGAAGGGTGCTGAAAAAGGCGCCCTTTTCTGTTATAATGATGGCAGTGTTGAAAGAAGGTTTATGGAAAAAAAGGAGAATCAAGTGGAGGGTACAGCGTGATAACTTGTAAAAATTATGTGAAGGCGGAGAGTCTGGAGCAGGCATACGAGCTGAACCAGAAGAAAAGCAATCTGCTGATCGGAGGAATGCTCTGGCTGAAGATGGGACAGCGCAATGTCCAGACGGTCATCGATCTGTCCGGGCTCGGACTGGATACCATTGAGGAGGATGAGGAGGAGTTCCGGATTGGATGTATGGCTACTTTGCGTCAGATCGAGCAGCACGAAGGGCTGGACAGCTATTCCTGCGGTGCGGTCAGGGAGAGCGTGCGGCATATCGTGGGAGTGCAGTTCCGAAATGTGGCAACTGTGGGAGGAAGTATTTTCGGAAGATTTGGATTTTCCGATGTTTTGACCATGTTTCTTGCCATGGACAGCTATGTGGAGCTGTACCGCGGAGGGATTGTGCCTCTGGAGGAGTTTGCCGGGAGCAAGAGGGACAGAGACATTCTGGTGCGTCTGATCGTGAAGAAGACGCCGGGATCCTTTGCTTATCAGTCCATGCGAAATACCAGGACGGATTTTCCCACGCTGGCAGTTGCAGTATCGGTACTGAACGGACAGGCGGCAGCGGTCGTGGGAGCCAGACCTGCACGTGCGATGCGTATATCGGATGAGAAGAAAATATGTGAAAATGTCATGACAGAAGAGACGGCAGCTGCCTTTGGAGATTATGTTGCGGAGATGGTATCCACAGGCAGCAACCTGCGCGGCAGCGGAGAATACCGGAAGCAGCTGGCAAGGGTGCTTGTAAAGCGTGCATGCATGGAACTGGGAGGGAAGAAGACATGTTGATCCATATGAACTTGAATGGAAAGAAAATACAGGCGGAAACAGAGCCGGATATGGTGCTTCTTGATTTTCTGCGCTCACAGGGCTGCTACAGTGTGAAGAGAGGCTGCGAGACTTCCAACTGCGGACTTTGTACGGTGTTTATGAATGAGAAACCGGTGCTTTCCTGTTCGATTCTGGCAGTGCGTGCAGACGGAGCCCGGATCGTAACACTGGAGGGGCTTCAGGAGGAAGCGGCAGAGTTTTCTGCTTTTGTGGCAGACCAGGGTGCAGAGCAGTGCGGCTTCTGCAATCCGGGCTTTGTGATGAATGCGCTTGCACTGTTCCGGGAGAATCCGGAGCCGTCCGTGGAGGAGATCAAGGAGTATCTGGCAGGAAATCTGTGCCGCTGCTCCGGCTATGAAGGACAGCTCCGCGGAATCCTGAATTTCCTGGAGTGGAAGAAAGGAGGCAGAGCATGAGAGTTGTGAACCAGCCCATTCGGAAAAAGGACGCCATGCAGCTTCTGAGCGGACAGCCGGTGTATACAGATGACCTGGCGCCGAAGGAATGCCTGATTGTGAAGCTTTTGCGGTCCCCTCATGCAAATGCGCTCGTGGAGGAGATACGAACGGAAAATGCCATGAAGGTTCCGGGGATAGAAGCGATCTACACATGGCAGGATGTGCCCCAGGATGCTCCCCGTTATACGGAAGCAGGGCAGACCTTTCCCGAGGCGAGTCCCAGAGACAGACTGATCCTGGACCGCCATGTAAGGTTTGTGGGCGATGTGGTCGCCATTGTGGCAGGAGAAAATGAGAAATGTGTGGATCGTGCCATGCGCATGATCAAGGTGAAATATCAGGTGCTGGAGCCGGTGCTGGATTTTCATAAGGCGAAGGATAATCCCACGCTGGTACATCCGGAGGAGAACTGGAAGAGTCTCTGTCCGGTGGGGGCGGATAATAAGCGGAATCTCTGCGCTCATGCGGAGGATGCACATGGAGACATTGACAGGGTGCTGGCGGAATGTGATGTGGTCGTTGACCGCACCTATCACACAAGGGCAAATCAGCAGGCAATGATGGAAACCTTCCGTACCTTCTGTACCATAGATACCTACGGACGGCTGAATGTGGTCAGCTCCACACAGATCGTCTTCCACTGCCGGAGAAACATTGCCAATGCACTGAATATTCCCAAATCAAAGGTGCGTGTAATAAAGCCTCGTGTGGGAGGCGGTTTTGGTGCAAAGCAGACCTCGGTATCCGAGGTCTACCCGGCATTTGTCACCTGGAAGACGAAGAAGCCTTCCAAGATCATATTTTCCAGATACGAGTCTCAGATCGCCAGTACACCCCGGCATGAGATGGAGATGCATGTGCGTATCGGTGCCATGAAGGACGGTCATATCCGTGGAATTGATATGTATACCCTGTCCAATACCGGAGCCTACGGAGAGCATGGACCGACAACGGTAGGTCTGTCCGGACATAAGTCCATTCCGCTGTATGGAAAGGCAGAGGCTCATCGCTTTGTCTATGATGTAGTCTACACCAATGTGCAGGCTGCGGGGGCATACCGGGGCTATGGCGCGACCCAGGGGCTTTTTGCTGTGGAATCTGCAGTGAATGAGCTGGCGCATCTGCTGGATATGGATCCGTTCAGACTCCGGGAGATAAATATTGTCCAGGAGGGCGATATCATGCCGGCGTATTATAATGAACCCAATTCCAGCTGTGCCCTGGACCGCTGTCTGGAGCATACAAAGGAGATGATCGGCTGGGATGAGAAATATCCCTGCAGAGATATGGGCAACGGCAGGGTGCGTGCAGTAGGTATGGGCATGGCTATGCAGGGTTCCAGTATCTCCAACGTGGATGTGGGCTCCGGTACGCTCAAGGTGGATGAGGAAGGTTCCTATACGCTGATCATCGGTGCGGCGGACATGGGAACCGGCTGTGATACCACGCTGGCACAGATTGCGGCTGAGGTGCTGGACTGTGACATTGATGATATTTCCGTGTACGGAGCGGATACGGATATCTCTCCTTATGATTCGGGTTCTTATGCGTCCAGTACCACCTTCCTGACCGGAAAAGCGGTGGAGCTGGCAGCGCGTCAGCTGCGGGAGCGGATCTGCGGGCTGGGAGCGGAGCTTCTTTCCTGTGAAGCAGATTCGGTGGACTTTGACGGGAAAAAGGTATACTGTGTGGAAAATGGCAGAGAGATTCCTTTATATGAGGTGTATAACGCGTCCATGTGCGGACATAATGTGGCACTGGAGGTAACGGTCACTCACAGTTCCCCCTATTCCCCGCCGCCGTTTATGGTCGGAGCCGTGGAGATCGAGGTGGATAAGGAGACCGGAAAGGTAGATGTGCTGGATTTCGCAGCAACGGTGGACTGCGGAACGCCCATCAATCCGAACCTGGTGCGGGTACAGGCAGAAGGCGGCATCCTGCAGGGAATCGGCATGGTATTTACAGAAAATGTTACTTATACAGAGAAGGGACAGATTCTGGAAAATTCTCTGATGCAGTATAAGATACCAAGCCGTATGGATATTGGAAGGATTCGTGTGGATATCCGAAGCAGCTATGAGGAGGGCGGTCCTTTCGGAGCAAAATCCGTTGGCGAGGTAGTAATCAACACACCGCTTCCGGCATTGGCGGAGGCAGTTTACAATGCTACGGGAATCAGGTTCCGGGAGCTTCCGATCACTGCGGAGCAGATCGCCATGGGACTTCTGGAGAAGGAACGTGAGAGTTAAACTGATATTGATGGCGGCTGGCAGCAGCCGCCGTTTTGGAAGCAACAAGCTGCTCTATGAATGGCAGGGAAAATATCTCTACCGCTGTGGGCTGGAAGCACTTCTGGAGGCAGCCAGGCGGCTTGAGACTGCACAGGAAGCTGTAACCTGTCAGGTGGCTGTGGTAAGTCGGTATCCGCAGATATTGGAAGATGTATCCGGATACGGGAATGTGTGCGGGATCTACAGCCCCGACAGTGAAAAGGGGGCTTCCTATACGATCCGGGCTGCGCTGGAGACCAAAGATACTGCGCAGTGGTATCTGTTCTGTGCTGCGGATCAGCCTTTTCTGCAGGCAGATACGGTAGAGTCTCTGGTACGGGAGACCCTGCGGTCAGGCAAGGGGATCGGGCGTGTAAGATCCGGGGAACATACCGGGAATCCGGTCATCTTTCGGGCATGCTACAGAGACGCACTCCGGGCGCTTTCCGGAGACGAGGGAGGACGTAAGATCATAAAAGCCCATCCGGAAGACCTCTATGAGCTGGAGGTTTGTCCGGATGAGCTTCTGGATGCCGATACGTCCGATTTTTTTGATGAGTTAGTCAACGACGGTAATTGAGGTGATCTTTGGCTGATCTTCTGCAGCTACCGTTCCGTTGTTGTCTGTTACCGGGGTGTCTGCGCAGAGCTGATCTACGATCTCAATGCCTTCGGTCACATAGCCAAACGCTGCATACTGTCCGTCCAGGAAGGTACTGTCCTCATGAACGATGAAGAACTGAGAGGAAGCGCTGTCCGGATCATTGGATCTTGCCATGGAGATGACACCGCGTACGTGGGAAATTTCATTCTCCACTCCATTTTCGGAAAATTCACCTTTGATGGTATTCTCAGCACCGCCGGTTCCGTTGCCAAGCGGATCGCCGCCCTGCACCATAAATCCGTCGATGATACGATGAAAGGTCAGTCCGTCATAAAAGCCGTCCTCTGCCAGATTTATAAAGTTCGTCACGCTGATGGGTGCGGTATCTGCATCCAGCTCAAGGGAAATGGTTCCATAATCCTCCACTTCGATATCTACGTGATGAAGACCGGTCAGAAGCTCTGCATCCTCTGCTGACGAAGTGTCTTCAGAAGCTTCGGCTTCCTGAGCGGTATCGGTGCCTGCCGCTGTATCTTCGGCAGTTTTGGAACCGCATCCGGTCAAAAGGATGAGTCCCAGTAAAAGAACAGATAATTTTTTCATAATCATACCTCCAAAAATGTTTCTTTGCTCATTGTAGGGGGCTGGGGGTAAAATGTCAAATGAAGATTCTGTGAAAAAGTGCAGACCGATACTGGCTGCAGAAAGGAAGGAAAAGAACATGTCTGTATTATTTTTAGAATATCCAAAATGCACCACCTGCCAGAAAGCGAAGAAATGGCTGGATGAACACAAGGTCGTATACGAAGACCGCCATATCAAGGAGCAGAATCCGACAGCGGAGGAACTGAAGCTGTGGTATGAGCGAAGCGGGCTGCCACTGAAGAAGTTTTTTAATACCAGCGGTCTCCTCTACAAATCCATGCAGCTGAAAGACAAGCTGCCGGATATGACGGAGGAGGAGCAGCTGGCGCTTCTTGCCACAGACGGTATGCTGGTGAAGCGTCCGCTGATCATTAAAGAGGATGGAGTGCTGGCAGGCTTTAAGGCAGCGGAGTGGGAGAAGGAACTTCTGTAGGATGCATATAACCGAAGGAGAGGTATATGATATGGGCGAATTAAAAGATGGCTTTCAGCTTTTTGATGATAAAAAAATTCGCACTGCGTGGAGCTGGGAAAGGGAAGAATGGTATTTTTCAGTTGTGGATGTGATTGCCGTTTTGACGGATCAATCTACGCAGCGAGGGGCAAGCAACTATTGGGCAAAGTTGAAACAAAGGCTAAAAGAAGAGGGAGCAGATCAACTGCTGACAAATTGTCAGCAGTTGAGAATGACAGCAGCGGACGGAAAGAAGCGTCTGACAGATGTTGCTGATACGGAGCAGCTTTTACGTATTATTCAGTCTATTCCATCACCTAAAGCGGAACCATTTAAAGTTTGGCTGGCAATGATTGGAAGAGAAAGAATTGAGGAAACGGTAGATCCTGAACAGGCTATTGATCGTGCACTTGATACCTATTTGAAAAAGGGATATTCAGAAGAATGGATACATCAACGGCTTTTGGCAATTCGTATTAGAAATGAACTGACTGAAGAATGGAAGAAGCGTGGTGTAGAAAAAGGAAGGGAATATGCTATTCTTACAGATGAAATTACCCGCGCATGGGCTGGTATGAGCACGGGAAAATATAAGCGCCTAAAGGGGTTAAAAAAGGAAAATCTGCGAGACAATATGAGTGATCTGGAACTTGTATTGACAATGCTTGCGGAAGCAACGACAACAGGAATATCGAAGCAGAAATGGGCTCATCTGTTATTACATCCCAAAATGCTGTAGAATTACATAAGCTTATTAGTGATATTGTTGAGGATGTAGCTTCTTTTTCGGAAGGTATTACAATTAAAGAAAGTGACGAAAAAAGATAAAAATTCTGTAACATCCTCATTTTTTTATATAGAATCTACGTTTAAGAAAGATGAGTTCCGGTCTCCTCATCCAGAATTTTCCGAAGCTCCTGCAGGAGCGGTTCCTCTGAAAAGTAGGATTTCCCGTAGGTCAGGTTGAAGTCATAATCAAAGTCAGGCGGATTCTGTCCCTGGTTGTGCTGGAGGATCGTTTCGGCTTTGTCCAGTGCTTTGACCAGCTTGGCCTCCGGGGTGGCATTCTCGTTGTATTCCAGCCAGAGATTCAGCAGCTCTTCCTGCTGGGATTCCGGAAGATATGAAAGGACCCGGCGTACGTCCCGTTCCTCTGCCCGATGCTTTTCTGTCTCGTCGTGGACAGTGACCGCAGAGATATCTCCCATATAAAGCTCGCCCAGATCGTGGATCAGGCACATCATCAGCACCCGTGCAGGATCCACCTCAAAGGAGGGTGCCATAAGACCAGCCAGCAGCGCCAGCCGCCAGGAATGTTCAGCCGTGCTTTCTCTGCGTCCGGTGGAGGACCATGCCTCCCGGAGGACAGATTTTAATCCTTCTGCCTGTCTGATGAATGCCAATTGTTTTTCTAAAGTGGTCATGTGGAGCTCCTTCTAGTTAAATATGCTTAGGTTCATTTTCTTTTCCCCAATTCCCAGAAAGCTACTGCACTTGCCGCTGCCACATTCAGAGAATCCACGCCGGGCGCCATGGGAATCCGAACCGTATAATCACAGGCGGCAATGGTTTCCGCGGTCAGTCCGTAACCCTCAGAGCCGAGAATGACTGCCAGCTTCTCTGCCGAGGAAAGCTGCGGGTCATCAATGGAGACAGAATCGTCACGCAGTGCCATGGCAGCCGTCTGAAAACCAAGATGGTGAAGAAGCGGCACATCGGTCTGATCTCCGGATATCTTTTCGTCAAAAAATGCCCATGGGATCTGGAAGACCGTTCCCATACTCACCCGTATGGCACGGCGGTACAGGGGATTGCTGCAGGTGGGTGTCAAAAGCACAGCATCCATATGCAGGGCAGCGGCAGAGCGGAAGATCGCACCCACATTGGTGGGATTCATAACATTTTCCAGTACAACGATCCGGTGGGCGCCCCGACATACGCTCTCCGGTGAAGAGGGTGTCGGACGGCGCATGGCGCACAGCATGCCGCGGGTCAGCTTAAATCCGGTGATCTGTGTCAGCACATCGAAAGCAGCTGTATAAACAGGAATTTCTCCACAGCGGGCAAGAAGACTTTTTGCCTGTGTGTCCGCATGACGGGATTCCATTAAAAAAGAAACAGGAACAAGCCCGGCATCCAGTGCCCGTTCGATCACCATGGGACTTTCTGCGATGAAAAGCCCCTTTTCCGGTTCGTGGCGGTTTAATAGCTGACCTTCGGAAAGGCGGGCAAAGATGTCCAGCTCCGGGGCGGAAAAATCGGTGATTTCAATGATGTTTGGCATAGATAAGCTCCTGTTTTCTAATTTTCGTATCGGATCTGCTGTTCTTCTGTCAGAGGATAAACAGACAGATGATCCCGGGTCTTCTCTGCTTCTGTCATACGAATAGCAGTGATCTGATTATTCGTGTACGTTTTATAATAGTAGATGCCCTGATCCATATTGATGCAGCAGGAATAGGTGGTAATATCCCGTTCTCCCTGAGTGGTTACGGTTGCTCCACGAACCATGGCAACGGAATCCAGGATATGAAAAAACTGTGCCACAGAGCTGGCTTCATCCGCTTCGCAGTCGGAGTTCAGCTTGTTAAATGCTGCCCGGACGAATCTGGATGCGGGGGAGGTATCTCCCGGCAGACCCAGAGCGCCCATTCCATTGCCATACTGCTGCAGATCGACTTTGTCTGTAAATCTGTTTACGGCGCAGTGGGGCGTCAGGTTCATGTAGTTGTGAATATTTGCCAGATGATAATAGAAGGGTGGGTTGTTGGTAAGTACACCCATAGGATTATCATAGATTTTAAGACCGTCTTCCATCTGCTCCATGACAATGCATTCGGTTTTGTCACTGATCATCCAGTGAAGTGCAGTCACCGGCAGGTTTGGAGCAAAGGGAATATTGGTAATATTCAGATTTGCAAGGCTGTCCCGGATCTCGGCTATAGTTGTATACTGCCCCAGAAAATAAGGGATGAGTTCATAGGGAGTCAGGTTCAGTCTGCCGGCCATCTCATCAAAGAAACGGGCATTTCCCGGGAAATACAGTCCGGCGATGGAGAGTCCGTGCTCATTGGAGGCTTCCGCATATAAAGGATAGTTTTCCACCACAGCAGCCATTCCGATGATGGCATAGCTGGTAGTGATGGAGGTTCCGTTTTTTAACCGGAAGGGATACTTCCGCGGCGTGATCACCACATTTTCATTAAATCTGTATTCCAGATCCAGATTTCTTCCAAAATAATGATCCTTTGTTTTAAAATCAATGCATGTACACATGACTGACTCCTTTCATGATGAGCGATGTCTGCGTCGGCAAACAGGTACGTTTCAGCAGATCATACCGTTGAAGGCTTTGACGGGCGCGGGATTTTCGGTATGCGCTCCCAGCATTTTTTCCATCCAGATGGTGTTGTACCAGCGTTGGAACTTAAAGCCGCTGGAATGCATTTCAGCCACTTTGGTATAACCCATATGCCGGTGGAAGCTTTCACTGGCATGGGTTAAATATTCATCCTCAATGGAAGGGGACGCAATACAGGCATTCAGATTTAAGATGCCCATTTCTTTTAAGGTACTTTCAAGCCTGGAGTATAATACCCGTCCGATTCCCCTGCCGCGCATGGTTTCCTTTACGTAGATGGTGGTTTCGACACACCAGGCATAGGCAGCACGGGGATGAAAAGGGGCTGCATAGGCGTAGGCTGCAGTCTCTCCATCGTATTCGGCGACCAGGTACGGATATTTACTCTGAATCGTTCGGATACGTTCGGTAAATTCCGCCTCCGACGGCACGGCATATTCAAAGGATACCGCAGTATTTTTCACGTAGGGAGCATAGATCGAAAGCAGCGCGCCGGCATCTGCCTCGACTGCAGTACGAATTGTTATATGATTTTGCATTTGGTGATCTTCCATCCTTATTTGTTTGTATGTCCATGTATGGATCCGGTCACAGAGGAGTCTGCTTTCCGGGCTGATCGCAGTTACGGATCGCCGGTATAAAAGTACACAGGGCTGCGTCCAGAAGAAGAATACATCCGGCAATGATAAACCAGTTCTGTACTCCGAAAAGCTCTGCAAAAACTCCTGACAGAGCAAGCCCTATGGGGGCACAGATCAGCCGGATACTGCCGGACAGCGACATGACCCTGCCAAGATAATGGCTTTCAAAGCTGCTCTGAAGGATCGGCGTATACATTCCCCAGTAAAAGGGGTTCGACATTCCGAGTATACAGGAAAACAGTGCAAATATCCAGAATCCGCCCGGAGACAGCAGGCCAGAGCCAATGAGGCTCAGGCTCATGACAATATGAGAGCCAATGATGGGGTAGATTCTGTTTTGGGTACCTCCCCATGCACTTAATATGAGGGAACCGATCAGCAGCCCTATGGAGAATGCGATCTCTGCAATGCTGGCATGGGTGCTGGTCCCTCCAAAATAAGACATGCTCATCAGAGGAAACAGAGCGCTGGTGGGCATCAATGACAGCGTAAACAGAGTGCTGACTAATACAAGACCGAAGATTCCACGGTTTCCTTTCAGAACCAGAAAGCCTTCTTTTATTTCTGAGATAAAAGGAGGCTTCTGAATCTGTACTGGGCGCTCATGAGGAGGAATATGGCTGATGCCAAGGGAAACCACTGCAAGAAGTGCACCGATCACATCCAGGAAAATGATGCTTCCAAGATTCCAGCTTTGATAGAGAATGGCAGCCAGCGCAGGACTGAAGATCTCAGAGGCGGACTGGAGTGTCTGAGAATATCCGGCACACCGGGTAAGCTGATCTTCAGGAACGATCTGAGGGGTAACCGCCTGGATACACGGATGATGGAAGGCGGTTCCGATGGAGCGCGCCAGAAGTACCAGAAGGATCAGTCCTGTAGAGAGGCTGTCCATCCAGCCTGCAATGACAAGAACCAGACTTGCCATGGAAATGCACAGGTCTGACAGGATCATGATCGTTTTTCGATGACAGCGGTCGATAAATACGCCGATAAAGGGACCTAAAATGCCCTGGGGCAGGAAGCCCATCAGCATGGCGGCTGACAGTACCAGTGCCGATCCTGTATGGTCGGTAAGATACCAGATGATAGAAAACTGTAATACAGAGCTGGTAAACTGGGAAAATGCCTGTCCGGTCCATATGATAAAAAAGTTTTTCTTCCAGTGATTCAAATTTTCCTGTTCCTTTTGCATGAGTTTACAGTGGAAGCTCTCTCCCGCACTTATTGCAGAAGTGGTAATCTGCATCCACTTTGGTTCCGCAGTATGGACAGTATTCCCCTTCTGTACCCGGTATATCCGGCTGGACGCCGGAGGATCTTCCGAAGCGTTCATTCAGAGGATCCGGTTCTTCGCTGCTGTCGGTAATATCATAGGCTGAATAACGTTTCTTCCCGGTGGCATTTTTAAAATGATATATGGTCTGGACAACGGCGACTCCTGTCCACAGAATTCCGAAAAGAGCAAAAATCGGGCGTGCCTGTGATGCAAAGATCGTCCATAATATGCCAAAGCATATCATAAATATTCCAACGGCACCGCTCATCATCGAGGGACCTCTGCCTGGTTTGATACTTTTCATGAATAATTCCTCCTTTGTCAGGTCTTTGATTAGATTCTACACCTTCTTACCGGTGTTTACAAGCCATTCTCAGGTTTAAAGTCTGCCGGGGTTATGAAGTTCTCCCAGATGCCGGTCATTCCTGAAATACAGGCATACGGCGATTCACAGAAATGCAATCAGAAAGAAAAACAGTGCAGCTCCGCCCGGAAAATATCCTACAGGGATCGTGAAAAACTGGAGTGAATCATGGATATCCTCCTTTGGTGATGGGTATGATGTTATTCCAGGTCTATAATCACCAGTTCCGGGCGGTTGAAGATTCGTGGAAGCTTTGTGCTTTCCAGAGCAAGCCCGCGGCTGACGATCATCTGAGTGCTGCCGACGGTATAGCTGCCTCCGGCATATTTGGGAAATAATCCCTGATTTGGTGCATAGAAACCATTCAGGATACCGGGAATCCGCCATTGTCCGCCATGGGCATGACCGGAAAGGACAAGATCAAAGCTATACTGATCATAAGTTTCAATATATTCTGGTCTGTGGGCAAGCAGAAGTGTGAAGGATCCGTTCTGAGAGACGTCCTTCAGCCCGTTCAGCTGTGTGATAATGTCAGGTGAATCTGTATAACGGGCAGCGTCCGGATCCGTGATTCCACACAGATTCACCGTATTGCCATTGACGGTTACAGTTTGATGATCCCCACTTAGAATCTCCACTTGATATTTTTCAAACAGCCTCAAAATCGTATCAATATCATGCCCCCAGTATTCGTGATTTCCGGTCACATAAAAACAGGGATACCGGTCAGCGATTCCTTTCAGTAATGCTTCGCTGTTATCGTGGGGAATCTTGTCATCACAGATGTCGCCAACAAGGCAGATCAGGTCAGGGTTCTGGCTGTCAATTGCCTGTATCAGAAGGGATTCTTTGTCGCCGTATTTACTGGAGTGGAGATCTGAGATGAGCGCAATTCGTACCCGGGAGTCAATTTTAGCAGATACAACCGTGTAATGCTGTATTTTTAAACGGGTACTGCAGATGGATATCGTAAGGATAATCAGAAGAATGGAGAGAAAGATAGGGCGCAGTTTGTTCTTTGGCATCATCTCAACGACTCTTCATCATCTGAAAAATATCCATTTCCGTTTTCTCTGGATTATCTTTTACAAGCTGGTATAACAACTCAATGTCTTGGATGTTTTCTTCCAGCTCGTCAGCGGTTTCCTGCAATGACTTATTCTTTCGACACTTTTTCTGAATCAAATTAATTAATGTTAAGGTTCTGCCTTTTTCAAGACCGATTTCTTCTATATAATCACTTAGATTACACATTTCATTCAGCTCCTTTCCCAAGTTTGTTTCCATTTCCAAACAGTACTGTTCTTCTAACTGCTGAATCTTTTTTGCGGGTGTAACTGAAGGGTCAAACAGTAAATTCAGCATTCCAGTGAGTTCAGATTTTGTATTTTTATTTTCTTGATTTTTACCGCTAAGACAAATTTGCACAATGGTAATTTTGTCATATCCAGATGCATGATCGGGAATTCCTGGGACAAGGTCTTCTTTTTTTATGGAATATTTCGAGATTGCGTCCCCAATTTTTTCGGGTGAATTCATACAAATCCAGATAGAATATACTTTTTTAATATCATCATAGTGAGATTTTGTGAATTCTGTTTCAAGTTGAGATGATATTAACCGTGCAGCATAAAAAATTCCCCGGGTGACAATATCATATCCTGGATAGAACTTGTTTTGTGCCTCCACGTTGATGATCATCTTTAACTTATCACCGGATTTTCCGGGAAGTAAGACTGAGAAGCGGATATCAAAGTAAATTGCACCCTCTTCCAGAATTTTATCTTCGTTGGTTTCTCCTGTGATTTTTGTTCCTCGATTCTTCTGGTTGCTTCTTTTTTGGTTTGTATTTCCCGGTTCTATGCGGATTGTTGAGATATCTGGCTCTCCTTCAATGCATTCCTGAATCTGAAGTAGCTCCATGTCCCTGAATTCTTCGGCAGTGTACTTTAGAATCCATGCAAGAATCGATTTGTTAGCAAGTACCTTTTTGCATTGGGTATCATACCGGATTTTTTCTTTTGTCCGGGTAATGTCTTTTGCCAGTTCGGTCATCATAGGTAAAAGTCCTTTCTATAATTATAGCGAAAAAATACATGAGTAACAAGTAGAGTTTGATTATACAGCTCAGATGAAATTATAAATAGTGGTGTTCAGGGGAGAATTTCCCCAGTAGATTTTGATGAAATGATAATAACACAAATATAGTATAAAAACAACTATACTGGTCTTATGCCATGAACCCGTTCATGTAAAAATGGCGTATTCATGACTATGGAACCATGGAACGGGGCACGATAAAAATCAATCCAATTCTTATATCCATGTCCCTTTTCTCCGTTATACAGCGGCACGGGAAGTATTTACAGATTTTCCGATGAATGATCTGCAGATTGTCCGGAAGCAGCTTCTGTTGTGATACTTTTCAGAAGATCTTCGGCGGATACATCATATAGCTTTGCAAGTGCAATCAGATTGGAAGTGCTTGGATCTGCTGTGCCGTTTTCCCATTTGGAGACAGCCTGCCTGCTGACTCCAAGAGTTTCAGCGACGAATTCCTGAGTCATTTTACAGCGGACACGGTTTTCCCGGAGCAGTTCTGCCAGGGATTTCCGGACGATTCTTTTTTCTTCTCTGACCTCCTTGGATCCAATGTATTTTTTCAGGGCTTTGATAATAAGCACAAAAAGGTAAATACCGGCGGCGATGACAGCAAGCCAGATAAGAAGAACGATAATTGCGATAATTGTGGCAAAATACATATGTTTTTCTCCTTTTTATGGAATAGAAGCAGATGGTGAGCAGCTTCCGGAGGCTTCCGGAAACATTGAGCTGGAGCAGATGATTGGATGTATTGCGGCACCAATTACAGTGTATCCGGATATTGTTCGCGATGAACTGGACAATAAAAGGGTAAAGACCAATACAACAATTCCAAATTGGCTGAAAAGGATTGCAGAAGAAAATCATGTGAATTATTCTCATATTCTGGAGACTGCGTTAAAGGAGTATCTGGGATTGGAGAAGTTTGGAAAATGAGTAATCAGGGGCTGCCAGTGCAGCCCCTTTATTATCAATCTTGATTCTATGCCGTGGTAAAAGCTGATGCGTTTTTAAAGAATCTTTCCTAAAAAATACGCTGCCTGCTTCTGCCACCAGTTCCAGTCGTGGTTCACGTCATATCCCCAGTAGTCTACCCATGCGGGAATCCCTTTGGACTTGAGCACACCGTCCAGCTTGCGGGTGTCAGCGAGAAGCTCGTCCTCCCATGCCCCCTGTCCTACGCAGAAGAACATATGGCTCCGGCGGTAGAGCTCCATGTATGGATGGTCTGCAGGCATATTCTGCAGACAGTGGAAGGGAGAATTCAGATACACCAGATCATCCATATATCCGTTCAGAATATTAGCAGCATCATAGACGCCGCTGAGACAGATGGCAGCGTCAAAGCGGTCCGGAAAGCGGAAAAACAGATTGCCGGCATGAAAAGCCCCCAGACTGCAGCCCATGGTCATGGGCAGGGTATCCGTACAGGCATTTTGCATCAGCGGGTATACCTCCTGCATCAGGTATTGAATCCAGCGTTCATGAAGCTCGATGCGTTCCCGGGAATTTTTCCATTGACAGGACCAGGTCTCAGAGTCGACAGTGTCGATGCAGAAGAGCTGCAGCTTTCCGGCATCGATCCAGGGCCGGCATGCCTCCACCATGCCAAAGGATTCAAAATCGTTATGCTTCCCGTCCTGAGAAGGGATAACGAGGCAGGGCTTTCCGGCGTGGCCGTATATTTTCAGCGGCATGTCACGGTATAACCGATCACTGTACCAGTTCAGGTTTTTTATCTGCATTTTTTGTCAATTCCTTTGTCTGTATTTTTTCCGGCAGCACCGGTTTTGCCGGTTCCAGGGTAAAGCGGAAGAATTCGTCCATATCCTTCTTTTCCGGAAGCCGGGCAAGATAGATATAGTTCCCCATACCATGGGCAAGAACATCCGGAAGCTCTTCTGCAACCTTTAACCGGCTTCGGAAGGTGTCGATGATCTCCTGATGAGAATGTTGATAGGCAAGCTCCTTCCAGCGTCCCACAAAGGCACAGAAGCATGGGGTAGAGCGGCTTTTGTGCTTCAGGCTTCCGTATACAACCATATCTGCATAGTGCTGATAACAGTTGGTGCTGTATGCAAAATTGATCATATCGGGAGTCGGTCCGCCGGAGGGACGCATATTGACCTCCAGTCCCACGATCTGACCTTTTCTGCCCAGATGCGGATGATTTCGGGTCAGCCGGAAGAATTCCAGATGAACAAAACGGCTGCGTACATGAAAGGCTTTGATGCATGCTCTTCCGGAAGCACGCAGATCCTCCGCCAGCTTATCCACGATGTAGAAACGGATGGAATCATGATCATTGACGCAGTCCATGATGGATATGGGAGTGATGTTGCCGGTCTCGAAGAGAACCGTTCCCCGGCTGTTTACAATGGCATCGTAAGAACAGATCTCACCTGGAACAAATTCTTCCATGATGTAAGGAACAGCCGGGAGATTACAGAAAAAGTTCTGAAGATCCTTTTCGTGGCTGATCTTCCATGTGTCGGAGGCGCCTACGCCGCAGTCCGGCTTCACGATGACGGGGTAGCCGACCTCACGGATAAAGGCAAGGGCGCTGTCAAGGTCGCTGACCAGATGATACCGGGCGGTGGGGATGCCTGCTTTCTGGTAGCCCGCTTTCATTTTGGATTTGTATTTGATCGCTGCCATGTCCTTGGGCTGTAATCCGGTTGTAATATGGAAATCCTCCCGCAGTCTGGCATCCTGTTCCAGCCAGTATTCGTTGTTGCTTTCCAGCCAGTCGATCTTTCCGTGGCGGAAGGACAGATAAGCCACGGCGCGGAACATTTCTTCATAGTTTTCCATGTTTTCAACCTTATAATACTCGGTCAGTGCACTTTTCAGACGGGCTGACAGATAATCGTAAGGGGTGTCTCCGATCCCCAGGACATTGACGCCGTTGGCTTTGAGGGCAACGCAGAAATTTTCGTAGTTGCCGGGAAATGCGGGTGATATAAATATAAAATTCTGCATGGGAAAATCCTCCCTTATTGGTAGAAAACCCTGTCTCCTCTTTCTGGAAACAGGGTCGGCAGCTTATAATGTTCCGTTCTTGTATTTTTCCAGGAACCGGTGGATGCGCTCGTAGGGATCCAGAAGATCGCTGATAGAGGCATCGTGGTTCAGCGTATCAATAAGAAGTGCGATGTATTTGCTCATATCGCAGGAAATGTAGTAGGGGCGGGAGAGCAGCTCCGGTGTCTGGTAGACCAGATTGGTGGTCAGAAGACGGTAGAACAGTCCCGATTCATAGGCTTTGTCGAACTTGTCCATTCCATTGGTGAAAAGACCAAAGGTAGAATAGAGGAAGATCCGGTTCGCCTTCAGTGCCTTTAACTGCTTTGCCACATCGATCATGCTCTCACCGGAGGAGATCATATCGTCAATGACGATCACGTCCTTGCCCTCCACATTGCTGCCCAGGAATTCGTGAGCGACGATGGGATTGCGTCCGTTGACGATCTTCGTGTAGTCGCGGCGCTTGTAGAACATGCCCATATCCACACCCAGAACATTGGCAATATAGATGGCACGGCTCATACCGCCTTCATCCGGGCTGATGACCATGAGATGATCGCTGTCCACCTGGATGTCCTGCACATGAGTCAGGAGCGCTTTGACAAACTGGTAAGCTGGCTGAACGGTCTCAAAACCGTGGAGAGGGATCGCATTCTGTACTCTTGGGTCATGGGCGTCAAAGGTGATGATATTGTCCACGCCCATGCTGATAAGCTCCCTGAGCGCCAGTGCACAGTCCAGAGACTCTCTGGTAGAACGCTTATGCTGGCGGCTTTCATAGAGGAAGGGCATGATAACGGTAATGCGTCTTGCCTTTCCGCCGCATGCGGCGATGATTCGTTTCAGATCCTGATAATGGTCATCCGGAGACATATGGTTGACCTGACCGCAGAGAGAGTAGGTCAGGCTGTGGTTGCATACGTCTACCATCAGATAGAGATCGCATCCGCGGACGGATTCCTGCACGATACCTTTTGCCTCACCGGAGCCAAAACGGGGAACCTTGGATTCAATCAGAAAGGAATCCTTCTCATAGCCCTGAAAAGCAATGGTGTTTTTGTGCTCGTTGACGCTCTCATGGCGCCACTGTACCAGATAGTCATCCACTTTCTTTCCCAGTTCCTTACAACTCGGCAATGGAATAATGCCAAGAGAACCAGCAGGGATGGTCTCCAGAATTCGTTCGCTGCGTTGAATATTCATAGTTCTTCCTCCAAAGGTAAAAATATATATTGGCTGCTCAGAACAGGAAGGGCAAAAACGTGTTTTGCAAATGGTTCTGAACGAATAGGTAATTCCTGTCAAGAAGGTTATATCATCCCGGTGAAGATCCCGTCAAGGGATTTCATCGGGAACCCGCGATTTTCTTGCGGATTCGGATATCACTGCCCGTAAACTTCACAAGAGTATAGGAGCTTGTGATACGGGAAAAGACTCTCTCACTGTAGATGTCCCGGAAATCCTTCGGGGACAGGTTGGTCGAGATGATGGTGGATCTCTGTCTGAGCGCCCGCTCGTTCAGCACCTGAAACAGCCTGGAAACGGTGAACGTATTCGCCAGCTCGGTACCGATATCATCCAGGATCAGAAGGTCGCTGTCCAGAAGCGCTTCATGGCGCTGCACAGAGATGCCGGGTTCTCCGGATACAGAGGCGGAGAAAAGCTCGAACAGCTGGAAGGCGGTGAAATAGATCACGGAATGTCCGCTGTCCAGAAGCTCTCTGGCGATACAGTTGGACAAAAAGGTCTTTCCGGTACCCACAGGACCATAGAAGAGAAGGCTGCAGAACTTCTGATCAAAGGTGCGGATAAAATCCTGACAGGTCCGAATGACCGAGGGCATGGCAGCTCTCTGTTCGTCATCATAGACCTCATAGGACAGAGTGGAAAAATTTTCCTGAGCCAGAATGGATTCCAGGCGGGAGGAGGAGTACAGAAGACGGATCTCTTCCCGGCGAAAACAATGGCACTTTCTGCGTCCGATGTAACCGGTATCCTGACAGTCCGGACAGGTGTAGTGCATATCCAGATAATCGGCAGGGTAACCGGCTTCCTTCAGGAGGAATTCCTTCTCCCGCCGGAGAGCGGCAAGCTGCTCCTGCAGATCAGACAGAGCGCCCGGCTCTGCGTCGAAAACCTTCTCGGCATGACCAAGACTGCAGGCGGAGACACTCTCTTCGATCTCCCGGATGCGGGGCAGCTTCCGGTAGATCTCGTCCTGGCGTGCGCACTGCTGTCGGTAACTGCGGTACTGCCGCTGGTCATAGCCGCGCATGATCGCGTCGTATTGTTTGTTGGTCAGTGGCATGGCGTCCTCCTATTGGCTCTGGAGAAGCTGCTTCTCCAGCTCCTCAAAATCATAATCACGCTGCTGGAAGTTGGTGAATCCGGTAGATCTGGTATTGGCTGCAGGCTTTTTCTGCGAACTGCGCTTCTGATGCGCCTGATCCAGTGCCTGCACATCTGCCATGGTATGTACGTGATTCTCCTTCCAGCTTTTTAAGATGCGGTCCGCATATTCAAAGTTGGGCTTGTGGAGCCGGTCCATGGTCCGGCTGCAGGCTTCCAGGATCAGATCCAGCGTGAAGTCGTAGGTGCGGAGCCATTTCTCGATATATTTCAGTTCCGGTTCTACCGGATTGCGGTCATTGATGCCGAATGCTTTCATAATGGCAAAGCAGTTGCGGGTATAAGTGGTTGTCCGTTCCTTTGCCTGAGAGACAGTGCTGATCCCGGCTTCTGCCCAGGCGATCGCCACGGTCTCGATATAATGGATGCTGCGGCTGCCTTTGCAGACACAGTATTCAACCAGATATTCGATCAGGTCCGCTGAGAAGTGGAGCTGGTCATAGAAATAGAGGAGCGTCTCGATCTCGGAAGAGGACAGCGTCTTCTTTAGATACTGTTCACAGACAAACAGAAGCTGGCGGCATTCTGCCTGACCGGAGAATTTTGCCAGATCATTCCGGCTGTAGGACTTTCGTGCCGGTATCTGACTCTCCTGTGGCTCCTGCACGGGGGAGCTGTGCAATGGTCCGGTATCGGAGTCCGGTTCCGGAATATCCAGAAGATAGATGCCCTGCAGTTCTCTGGAGGAATTACATTCCAGCTTCAGGATTCCCTGCTTCTCCCAGTACTTCAGTGCCCGGAGAATGTCGCTCTCCGTATGATCCAGCGCATCGGCAAGACCTGCCACAGACAGCTCAAGGGAAACGTTGTGGAGCGCCCGGAGCAGATAAAGGTATACCTTGACATATTCTCCGTTGGCTCTTGGCATATAGTAATCCAGAAACAGATTGGAAACGCTGGTCATACCGGCGGATGATTCGGTTTTCAGGACAAAATGACTCATGTTGGCTCCTTCCGTGCCGGATCCTGAAAGCTCTCTGAATCCGGTTATGCTGGGATTATAACATACCCTTTCAGAAAAGAAAATAGGTCCCCATGGGTTGGTGGATATGGATAAATATCGGGGGATGAGTATGTGGATAATGTGGATAACTCAGTGGACAGTTTTGATTATGGGTAACTGGATTCGACATGAAACGACAAAAAAACAGAGAAAATGCGGACTTTTGGGAAAAGGGTGCAGAAATATTATGTAAATACATTATCCACGAAAAAATCCACATGCCTATACAACTTATTATGTTGATAAACATGTGGATAATGTGGATAACTTTATCTTGAAAGCAGATTTTCCCCAATTTTCAGCACATCTCCGGCACCCATAGTTATCAACAGGTCACCGTGTATACATTTTTCTGATAAAAATTTTTCCACTTCGTCAAAGGAGGGGAAGTAGTGGCAGGTTTTTCCAAGCTTCTGAATCTCTTCCTGCAGGGTGCGGGAGCTGATCCCCAGGGTATCCGTTTCTCTCGCAGCGTAGATATCTGTCAGAACCACATGATCTGCGTGGGAAAGTGCCTGTGCAAATTCGTGCAGAAATGCCTTTGTACGGGTATAGGTGTGGGGCTGGAAGACACACCACAGCTCCCGGTGCGGATAATTGGCGGCTGCCTTTAAGGTGGCTTCGATCTCTGTCGGATGATGCGCATAGTCGTCAATGACCGTAACTCCGTTTACCTCGCCCTTGTACTGGAAACGGCGGTCTGTGCCGTGGAAGGCAGTCAGTCCCTTCTGGATCTGTTCAAAGGGGATGTTAAGCTCCAGTGCGGCTGCAATGGCAGCAAGCGCATTGGAGACGTTGTGAATGCCCGGGACATTTAAGGTCACCTGACCAAGCATCCTGCCGCAGCCAATGGCGGTGAAGGATGCGCAGCCGGTCTCGTTATAGGAAATATCCTGTGCAGTGTAGTCCTCGGTTCCTGTCAGACCGTAATTGACCGTGCGTGCAGAAATGCCTGCGGTGATCTCCTGAGGATGCTCGATCTCTCCGTTTATGATCAGCAGACCGTTTTCAGGCAGCAGTCCGGCAAAACGGCGGAAGGAGCTGCGGATATCGGCAAGATCCTTGAAGAAATCCATATGGTCTTCTTCTATATTTAATATGATGCTGATGGTCGGATGGAAAGACAGAAAGCTGTTGGTGTATTCGCATGCCTCTGTCAGGAAGGTCTCAGAGTGTCCCACCCGGATATTTCCTCCAATGGCAGGGAGGATGCCTCCTACGGAGATAGTGGGGTCCATGTTCCCCTGCAGAAGGACTGTGGACAGCATAGAGGTTGTGGTCGTTTTTCCGTGAGTCCCGGATACGGCGATGGCTGTCCGGTAATTGCGCATGATCTGTCCTAAAAGCTCGGCTCTTGTAAGCATGGGGATGCCGGCGGCAGCCGCAGCGGCAAATTCGGGATTATCCGCATGGATGGCAGCCGTATAGACAACCACCTCGGTTCCTTCCTTAATATTTTCTGCACATTGCCCGTAGCAGATGACGGCGCCCCTGGCTTCCAGATGTCTGGTAAGCTCGGATTCGCGGGAATCGGAGCCGGATACAGAGAAGCCCTCCTTGAGCAGGATCTCAGCAAGTCCGCTCATGCTGATTCCTCCGATTCCGATGAAATGAATGCGTACGGGTGAGTGAAAATCTATCTGGTACATATCAAATCTCCATTTCTGTTCTATTTGTATAAATTATACCGCTTTCAGTGGAAAAATCAATGGATTATGCAGTGGAAAGCAGGAAGGATTCGTAAGAAACAACAAAAACTGGAAAACTAATATGTAAAAAATGACGAAAAAAGTCGAATTTTCGATTGTTATATTGAAAAATGTGTTGCAAATTGTAAAAAAACTGTGAACAATTATGAATAAAAATGTTCACTATTTACAAAAGGTATGCTATAATGTTGGCATCAAAGCATTTAATGTTACAGCAAGAGGTGATAGCGTGATTAAAAAAGAGATGGTGGCCATGCTTTTGGCAGGCGGACAGGGAAGCAGACTTGGTGTACTTACCGCAAAGGTGGCAAAACCGGCGGTTGCTTTTGGCGGAAAATACCGCATTATAGACTTCCCGCTCAGCAACTGTATTAATTCAGGCATTGATACAGTGGGCGTACTGACCCAGTATCAGCCCCTGCGTTTGAATACGCATATCGGGATCGGCATGCCGTGGGATCTGGACCGTAACAATGGAGGGGTGACGATCCTCTCACCTTATGAAAGAAGCGCCGGAAGTGACTGGTATTCCGGGACAGCCAATGCGATCTATCAGAATATCGATTATATTGACACCTACAATCCGGATTATGTGCTGATCCTTTCCGGCGATCACATCTACAAGATGGACTATGAAGTGATGCTGGAATACCATAAGGAGAATGATGCGGCAGTCACAATTGCATGTATGCCGGTTCCGTGGGAGGAGGCAAGCCGCTTCGGCGTTGTGATCACCGACGAGAACGGACAGATTACCGAGTTTGAGGAGAAGCCGGCGAATCCACGAAGCAATCTGGCGTCCATGGGTATTTACATATTCACATGGAAGGTGTTAAGGGAAGCGCTCATTAAGATGAGAGATGTTCCCGGCTGCGATTTCGGAAAGCATATCCTTCCTGAATGCCTTGGCAATGGAGAGCGTCTCTTTGCATATGAATACAACGGCTACTGGAAGGATGTGGGAACACTTGGATCCTACTGGGAAGCCAATATGGAGCTGATCGATATTATTCCGGAATTCAATCTTTATGAGGAGTTCTGGAAGATCTATACGAAGAGCGACGCGGTGCCGCCTCTGTATGTGTCCAGAGACGGATTCATCGAGCGAAGCATCGTCTGCGGCAACTCCACCATTGAAGGTACGGTCATTAATTCCGTACTGGGTGCAGGGGTGACCGTAGGAAAAGGAGCCGTTGTGCGTGATTCTATTATTATGAAGAATACCACCATCGGCGCAGGCTGTAAGGTGGACAGATCGATCATAGCAGAGGAAGTAACCGTTGGTGAGAACTGCTCCCTTGGAGTGGGAGAGGATATTCCGAACAAGATGAATCCAAAGGTATACTCCTTCGGTCTGGTGACCATCGGAGAGAATACGGTGATTCCGCCTGATGTGCAGATTGGTCTGAATACTGCTGTTTCCGGCAAGACAGAGAGCAGTGATTATCCCAACGGCATACTTGCAAGTGGCGAGACATTGATTAAGGCAGGTGAGAGATAATGAGAGCAATTGGAATCATTTTAGCAGGCGGCAATAACCACAGAATGAGAGAGCTGTCCAGCAAGCGTGCCATTGCGGCAATGCCTGTGGCAGGAAGCTATCGCAGTATTGATTTTTCTCTGAGCAATATGTCCAATTCCCATGTGCAGAAGGTGGCGGTGCTGACCCAGTATAATTCCCGTTCCTTAAACGAGCATCTGAGCTCCTCCAAGTGGTGGGATTTCGGAAGAAAGCAGGGCGGACTTTATATCTTCACCCCGACAGTTACCGCGGAGAATAATTACTGGTACCGGGGAACTGCAGATTCCATCTATCAGAATATAGACTGGCTGAAGCAGAGCCATGAACCATACGTGGTCATCGCATCCGGAGACGGTGTCTATAAGATGGATTACAATAAGGTTCTGGAGTATCATATTCAGAAGAAGGCGGATATCACGGTTGTATGCAAGGACATGCCGGACGGCACGGATATGACCCGTTTTGGAGTGGTAAAGGTGGACGAGAGCTGCAGAGTCATCGACATGGAAGAGAAGCCCATGACCACAGATGCTCATATGGTATCCTGCGGAATCTATATTATCCGAAGACGCCAGCTGATCGAGCTGATCGAGAAGTGCGCGCAGGAGGACCGATATGATTTTGTGAGCGATATCCTGATCCGTTATAAGAACGTGAAGAAGATCTATGCCTACAAGATGGAGAGCTACTGGAGCAGCATCTCCTCCGCAGAAGCATATTTTGAGACGAATATGGATTTCCTGAAGCCGGAGGTAAGGAAGCACTTCCTGCAGGAATATCCGGAAGTATATTCCAAAGTACAGGATCTTCCGCCTGCCAAGTACAATACAGGGTCGAATGTGAAGAACAGCCTTGTGGCAAGCGGATGCATCATCAACGGTACGGTGGAGGATTCCGTTCTTTTTAAGAAGGTATTCGTGGGAAACAATTGTGTGATCAGGAATTCCATTATTTTGAACGATGTATATCTGGGAGATAATACATACATCGAGAACTGCATTGTTGAGAGCAGGGATACGATTCGTGCCAACTCACGATATGTGGGAGAAAATGGAATAAAAGTAGTCATAGAAAAAAATGAAAGGTATATCATGTAGCATTTCGGGGGAAATGCGGGATGTACAGGGGGGATCATTCATATGCAGATTACAGATGTACGGATTCGCAAGGTTGCCAAGGAAGGCAAGATGAAAGCAGTAGTGTCGATTACGATTGACGAAGAGTTTGTAGTTCACGATATTAAGGTCATAGAGGGGGAGAAGGGACTGTTTATCGCCATGCCGAGCAGAAAGGCATCCGATGGAGAGTATCGTGATATCGCTCATCCGATCAATTCTTCCACACGGGATTTCATACAGATGATGATATTGAAAAGGTATGAGGAAACGGTTGCGGAAGCTGCAAACGAATAACAGGAATCAGAAAGCCTGCGGTACGAGCCGCAGGCTTTTTCGTGTGTTTTACAGGCTTGAAAAACAGGGGCAGATTGTGTATCATGGAAAGGACAGACCAAAAGACGGAGTGAACACCATGTATATAATTGCAGGCCTGGGAAATCCGGGCAGAAAATATGAAAAGACAAGACATAACGTTGGCTTTCAGGTCATTGACCGGCTGGCGGAAAAATATCATATAGATATGAATACAAAAAAACATAAAGCAGTCTGCGGGACAGGAGTCATAGAAGGGATGAAGGTCCTTCTGGTAAAGCCGCAGACGTATATGAATCTGAGCGGAGAGAGCATCCGGGAGGCGGCAGATTTCTATAAGATCGATCCGGAAGAGGAGCTTCTGGTGATCTATGATGATGTTTCTCTGAAGCCCGGGCAGCTCCGGATCCGGAAGAAGGGAAGTGCCGGGGGTCATAACGGGATCAAGAGTATTATCCAGCATCTGGGAACCCAGGCGTTTCCAAGGATCAAAGTAGGGGTCGGGGAGAAGCCGGAAGGATATGACCTTGCGGATTATGTGCTGGGGCATTTCTCCGGAGAAGATGAAAAGGAGATGCGTGAGGCGTATGGACGCGCAGCGCAGGCGGCGGCAGCGATTCTCACTGAGGGACCTGACAGGGCAATGAATGAATATAATTAGGAGCGGACAATGAATACATTTTTTGAGCCATTGCTGCAGATGGAGACTTTTAGACTGGTGAGGGAAAAGCTTGCTGCGGAGGAAGGACTTCAGCTTCTTACCGGATGTGTGGATTCGCAGAAGACCCATCTGATGTACAGCCTTGGCAGAGACATACCGGTAAAACTGATTCTCACATACAGTGAATTAAAAGCAAAGGAAATCTATGAGGAATACCAGACCCTGGATGAAGAGGCGTTCTATTATCCTGCAAAAGATTTTCTCTTTTTTCATGCAGATATTCAGGGGAATGAGCTTCTGCGGCAGCGGATCACGGCGGTGAGCAGGCTTCTCGCGCGAAAAGAGGCTGTTATCATAACGACGCTGGATGGCTGTATGGCGCCGCTTCTTCCTCTGGAGAAATTTAAGGAGCTGACACTGACCATTGGTTCGGACAGTGTTCTGGAAATGGATGCCGTAAAGCTCCGGCTGGTGCGGATGGGCTATGAGCGAACCGGACAGGCAGAGCTGCCGGGACAGTTTGCCATCCGGGGAGGGATTCTGGATATCTATCCTCTGACCGAGGAGAATCCTGTCCGTATTGAGCTGTGGGGCGAGGAAGTGGATTCTATCCGCAGCTTTGATGCGGAGAGCCAGAGGTCGATGGAGAGCCTGGATGAAATCACATTGTATCCGGCATCGGAGTTGAGTCCGGAAGAATATCACTGCAAAGGTGTGAGTCTTCTGGATTATATAAAAGAGTACCCGTCCCTGGTATTTCTGGATGAGGTGAACCGTCTGCTGGAACGTGGAGAGACGGTGGAGAAGGAATACCGTCAGAATTATGAGAACCGTATGGGAAAGGGGCAGATCGAGAAGGGACAGGAGGAAGAGATCTTTTCCTGTGAGACGATCCTGCACCGTCTGGGTCATTTCCGGGGAGCTGTGCTGTGTACACTGGAGACTACGGACCGGCGGCTGGATTTCCGGAACCGGTATCGGCTGGACACCCGGTCCATCCAGTCCTACAATAACCATTTCGAGCTTCTGATCAAGGATCTGAAGCGATGGAAAAAGGAACGTTATCAGGTCATCCTCATGAGTGCTTCCAGGACGAGAGGAAAACGTCTGGCAGAGGAGCTTCTGGCGGAAGAGCTGAATGCGTTTTACAGTGAGGATCCGCAGCGGATCGTACAGCCGGGAGAGACCATGGTCGTCCATGGAAATGTGTTCCGGGGTTATGAATATCCTATGATCCGTTTTGCGGTCATATCGGAGACGGATGTATTCGGCAGGGAGAAGAAGAAAAAGCGGAAGAAGCAGAGAACCTACGAGGGGCGCAGGATCAGCAGCTTTACCGATCTGTCTGTGGGAGATTATGTGGTGCATGAAAATCACGGGCTTGGTATTTACCGGGGAATTGAGAAGATTACGGTGGACCGGGTCGTGAAGGATTATATGAAGATCGAGTACAGTCAGGGCGCCAGTCTTTTTATCCTGGCAACTCAGTTTGATGCGATCCAGAAATACGGCAGTGCGGATGCGGAGAAGGTGCCGAAGCTCAATGCACTGGGCGGCCAGGACTGGAGGAAGACGAAGTCAAAGGTAAGAGGGGCAGTACAGCTGGTGGCAAAGGATCTGGTGGAGCTGTATGCTGCCCGTCAGTCGGAAAAGGGCTTTGTCTATGGACCGGATACGGTCTGGCAGAAGGAATTTGAGGAGCTCTTTCCCTATGAAGAGACAGAGGATCAGCAGAAGGCGATCGCGGACACAAAGAAGGATATGGAGAGTGACCGGATTATGGACCGTCTGGTCTGCGGCGATGTGGGCTATGGGAAGACGGAGGTTGCGATCCGGGCGGCATTCAAAGCGGTACAGGAGAGCAGGCAGGTCGTTTATCTGGTGCCGACAACCATTCTGGCGCAGCAGCACTATCATACCTTTGTACAGCGGATGAAGGAATTTCCGGTGCGGATCGACCTTTTGTGCCGGTTCCGCACGCCGGCGCAGCAGAAAAGGACGATGGAGGATCTGAAAAAGGGTCTGGTAGATATTGTGATCGGAACACACAGAGTTCTGTCCAAGGATGTGGTATATAAGGATCTGGGGCTTCTGATCATTGATGAGGAGCAGCGGTTTGGTGTATCTGACAAGGAAAAGCTCAAGAAGCTGAAGAACAATGTGGACGTATTGAGCCTGAGTGCAACGCCGATCCCCCGAACGCTGCACATGAGTCTGGCAGGCATCCGTGACATGAGTGTTCTGGAGGAGCCGCCTATTGACCGTATGCCGATCCAGACCTATGTCTGTGAATATGATGACGGAATGGTCCGTGCGGCGATACAGAGGGAGCTTGCCCGTGAAGGGCAGATCTATTATGTCTATAACCGGGTGGATACCATTGCGGATACCGCACGCCGGATCCAGGAGCTTGTGCCTGAGGCGAATGTGGCATTTGCCCATGGAAAGATGAGGGAACGTGATCTGGAGAAGATCATGTATGGGTTCATCGAGGGAGAGATAGATGTTCTGGTGTCCACCACGATCATTGAGACGGGTATGGACATTTCCAACGTAAACACGATCATTATCCAGGATGCGGACCGTATGGGATTATCCCAGCTTTATCAGCTGCGAGGAAGAGTGGGACGTTCCAATCGGACAGCCTATGCGTTCCTTCTGTACAAAAAGGATAAGATGCTGAAAGAAGTGGCAGAAAAGAGGCTGCATGCCATCCGGGAATATTCGGACCTGGGCAGCGGGTTCAAGATCGCCATGAGAGACATGGAGATTCGTGGAGTGGGTACGCTTCTGGGAGAGAAGCAGCATGGACATATGCAGGCAGTGGGATATAATCTGTACTGTAAGATGCTGAACGAGGCCGTCAAAAGGATGAAGGGAGAGGATCAGAAGGTCGGGGATGAGTTTGAGACAGTGGTGGATCTGCAGATCGATGCTTATATTCCGGAAGACTATATCCGCAACGAAGCACTGAAGCTTGACATTTACAAGAGAATCGCTGCAGTGGAAAATGAAGCGGAAGGGGACGATATGCTGGAGGAGCTGATCGACCGCTTTGGCGAGCCGCCCAGATCCGTACTCAATCTTCTGGACATCACCAGGCTTCGGAGCGTGGCGCATCGGTTATTTATAAAGGAAATGCAGGGACGTCCGGACCGGATCGTATTTACGATGTATGAGAAAGCGGAGATCTGCCCGGAGAGGATCCCGGAGCTGATCACCCGTATGAACGGAACCATGGAGTTCCGGAAGGCAAATCCGCCGCAGTTTATCTATAAGGTAAGGAAGGGACGTAAGACAGGGGACGCTCTGCTGGAGCTGACGGCGCAGATATTGGATGAGATGGAGCTGTTGCTGCAAAAGCCGGAGGAATAAGATGAAGAGAAAAATCATGACCCTGCTGCTGGCAGTCAGCCTTGGAATGTGCGGCTGCTCCGGCGGAGATAACAGGGAACTTACGCAGTCAGGAGCCGTTTCCAAAGTGGCTGATGCGGATACTGCGGCAGCCGTCATAGACGGCGAGGAGATCAGCCTGCGGGAATGGAACTTTTATGTACGTATGAATCAGATGCAGTGGGAAAAGGACTATCTGGAATCCTATGGAGATGATATGTGGAGCCGCCAGGTGGATGAAGACGGAACTACCATGGCGGACAGCCTGAAGGAGCAGGTTCTGGAGACAGTCTGCCGGACCCATCTGATCAATCAGCATGCCGGAGAATATGAAGCGGCTCTGTCGGAGGAGGCGAAGGGACAGCTTCGTGAACGGGCGGGGCAGTTTATGGAGGCGTATCATGAAGCGCTTCTGGAATATGCAGGAGCAGATGAGGAGTTTGTATATGAGATGCTCTGTGAGAATGAACTGTCCGGTCTGACCGCGGAAGCGGCAGTGGCTGATTATACTCCGGACATTCCGGAGGAAAAGATACATCGGGAAGGGATCTGCTATGTGCTGATCTCCACCACCGGAATCCGGGATGAGGAAGGCAATATGACGCCCTTTACAGAAGAAGAGGTGGCGCGGCGCACGGAAGCGGCGCAGGAGCTTTGCAGAAAGGCGCGGGAAAGCGGGAATCTGAAGGAGGCAGCGGAAGCGGAAGGAATGACTCCGATCGAGTCCAGTATGGGAGCTTCCAACGAGGGAGACGGACAGGAGCCTCTGATGCTGGATGCGGCAAGGCTTCTGGACGTGGGAGAGATCTCCGATCCCATAGAGACAGAGGAGGGCTGGTTCCTGGTCCAGCATACCAGTGACTACGATGAAGAGGGGACAGAGTACTGGCGGGAATACCTGACAGGGCTTGCCCGGGAAGAGAAGTTTGCAGAGCTCCTTGAGGAATGGGAGCAGGCCGCCCGGATCCAGCTTCATCAGGAGGTACTGGAACTGGTCGATGTGAAAATTGTGTTAAAGGAGTTGCTCTGAAAATAAAAAAAGCATATAATGGAAGCATTATATAAACTTAGGAGGATCAGACTATGAAAAAGAGGATGGCAGGATTTCTTGTCCTTCTGTTCGTGATGATGACAGCACTTACCGGATGTTCCGGAAGCAATACACTGGACGCCACTGCAGAAGCAATGAATGTGGACGGTGTTTCCATACCCATGGGGGAACTGAATTTTTATCTGCGTTATCAGCAGACACAGTTACAGAACGTCTATGGCATGTATTTTGGTGAGGATTTCATGCAGCAGGATCTGATGGGACTGGGAGTGCCTTATGGTGAGACTGTCCGGGATACGGTTGTGGAGACCCTGCAGGAGTATTATCTGGTGAGCGCCCATGCAGAAGAGCTGGGAATCTCACTGACAGAGGAAGAAAAGATGAAGGCTTCAGAGGCTGCAAAGGCGTTTATTGCATCCAATGACAGTAAGACGCTGGAGGTTATGAGTGCGGATGAGGCTGCTGTGACCCATGTACTGGAGCTGATGGCATTACAGTCCAAAGTATACAATGACCGGGCGGCAACGATCGATACAGAGGTAGATCCGGAAGAGGTTGCACAGAAGAGGATTTCTTATGTGATGACATCTACAGTAGGAACCTCAGATGCAGAGGGCAATGTGACGGAGCTGACCGAAGACGAGCTCGCAGAGAAGATGAGCATGATGGAGCGTATCCTGGCAGCGGCGAAGGAGAGCGGTGATCTGAATGCAGCAGCGGAGGCAGAGGAACTGACAGCCGCCTCCATGACCTACGGCAGGGATGACAGTACGCTGAATGAGGCAGTCCGCAATGCGGCGGATGCACTGGCGGACGGAGAGTTCTCCGGGGTGATCGAGGCAGAGAGCGGCTACTATATTGTCTATATGGAGAGTACCTACGACGAGGAAGCAACGGAGACGAAGAAGCAGAGTCTTCTGGCAGAGAGAGAGAATGAGGCTTATGCTGCATGGATCGATCCGATCAGGGAAGCTTCCGAGATCACGACAAATGACGAACAGATCCAGTCTCTTACCTTTGAGAGGATCTTTCAGGTGCCGGCAGCAGAATAGCCGGCAGGGAAAACAGGAGGGAATTTCCAATGAGTACAACACAGAATCTGACGCTTCTGACGGACCTGTATGAATTGACCATGATGCAGGGATATTTTAAGAATCCGGTACAGGAAACAGTTATCTTTGATGCGTTTTACCGCAGCAATCCGTGCGGGAATGGCTATGCCATTGCAGCAGGACTGGACCAGGTCATTGATTATATCAGGAATCTGCATTTTTCCAGGGAGGATGTGGATTACCTGAGAAGCCTCGGCATCTTCGAGGAGGACTTTCTGGAGTATCTGAGCAACTTCCGGTTCAGCGGAGATATCTATGCGATTCCCGAGGGAACCGTGGTATTTCCAAGAGAGCCATTGGTGAAAGTGATCGCACCCATCATGGAGGCGCAGCTGGTTGAGACTGCGATCCTGAACATCATCAACCATCAGAGTCTGATCGCAACGAAGGCTGCCCGTGTGGTGAATGCGGCAAGAGGTGACGGCATTATGGAATTCGGGCTTCGCCGTGCCCAGGGACCGGATGCGGGAACCTATGGTGCGCGTGCTGCCATGATCGGAGGATGTATCGGAACCTCCAATGTGCTGACCGGAAAGCTGTTTGACGTTCCGGTGCTCGGAACACATGCTCACAGCTGGATCATGAGCTTCCCGGATGAGTATACAGCGTTTAAGACTTATTCGGAGATGTACCCGGAAGCATGTACACTGCTTGTGGATACCTATGATACCTTGAAATCCGGTGTTCCCAATGCAATCCGCGTTTTCGAGGAAATGAGAAAAGAGAACAAGCTGAAGGGACGGTACGGAATCCGTCTGGACAGCGGAGATCTGGCATATCTGTCCAAGGAGGCAAGGAAGATGCTGGATGCGGCGGGCTTCCCGGAGGCATCCATTGCAGCATCCAGTGACCTGGATGAATACCTGATCGACAGCCTGAAGACTCAGGGTGCGAAGATCAACTCCTGGGGCGTTGGAACGAATCTGATCACTTCCAGAGACTGTCCGGCATTCGGCGGTGTGTATAAGCTGGCTGCGATCAAGCAGGGAGACGGGGAATTTATTCCGAAGATCAAGCTCTCCGAGAATTCGGAGAAGATCACGAATCCCGGCAATAAGACGGTATATCGTATTTATGAGAAGGAGAACGGCAAGCTGAAGGCAGACCTGATCTGTCTGGTAGACGATGTGTTTGATCCGGAGCAGGATCTGGTGATCTTTGATCCGATCGAGACCTGGAAGAAGACACGGCTCAAGGGCGGAACCTACGAGATGAAGGAACTGATGGTGCAGGTTTTTGACAAGGGTGAATGTGTCTACACTTCCCCGTCTGTCATGGAGATCCGCCGGTTCTGTATGGAGGAGCAGAATACCCTTTGGGATGAGACAAGGAGACTTGTGAATCCTCATGAGGTGTATGTGGATCTGTCGGATCGTCTGTATAAGATGAAGACGGACCTTTTGAATAAAATACACGGATAAATAAAAGCAGGGCTGCTGCATCTTTCGGATGCAGCAGCCCTGCTTTTATGTGATGTGCCTGACGCACGCGGTTATTCATATTTGGGTTCACAGGTGACTTCGCAGTCCAGCTTCTGGAAGATTTTCTTGTCCACAGCAGGAAGCATGACGCTGGAATGTACCTGACAGCCCTGCAGCTTGGGAAGCTGTTTCATGGCAAGGGCGGCAGCTTCGTTTGCCGATGCGGTGGAAGACAGGGCGATCAGTACCTCGTCTGTGTGAAGACGGGGATTCCTGCTTCCCAGATATTGTGTCTTCAGGGTCTGGATCGGTTCAATGGCATCCGGAGAAATAATGTGCTTCTCATGGGGGATGCCTGCCAGCTCCTTCAGCGCATTGAGCAGTACGGCTGCACTGGGACCAAGCAGATCTCCGGTCTTGCCGGTCACGATCCTGCCGTCAGGAAGCTCAAGGGCAACTGCGGGAGCACCGGTCTTCTCTTCCCGCTCCAGTGCCGGAAGAACGATGCGGCGGTCATGGACCGTGAGCTGCAGCTGGTTCATCAGCAGTTCGATCTTAAAGGCTTCCTCTTCTGTACGTGTGCCGTCTGCGACTCCGGCAATTGCCTGATAGTAGCGGCGGATGATCTCCTGCCGGGAAGCGTCTCTGCATGCCTCATCGTCAAAGATGCAGTTTCCAACCATATTTACGCCCATATCTGTAGGAGACTTGTAGGGGCTCTTCCCGTAGATCCTCTCAAAGATGGCATTCAGGACGGGGAAGATCTCCACGTCACGGTTGTAGTTTACAGCGGTTTTTCCATAAGCCTCCAGATGGAAGGGGTCGATCATGTTGATATCGTTCAGGTCTGCGGTTGCAGCTTCGTATGCCAGATTCACCGGGTGCTTCAGAGGCAGGTTCCAGATTGGGAACGTCTCGAACTTTGCATAGCCCGCGCGGATTCCGCGCTTATGTTCATGATAGAGCTGAGACAGGCAGGTGCCCATCTTGCCGCTGCCCGGTCCGGGCGCTGTGACGATGACCAGTGGCCTGGTCGTTTCGATGTAATCATTTTTTCCGTAGCCCTCCTCGCTGACAATGAGAGGGAGGTTGGTGGGATATCCGGCGATCAGATAGTGCCGGTATACCTTAATGCCCATATTTTCCAGCCGCTTCTGATAGAGAATAGCGCTCTGCTGACCTGTGAATTTGGTCAGGACCACGCTCCCTACATAGAGTCCTCTGGAACGGAATTCATCGATCAGGCGGATCACATCCTTGTCATAGGTAATGCCAAGGTCTCCGCGGATCTTGTTTTTCTCGATATCGGATGCGCTGACGACCATAACGATCTCTGCCTGGGGAGCAAGCTGCATCAGCATCTGGAGTTTACTGTCAGCCGCGAAGCCCGGAAGTACACGGGTTGCATGGAAGTCATCCACAAGCTTGCCGCCAAATTCCAGATAAAGCTTATTATCGAACTGGCTGATGCGTTCCATGATATGTTCCGACTGCATTTTTAAATATTTTTCATTATCAAATCCTGTTTTCATCATATTCTTTCCCTGTGGTAAGATTAATCAGTGCTTGAAAGCCTTATGGGAAACAGTATAACACAATCAAGTGTAATAATCCATCATTTATATTTAAGAACAGGATTAATCTGTGATATAAACGCCCCTGTATTCATGCCTGAAGAATTTTCTTGCGTTGCAATTTGAATGATGATATGATTTTCACAGGTAAAATAGGTAAAAAAGTAAAGGAAAAATATAAAAAATGGGGACACTGAAAGATTTATCGCAGCTTACAGGGTATTCTATCGCAACCATATCCCGAGTTCTGAATGAAGACAAGTCGCTTAGCGTTACGGAAAATACGCGGAAGATAATTTTGGAAGCTGCGGGGAAACTGGATTATACAGGAAAAAAAGGGCAGAGTAAAAAAGCAAAAGCAGCACCTCCGAAGATTGGGATCGTGGAGATGATGGATATTCATAATCAGTTAGAGGATCCTTATTATTTATACCTGAAGAGAAATGTGGAAAGCTGTTGCTTTGAAAGTGGGTTGGAGACAATCGCTCTTCAGTATGACGAAGACCAAGGCTGCTATCGGAGCATTGTTCAGACAGAACTGGATGGAATTCTGGCTATTGGTCAGTTCCTGGAAGAGCAGATTGAAGCTATGAGACAGTGGACAGATAAAATTGTTTTTGTGGATTCTTCTCCGTTTGAGCAGATATATTCAGCAGTGACACCTAATTTTAGTCTTGGAGTCAGTCAGGGAATTGAGTATCTGGCGGAGATGGGACATGAGAAAATTGCATTTGTTGGTCCGGAATTTTCGACAGACTCTATGGGACGTGAGGCTCCGGAGAAGAGAAGGAAGTTTTTTGAAGAGTATATACAGTCATACAGAACAGATCTGAAAGGGGTTTTTCTTGATACGGTCTGGCGCTCCAATGATGTATCGGAGCGGGTGGAGAAGTACCTGAAAGAAACAACAGATCGGGTCACAGCATTTTTTGCTTTTAATGAGGCAACTGCCATTGGAATTATCCGGGCATTGAAGGCACAGGGGTATCAGGTGCCGGATGATTACAGTGTATTGAGCTATAATGATACATCCCTTGCAACTTTGCTGCAGCCTCAATTGACCAGCATTAGCATTCATTTACATGATATGGCAAAAGCAGCGGTAGAGTTAATGGGAAAACAGCTTAAAGGTGCCGGAAGTGTTCCGGTAAAGATCTTGATTTCGTCAACTTTAATAAAAAGAGAAAGCGTAAGAAGACTTAAATGATGTATTTAAGTCTTTTTTTTGTCTATTTTTTACAAAAAATAAAAAAAATAAAAATTTTAGTAAAATATGATTGAAAAAACAGTAAAAACTTAATAAAATTATACTAAAAAATAAAGGGGGACCATTGTGAAATGATCAGAAAAATAAAACGAAAAATTGCGGCTGGAATGGTAATTGCCGTATGTGCGTTTGAGGCGGCTGGACCGATGATGACCGTACAGGCGCAGGAGAGTGCGGCAGCCGAGATTGAAATGGTAGAATCAGAAAAGGAAGAGGAAGCGGCAGAGCCGGTGGAACCGGAGAAGGAAGAAGAAGCGGAAGAACCGGTGGAATCTGCGAAGAAAGAAGAAGTGGAAGAGCCGGTGGAACCGGAGAAGGAAGAAGAAGTGGCAGAGCCGGTGGAACCGGAGAAGGAAGAAGAAGTGGAAGAACCGGTGGAATCTGCGAAGAAAGAAGAAGTGGAAGAGCCGGTGGAACCGGAGAAGGAAGAAGAAGTGGAAGAGCCGGTGGAACCGGAGAAGGAAGAGAAAGCGACAGAGCCAGTGGCGCCGGAGAAGGAAGAAGCAGTGGAGCTTGTGGAAACAGAAACAGTTGCAGTGTATAGTGTGATGAAGGCACCAGAGAAGGCAGCAGCTGTATCGGCAGAGGACGAGATCCAGATTGATGCGACAAATTTTCCGGACGAGGTGTTCAGAAACTATGTATTGAACAAAATTGATACGAACAAAGACGTTTCCTTGTCAAAGAAAGAAATTGAGGCAGTAAAACAAATAAATCTTTATAAAGAAGATTTTCCTGCATATATTGGCGTGAAAGATTTGACTAAAGGGCTGGGATATTTTACTGAATTAGAAACTCTTAATGTTTATAAAACAGGTGTCACTGCTTTAAATGTGAATGAAAATAGCAAGCTTAAATATCTGAATTGTAATACTACCGGTATCAGTGTTCTGGATGTCAGTAAGAATCCGGGATTAGAGGAGCTGAACTGCAATGATACAGAAATCGCTGCGCTGGAGCTTACTGGCAATATGAACTTGAAAAAATTGTGGTGTCAAGATACAAAAATTACAGAGCTGGATTTGAGTGAGAATAGCAGCTTGTCTTTCCTCAACTGTGAAGGAGCACCGTTACATATATTGAAGATAGGAGAGAGCTCGGCTCTTTCGGCTGTATATATGGAGCCAATTCAGATTGATCTGGAGGTTCCGGCAAATGTTTTTGATTTAAAGGAAAAAATCCCTTCACTGGAGATTGATCGGGTAAACTTGGTAAGTGGAGGAGAGCTGGAAGGGACAACAGTAAGTGGCTACACAGCGGGAACTCCGGTAGTATATAGCTATCGTTGTGGTAAGGACAAGAATGGTGAGGATATTACTTTAACGGTTTCTTTGAATTTGATATTACCTGCAGAAGAGGGAATTGCCATTAATGAGACAAATTTTCCGGACGCGGTGTTCAGAAACTATGTATTGAACAAATTTGATGAAAATAAGGATACTGTATTATCAGATAGTGAGATTGAAAAAATAGAAAGCGTCAATGTGATGGGTGTAATTGATCCTGTCAGCAATTTAAAAGGAATAGAGCATTTTACAGCGCTGAAAAGCCTGAACTTGCAGAAAAGTAAGGTTACAGAACTTGATATAAGTGCAAATAAGAAGCTGGAGGAGCTGTACTGTAGTGAATCGGCGCTCACGACATTAGATGTAAGTAAGAATCCGGCATTGAAAGTGCTTAAATGCAGTGAAATGGATCTTACTGTACTTGATCTTGCTAATAATCCAGAACTTGAGGAATTATTTTGTTATGAAACAAAGATTACGGAGTTAGATGTAACGAAGAATCCAAAGCTTATACAGATTAGTTGTTCGGATACGGATATCTCTGAACTTAATGTTAGTAATAATGAAAAATTGAAAAAACTTTACTGTAACAGAACCAGAATTTCCTGTCTGGATGTGAGCAAAAATAAAAATCTGAAATCACTTGGCTGCAGTTCTTCGCCGTTATACAGGCTGGATATAGGAGACAGTGACAGCCTGGAAACTGTCGTGAAAACAAAGACATCGCTGGAGCTGACAGTATCTGATGAGGGATTTGCTTTAAAGGAGCATTTTCCGAAGTTGGATATTTCAAAAGTTACGCTGGTCAGCGGCGGAGAATTGAAGAACGGCATTGTTAATGGCTATTCAGATGAGAAACCAGTGGTTTATCACTACAATTGCGGAACAACTGCTGCTGATAAAAGTATTACGTTGGTGGTTGAATTAAAGCTGACTGTTCAGGAGGAGGAACAGGGAATAGAGATTAGTGAAGAAAACTTCCCCGATGAGGTGTTCAGAAAATATGTAGGAGAGAATTTTGATAAAAATAAAAATGGATATTTGTCAAAGGGAGAGATTCAGGGAGCAACGGAGATAGATCTTGGAATATTCTACAAAGGGGTAAAGGATTTAACCGGACTTGAATATTTTACGGAATTAACAATACTTAAATGTTTCGGTACAGATATTACGGCTTTGGATGTGACTGGGAATACCAAGCTTGCATATCTGAATTGTAATGAAACGGATATCAAGGCATTGGATGTCAGCAAGAATCCGGCATTAAAGGAATTGAAGTGCTATACTACGGGTATCACGATCCTGGATCTTACTCAAAATGTATTGTTAGAAAAATTATGGTGTTACGATACAGATATGAAAGAGTTAGATGTGAGCGCCAATCAGGCTTTGAAGCTGCTGTCTTGTTATGAAACAGGTATTACAGATCTGGATGTGAAAAATAATACTGCACTTGAAAGTTTATATGTAAACAATACTGATATTAGCGAATTGGATATCAGTCGGAACTGTGCGCTTGAGATACTTGATGTTGACAATACGAAAATTACCTATATTGATGCAGCAAATAACAAAGAATTACTGAAGATTGACTGCCAGAATACCCCATTATACGGAATGAATGTGGGTTCGGAAAGTAAGCTGAGTACGGTTAACAAGACAGATTCTGTAATTGAATTGACAGTGCCTGAGAATTCTTTTAATCTGAAAAAGTACTTTCCGTATATTGATACTATGAAGATGAGTGATATTATCGGAGGACGGTTGGATGGTTCAATGGTAAGCGGATATACGGAAGAAAAACCGGTTACATATTCTTATAATTGCGGAAAAGACAAAAATGGTAATGAGTTGATTCTGAATGTGACTTTAAAGCTTGTCTATGAAGTTGTGCCATCTGTAATCAATAGAATTCCTATAATTCATGCGGAGGATCAAATAATAAAAGTTGGAGATGTGTTTGACGCTCTGAAGGGGGTTGCGGCAAGTGATAAAGAGGATGGAGATCTGACGGAAAAAATAGAGATTGTCGAAAATACAGTCAATACAACCAAAGCAGGAAGCTATAAGATTACCTATAAAGTGACGGATAGTCAGGGGGCAATGGGATATAAGACGGTTGCAGTGATTGTAAAAGAACAAATGGAACTGCTCAATGGAATTCCTGAAATTAGTGCGCTGGATAGAGTTATTCAAGTTGGAGACGTGTTAGAACCACTGAAAGGAGTAACGGCAAGTGATATAGAGGATGGGGAGCTGACGGAAAAGGTAGAGATTGTTGAAAATACAGTTGATACAACCAAAGCAGGAAACTATAAGGTTACCTATAAAGTGACAGACAGTCAGGGGGCGGCAGCATACAAAACAATTGTAGTGACTGTAGAAGAGAAAGGCGCAGAAGATTCCAAGGAGCCAGAGAATCCCGATGAATCCAAGGATCCGGATGAATCCAAGCCTTCTGAAGGATCGGGTGATGCTGATGACTCAGGAGATTCTGACAGTTCAGGAAATTCCGATGAATCGATGGGATCAAGTGAAACAGCGGGTGTTCATGGAGCATCCAGACTGGAGGCTGTTCCTGAAACAGGAGATTCCGCAAATACGGAATTAATGATATTCCTGTTTATATTATCTGCAGGTGCGATCAAGTTTTTAAAAAGCAGGTGGTTTGTAGGAAAAGTGAATAAGTAATATTTGAGATTTATGGGTGGGATTTTTATAAATTCCACCCATTTTATATCATATGCCAGCCGTGACGCGGATTTGATCAGTGATAGTCCTCTTCTTTATCCGAACTGAGAAGGAGATGGTTGAATGTAAACTTCTGTTCGACTGGGAGTAAAAGTGATAAGCTAAAATAGAATCATAAAATAGTATATACCTTTATGAATAATTCCCAGTTTCATGCAGAAACTAACAGCACGGAGAACAACAGACTGCAAAGTGCAGGCGAAGAACTGAAAGTCTGCGGCAGAATATAAGAATGTGGAGGAAGATCTATTGAAAGCAACAGGAATTGTGCGGCGAATTGATGACCTGGGCAGGGTCGTGGTGCCCAAGGAGATCCGGCGTACATTGCGAATACGTGAGGGTGATCCTCTGGAAATTTTTACAGACCGTGAGGGAGAGATCATTTTAAAAAAATATTCTCCCATCGGAGAGCTGGGACTGTTTGCGAAACAGTATGCGGAGAGCCTGGCACAGACCACAGGACATATGGTATGTGTGACGGACCGGGATGTGATCATTGCCACGGCAGGCGGCGCCAAAAAGGATTACTATGGAAAAGCGATCAGTCCTCAGCTGGAACAGCTGATTCAGGACCGGGAGAGTATGCAGGCGGCTTCTTCTGACCGGAAATTTATCCCGATTGTCCAGGAGGACATGGAAGGAATTGCCGGAGAGACGATCTGTCCGGTCATCAGCGAAGGAGATGCCATCGGTTCTGTTGTCCTGCTGGGACGGGATCCCAAAGTCAGGATGGGTGAAGTGGAGCAGAAGGTGGCGGCATGCGCCGCCGGATTTCTGGGAAGGCAGATGGAGCAGTAGTTTCTTTATTCAAGTATCAGGTAATCTTCTGCCAGGTCCGTCACATAGCCGATCAAAGCCGCCTGTGGGATACTTCCCTGAAGTTCACGGAGGCATGCATCGGCAGAGGCTTCCGGCAGAGCGATCAAAAGTCCTCCGCTGGTCTGGGGGTCGTACAGAATATCCTGCATGGTACGGGTGACGCCTGCGGATACACGGATCCCGGTCTGCACATATTCCCGGTTCCGGTATGCTCCGGCGGGAATGAAGCCCATGGCGGCAAGCTCCCATGCTTCCGGGTGAAAAGGAACCTGCCCGGTTGTAATGTGGATGGCACACTGGCCGCCCTGCGCCATCTCATAGCTGTGTCCCAGCAAAGAGAAGCCGGTCACATCCGTGCAGCTGTGTACGGGATATTTCACCATGATGTCACGGGCAGTCCGGTTCAGGGCTGCCATCTGCCGGTAGATACGCTCCATTACATCCGGAGAAGTCATGCCGGCTTTGGCGCCGGTGGTCAGGATACCGATACCCAGCGGCTTTGTCAGCAGCAGCACGTCCCCTGGACGGGCGCCGCTGTTGGTCAGTACCTTCTGAGGATGTACAAAACCGGACACGGCAAGTCCGTAGAGCGGCTCTGCCCCCTGTATCGTATGTCCTCCGGAGATGATCGTGTCGGCTTCGTAGGCTTTGTCATAGCCGCCCCGCAGGATCTCGCGGACCGCATCCTCCGGCATGTGTTCGGACAGGCACAGGATGTTCAGAGCAAGCCGGGGCACTGCACCCATGGCATAGATATCGCTCAGAGCATTGGCGGCTGCGATCTGTCCGTAGAGAAAGGGATCATCCACGATGGGAGGGAAAAAATCGGTTGTCTGTACAAGCGCGGTAGTTTCGTCCAGAACATAGACGCTGGCGTCATCACTCTTGTCATATCCTACAATAAGACGTGGGTCCTGATGAGTCCGGAAGCCTTCCAGCATCCGGGCGAGAGTTCCGGCACCTGCCTTCGCACCGCAGCCGGCACATTTTGACAGCTTTGTCAGTTTGATATCTGTTTCCATAAAAAAGCCTCCCTTGTCACACATATTCTGAGTATAACATGATTTGAAAATAAGGGAAATATGTGATATGGTGAAAATATACATGTCCGTTTGCTGAGAAAGGCTTTGAAGCACATGAAGAAAAGAATCTATTTTGACAATGCCAGCACTACATTTCCTAAGCCGCAGGAGGTATCGGATGCGGTATACCGCTATATGACGCAGGTGGGAAGCAATGTGAACAGAGGCTGCTATGAGCAGGCTTATAATATAGAAGAAATGGTATACGAGACACGACAGATGCTGTGCAGTCTGTTTCAGGGAGAGAACTGTCGCAATGTGGTATTCACAAAGAACGTAACGGAAAGCCTGAACGTGATCTTAAAGGGATTTCTGAAGCCCGGTGATCATGTGCTGGTATCCTCGGTGGAACACAATGCGGTCATGCGCCCGCTGGTACAGCTGGAAAAGCAGGGAGTTTCCTTTTCCAGGATTCCGTGCCGGGAGGACGGGACACTGATCCTGGAGCGGATCCCGGAGCTGGTTCGGGATCATACAAAAGCGGTTGTTATGACTCATGCCAGCAATGTGTGCGGGACGCTGCTTCCGGTGAAGAGGGTGGGAGAGTTCTGTCGTTCCCGGGGAATCCGCCTGATTCTGGATGCAGCCCAGACTGCCGGAGTATGGCAGGTGAGCATGAGGGATATGCAGATTGATGCACTGGCATTTACCGGTCATAAAGGGCTTATGGGACCGCAGGGGATTGGCGGCTTTCTGTTAAGTGAGGATATGATGCCGCTGGTGATGCCTTTGATCGCAGGAGGAACCGGCAGTGTGAGCCATACAGAGGAGATCCCGGATTTTATGCCGGACCGGTTTGAGGCGGGAACCATGAATCTTCCGGGAATCGCAGGACTTCATGCAGCGCTCAGGTGGCTTGGGAAGACCGGACCGGATCGGGTCCGGGAGCATGAGCAGAGACTGACGGAACAGTTTCTGCAGGGACTGCGGGAGCTTGACCCGGAGGGACGCTGTATCCGGGCGGCAGGCAGAAAAGATACAGAAGGACGTACAGGGGTGGTTTCTGTCCGGATTCTGACAGAGGATATGTCTCGGGCGACTGATATACTGGATACAGATTATGGAATCATGGTCCGAAGCGGTCTGCACTGTGCGCCGTCCGCACATCAGACGCTTGGTACTTATCCGGATGGAACCATTCGGTTTTCCTTCGGATGGTGGAATACCGGGGAGGAAATACATTATGCAATGAATGCTTTGGGGGAAATTCTCGGGCTTTGAAAGATCACTTTTGAAAAAATTGAAAAATCTTGAAAAAATTGAAAAAAGTACTTGCTTTTTTTCGGAGTATCGCATATAATAACATTCGTTGAACACGCATAGGGCTATCGCCAAACGGTAAGGCAACGGACTCTGACTCCGTCATTTCAAGGTTCGAATCCTTGTAGCCCTGCTGAAGAGCTTTCTCATTATGAGGAAGCTCTTTTTTTCTGCAGTGCAGGTCAATGGATCTATGAAAATTATGGATTGAAAAGGAAGGAAGAATCCCTTTTTGCGTGTTTGAAAGTGTATAGGTCAATTCATAGGTCGAGCATCTGTTAGAAAAATATCGAAATCAGCAAATTGAAAAAATATAAATAAATTTTCAGAAAACTATTGACAAAACAGATAAAGTATTGTAATATAAAGTCACCAACAAGAAAGAGACAAACAAATCTCTAACGGAGGTAAGGTCCAATGGGAAAGTAATTCAAAGTTCACTTTAAAAGGTTGAATCAAAGAGAAAAGTAGTCAGAAACGAATTACTGATGAATGTAAAGGAGGATATCAGAGAGATACTTAGCAAAAGTTAAGGAAAGAGATCGAAGAAGAAGCTGATGTTTACCAGAAGAATCTAAGATAAGAGCTTAACAGAAGTTAAGAGTATGATCAAAGAAGATGCCAGAACAGAATCAGGAAATCAGTCGAAGATGAGAATTGGATCAGAGATCAGAACCTGACAAAGTGGCAGAGATGAAAAATTCAGAGGACCAGAACAATCTGGGAAGAACTGGAAATAATCTTGAAAGGAGATAATAAAGGTGAAACTTCAGATTGACAGGTAAAGAGTCATTCGAGACAATTATGAATCGAATGACTCTTTTCTTTGTGTACAGAAATTTTACAGCTTCTAAAGCTTGTCTGATATTTCTGCCAGAGCCTTGATGATAGTCAGGTAGCGGTCATACTGATAAGATCCCTGCTTTTTTACAGAGGCAATGATGTTGCCGATCACTGCATCACTGCCGGGTAATTCTTCCTGAAGCAGATAATCTGCGCTCAGATTTAAAGCATCACATATGGCTACCAGAGTTTCCAGGGACATTTTACGGCTGCCGCGTTCAATATGCCCTAGAAAGGAAATGGACAGACTGCATTTTTCTGCCAGCTCAGCCTGAGATAATCCGGCGGAAAGTCTGGCACTGCGGATGCGTTGTCCGATGGCAGCATAATCGATGTTTTTCATTCGTATCACCCCTTCCTTCTATATTAAGATAAAAAGCTCGTTGCAAATATTGACTGGTAGAATTATAATATGACTATAAGAAGCTGACTGGAATGTAAAGAGTACACAGGAGAAGGATTTTGAAAATGGGCATATGGGCAGTGGTGCTTATGGTATATGTTATTGCCGAAAAGATGAATTGGAAGCTGAGTGAATGGCTGGAAATTGTAATGGCAGGTATGGGACTGTTCCTGGTTCTGCATTTGTGAAAAGTAAGGGTGGCGTTTTTGGGGAAATGCAAGTATAATGTAAGATATTGACCGACTCCGGTCGGAATGACAGAGTTCGCAAAGCGGAAGGAAATGATTTATGTACGAATATGACAGCAGGGTACGCCTGACAGAGGTGGATCAGGAACGGAAGATGACGTTGAATGCGGTTCTCAATGCATTTCAGGATTGCAGTACGTTCCATTCGGAGGATCTGGGTGTAGGTATGAAGGTTTTGGAGGAACGGAAGCGGATGTGGGTCCTGAGCTCGTGGAAGATCGTCGTATATCGCTACCCGGAGCTGGCGGAGCATATTCGGATCGGAACCTGGCCGTATGCGTTCGGTGCGCTGACCGGACAGAGAAACTTCCGGCTGATGGATGCGGACGGGCAGATGGCTGCCTGTGCGGACACGAACTGGGTCTTTATGGATACGGTACGCATGCGTCCCACGCGGGTGGACCGGGAGATTGCAGCGGCGTACGAGCTTGAGCCCAGGCTTGATATGGAAGAGGATACAGGGAAGATCGAGATTCCGGAGGAACTGGAATTGATGGATGCTTTTCCGATCCACAGCTGGCATCTGGATGTGAACCATCATGTGAATAACGGACAGTATGTGCAGTTTGCGGCAGGCTATCTGCCGGAGGACTTCGTGGTCCATCAGATGAGGGCAGAATATAAGAAGTCGGCAGTGCTGGGGGATGTGATCTGTCCGCGGGTTGGAAGCTGTCAGGACGGATATACCGTCATACTGGGAGATGAGGCACAGAGACCTTATGCGGTCGTTGAATTTAAATAGGAGACAGTTACATGGAATTAGGAAAGATACAGTTATTAACAGTTGTGAAGCTGGTGGATTTTGGCGTATATCTGGCGGACAGAGGGAATACAGAGGAACGGGTGCTTCTGCCGAAGAAGCAGGCCCCGGAGGGAGTGAAGACCGGAGATGAACTGGAGGTTTTCCTTTACAAGGATTCTCAGGACCGTCTGATCGCAACGACTGCAGAGCCAAAGGTTACTTTGGGCGGCATTGCCCGGCTGAAGGTAAAAGAAGTGGCGAAGATCGGTGCATTTCTGGACTGGGGACTGGAGAAGGACCTGTTTCTTCCGTTCCGGCAGCAGACCAGAAAGGTACGTGCAGGAGAAGAGTGTCTGGTGGGACTCTATACGGACAAGAGCGACCGGCTGTGCGCCACCATGAATGTCTATGAGTATCTGTGCAAGGACAGTCCCTATCAGAAGGATGATCATGTGACGGGAACGATCTATCAGGTCAGTGATAATTTTGGAGCATTTGTGGCAGTGGATGACTGCTATTCCGGGCTGATCCCGAAGCGGGAATTTTTCGGACAGGCACGGATCGGCGACCGGGTGGAGGCAAGAGTGACCGGAGTGAAGGAAGACGGCAAGCTGGATCTGAGTCTGCGTGAAAAGGGATATCTGCAGATGGATGCAGATGCGGAGGCTGTGCTGAGGGTCATCGAGGAGTTTGACGGAGTCCTTCCGTTCAATGACAAGGCTTCGCCGGAGGTCATTAAGCGTGAGTTTTCTCTGAGCAAGAACGCGTTCAAGCGTGCGGTGGGACATCTTCTGAAGGAAGGACGCATTGAGATCACAGAGAAGAGTATTCGTAAAAAATAGCTTGAAATATTGGAAACTCTTGGTTATAATGGGAGACGTAGAGAAGGAAAGGAGATTAAGAAAATGAAAGTACAGAATATTAAAGACGTGAACAAATTTTTTGAAGTGGTAGACAGCTGTGCAGGTAAAGTAGAATTAGTAACAGGAGAGGGAGACAGACTGAATCTGAAGTCCAAGCTTTGTCAGTATGTATCTCTTGCAAATATTTTCTCCAACGGTGAGATTCCGGAGCTGGAGATCATCGCATATGAGAAAGAGGATATTGACAGACTTTTATCCTTTATGATCAATGGCTAATTGAGTATATGACTTGAACTTGAAGGCTTCCCGTGAAGGGGAGCCTTTTTTACGTAAAAGAAAAGATGCTTTATGATTGCCGGGGAATCGGTTATAATGAAAGAAAGTATGATGATATGGGGGAACGAAGATGAATTTTGCACATCTGCACGTGCATACAGAATACAGTCTGTTGGATGGTTCCAATAAGATAAAGGAATATGTATCCCGGGTGAAGGAGCTTGGCATGAACAGTGCGGCGATTACGGACCACGGGGTCATGTATGGAGTCATAGATTTTTACCGGGAAGCAAAGGCGCAGGGAATCAAGCCGATCCTTGGATGTGAGGTATACGTTGCGCCCAATTCCCGTTTTGATAAGGAAACCACGGGCGGAGAGGACCGTTATTATCATCTGGTGCTGCTGGCGGAGAATCAGCAGGGCTACCAGAATCTGATGAAGATCGTATCGGCCGGTTTTACGGAAGGCTTCTATTACCGTCCCCGGGTGGACCGGGAGATCCTGGAGAAGTACCACGAAGGAATCATTGCGCTGAGCGCCTGTCTGGCAGGTGAGGTGCAGCGGTATATCATGAAGGGGCTGTACGGGGAGGCGTGCGAGGCTGCCCGAAGATATGAGGGCATCTTTGGCAAGGGGAATTTTTTCCTGGAGCTTCAGGATCATGGCATTCCGGAGCAGAAGCAGGTCAATCAGGCACTGCTGCGTATGAGCCGGGAGATTGACATAGAGCTGGCGGCTACCAATGATATTCATTATACCTATGCGGATGACGTGAAGCCTCATGACATCCTGCTCTGTCTGCAGACGGGCAAGCGTCTGGCAGATGAGGACCGGATGCGCTATGAAGGCGGTCAGTATTATGTGAAATCGCCCGAGGAGATGGCAGCGCTGTTCCCATATGCGCGTCAGGCGCTGGAGAATACTCAGAAGATCGCGGACCGGTGCAATGTGGAGATCGAGTTCGGAGTGACCAAGCTGCCGAAGTATGATGTGCCCCAGGGCTATACTTCCTGGGAATATCTGAATGAGCTGTGTTATGCCGGGCTTGCGAACCGTTACCCGGAGGATGACGGGACGCTGAAGAAGCAGCTTACGTATGAGCTGTCGATCATCCAGAAAATGGGTTATGTGGATTATTTTCTTATTGTATGGGATTTTATCAAGTTTGCAAGAGATCATGGGATCGCGGTGGGACCGGGAAGAGGATCGGCGGCGGGAAGTCTGGTGTCCTATACACTGGAGATCACCAATATCGATCCGGTGAAGTATCAGCTTCTCTTTGAGCGTTTCCTGAATCCGGAGCGTGTGTCCATGCCGGATATTGATATTGACTTCTGCTTTGAACGAAGACAGGAGGTCATTGATTATGTGGTGCAGAAGTACGGCAAGGACCGGGTGGTGCAGATCGTCACCTTCGGTACGCTGGCGGCGCGGGGCGTGCTTCGGGATGTGGGAAGGGTCATGGATCTTCCATACGCCTTTGTGGATTCCATTGCGAAGATGGTCCCCCAGGAGTTGAATATCACACTGGACAAGGCGCTGAAGATGAATCCGGAGTTCAAAAACCTCTATGAGACCAACGAGCAGGTGAGGGAGCTTGTGGACATGTCCAAGAGGCTGGAGGGTCTGCCGAGACATACATCCATGCATGCGGCGGGCGTGGTCATCAGCCAGAAATCCGTGGACGAATATGTACCGTTGTCCAGAGCACAGGACGGTTCCATTACAACCCAGTTCACCATGACGACGCTGGAGGAGCTGGGACTTCTGAAAATGGACTTTCTGGGGCTTCGGACCCTTACGGTGATCCAGAATGCAGTAAGACTGGCAGAGAAAAGCCAGGGCGCACGTATCGATATGGATCAGATCGATTATAATGATAAAGCAGTATTAAGCTCCTTTGGAACCGGACGGACAGACGGCATTTTCCAGGTGGAGAGCGCGGGTATGAAGAACTTCATGAAGGAGTTAAAGCCCCAGAGTCTGGAGGACATCATTGCAGGCATTGCCCTGTACCGTCCGGGTCCCATGGATTTTATCCCCCAGTATATCAAAGGAAAGAATCACAAAGAGGACATTACCTATGACTGTCCGGAGCTGGAGTCGATCCTGGAGCCTACCTACGGCTGTATCGTCTATCAGGAGCAGGTTATGCAGATCGTGCAGAGGCTGGCGGGATATACACTGGGAAGAAGTGATCTGGTGCGCCGTGCCATGTCCAAGAAAAAGGCGTCCGTTATGGAAAAGGAACGTCAGAATTTTGTGTACGGCAATGAGGAGGAAGGGGTGCCGGGCTGTATTGCCAGAGGGATTCCGGAGAAAACTGCCAACAAGATCTATGATGATATGATCGATTTTGCAAAATACGCATTTAATAAATCCCATGCGGCGGCATATGCAGTGGTGACCTATCAGACTGCCTGGTTAAAATACTATTATCCGGTGGAGTTCATGGCGGCGCTGATCACGTCGGTCATTGATAACTCGTCCAAGGTGTCGGAATATATTTTAAGCTGCAGACAGATGGGGATCAAGATCCTTGCCCCGGATATCAATGAGAGCGAGAGTGCCTTTTCCGTATCCGGCAATTCCATCCGTTACGGACTGAATGCCATCAAAAGTGTGGGGCGTCCGGTGATCGAGGCGCTTCTGGAGGAGCGCGGGCTGAATGGTCCCTTCCGCGATCTGAGCGACTTTATTGAGCGAACCTCCGGCAAAGATGTCAATAAAAGAACCGTGGAAAACTTTATCAAGTCAGGAGCTTTTGACAGTTTTCCGGCGAACCGCAGACAGATGATGATGATCTATGGACAGATGATGGATCAGGCGGCACAGAAAAAGAAGACGGAATTTGCAGGTCAGATGAGCCTGTTTGATTTTGTGCCGGAGGAGGAGAAGGAAGCCTTCCGGGTGAAGATTCCGAAGGTGGACGAATATGGCAAGGAGGACCTGCTTGCCTTCGAGAAGGAAGTGCTGGGGATCTATATCAGCGGTCACCCGCTGGAGGAGTATGAGGAGCAGTGGCGGCGCGGGATCTCCCATGTGACAACGGATTTTGAAGCAGTGGAGGAGGGTGAGGAGCCCAAGGTTACAGACGGAGAACGGGCAGTGATCGGCGGTATGATCACCTCCAAGACCACAAAAGCGACCAAGACCAATAAGATGATGGCGTTCATCACCGTGGAGGATCTGGTGGGAACCGCTGAGGTCATCATTTTCCCGAAGGATTATGAGAAGAATGCAGGGCTTCTGAATACGGACAGCAAGGTGTTCGTCAGCGGACGCATCTCGGCAGAGGAGGATAAGGCGAGCAAGCTGATCCTGGAACGGATCGTTCCCTTTGAGACGGTTCAGAAGGAGCTGTGGATACAGTTTGCGGATATGCAGGAATACCAGAATCAGGAGGCGGAGCTGTACCGGATGCTGATGGACAGCGAAGGCGGGGATGCCGTGATCATCTACGTGAAGAAGGAGAAGATGAAAAAGGTGCTGCCGCCCAGCAGAAATGTACGCGTTTGGCCGGAGCTTCTGGAGAAGCTGTATATAAAATTCGGCGAGAAAAACGTGAAAGCTGTCGAGAAGCGTATTGAAAATGTATCCAAAATGAATTAGAATGAATTTGATAGACCAACAGCGGACTAAGAGCCGCGGCATTTATGACATTTTGCGGAGGAAGGACCATGGCAAAAGAAATTAACACAATCGGGGTTTTGACAAGTGGTGGTGACGCGCCCGGCATGAATGCGGCAATTCGTGCAGTAGTGAGGAAGGCGTGCGCAAATGGAAAGAAAGTAAAGGGAATCCGCAGAGGCTATCAGGGGCTTCTGGAAGAAGATATTATTGATATGACCAGAGAGTCGGTCAGCGATGTGGTGGATAAGGGCGGAACCGTTCTGTTTACGGCGCGCTGCGCTGAATTCCGTACAGAGGAAGGACAGAAAAAGGGAGCAAAGATCTGTAAAAAGCACGGGATCGACGGTCTGGTGGTGATCGGCGGAGACGGCTCCTTCGCAGGAGCGCAGATGCTGGCAAAGTATGGCGTGAATACGGTGGGAGTGCCGGGGACGATCGATCTGGATATTGCCTGTACAGAATATACCATCGGCTTTGATACGGCAGTGAATACCGCCATGCAGGCGATCGATAAGGTGCGTGATACGTCTACCTCCCATGAACGGTGCAGTATCATCGAGGTTATGGGACGGAATGCGGGATATATTGCACTTTGGTGCGGTATTGCCAATGGTGCGGAGGATATTCTGATCCCGGAACAGTATGATTACGACGAGCAGAAGATCATCAACAATATCATTGCCAACCGGAAGCGCGGCAAGAAGCATCATATTATCATCAATGCAGAGGGCATCGGACATTCCACGTCTATGGCGAGACGGATCGAAGCGGCGACCGGAGTGGAGACCCGTGCAACGATCCTGGGCTACATGCAGCGCGGCGGAAGTCCTACCTGCCGCGACCGTGTCTATGCGACCATGATGGGTGCCATGGCAGTGGATCTGCTCTGTGAAGGAAAGTCCAACCGGGTAGTTGGTTTTTCTCAGGGAGAGTTTAAGGACTTTGATATCAATGAGGCTCTGGGCATGAACAAGGGCGTTTCTCCGTATATGATAGAGGTCGCAAAGGATATGTCAAAATAATGATTACAAGTACATCGAATCCGCAGGTGAAGAACCTGCAGCAGCTGGCGAAAAAAGCCAGAGCAAGGAATGAGCAGGGCGTTTTTCTGGTGGAAGGCATAAAGATGTTCCAGGAAGCACCCGAAGATAAAATCAGAAAAATATATATTTCCAAAAGCCTGTACGAAGAAAAAGGACAGGCTTTTCTTAAAGGTCTGGATCATGAGATCCTGGAGGATCACGTGTTTGCGGCGGTAAGCGACACAAAGACACCCCAGGGAATTCTGTGTGTGGTAGAGCAGTATCGGTATCGTCTGGAGGATATGGCGGATGGCGGGAATCCCCATCTGCTGCTTCTGGAAAATCTGCAGGATCCGGGGAATCTGGGGACGATCATGCGGACCGCAGAGGGGGCGGGAGCAGACGGTATTATATTAAGCCGAAGCTCTGTAGACCTTTATAATCCCAAGACCATCCGTTCTACCATGGGCTCTGTTTACCGAATGCCCTTTTTGTATGTGGACTGTCTGGAGGAGGTGCTTCCCGGTCTGAAGGCACGGGGGATCCGCACCTACGCAGCGCATCTGAAGGGGAAGAACAGCTACGATGAAGAGGACTACCGGGGAGGATGTGCATTTTTCATCGGCAATGAGGGCAATGGTCTGACGGAAGAGCTGAGCAGCCGGGCGGATACCTGGATTCGGATTCCCATGCACGGGAAGCTGGAGTCTCTGAATGCAGCGGTTGCCGCGTCCGTCTTAATGTATGAAGTATGCCGTCAGAGACGGTAAAGCAGTGCTGAAGATACACTTTTGATACAGTTTCTTTACGAAAAGTTGACAAATCTTCCTGCATCTGATAAAATCTCCGTAATAAATGTAATAGAAATGTAACATATTATTGAAACAAGCATAATATGCTATAGTACAGGGTTATGAAAATGGGAGGATATTCAGATGTGGAAAAAGGGAATGGCAGCGCTTCTTTTTACGATGATGTGGTTATGCCTGACTGGATTTGCAGGTCTGGGAAACGAAGGCGACGATACACTGAATGCACTTTTTGACCAGCTCACACCGGAGGATGTGGAAGAGATCCTGGTAGGCGACGAGTGGGCAGGAAGAGTTATGGCGAAGGTAGAGGATTCTGTCAGCATCCGTGCAGAGGCAGGTACAGAGGCGTCTGTAGTCGGAAAGCTGTTCAAAGGAGACGCCGGCGAGATCGTGGAAGAGGGAGACGGATGGACGCTGATCCAGTCCGGAAATGTGACCGGATGGGTGAGCAATGACTATCTGGCTTTTGGTAAGGAAGCCGAGGAACGTGCGGCTTTAGATGTGAGGAAGATGGCAACGGTCATGACCGAGACTCTGAAGGTCAGAGATGAAGCCACCGTGGAGGCACAGGTGATCGACCTGATCGGTCTTGGAGAGAAGATCGAGGTAGGCCAGGAGCAGGACGGCTGGCTGGAGATCATCTACTCCGACGGAGAAGTGGATTATATTTCCGCAGAATATGTGGAAGTGGCATATGAGTATGGACAGGCGAAGACCATAGAAGAGATCGAGGCGGAAGAGGCGGCACGGAAAGCGGCTGAAGAAAAGGAAAAGAGAACGAAGAATCTTGGAGCGGTTGCGGCTTCCGGTGATGAGACTACGCTGCTGGCGGCTCTGATCCAGGCAGAAGCAGGCAATCAGCCCTACGAAGGTCAGCTGGCGGTGGGAGCGGTAGTTATGAACCGTGTAAGAAGCGGCGCTTACCCCAATTCGATCCAGGCAGTTATCTCTGCGCCTGGACAGTTTGGTCCGGCAGCTACAGGGAAGGTTGCTTCGATCATGGCAGCAGGTCCCAAGGCAAGCTGCATGCAGGCGGCACAGGCAGCTATCAATGGAGAGACCACCGTCGGTGCGGTCACTCATTTCCGCAGCGCAAGCTCCGGTATTCCGGGAATTGTGATCGGAGGACATGTTTTTTATTAAAAATTGTGTGGAAGGAAGTGCCGTTTTGGCGCTTCCTTTTTGCAAAAGATGAGAAATTCTGTTATATTTTAAGAAAAGACAGGAATGGAGAATAAAATATGAGCGTATTACAGCATCTGGAGCCGAAGCCGGTGTTCCGGTTTTTTGAAGAAATCTGCAGCATCCCTCACATTTCCCATCATGAGCAGGAGCTGAGTGATTACTGTGTGGCATTTGCCCGCGAGAGAGGGCTTTTCTGTTCTCAGGATGAGATGGGCAATGTTCTCATTGTGGGAGAAGCGACCCCGGGCTATGAGCAGGAGGATACTGTCATTTTGCAGGGACATCTGGATATGGTCGGTGACAAGGCGGAAGGCTGTGATCTGGATATGGAGAAGGAAGGTCTCCGGCTGCTGATCGACGGGGATTACGTCACTGCGGAGGGGACGACTCTGGGCGGCGATGACGGGATCGCGGTGGCGTATGCACTGGCGCTTCTGGATGCGGAGGATATTCCTCACCCGCGTCTGGAGGTAGTGCTGACGGTCTGTGAGGAAGTGGGACTTCTGGGTGCTTCCGCCATGGACCTGTCCATGTGCCGGGGAAAACGGCTGTTGAACGTGGACTCTGAGATGGAGGGAGTCCTGACCGTTGGCTGTGCGGGAGGGAGAAGGGCAAAATGCCGGATCCCCATGAACCGAGTACCGGGACAGGGACTGTTGTGCAGGCTTGTGCTGAAGGGCTTGGCCGGAGGGCATTCCGGCACGGAGATCGATAAAGGAAGAGCGAATGCCAATGTGCTGCTGGGAAGAGTTCTCATGCTGCTGCGTGACCGTGTGCCCTGTGCGCTTGTATCCCTGGCAGGAGGCGCGAAGGAAAATGTGATTCCGAAGGACGGACGGCTGGAGCTTCTGGTGAAGCCGGATCAGCTGGAGGAACTGAAGGCGGTCATAGAAGAGTTTCATCGGCAGATGGGATCCGAGTACGGAACTGCAGATCCGGATATCTGTCTTGAGCTGATAAAGGGAGAAGAAAAGGAGTGTCAGGCGCTGGATGCGGCCTCTCTGGACAAAGTGGCAGCCGCACTGAATCTGATGCCCAATGGAGTACAGGCAATGAGCATGGACCTTCCGGGACTGGTGGAGACGTCCCTGAATATGGGCGTTGTGGAGCTGGAAGGAGAGGAGCTGGTACTTCGTTTCTCCATCAGGAGCTCCGTGCCGTCTGCAAAGGAGCAGCTTGCGGCGAAGGTGCAGCTTCTGACCCGGATGCTGGGCGGAGAGACGCTCTTTCAGGGAGATTATCCGGCATGGCCGTATGCCAGAGAGTCCGGACTCCGGGATCTGTGTATCTCCGTATTTGAAGCGCAGTATGGAAGAAAACCGGAGGTCCAGACCCTTCATGCGGGACTGGAATGCGGAATCCTTTCGGATAAGATCGAAGGGCTTGACTGTATCTCCTTCGGACCGGATCAGCTGGATATCCATACGCCCAACGAACGGCTGAGTATATCGTCCGTGGGCCGCGTGTGGGAATATATCAAGGCGGTGCTTGCGGCAAAATAAGAAGAGCGAAAAGAGGATCTCTGACAGCGGAAAATGGCTGTCAGAGATCCTCTTCTTAATAGTCCGTTACAGCTGTGCGGATCAAAGGATCACAGATAATAGATGCGTCCTTCTTCGATCCCCCGGATGCCCAGTCCCGGTTCGTCGGATACGGTAATGGTCTTCTCGTCAAAAACGGCTCCGCCCAGGATCGGATCCTCCCTGCAGAGTACGGGGCCGTCCAGGTCGATCCTGGTGATGATCTGCTTTGCACAGGCAAGATGCACAGCGGCATTGACGCTGATCTTGGCTTCCAGCATACAGCCGATCATACATTCCACGCCATAGACCTCTGCGGCAGAGGCAATCTTCAGGGCATTGTACAGACCGCCGCACTTCATCAGCTTGATATTGACCAGATCGGCGGCGCCCATCTGCATGATCTTCAGGGCATCCTCCGGTGAGAAAACGCTCTCGTCGGCAAGTACCGGAACATAGGAGCGTTCCGTTACATATTTCAGTCCTTCAAAATCATGAGCCTGGACCGGCTGCTCCACGAACTCGATATCCAGTCCCCGTTCCTGCATGCCGTTCAGGATACGTACCGCTTCCTTGGGAGACCAGCCCTGATTGGCGTCAATTCGGATCAGGGTATCCTTAGGTACTGCCGACCGGATGGCAGCCAGGCGGGCGATGTCCTTCTCGGATTCCTTGCCGACCTTGACTTTTAGACAGTCATAGCCCCGCTCAATGGCATTCAGTGCGTCGCGTACCATCTCGTCCGGTTCATTGACGCTGATGGTGATATCGGTGGTGATGGATTTTCTGGCGCCGCCCATCAGCTTGTATACCGGAATCCGGTAGAGCTGACCGTACAGATCCCAAAGCGCCATATCCACGGCTGCTTTGGCGCTGGTATTTTTTAAAATGCACCGGTTCAGGGCGATCATCAGGTCTTCAAAATCATCCACGTCCCTGCCGATCAGGGCTTTGGAGATATGTTCCTTCACGGCTCCGATAATGGCTCCTGCAGTGTCTCCGGTAATGACTCCGGTAGGCGGAGCCTCCCCGTAGCCTACGGCGCCGGTATCCGTATGGATCTCCACGATCACATCCTCCACACTGTCCACGGAGCGCAGTGCGGTCTTGAACGGAACCCGGAGCGGAACAGAGATCATTCCTAAACGTATGTCGGTAATTTTCATGGTTTTTGTCCCCCTTAAATGTATTGCCTTAAAAGACAAACTATGGTATCATTGTATACAATAGTGCAGTCTTTGTAAAGAGAATTGTACAAAATCACTAGAGAGGGGAAACAAATAATGATTACCAATGGCTTTACTTACATAGCAGTGCTGATCTTCATCGCTGCTATTCTCGTGTGGCTGCAGAGGTACACGAAATCCAAGTTCTTCGATTATGCTCCGCCGATCGTGCTTCTGTATCTGATCACGATGATCTTCTGTACCTTAAAGGTATGGGACATGGAGGCGACCAAGCCTGCCTATTCCGCATTGAAGAACAATATCCTGTTTGCAATGATCTTCCTGATGCTGCTTCGCTGCGACATCCGTAAGATCCTGAAGCTGGGACCGAGGATGCTGGGAGGATTCTTTGCGGCGTCTCTGTCTATCGGCTTTGCTTTTGTGGTGACCTACGCTGTTATGCGGGGACCGCTGGGACCGGATGCATGGAAGGCTCTGGGCGCTCTGTGCGGAAGCTGGATGGGCGGCTCCGGCAATATGATCGCGGTACAGGCGGCTCTGGATATCAGTGAGGCGGACATGGCATATGCGCTGGTGGTTGACTCCATCGACTATTCTATCTGGGTTATGTTCCTGCTTTGGGCGATCAATCTGGCGCCCAAGTTCAACAAGTGGGCAAAAGCGGATACGACGACTCTGGACGAGGTATCCAGACGTCTGGAGGAGGATGTGAAGACAACGGACTCCAATATTACGTTTGTGAACATTATCCTTCTGCTGGGTCTGTCCCTGGTTGTGTCCGCAGTCGGACAGAACTTCGGCGCATCGCTCAACAGTATGGCTCCGTTCCTTGACAAGTCCACCTGGACCGTCCTGTTTATTACGCTTGCAGGTCTGGTAGGAGCGGTGACTCCGGTAGGCAAGATGGCAGGAACCACCGAGCTTTCCAACGTAATGCTCTATTCCGTTGTTGCTCTTCTTGCATCCCGTGCAAGCTTCCTGGAGCTTACGGATGCACCGGCATGGATCATTGCAGGCTTCATGATCCTGGGTATCCACGGCATTATCCTTGTGGTGATCGCCAAGATCTTCCATCTGGATATGTTCACCTGCGGCGTTGCATCTCTTGCAAATATCGGCGGTTCCGCATCCGCACCGATTCTTGCAGGCGCATACAGCGGAGCACTTGTTCCGGTCGGAGTCCTGATGGCTCTGATGGGTTATGTCATCGGTACCGGCGGGGGCCTTATCGTGGCAAATATTATGTCATTATTCTCATAGAGAATTTCTGTCTTACGGAATACCGGAAGCTGAAGAATCAGCTTCCGGTATTCTGTATCAGGGGGAAATTCTTACATTTTATATGGATGCATTCCCCTTATTGTCAAGAGAGACAGAATGCAGTATAATGGGTACAATAATGAAAGAATGGGGGTAAAACATCATGTTAACAGTGAACCCGGCAATCATCTGGCTTGGACTTATTATCATACTTTTGATCATCGAGATTGCAACTATGGGTCTGACCACCATCTGGTTTGCAGGAGGCGCGCTGGCGGCGTTTATATCCACCTTTTTCGGTGCCAGCCCCACAACGCAGCGGACCATTTTCCTGGTGCTCTCTCTGGCTCTTTTGATTATTACCCGTCCTGCGGCGCTGCGGTACATGAAAAAGGGGATTACAAAGACCAATGCAGACAGTCTTGAAGGAAAGACTGCAGTGGTGACCGGAGAGATCAACAATCTTGCCCAGACCGGAGAGGTCATGCTGGCAGATGTGAGCTGGACCGCGCGAAGCAAAGATGACGCCTGTGTGATTCCGGCAGGCAGCAAAGTGAGAATCTGTACCATCGAGGGCGTAAAGCTGATCGTGGAAGAGATAAAGGAGGAAAAATAAATGCCAATTTTAGCAGCTGTATTAGTATTAGTCATTCTGATCATTCTTGCATCCTGTATCAAGATCGTTCCGCAGGCGACTGCGCTTGTCATGGAGCGGCTGGGTGCTTACAACGGAACCTGGGGAGTTGGTATTCATTTCAAAGCTCCTTTTATTGACCGTGTGGCAAGAAGAGTGACCCTGAAGGAGCAGGTAGTGGATTTTGCCCCTCAGCCTGTAATTACAAAGGATAACGTAACCATGCGGATCGATACGGTCGTATTCTTCCAGATCACGGATCCGAAGCTCTTTGCTTATGGAGTTGAGAATCCGATCATGGCCATTGAGAATCTGACCGCTACGACCCTTCGCAACATCATCGGTGATCTGGAGCTTGACCAGACGCTGACCTCCCGCGAGACCATTAACACGAAGATGCGCGCATCTCTGGATGTGGCGACTGACCCGTGGGGCATCAAGGTAAATCGTGTAGAGCTGAAGAACATCATTCCACCTGCAGCGATCCAGGATGCCATGGAGAAGCAGATGAAGGCAGAGCGTGAGCGCCGTGAAGCGATCCTGAAGGCAGAGGGTGAGAAGAAGTCCACCATTCTGGTTGCAGAGGGACATAAGGAGTCTGCGATTCTGGATGCAGAGGCTGAGAAGCAGGCAGCGATCCTGAGAGCAGAGGCCGAGAAGGAGAAGATGATCAAGGAAGCGGAAGGTCAGGCAGAGGCGATCCTGAAGGTGCAGCAGGCGAATGCGGACGGTCTGCGTTTCCTGAAGGAAGTCGGAGTGGATGAAGCAGTGATCCAGCTGAAGAGCCTGGAGGCATTTGCGAAGGCTGCAGACGGACAGGCGACGAAGATCATTATCCCGTCCGAGATCCAGAAGCTTGCAGGACTGGTGTCTTCGGTAGTTGAAGTAGGAAAGGATTCATAACAGACAGATCGTTCATATACCGGGCTGACGCATATGCGCCAGCCTGTTTGTGCGAATAGTGAAATATATGGCAGAGAGCCTGAGAATGGGAGGAAATACACAGATGGATTTAAAAGGAAGAAGCTTTTTAAAATTACTGGATTACACACCGGAGGAGATGCAGTATCTCCTTGATCTGGCGGCAGAGCTGAAGGACAAGAAGAAAAAGGGGATTCCCGTGGATACCCTGCGGGGCAGAAACGTGGCGCTGATCTTTGAGAAGACAAGCACCAGAACCAGATGCTCCTTTGAGGTGGCGGCTCATGATCTTGGGATGGGAACCACCTATCTGGATCCGAGCGGTTCTCAGATCGGTAAAAAGGAGAGTATCGCGGATACTGCCCGGGTGCTTGGAAGAATGTACGAGGGCATCGAATACCGCGGTTTCGGACAGGATATCGTGGAGGAGCTGGCGAAGTATGCGGGAGTTCCCGTATGGAACGGACTGACCAATGAATTTCACCCTACGCAGATCCTGGCAGACATGCTGACCATCCGTGAGCATTTTGGAACTCTGAAGGTAAAGGTGGTCTATATGGGAGACGCCCGTTACAATATGGGCAATTCCTGGATGGTAGGCTGTGCGAAGATGGGCATGGATTTCACCGCCTGCGCACCGAAGAAATACTGGCCGTCACCGGAGCTGGTGGCACAGTGCCGGGAGATCGCAAAGGAGACCGGGGCAAAGATCACGCTGGAAGAGGATGTGCAGAAGGCGACAAAGGGCGCTGACGTGATCTATACAGATGTATGGGTATCCATGGGTGAGCCGGATGAAGTATGGGCAGAGCGGATCAGGGATCTGTTCCCATATCAGGTAAACAGAGCGGTGATGGAGAATGCAGGCTCTCAGGCAGTATTTATGCACTGCCTTCCGGCATTCCATGATCTGCATACGAAGATCGGAAAAGAGATCAGTGAGAAGTTCGGCATTGATGCAATGGAAGTAACGGATGAAGTATTTGAATCTGTCCAGTCGGTCGTATTTGATGAGGCAGAGAACCGGATGCATACCATTAAGGCAGTCATGGCCGCAACGCTGGGCGCATAACAGAGGAAATAAGGATATGAGATTTTTGCTGGGAAAATATCGAATCATCGTGATATGGATGAGTCTGCTGATCCTGGCGCTGGCATTTCTGATCGGTTCGGATACGGGCTGCTGTGAAGCAGTGATGCCGCTGGCTTTTGCGGCGGGCACACTGATCTATGTGCTGGGGGCAGTCCGCGAGTGGATGCAGAACCGGATGTTTGCCTGTATGATCGAGGCGCTTCTGGTGATCGTCATGCTGACCGGACTGGTCCTTTCACTTCTGCGTCTGGGAGGAATGGTATGAAGGCAGAATTACTGAAGATACTGAGAGAATCAGGAGATTTTATCTCGGGGCAGCAGCTCTGTGATCACTTTGGCGTATCCCGGACAGCAGTCTGGAAGGTGATCCGGCAGCTGAAGGAAGAGGGATACGAGATCGAAGCGGTGAAGAATAAGGGCTACCGGATCTGCGAGGCGCCCAATGTGATAACGGCAGAGGAGCTGGGAAGCCGGCTTCAGACCCGGTGGATGGGAAAGAACTGTATCTATCTGGAAAGCGTGGATTCCACCAATACCTATGCCAAAAAGCTGGCAGAGGAAGGTGCGCCGGAAGGAACGCTTGTGGTAACGGATGAACAGACCGGCGGCAAGGGAAGGAGAGGCAGAAGCTGGGTGACACATAAGGGTGAAAATGTAATGATGACCCTGATGCTGCGCCCGGGCATCCGTCCGGAGCATGCTTCCCGCCTGACGCTTTTGATGGCAATGGCAGTGGCACGTGGGATCCGAAGCACCACCGGACTGCATGCACAGATCAAATGGCCCAACGATGTGGTAGTGAATGGGAAGAAGGTCTGCGGCATTCTTACAGAGATGAATACGGAGATCGACTATATCAACTATGTGGTTGTGGGAACCGGCATCAACGTGAATCAGGAGGAGTTTCCGGAGGAGCTGAGGGACCGGGCAGGCTCCCTGTTCCTGGAGCTGGGTCAGAAGGTATCCCGGGCCGGGCTGGCGGCGGCTGTTATGATGGAGCTGGAAGCGCTGTATGAGATATTTGTGCGGACAGAGGATCTGTCCGGGCTGCGCGGTGAATATAACGAACTGTGCGTCAACTGCGGAAAGCAGATCCGGGTCCTGGAGCCGGGAAATGAATATACAGGAACGACGGAGGGCATCAATGAGCTGGGTGAACTGGTCGTGCTGAAGGAAAATGGAGAACAGGTCTGCGTATATGCGGGAGAGGTGTCCGTACGCGGGCTTTACGGTTATGTATAGAGGAGAGAGACGGGATGTATCAGGATCGGGTAGTGCTCTGCGGCGCCAGCGCCTATGAGCAGAAATATTATTTGAATGAGGATTTTAAAGGACTTCCTTCTCAGATCCAGGATGAGCTGAAGATCATGTGCGTTCTTTTTACGGAGGACGTGGGAGGCGTGCTGACGCTCTGTTTCGATGAGGATGGAGAGCTGCAGCTGGAGGTATCGGTGGATGAGGGCGATCTGCTCTTCGATGAGATCGGCAGCGAACTGAAGATCCGGCAGATCCAGCGGGAGAAGGCGGAGCTTCTGCAGGCGCTGGAGCTTTATTACAGGGTCTTTTTCCTGGGTGAGGATGCAGAATGATACAGACATTACAGATCGGCGATGTGACATTGCAGAACAATCTGATACTTGCGCCAATGGCAGGGGTGACTGACCTGCCATTTCGTCTGCTCTGCAAGGAGCAGGGAGCAGGTCTTCTGTGTATGGAGATGATCAGCGCCAAGGCAATTTATTTTAAAAATAAAAATACGGAGAGTCTGCTGGCAATCGATGACAGAGAACCGCCGGTGTCACTTCAGCTCTTTGGTTCTGATCCGGATATCATCAGCGAGATGGCGAAGCGCATCGAGGACCGGCCATTTTCCATTCTGGACATCAACATGGGATGCCCCGTTCCCAAGGTGGCAGGCAATGGAGAGGGTTCCGCGCTTATGAAGGATCCCCGTCTGGTGGAAGAGATCGTGACGAAGACCGTGAAGGCGATCCGGAAGCCGGTAACCGTCAAGATCCGAAAAGGCTTTGACGAGGAGCATGTGAATGCAGTGGAGATCGCCAGGATCGCGGAGGCATGCGGAGCCGCCGCGGTGGCAGTTCATGGAAGAACACGGGAACAGTATTATCATGGAAAAGCGGACTGGGATATTATCCGCCGGGTAAAAGAGGCGGTGCGGATACCGGTCATCGGAAACGGCGACGTGGCCTGTCCGGAGGACGCGCAGAGGCTTTGGCAGCAGACCGGCTGTGACGGCATTATGATCGGCAGAGGAGCACAGGGAAATCCGTGGATCTTCCGTCAGATCCTTCACTGGATGGAGACCGGTCAGCAGGCGGAAAAGCCCTCCATGGAAGAAGTAAAGAAGATGATCCTGCGCCATGCGGGTCTTCTGGTGGAGTATAAGGGAAGCTATACCGGCATCCGGGAGATGCGCAAGCATGTGGCGTGGTATACCGCAGGCTTCCCCAATTCAGCAAAGCTCCGGGCAAAGGTCAATGAGGTGGAAAGTCTGGAGCAATTGGAGGATTTAATCAGAGGGCTTTGACATATACTAGAGTGAAATGTACAGGAGCGTATCCCATATGAGGTTTTTTCAGAAGCTGCGTTCACTCTGGAGGAAGGATAAGAGGACAGAGGAGATCGTTGTCCGGGAGGAGAAGAAGAGTTTTCTTATATATATAGGAAAGGCTTCTGAAGTCCTGACCTGGTTCCGGCGGGAGAGAGGAATCTCCAAAAGGGATCTGGAGCTGGTGCTCATCGACAATGAGGAGCAGCAGGCATATCAGATCCTCCGGATCACGGAGCTTTTGATGGCAGATCTGAATGTGCTTTACGTGGTGACCCAAAGGCCGGAGGAATTCACAGAGCTGGAGGAGGAGGCAATGAGAGAGCACGGACTGCTCATCATGACGGTGGAGGCGGTTCCGGTGCTGGATACGCCGGGAGAACTGGTGCTGGACCTGCATGAATGGGAAAAGCATCTTGACATTATATCAGGGGTAAGTTATAATACCATGATTAGTTAGGGAGGGAAATATCATCATATTTTCCTGAATGCGGTATATAGAAAGACAGAATGGAAGGTGTAGAAGATGGCAGATAAGAAGAATATTCTGACATATGAAGGTTTGAAAAAGCTTGAGGATGAACTGCAGGATTTAAAGGTAGTTCAGAGAAAAGAGATCGCGCAGAAGATCAAGGAAGCAAGAGAGCAGGGCGATCTGTCCGAGAACGCAGAGTATGATGCGGCGAAGGACGAACAGCGCGACATTGAAGCAAGAATTGAGCAGATCGAAAAGATCCTGAAGAACGCGGAAGTCGTTTTGGAGGAGGAGATCGACCTGAATAAGATCAGTATCGGATGCAGTGTCCGTGTACTGGATATTGAATATGACGAAGAAGAAGAATACAAACTGGTGGGCTCTTCTGAGGCAAGCAGCCTTCAGAATAAGATCTCCAATGAGTCTCCGATCGGACGCGCACTGATCGGTGCGGCAGTTGGAGATGTGGTAGATGTGGAAGCGCCGTCAGGAGTGGTGCAGTATAAGGTGCTCAGTATTCACAGAGCAGGCTAAGGAGAAGAAAATGGCAGAGGCAAAGAACGTTCAGGAGCAGGATCTGAATCAGCTCCGCAAGGTACGCCGGGAGAAGCTGGCAGAGCTGCAGGCTGCGGGGAAGGACCCGTTTCAGATCACCAAATTTGATGTAACTCATCACAGCAGCGATATTAAGGATAAGTTTGAGGAGCTGGAGGGACAGACCGCACGTGTGGCAGGCCGTGTGATGCAGAAGCGTGTTATGGGTAAGGCTTCCTTCTGTAATATCCAGGACCTGAAAGGCAATATCCAGTCCTATGTGGCAAGAGACAGCATAGGAGAGGATTCCTACAAGGATTTTAAGAAGTTTGATATCGGTGATATTGTAGGTATCGAGGGAGAGGTATTCCGTACCAAGACGGGTGAGATCTCTATCCACGCTTCCGCTGTCACCCTGTTATCCAAGAGCCTTCAGATCCTTCCGGAGAAATATCATGGACTGACTAACACAGATCTGAGATATCGTCAGAGATATACAGACCTGATCATGAATGAAGATGTGAAGGATACCTTTGTAAAGCGTTCCAGGATCATCAGCGCGATCCGCCGTTATCTGGACGGACAGGGCTTTATGGAGGTTGAGACTCCCATGCTGGTATCCAATGCGGGCGGAGCGGCAGCAAGACCCTTCGAGACCCATTACAATGCACTGGATGAGGATGTGAAGCTTCGTATCTCTCTGGAGCTGTACCTGAAGAGACTGATCGTCGGAGGTATGGAGAAGGTATATGAGATCGGACGCGTATTCCGCAATGAGGGAGTAGATACCAGACATAATCCGGAATTTACGCTGATGGAGCTGTATCAGGCATATACAGATTACTATGGAATGATGGATCTGACAGAGAACATGTACCGCTATGTGGCGCAGGAGGTTCTCGGAACGACCATGGTTCCCTATGGAGATATGATGATCGACCTTGGAAAGCCTTTTGAGAGACTGACCATGGTAGACGCAGTAAAGAAATACGCAGGCGTTGATTTTGATCAGGTAGCGGACACGGAAGCAGCGAAGAAGCTGGCAGATGAGCATCATATTGAATATGAGGCACGTCATGCAAAGGGAGATATCCTGAGCCTGTTCTTCGAGGAGTATTGTGAAGAGAAGCTGATCCAGCCGACCTTCATTATGGATCACCCGATCGAGATCTCACCGCTGACCAAGAAGAAGCCGGACAAGCCGGAATATACCGAGCGTTTCGAGCTGTTCATCACCGGCCGTGAGATGGCGAATGCTTACTCGGAGCTGAATGACCCGATCGATCAGAGAGAGCGTTTCAAGGCACAGGAAGCAGCCCTTGCAGCAGGAGATGAGGAAGCCAATACGACGGATGAAGATTTCCTGAATGCCCTGGAGATCGGTATGCCGCCTACAGGCGGTATCGGTTATGGAATCGACCGTCTTGTGATGCTTTTGACCAACAGCCCGGCGATTCGTGATGTACTGCTGTTCCCCACAATGAAGAGCATGGGGGCTGCAAAGAATGAAGCTAACAATGCTGCACAATCTGCTCCGGTTGAAAAAACAGTGGAAAAAGCAATCGCTGAAGTGAAAGAAACATATGATTTCTCTAATGTAGAAGTAGAACCATTATTCGAAGACATGGTTGATTTCGATACATTTAGCAAGTCAGATTTCCGTGCTGTAAAGGTAAAAGAATG
>JAHABX010000050.1 GCA_018376135.1 Clostridiales bacterium | reverse complement strand
AGCCGTGCGAGGGTCTGTTCGAGGACGCTTTCCCGTTCCCTGATCGCGCGTAGTTCCGCCGCTCCGATGGGTATGGTCCTGCCGGTGCCGCTCATCTGTCGCCTCCTGTCAGGTAGATGTCGAACAGGGGCCCGGGTTCGACGAGGCCGGTGCCGGTGTCGATGGCCCGGATGGCCTCGAGGGTGCCGATCATGTTCCGTACTGCGGGTCTGCTTCGGGCGGAGAACGCGCCGTGCCCGTCGATGAGTTCGAGTCCCTGTTCGGTGACGCTGCGGCGGGTGGATCCGTGCAGGGCGGCGGCGAGCACGCTCGGTCTGACGCCGTGGCCGAGCTCGCGTTGGATGTTCCCGCCGCCGGCGGTACGGGTTCGACGCCGGCTTCCTCACGCTCTCCCGCCCGTCGTCCCGGGCGCAGTTGGAGCAGTTGGAGCAGTCGTCGCGTCTGGTGCCGGGCGGGTCGAACATGGCGAGGATGGTCCGGCGCAGGCATCGGCGGGTCTCGCAGTATGCGCTCATGGCGTCGAGTCGGGAGTCCATGAGCTGCGCGGCCCTGATGCGTGAGGGGTCGCCGGATTCCTCGGCGCGGCTTTTCGCCTCCCATGCGGCGTGGCGCAGCCATCGCCAGTCGCCGGGGCTCCAGTAGAGGATTGCGTCGGCCGGCTTGCCGTCCCGGCCGGCTCGGCCGGCCTCCTGCCAGTAGGCTTCGAGGCTTTTGCACGGCCCGTCGTTGAGGACCCATCTGACGTCGGGCTTGTCGACGCCCATGCCGAACGCGCTGGTGGCGCAGATGACGCGCGGATGGCCGGCGAGGAACCCGTCCTGCACCCGTTTCTTGTCCGCGTCCCTCATTTCGGCGTGGAACGCCATGGCGTCGATGCCTTCGGAACGCAGTGTCTCGGCGAGCCGTTCGCAGCCTTTCCGGTTCTCCTTGTAGATTATGCCGCTGCCCTTGTGCCGTTTCGCCCAGGCGATCATGGCCTCGAGGCGTTCGCCGGGCCTGGCGCGGACCACCGTGAGGCGCAGGTTCGGCCGGTCCGCGTCGGTCGTGACCGTCACGGGGTCGGCCAGGTGCAGGAGTTCGCGGATCTCCCCGGCCTGCGTCCGGCTTGCGGTGGCGGTCAGCGCCATGGTCACGGGGCGCGGGGACAGGGAGTCGATGAATTCGCCGATGCGCATGTAGCTGGGTCGGAAGTCCGATCCCCAGTGCAGCACGCAGTGCGCCTCGTCGACGGCGAGCAGGCTGATGCGGATGCGGTGGCTGAAGTCGGCGAAGTCGGGCGCGTGCAGGCGTTCGGGTGCGACGTAGAGGATGCGCAGTTCGCCGGACAGGGCGCGCCCGTACACCTCGGCGCGTTCCTTCTCGTCCAGGCCGGAGTCGATGAGCGCGGCGGGTATGCCGCGTGATCGCAGGTGCCGCACCTGGTCGCGCATGAGCGCCCTCAATGGTGTGACGACGAGGGTGAACGTGCCGGGCCTGGCGGCGGGGAGCTGGTAGCACACGGACTTGCCGCCGCCGGTGGGCATCACGGCCATGACGTCGCGGCCCGAGATGACCGCCCCGACGGCCTCCTCCTGGCCCGGGCGGAACGAGTCGAACCCGAAATAGCGCTTCAGCGCGGCCAGCATGTAATCCCCGTTCCCGACCATTCCGCTTCCCTTCTTTTCACCCATAAGTTTGATACCCTCAAGTATAGCATATTCATCGCCTTATGCTGGGGTGTCATTCCCGGCTATCGCCATCCCCGCGCGCATTCCCGGGTGTATGGTGCGGAAGCGGGGTGGCATGGTGATCGGTCCGGACGGTTGTGGTTTCGACATGCGTTCGCCTTCGGAGATGGAGGCGGATGACGCGCGGCGTGAGGCGGATGAGGCGGCGCATGCGCCTCGTATGGCGGTCACGTCGCGTATCCGTCGGGTGGCGCAGCCGCCGGATGGGTATCTGCCGTTGTCCCTGTTCGACGAGGTTCGTCTGGCCGATCCGGTGCCGTTGTATGCGTTCGAGGACGTCCCGGCGGACGTGACGGGCCTCGCGGTGGATTACCTGTCCCGTGTGGCGCGGGGCGTGCCGGCGCGGGATGCGTTCCGCGTGCCGTTGGCGGGGGCGCGTCTGGTGGGCCGGTCTGCGGATGCGGAACGGCTGCTCGCCATGGTGGACGGGTTCTCCGACCGTTCGGTGCGGGCCGCGTGCCTGCTGTGCGGGTTCGACGCGGCGTCGCGTCGGGGCCCGGCGAGGTGGCGGGCGGGCAGGGTCATCGATCCGGGGCCGGCCACGGTGCATAACGTGCGGCGCATGGTGGCGCGCACGTTGCGGTTCATGGACCGGATGGGGCCGGTCGTGTGGGAGGGGTTCACGTTCGACGGCGGCTACACGGACCGGGTCACGTCCGGAGACGGGGACCTGCTCACCGCCGACGGCCTGTGGGATCTGAAGGTGAGCCGTTGGCCGCCGAACCCGACGTACACGCTGCAGCTGCTCGTCTATTGGCGGCTCGGCCTGCATTCCACGCATCCCGAGTATCTCAGGGTGCGGCGTCTGGGCCTGTACAACGCGCGGTCGGACACGATGTGGAGCATCCCCGTGGCCCGGATCGGCGCCGATGTGGTCCATGCGGTGGAGCGGGATGTGATCGGCTATGCGGACGGTCTCTGACTCTCGCGCCGGCCGG
>JAHABX010000038.1 GCA_018376135.1 Clostridiales bacterium | reverse complement strand
AAAGCTGTTTTGTCCCCAACGTCTTCTAAGAAAATATCAAACCACAAATATCTATTTATCAAATATACAGCTGCTCGGCTGTACATTCCCCAACTTTTATACATAAGGATCCTTTTCCTACGGATTTTTTCCAGACAAACGTATATTTGTTTCCACAGGCATCTGCCAAAAATCCGGTACGAAAGCGGGCAATTGTGCTGTGATCAGGAGCCTTTTGTCCAGCTAACAGCCACATAAAGTTGATATCCCTTTTGCAGGCTGTTTCGATTTTTCTTGAAGAATAAATGTTTTGAGAATAAGCATAGGTCAGGATCTTGAACATGGTCTTTGGGTCGACTGCGGGATTTCTGCCTTTGGCAGAGTAAGCCTGATACAGCAAGCTGTAATCTAAATCCTCCAATTCGTGGCTGAGCAGTCGAACAGAATCATCATCAGGAACCAAACCTTCCAAATTTAATGGCAAAATCAGTTGATAAGGTTCGCCAAATTCGGTATAATTTTTATGGTATTTTAATTTACTTGACATATCTTATTATACCATGGATTACGGACTCTTCGGAGTCCGTTTTCTGTTTTAGGATGCAAAAATGGAGCGCTGCTCCATAGGTGATTACTCACCTATTTTGCAACGCCTCCTGATTTTGTATTCCGTCATTCTTCTTCACAGCACCATACAGACAGGCTTCCGCCATCCACGAAAAATTCCGCTGTTCCATCCGCTCCTGCAGCTACTGTCTGTCCACCGAAGAGATTTCTGAAGACCTTCCCCGCAAAATGCTTTCCTGCATACATCCGTTTCTTTCCTCCCGGACCATCTGTCAGAAGTACAGCAAGTCCGGATCCGGGGTGTTCCGCATCGCCCTCGAAGGTCCAGCCTATCAGATCCGGGTGATCCAGATAATCATGCTGTGCTCCGTACATCTTCTCATTTCTCAGATGCAGCATCACATCCAGCTTTTCACGAAGCGCCGGATGCTCCTGCCCGCGGGTTCCATAATAGCTTCCGTAGAAGATACAGGGATAGCCCTGCCTTCTTAACAGGATCAGGGCGTAAGCACCAGGTGCAAACCAGTCGGATACCACACTTTGCAGCGCCTGTCCCTCCTGTGTGTCGTGGTTTTCCACAAAGGTAACTGCCTGACAGGGTCTTCTCTCCACCAGCGTTCCCTTAAAAATATTTCGCATGTCAAACTGCCCATTGCTGTGACAGGCTTTATGAAGGTTCATATGCAGCGGTACATCAAACAGATGCATACAGTTTCCACATGTATCCAGATATTTCTCAAGACTGTCCACCTTCACTCCCCAGTATTCACCTACCGTAAACAATTCTTTTCCAGTATGTCGGCGCAGTGCGGCAAGCCAGGGACCAAAAAAGCTTGCAGAAATATGTTTATTCGCATCCAGCCGGAAACCATCCATATGTACCGTATCCAGATACCACCGTCCGAACCGGGTCAGCTCCTCCGCCACTTCCGAATTCTCAAAGTTCAGATCTGCTCCCATCAGATAGTCATAGTTCCCATTTTCTGCATCCACATTGGAGTCCCAGCTGCAGCCCTCAAACCGGTAGATACCATTTCTCCTTTCCCTCTGATCCCAGTCCACTCCGTCAAAATGCGTATGATTCCAATGAAAAGAAGAATACTTATCTCCACGTCCCGGAAAATCGAATCTCGTCCATGCCTCAATCTGTCTGGGACTTCCAAGCTCCTGCATCCGATTATCCCGTTTCACCTCCCGCGCCGACACCTGCTCTGTCCCGTCAGCCCCCATCTTATGATTGAATACCATATCCGCATAGACCTGAACACCTGCATCCTGAAGCGCCTTTACAGCCTCCAGATATTCCTGCTTCGTACCGTACTTGGTGCGGATCGTTCCCTTCTGGTCAAATTCACCCAGATCATACAGATCGTATACTCCATACCCCACGTCATGGATCCCTGCCTGTCCTTTATATGCGGGAGGCAGCCAGACTCCGGTGATCCCGATCTCTGCCAGATGTGCCGCATCCTCCTTCACCCGCTTCCACAGACTTCCGTCCTCCGGATAATACCACTCAAAATACTGCATCATAACTCCGCTCATAATTTGGTTCTCCTTATTCTTTGCCTCTTCCATTACATCGGCGTTCCTACCTCGATCAGATTTCCGTCCGGATCATAAAACCGAACCACCCTCTGTCCCCAGCTGTGAGTCATGAGTCTGTTCACATATCTGACCGAAGGATATAATCGTTCGAGCTTTTCAACAAATGCCTCTATGCTCGGTTCTTCAAAATACAATTCACAGGAATTACTCTCTGAGATAATGTCCTTCCCCAGAAATTTTCTCCAGATTTTTTCATCCTGAAGAACAAGTCCTTCTGTCAAAATCATATTTCCATCTTGATCCAGTATCATATCGAGACCAAAAAGATCATGATAAAACTGCTTTGATTTTTCAATGTCCTTTACAACAATCAATATGTTTTTTAATTTCATCCTGCAGTACCTCCGCATTGATAGACATTCTTCCGTCCCAATACTGTCAACATATCACAAAATACCACTCTCATCAACCCAAAACATCCGGATACCACTTCTGAACATGGCAGTAAATCACTGTCCTTCCTATTTGACAAAAAAAGCCGCTGCTCCGACAGATGATCGGTCTGCCGGAACACAGGCTTCTTTTACTTACTCAATATCAATATCTAAAGGTTTATCCAGTTCCTCCGAAACGTATTTTCCATTCTTTTTTCTCTGGCGTACACATTCGGTTAACAAGTATTCAATCTGCCCGTTCACGGAACGAAAATCATCCTCTGCCCAGGCAGCTATCTGATTATAGAGCTTTGATGAAAGGCGGAGTGGAATTTGCTTTTTCTGGTTATCTGCCATTAATACAATGTTCCTGTATTAACAATAGGCTGGGCATCATGGTTTCCGCAAAGAACCACCAGCAGGTTCGATACCATAGCCGCCTTTCTCTCCTCGTCCAATTCCACCATACCATTTTCATCCAGCCGCTCCAGTGCCATCTCAACCATGCCGACTGCTCCGTCTACAATCATCTTTCTGGCATCAATGATTGCTGATGCCTGCTGCCTCTGCAGCATCACCGCTGCAATCTCAGGTGCATAGGCAAGATATGTAATCCTTGCCTCCAGAATTTCCAGACCTGCATCCGCCACCTTATTCTGAATCTCGTTGCGGATACGTTCTGCTACGATCTCACTGGAACCGCGAAGACTTCCCTCATCCGCAATTCCGTCACCTGTGGTATCCACATTGGGCGCCACATCATAGGGATAAATTCTTACAATATTGCGCAAAGCACTGTCACACTGCAGAGAGAGATATTCCTTGTAATTATCTACATCAAATACCGCTTTTGCAGTATCCACAACACGCCACATAACTGCAATACCAATCTCGACAGGATTGCCAAGACAGTCATTGATCTTCTGACGGCTGTTATTCAAAGTCATGATCTTCATAGAGATCCTCTTGCCCGTCGCTTCCACCGTTCCCGCCTGAGCTGCGTTCTTTCCTGTTCCGTCATTCACATCCCCGCTCTGGCTCAGCCTTGTCTTAGCTGCCGGATTCACCGCAGAACAGAACGGATTTACATAATAGAACCCCTCACCTTTCAGTGTCCCAATATATTTACCGAACAAAGTCAGTACAAGAGCTTCCTGAGGCTTCAGCACCTTCAGCCCGCAGAACGGAATCCAGCCCAACCCCATCCAGACAGCTCCCAAAACGATCAGTAAAATCGCCGGGATAAATGCATCTCCCCTCCTGTCCTGCCACACCAGACCGACTGCAAATACTGCCACACTGAAAACATACAGCAGAATAAAGAGCAAAAGCATTCCCATTCCATTCTTCTTATTTTCCAGTACTTTCTCCTGCATAATAATGCCCTCCTATATATGATATCAAAATCATATCATATATATATCTAACTGTCAATCAGTCTCTGTACCTTTTACTTAAAATATACTAAAAATCCGAAGCCGTTCTCACTAAAAAACAGCTTCGGATCCTCATAATCTCCTGCGGATAACAGGACTTGAACCTGCACGTCACGGGACACCAGAACCTAAATCTGGCGCGTCTGCCAATTCCGCCATATCCGCTCACGTACTCTATGTTAACATCTGCCCATCTAAAAGTCAACTACCCGGAAAACACACTGCATCACCGCCAGAAGAACCGGCTGATGAAGCATATAGATGGGAAGGGTATGCCTGCCGATTCCTTCCAGTATCCGGCTTCTGCTCCGAAGCTTCCTCCGGATCCACTCCCGCTTCATAAAAATACCATACAGAAAATATCCCACGAGATACAGAAAGATCCAGGGCAGAAAAGAAAAATAATCTCCGGATGAAAATCCCTCTCCCGGAAAGCCGAGGAAAGTCATCACACCGTTCTGATACCAGCCTTCCGGTACCTGCCCCAGCTCCAGTGCCTCAAATCCCCAGTATCCGGAATTGATATTTCTGGTAAGAAAGAATAAAAGAGCGCTGACTGCCGTACCTGCTGCCGGAGGGATCCGCTGCAAAGTCTTTTCCAGTGGTATCAGCGCAAGCATCGCCGCTCCGGTAAAGGTCAGAATACCAAAGTACACCGCCTGCGACGGCATAAAAAGACGGGTCACTGCGGTAATCACCAGACCGCACAGAGAAATCATCGCCCCGCGCTTTAACGGAGCCTTTCCAAGACTCCAGCAAAAGCCGGACAACAGAATAAAGGTCCAGCAGATACTCTGCTGCCAGATATATCCCGGCAGGCTCCAGAACCAGCCAACCGGCATTCCATACAGCTCCACCAGGTCAAACATGGCATGATAGGCGATCATGCTGATCAGGGTCAGCCCCCGCAGTGCATCCAGAAGGAAATACCTTTCACGGCTCATTCCTCCGTCCCCTTTCCGTCCTCCACCATGGACAGCATCTTCTCATACAATGCAGGTAGCGCCTTCTTGACCGTCACAGGACGTCCTTCGCGAGTCAGATAACAATGCCTGGATGTGCCTGTTGCCCTCACCTCACGGGTCTTTTCATCACGCATCACATAAGATACCTCATACTTCACTCCATTGAAGCTGTTCATCTTTACCTCAATGCTCACCCGGTCTCCAAAGCGGGTCATGGACCGATAATCACACTGTACCCCCAGTACCGGGCTGATAATACCAGCCTCTTCCACTGCTTTATAGGGGAAATCCATCTGGTCCATATAGAAGATCCTCGCTTCCTCCATCCAGCGGATGTAATTGGAATGATGGATCACTCCCATCTGATCGGTCTCATAATACTGCGCCTGATGTATATACTCCATTGCTTCCGTCTCCCTCTGTATTTTTGAACAAAATCGTGATCTGCGTCCCTTTTCCCGCCTCACTCTCCAGGAAAAGCTCTGCGTTGTGCTGTGCCACAATATGTTTCACAATGGCAAGACCAAGTCCTGTACCTCCGGTCGCCTTGGAACGGCTCTTATCTACCCGGTAGAACCGCTCAAATATGCGGTCCTGATGTTCCTTGGGAATTCCGATTCCCGTATCCTTCACACAAAGCCGTACCTTATTTCCTATGGGCTCCACGATCACCAGCACGCTTCCGCCCTCGTTATTGTAACGGATGGCATTATCACAGAGATTGTACAGCGTCTCCTCCACCATCTCTTTATTCCCGGAGATCCAGCATGGAATTCCCTGCAGCTCCAGCGACACATTATGCTTCTCCGCATTGATCTGCAGCATATCCACACAGTTCTCTGCAAGCTGATACAGCGGCACACGCTCAAAAGTCATGGAAGCCGTTTCCATCACATCCAGCTCTGACAGCTTGATAATATCATTGATCATCGTCAGAAGACGGGTTGCACTCCTGTGTATCTCTCCTGCAAATCTGGGAATATCCTTCGCCGCAACCATATTATGCTCAATAAGCTCCGCATAACCGGATATGGACGTAAGGGGAGTCTTCAGCTCATGAGAAACATTTGCCGTAAATTCCTGCCGCATCCGCGCATTCTTCATAATGTCATCATGCTGCTTCCGGATTGTACTGACAAACGGAATCATTTCTTTATATACAGGCGCCGTCTCATATTCATCCAGATGTGCCGCCAGATAATCGATGGGTCCCATCAACTGTCGCGTGGCACGCGCAGACAGAAGAAAGCACAGCAGAAATATAAGGGTCGCCGTCAGCGCCACAATCGGCAGGGCATTCTTGAACATCCTCCAGATACTGGATGCCTCCTTTGCCACCCGCAGCACCGAACCATCCTCCATGAGAACCGCATAATAAAAGGAGCTCTGATCCAGGGTATCTGACCTGCGGATCGACTGACCGGATCCATTCTCCAATGCCTCCGCCACCTCCGGACGGCTTCCGTGATTGTCCATATCACTCACATCCACATCATTGTCATACAGCACCGTACCATCCCGATCGATCAGGGATACCCGGAGATACTGTTTCCCAAAGGTCTCATACTGCTCCTCCGCCCTCTCATCAATGTTGAAAACCCCTGTGCTTTCCAGCACACGGGCAAAGGTTTTCAACTCATCCATAATTTCTCTTTTAAAAAAATCGTAAAACACCGCTGTTACCAGTACGGTCGTTAAAAGTATGGTCGTCAGCGCCACAAGGACGAACTCCCGATGTATCTTCTTCTTCACCTCTGATACAGTCCTCCCGTTCCTTACTCGATCATGTAGCCTACATTGCGCACCGTTTTGATCAGTGTTCCCGCATTTTTCAGCTTCTGACGCAGCGTTTTGATATGTACGTCCAGCGTGCGGGATTCTCCCTCAAAATTGATGCCCCAGATCCGCTCCATGATAATATCCCGGGACATAACGATTCCCTGATTCTGGATCAGAAGCTTCAAAAGCTCATATTCCTTGAAGGTCAGGTCACATGGTTCATCCTGTACATATACCATATGCTTCTCCCCATCCAGAAAAATATCTCCGGTGGAGAGGAATTTCTCATCCTCCATATTCATGCTTCGGCGGAGAAGTGCTTTCACTCGGGAGATAAGCTCCATCACGCCAAAGGGCTTCGTGATATAATCATCCGCCCCGATGTCCAGCCCCTTCACCTTGTCAATCTCTGTAGTCTTTGCCGTCACCATCATGATCGGAATCTTCTTTGTGTCCGGAATCGACCGGAGCTTTCTGACGATCTCCAGCCCATCCTCATCCGGAAGCATGATATCCAGCAGGATACAGTCCGGAACCTTTTCTGCCACCTGATGGTAAAAATCTCTGGCACACTCGAAGCCTGCCACACTATATCCACTGTTTTTCAGTGCAAAGCTCTCAATCTCTCTGATATTCTGGTCATCTTCCACTATATATATAAGTGCCATAACCTACAACCTCTCCAAACAGTGATGCCTGCAGACGCAGACGCCACCAATCATAAAAGTCCTGGCTTCAGAGATTCTATGGAAGCATATATTTATCTCTGTAAGCCTCATATTCTGTCTTAAATTTCGGATTATTCTCTCTGCGCAGTTCAGCCGTATACTCATGAGCCTCGTATCCATCCGTTCTCGACTGAATCAGGGCAATCGCGATATTGGAACAATGATCAGAGATCCTCTCCACATTGGTCGTCAGATCAGAAAGCGCAAAACCAAGCTCGATCGTACACTCTCCGGTTCTCAGACGCTCCACATGACGCTTCTTCAACTGCTTGCTCAGATAATCGATCGTCTCCTCCAGCGGTTCGATCTTTGCTGCCTTTTCATAATTTTCCTCTGCAAACAGCTCATAAGAAGATTCCACGATCTCCAGCAGCGCCTTGGACAATACCCGGATCTCCTCCTGCGCCTTTCTGGAAAATCCTGTATTCTTCTGATGCAGCTCCTGAGCGGTTTCTACGATATTTACCGCATGATCGGAAATACGTTCAAAATCTCCGATACTGTGAAGCAGCATGGATACTGTGTGGCTGTCCTTCTCAGACAGATTTTTCGCACTGAGCTTTACCAGATAGCTTCCCAGCTGATCCTCATATTTGTCCACACGGTCCTCCAGATGAACCACCTTGTCTGCCAGCTCCTCATTAAAATTCTCCAGCAGATAAATCGCCTGGATCAGTGCCTTTTTGGCGAGCTCTGCCATTCTGATCGCAACTGTCCGGCTCTGTTCAACCGCATAACCGGGCGTCTCCAGGAAACGCGGATCCAGAAGCTGGAAATCTCTTGCATTCTCGTTCTCTGCCTCTTTCTCCGCTGCAGATTCCGGAATCGTCAGACATGCAAGCTTTACAAGCACCTTCGAGAATGGAAGCAGTACCATCGTCGCCGCCACATTAAATGCAGAGTGCACAACTGCGATCCCCGCCGCGTTGGCAGGCTGTCCCATAAATGCAAAGTGTACAAAAGAATTAACCGTATAGAATGCAACCATAAAAATAATGGTTCCGATCAGGTTAAAATACAGATGAACCAATGCGGTTCTCTTCGCATTCTTATGCGCACCTATACTGGAGAGAACTGCAGTCACACAGGTACCAATATTCTGACCCATGATGATCGGGATCGCGGTTCCAAAGGATACCGCTCCTGTCGCACATAATGCCTGCAGAATACCCACAGACGCAGAGGAGCTCTGAATGACCGCAGTCAAAACCGCACCACAGAGCATGCCCAGCAGCGGATTCGAGAACATGGTCAGGATTCCCGTAAATTCCGGTACATCAGCCAGCGGCTTCACTGCTCCGCTCATGGTATCCATACCGGTCATAAGAATCGCAAAACCGATCATGATCATACCCACATCTTTTTTCTTCTCCTTCTTGGAGAACATCAGCAAACAGACACCGATCAGCGCCAGTACCGGTGAAAAGGAAGAGGGCTTTAAAAGTCGAATGAAAAAGTTGCTGCTCTCAATTCCTGAGAGACTGAGAATCCATGAAGTTACCGTCGTACCGATATTGGCACCCATGATGATTCCCACTGCCTGTGTCAGTTTCATGATGCCGGAGTTTACAAAACCGACAACCATAACCGTCGTTGCCGACGAAGACTGGATCACCGCCGTTACGCCGGCACCCAGAAGCACTGCCTTCAGCGGATTGGAAGTCAGCTTCTCCAAAATCCGCTCCAGCTTACCGCCGGAAGCCTGTGCCAAACCCTTGCCCATGGTCTCCATTCCATAAAGGAACAATGCAAGACCGCCTAACATTGATAACACATCAAAAAAATCCATATGAAATTCCCCTTATCATTTGTGGATACTTAACATACCCATTTGTCCTATTCCATATTATCGCAGAATTGTAAAGAATGAAAGGTTTCTATGTAAAATTTGTGTAAAATTTTCACGTCTGCAATGAGCAGTGCGAAATCATATAGAAGAATGCTTCGTCATGCTTGCATGTAAGAAGCTTCTCTTCTATATGATTTCATAGGGCGACAGCCCGTGAACGAGATGGAACGAAGTGGAATCGAGCTGCCCGGCGAAGCCGATGCAGGGCAGCGCCTGTACAACAGAAAAACCAGAGGCGGGGGACCTCTGGTTTTTCTGTAACAACTTTTCAGATATATTTATCGAAGATACTGTATTTAAAGAATAATCAAAAGGGAGGGTTTATTCATTAAGGGGGATTAGGGGTAACAGCATCATCCATAAATATCTTTTCAGCAAGGAGAACCGATCCTTTATGGTATCGTTCTCACTTGTTGTATCTATTATATTTCTCTCAGCGACAATTGTACATTGGCAAAACACATAAAATTTCTTTTTTTTTCGACAAAATATAAAACAAAAAAACCAAAACCGGAAAATTTCCCGGCTCTGGTTCCCTCATTTAACGTGTCGATTCATGAATCTCCAGCCGATAATCCACCATAACCGATTCCGGAATCTGCTCCCCGTTCAGAAGCTGAAGCATCATCTTTGCCGCCTCCATTCCGCTGGTCGTATAGAAATAATGGATCGTTGTGATTCTGGGGTACGCAATCCTGGACATGGAAGAATCTCCCACTCCCGCAAGCTGAATCTGCTCCGGAATCTTTATCCCCTGCTCCCGCAGATATACAGATGCTCCGGTGGCAAGACTGTCCGTGGCGCAGAATACTGTATCCACCTCCGGGTTCCTCTCCAGCAGCTCCTTCATCTGTTCATAGCCGGATTCCACCCGAAAGCTGCCTTCCGGAATACAATCCCCCTTCACGCCATGATTCCTGCACGCCTCCAGAAAGCCTTCCATCCGCTTCTGTCCGACTTCCCGGTCCCGGACGGTCACTCCCAGAAAACCGATCTTTCTGCTGTTCCTCAGCAGATGCTCTGTCATATCCCGCGCTGCCGAGATCTCATCATGATAGACACAGTTATACTCCGGCAGATACTGCCCCAGGATGACCACCGGAATCGTCATTTTTCTGAGCCACCTCAGATGCTCTTCCGTAAAAATAGTCGCAATGAAGATCACTCCATCCACATAATTCTCACGAAAAAGCCTCAAATAGCGGACCTCTTCTTCCTCATCATTTTCTGTATCCGCCAGCAGGATCTGATAACCCTGAGCCGACAGCACATGACTGATTCCACCCACCATCTTGCCCACGCTCTCGGAACTGATCTTGGGGATAATGACCCCGATCACATTGGTCTTATTGGTCCGCATGGTCTGTGCATGACTGGACGGCTGATATCCCGTCTCCTCTATGACCTTCCTGATCTGTTCCTTTTTCTCTTTACTGACATATCCATCATTCAGGTACCGGGACACCGTTGCCCTCGACACACCTGCCATCCCGGCAATTTCATTTATATTCATAATCCGTCCATCTCTTATAATTTCTCGTAAACCAATGATATGATGCCGCAGACTGCTTTATTGCCCGCAACGGCATCCAGCCCCTTTGCTCCGGCATCCTTATAATATTATAGTCCTCCCCTCCCTGTTTTGCAAATATTTAACTCCTTATTCTTTCCCGTCAGATCAAAGAATACAGCAGCACACCTGCGGCTCCTGCTCCCGCCATTACATATATGGGATTTACTCTCCATTTTCGCAGGATAAAAAGGGCCGCTCCAAAAACAGCGACAGATATGCCCCGGATTCCGCTCAGATCCTCGGGCAGCGTCCGTTCTCCATAAAAGGACAGGATCATCAGAGAAATACCTGCGGATGCGATCATTGCCACCACTGCGGGACGAAGTCCTGCAAGAATTCCCTGTACCAGCTTCAGCCCCCGGAAGCGGTAATATACCCAGGCAAGCGTCATAACGATCACACAGGAGGGAAGCACACACCCGATGGTTGCCACCACCGCTCCCGGCGTTCCGGCAACCTGGATCCCCACAAAGGTTGCCGAATTAATGGCGATCGGTCCCGGAGTCATCTCAGCAATTGTCATAATATCTGCAAACTGCGTCATCGTAAGCCATGGATGTACATCCACCACCTGATTTTGAATCAAAGGCATCGCTGCATATCCGCCTCCGATGCTGAAAAGTCCGATCTGAAAAAAACTCCACAGCAGCTCTGGATAAATCATGCCTTCACATCCTCCCTTCTCTTCTTTTCACTGCAGACCGTATCTACAGCTCCGATCAGTCCGCAGAAAAGGATGACTGCTATGATATTCACATTCCAGAACCGAACTGCCAGAAAGGACAGGATCAGCACCGCCACAGGAAGCACCCTTTTTCGGCGCAGTATCTCCTGTCCCATGGTCAGTACCACATCACAGATTACTGCAGCCACTCCTGCCAGCATACCCGTCATTGCCATATTTACAATCAGATTATCCCGAAACGCAGTATAGAAAAAAGAAATCACAGAGATGATCACCAGAGGCGGCAGAACCGTCCCCAGAACCGTGAGCAGTGCTCCGGTGACCCCGGCAACATGATAGCCCACCAGAATAGATGCATTTACTGCAATTGCTCCCGGAGAAGCCTGTGCAATTGCCGTCAGGTCCATCATCTCCTGCTCCTCTATCCAGTGAAGCTCCTCCACAAACTTTTTCCGCATCAATGGAATGATCACAAAGCCACCGCCAAAGGTACAGGCACTCAACTGTAAGGTCGATAAAAATAATTTTCTGTATTTTCTGTTACGCACCAAAATGCCACCTCCATTTTACGCAAAAAAAAGAAGTATTGAACCCTCAATACTTCCCCTCTTCTAATGAGACATCGGGGATTCGAACCCCGGACAACTTGATTAAAAGTCAAGTGCTCTACCGACTGAGCTAATATCCCATCTCATAAAATGAATAACGCATTTCATTACCCAACTGGGCTAGCTGGATTTGAACCAGCGAAATGCAGGAGTCAAAGTCCTGTGCCTTACCGCTTGGCGATAGCCCATTATCTTTGATTCAGGGTGGATATAGGGATTCGAACCCTAGGCCTCCAGAGCCACAATCTGGCGCGCTAACCAACTGCGCTATACCCACCATATTTAAATAAACGTGCCCAAAGGGATTCGAACCCCCGACCCACGGCTTAGAAGGCCGTTGCTCTATCCAGCTGAGCTATGGACACATATTCCGATCTGCTCGGAAAGCGGGTGATGGGAATCGAACCCACGTATCTAGCTTGGAAGGCTAGTGTTCTACCATTGAACTACACCCGCATATAAAATTCGTTCCAGCGGAATTCCCATAAAGATCGGGGTGACAGGATTCGAACCTGCGACCTCCTGGTCCCAAACCAGGCGCTCTAGCCAAGCTGAGCCACACCCCGTCATCATATCCGCTGTTGGACACATGTTGTATTATATAAGACCGCCGCCAAAATGTCAACAACTTTTTTAAAAAGTTTTCGTTCCGGCTCACTGCCCATTACAGATAGCATATGGTATAATGGGCAGTACCCTTTCCGTCGATCTCCATAATCATATAACTGGGCTTATGCCCCTCCTGTCTGGGCAGAGTAAGGCTTCCCGGATTCAGTACGGTAAGCCCAGGCTTTTGTTCCAGATAAGGTCTGTGTGTATGTCCGTACATGACGATATCCACGCCTCTGCTTCTTGCCTCTTCCCGCAGACGCTCCTTCTCAATGCTCACATAATAGTAATGACCGTGCGTCACCAGTGCCCGGTACCTTCCCAGCTGAATGATCTCTTCATTGGGAAGATCGGTAAAATAATCGTTATTTCCTGCAACCATCGTAATGGGTGCCTCCGTCAGAGTACGGATATATTCCTCTCCGTCCTCCACATCCCCCAGATGGATCAGCCGGTCAATGGGTCCTGTCTTTTCCAGAACAGTCTCCAGATTTTTCTCTCTCCCATGGGTATCACTGACAATCAATATCTTCATCATCTATGCTTCCTGCAGCTTTTTCAATTCTTCTTTCATCAGACGGAGCGCTTTTCCTCTGTGGCTGAGCTTATTCTTCTCCTCCAGAGGAAGCTCTGCCGAATAGCACTGGTATTCCGGAAGATAAAAGATAGGGTCATATCCAAATCCATTCTCTCCCCGCTCCTCATATCCGATCTGCCCTTCCATGGTCGCCCTTGTGGTCACCACTCTTCCGTCCGGAAATGCCGCCGCAATGGCACAGACAAATCTGGCACTGCGTTCTGCGCCTTCCTTTCCTTCCAGCCGGTCGATGATGCTCCGGTTCTTGATCGTATAAGACGTATCATGTCCCATATACCTGGCGGAATAAATGCCCGGCTCCTTATTCAGCGCATCGACCTCCAGACCGGAATCATCCGCAAGTACGATCTCATTGGTCAGCTTCATGATCTCTCTTGCCTTAATAACCGCATTTTCCTCAAAGGTACTGCCATTCTCTTCCACATCTGCCGTAATCCCTGCTTCCTTCAGAGAAAGGATCTCCACTCCCAGATCGCACAGTATCATCCGGATCTCCCTTAACTTTCCTTCATTCCCTGTGGCAAATATCATCTTCTTTATCTGCATCTTATCTCTCCTGTCGGTTCATCTTCGGAGGCTTCGGTCCCTGGAACTGATAATAGTAGGTCTTCAGCATTCCATTATATATCTTCCGGTTCTTATCCGCTTTTCTTCCTATATATTTCTCCGTATCCTCATAGCTGGTGATCAGGTACATGGACCAGCTGTCCAGACTGCGGAACCGCTCTCCAATCTCCGTATAAAGCTCCGGCAGAGCCGCCTTTTCCTCCAGACGCTCCCCATAAGGAGGATTGCTGATTACAAAGCCATATTTCTTCGGATGACTCAGTCCGCTGACCGGGCGCTGCTGGAAATGGATCAGATGATCCACACCTGCCGCCTGTGCATTCTGCCTTGCTGCCCGGATGATCTCTCCATCAATATCATAACCCTGGATATCCGTCTCGATCTGATCATCTACCAGATCATTTGCTTCATCGATCGCCTGATACCAGTATTTCCGTCCTACGATGTTCGTCCACTTTTCCGCCGTGAAGGACCGGTTCATTCCCGGCGCTATATTTGCCGCGATCATTGCCGCCTCAATCGGAAAGGTTCCGCTGCCGCAGAACGGATCCACAAGGATACGGTCCTTTTTCCAGGGAGTCAAAAGGATCAGTGCTGCCGCCAGGGTCTCCTTGATCGGCGCCTTACTGACCATGGTACGGTATCCCCTCTTATGTAGAGACAGGCCTGTCGTATCCAGACAGACCACCGCCTCATCCTTCATAAAAGAAATACGGATGGGATACTCAGCCCCCGTCTCGGGGAACCATTCCACATGATACACTGTCTTCAGCCGCTCCACGATCGCTTTCTTTACAATGGACTGAATATCCGACGGGCTGAAAAGCTTACTCTTTACAGAGGATGCCTTTGCAACCCAGAACTTACCGTCTGCCGGGATATACTCCTCCCACGGAAGCGCCTTTATCTTTTCAAAAAGCTCGTCAAAGGTGACTGCTCTTACTTTTCCGACCTTCAGAAGGATCCGCTCCGCAGTGCGCAGAAAAATATTTGCTCTGCAAAGTGCATCCTGATCTCCGCAAAATGTGATCCTTCCATCCTCGACCTGGACAATCTCATATCCCAGATCCAATATTTCTTTCTTCAGTACAGCTTCCAGACCAAAATGGCAGGGAGCGACAAGTTCTATCTTACTCATTCATGATCCTCTCTGGTATTTCTCCATTTACTTCTCTATCTTATCTGTCCGGACAGTTCCTGTCAATTCCTTTCTCATCCGGATCCATCCTCTACGTACCTTCCTCTGTAAGACTGGATTCCTCCGACCACAGAAATGGCACGATATCCATGCTCCTGCAGTTCTCTTGCACACTGCATACTCAGCCCGCCTCTGTCACAATAGAGGATCGGTATGGTCTGTCCAAGCCCCCGGATTCTCTGCAGGAGATATGCACGGGGAATACAGACTGCGCCCTTGATATGCTTTTTCCGGTAATCCGCCGGATTCCTCACATCTACCAGAAGATATGCCTTATCAAAAATGTACCGGTCTATTTCCTTTGCAGAAATAGTTTCAAGATCCGACATGAAGCTTCCCTTTCTTTCCTTATTAGTTAGTATATGCACACCGGGAAGCCTGGGTGTACAAACAAAGACGGGATGCAGCCCTTGGCCGCATCCCGTCTCCGTCTATTTAGTAATTTTTGTTTTCTGCATTCTCGCTTCTGGTAGAACAGTTCCTGGAAGCAGAGTTTTTGCTCTTGGAGCTGCTGTTCTTGGAACTGTAGTTACCGGAATTCTTTGCGTTATTCGCATTGTCTGCATTATTTGCATTGCTGGTATTCATTGTGTTTGAACTCATGATATATGACCTCCTGTAATAAATGTTTACAGGGGTAGTATGAGATTTATCTTTAAAAATTATACCTGTATTTCTCTCAAAAGTTCCGCAAGCATAAGAACCGGCTTTTTCATTCCTTCCTCATCCAGTTCAAAACGACCATGGTGGATCGGGAAATGTTCTTCATTCTTTTTTCCGGCAAAAAATACCATCCTCATTCCCCTGACATGGGAAAGATAGAGTGATGCGTTGTCCCCTACCAAAAATGGATTTTCACCCAGCAGCGCCTTCTCCTGATAAATCCTCTGTCCTGCGCGCATTCCCTTTTCTACCAGTCCGCTGTCATTTTGAAAAGCAGGAATTCTCCGGTTCAGCTCCAGCGTGATCTCTGCCCCGGTCTTCCCGGCAGCTTCCTGAAGCTCTGCCTCCAGACACTCATATAATCTCTGAAAGCTTTCATCTGAGAAGGTCCTGACCGAACCCTGCAATTCCGCCTCATCCGCCATAATATTTGCTTTTCTGCCGCCCTTGATCAGTCCGAATCCAAGTACAAAAGGCATTCCGCAGTCAAAGGTATCCTGTATATGCCGGATCCGGCTCAATACCTCCCCTGCCGCCAAAACAGCATCCACACCTTTCTGCCGCTGACTGAAATGGCATGACCTTCCTTTGACCCGAATGGTCACTCCTCCCACTGCTGCGGTGGATACTCCCTTTTGTATCTCCATACCGTCCTCCTGCTCATTGGCATAATGGAAGATCAGCATGGCATCCGGAACCGGATTCTCCAACGCTCCGGCATCGATCAGGAGCTTTGCTCCCTGTCCGACCTCCTCTCCCGGTTCAAACAGGAAACGGTATGTCCCATGAAATTCCTCCTGATATTTCAAGATATACAGAATCAGACCTATCGCTGTCGCTGCAATCGCATCATGTCCGCAGGCATGCATTACTCCCGGGCACACGGATGCAAAAGAAAGCCCTGTCTCTTCCTGTACAGGAAGGGCATCCGTCTCTGCACGCACCGCAACCACCGGACCTTCATCATCCAGATGCAGAGTCGCGATCACTCCGATCCCCTGTACCATCTCCACACGAAGCCCCAACGGTCTTAGCATGCGCTCAATATAAGAAGCCGTTCCATATTCCTGCATACTGATCTCAGGATGACGGTGCAGATACCGCCGGACTTCCAGCATTTGATTCCAAATTTTCTCATCTAATTCCAAAACTTTTTCACCAGCCAGAAAATAATTCCAAATACGATCACAAACGGCAGGATCGCCACTACAAATTGAAAGACCAGGATCAGGATCAACAGAACTGCAATAAATATCCCAACCATGATCGCTGTACCCTTCCAGCCGGAATACTGATGCACATGAATATCGGGTCCGGACGTATCCGCCCGCTCATCTGTAACCGTATATTCTGTATAAGAAGTTCTGGCAGACGCGGTCTCCAGAATCGTCCTTGCGATCAGCCGTGGATCTCCAAGCTCCTCCAACACATCCTGCTCACTTCTTCCGGAAGAAATTTCCTGTAAAATGTAATTCTCATAATAACGCATATGCTCCGCAAGCGTCAGATCATCCAATTTTCCATACAATGCTCTTCTCAGTGTGTCGATAAACGTCTCTTTGTCCATTTTTATCTCCTTTTCTTAGGCTGATTATACAGGATGGCTTATCAGAAAGCAAGGGAAGGCAAAAAAACCACCTGCATCTCTGCAAGTGGTTTAGCGTGCGCGAGAAGATTCGAACTCCCGACCTTCTGATCCGTAGTCAGACGCTCTATCCAGCTGAGCTACGCGCACATATGAAATTTTCCTTCACACACTTCGTGAAGACTGCCGGCGACCGGAATCGAACCGGTACGGGAGGTAAGTCCCGCAGGATTTTAAGTCCTGTGCGTCTGCCAGTTCCGCCACGCCGGCATTCTACAGATCACTCTGCAAATGGGACCTATAGGGCTCGAACCTATGACCCTCTGCTTGTAAGGCAGATGCTCTCCCAGCTGAGCTAAGATCCCACAATATGAAAAATATAAATCCAACGACCCGGATGGGGTTCGAACCCACGACCTCCGCCGTGACAGGGCGGCGCTCTAACCAGCTGAGCCACCAGGCCAGATTTTCTTTTGTTGAATGGACCCACAGGGACTCGAACCCGGGACCATCCGGTTATGAGCCGGAAGCTCTAACCAACTGAGCTATGGGTCCAAGAAGCCGATGATCGGACTCGAACCGATAACCTGCTGATTACAAATCAGCTGCTCTGCCAATTGAGCCACATCGGCACATGCCCTCTAAGGCAAATGACTCCAAGGGGATTTGAACCCCTGTTACCGCCGTGAAAGGGCGGTGTCTTAACCGCTTGACCATGGAGCCTTATATTTTTATATTATAAAACTCCCCGAGTAGGGCTCGAACCTACAACACCACGGTTAACAGCCGTGTGCTCTACCATTGAGCTATCGAGGATTACTTCTCTTTTTCTTTCAGGCATGTGCCTTCAAAACTGCATACAGCAGATACTTCTCTTCCACACTCTACTCTGACATCTTCCTATCCTGCCTAACCATCCTGGTTAAGCCCTCGA
>JAHABX010000049.1 GCA_018376135.1 Clostridiales bacterium | reverse complement strand
CCGGATAAGGAGTACAGTCCGGAAAAGTGGTCGCTGATCATGGTGCATGAATTAAACCATATCAGACAGGGAGATCTGTTTCTGAAAAATATGGCTGCATTGGCGGAGGTTCTGTTCTGGTTCTATCCCCTGGCATATCGGTTATTTCGGGAGATGGACAGCTGGGGAGAGATCAACTGTGATCTAAGGACCTGTACATTTTCCGGAGCATCCTGGAATACGAAAACATATTACGAGTTGATCATGGATGAGGCGCTGGAAATTCAAAAGGAAAGACATCACTTCTCGTCTGCCTTATATGAGTCGGAATCAACCCTGCAATGGCGGGTTGCGAAGATGGTAAATTACAGGAAAGTAATGAAGCTGAAAAAAGGTTCCGGTTTTGTATTGGCGCTGCTGTTCGTGCTGATCTGTCCCATGGTGGTATTTGCGTCAAGTGGACAGATAGGTATGGTGTATAAGGAGATGATGAAAAGTACCGTTACAAGTGTGGTGGATACATCGGTGCAGATTATCCTTCAGGAGGAATATGAGGGACCGTCTTCGGATAAGCCGGATGAGTTGGTTCCTATTGAGCTGATTCGAGCATCAGATTCAGTTAACTGGACAATTGGTAATGGAAAAGAGAAGATGACAAGCGCGTTTTCACTGAATGAAGGGGATCAGATTCTTCTTTGGGCTAAGACAAGTCCCAGTGATGCAAAGATCAGAATGGGAATCTGCGCCAGTGATGAGAGCCGACAGTATGTTACATTTTCCGGACAGGGGTCTCATACCTTTCATATAACCAAAAGTGATACATATAATGTTTTTGTCGAAAACATAAGCGGAAAAGATCTATCGGTAGAGGTGGCATGCCACTATTAAAATGCAAAAGAACAGGGGTAAAAAGGAGGAAATGTTGGAATGAAAAAGAGTTTACTGAAATTCATATATAATTGTTTATTACTGCCCATCGTTTGTCTTTATTTCCTTCCTGTGATACGTATGGAAGTACAGAAAAACGTGAGCGATACATTGAGCTATACTTCACTGGAGATGTTTTTAACAATATCCTATTTTGTTTTTGGAATCCTGATTGCCGTTCTGGCAGTGGTATGTTTGACAGAAGGCACATCCAGGGAGAATATGATCATACTCAGTATCGGCTGCCTGATTGTGCTGGCTGGAAGCTATATGATGAAACATATGGTTTCTAACTATATGCTCTTTGTATATGGTCTGCCCTATAGTGCCTTATATCTGGGGGTGGATATTAGTTTGATTGGAAAAAGCTTTTTAACTGGTCAGAAATGATATTTCTGTGAAAAATGCATGTGATAAAGATATGATTGTATTTACAGACAGGGGGAGTGCCATGTTATTGAGAGTAACTGCAAAGCAGACCAAATTTTTGCTGCGGCAAAAGGAGGCTGTATTTACTGTAACCCTGCTTCTGTGGCTGGTGATAGGGAATTATCTGGGAAATGTGTGGAAATTCCGGGGGACGGATGTGTCGCAGATGTATCAGTCCATGAAGCTTCTGACACTGAGCTATAACCGGGTGTATGATTCGGCGGATATGACTCTGCTGATTACAATGCTGTATCCTTTTCTGGTGGCAGTACCGGCTGGTTTTTCTTATATTAGAGGGCACCGGACCGGAGAAGAGGTTTTTCTGGTTACACGAATCGGAAGAAATACATATCTGGCAGGAGAGCTGCTGAGTGCGTTTTTGGTGACGGCAATCGTATTTTGCATTCCTTTTTTGTTTGAGATCGTGATAACTGCAGTTTCTTTTCCGATGGAAGCACAGGGGGATTTGTCAAACTGGGGTCTGTACAGTCCGGAGTATGCCCAGATGGTGGACAATTATGTGGGGAAGATCTGGTATATTTCGTCACCTGTCGGGTATGCGGTTTTGGGGACTCTGTGTTTTGGCATTGTGTCCGGAATACTGGGAATGTTTACAGTGGGTATTTCTGTTGCATTTCCCGTAAAATACCGGGTGCTTTTACTTTTACCTGCCGCGGTTGTGCTGAATGGGACAGCCTGGCTGGATGCAGCGCTGCCGAAGGGGATGGGGACTGTAAGCTGGTATGAATATCTGCTGCTTTTTAATGACTCGCCCAAATATGTATGGTTCCCTGTCGTGGGAGCGACCGTGATCTTGGGAATGTTGCTGGTGTGCTGCAGGGCAGGACAGGATCCCGGTCTCAGAGCTGATTCTTCAGCTCAGCGGTTCCAGAGGAGAATTTTATCTTGGCTGCTCCATGCCGGAGCTTCTGGGATTTATGCTGCGCATGTTCCCCAATTTTGTGATGATGATGCTTTTGGGGAAAAGCTTATATCAGTATTTCTGTACTGCAAGTGTCTATATATTCAGCAGATATCCAGGACGCCTGAGGTGGTACAGACAGGAATTGCTCAGGCTTTTGGGGGATATCTGTCTGTATGAGATCCTGTTTCTTGGCAGTGTGATTCTGGTGACTCAGTTAAGATATGGGATTGTATTTGAAAAAGCTG
>JAHABX010000048.1 GCA_018376135.1 Clostridiales bacterium | reverse complement strand
CCGACCAGACAACAGATGACAGTCAGGAAGGATACCAGTCTCTTTATATATTTCATTCTCTTGTGAGGGGCTTCCAAGGAAGCCCCGTTCCTCCTTTCTATCATCTGTCAGGGGGTGGTGATGCTGCGTTTCCAGGTAACATTTGCTGAGCAATCCCATGGAGCACCTTCTATAGCATTCTCTGTATTGTCGATAATGATCTCCCTTAACGCATAGCATGCATAAAAAGTGCTTATACCAATGCTTGTCACACTATGTGGTATTTCAATCATCGTCAAACCTTTACAATACTCAAATGCAGTTGATTCAATCGTCTCTACTCCTTCTTGAATTTCCACCTTAATCAAATTTACACATTCTGAAAACGCATATCTGCCAATACTCTGCACACTTCCTGGAATAACAATCTCCTTCAGACTTACACATCTATTAAATGCACCTGGACTTATCGTGGTCACTCCTGGCATAATCACCGCATTTGTTAAGTTATTACATCCTGAGAATATATAGTTCCCCATAGTTGTTATACTTGCTGGAATGATGACCCCTGTCAGATTACACCCCGCAAATGCACTGCCCCCTATCTTCGTTACGTTAGACGGAATCTCCAAATTTCCGGTTAAGCCAGTACAGCCTTTAAATGCAGAAGACCCAATACTCGTTACTTTAGGCGGAATCTCCAAATTTCCGGTTAAGCCAGTACAGCCATTAAATGCAAAAGATCCAATACTCGTCACTTCAGATGGAATCACCAGACTTCCAGTTAAACCTTTACAGCCATCAAATGCATTATCCTCGATACTCGTCACTTTAGATGGAATATCTAAGTTTCCGACTAAGCCACTACAGTTTTTAAATGTAGAATACTTGATTTCTGTCACTCCAGATGGGATCTCTAATCCTCCAGTCAAACCAGTGCAATTCGAAAACGCAGCCCCCCCGATACTCGTCACTTTGGATGAAATCTTCAAACTTCCAGTAAAGCCCGTGCACCCCTCGAATGCATTATATCCGATACCCGTTACATTTTCCGGTATCACTAGATTTCCAGTCAAATTGCTGCAGTTTTTAAATGCAGAACTACCGATAGATGTTACTGCTTCCGGTATTACTAGATTTCCAGTTAAACCACTACAGTCTTCAAATGTACTCGATTCGATTCTTGTCACTCTGGATGATATCACCAGGCTTCCAGTAAAGCCGCTACAACCATCAAATGCATCAGACCCGAGACTCGTCACACTGTCAGGGATCACTAAGTCCCCTGTTAAGCCGCTACAATTTTGAAATGCAAAAGCCTCGATATTCTCCAGACCTTCCGGCAATACTAACTTTCCGGTTAAACTGCTACAACCGTCAAATGCAGAAGCCTTAATACTTGTTACGCTATCTGGTATCTGTACACTGGTTATATCTTTGTTTTGTGCAAATGCCCAGTTCCCGATACTCGTCACCAGATATTCTTTATATTCCCCTTCTTCATATCTCATTACATATTCCGGAATGTCTACAGCCCCGGTATTCAAAACAATCTTTTCTCCAGTTTCAGGCTTTCTAAGTAGTGTACCTCTTACGTCTTCTTGTGTGATTGTTCCTTTGCCTATTACATTGATGGGAATGGTTGTCTCCATACCATCACTTTTCCTTGTCACGGTTATATCCATAAAACCGGTTTCATCATCAGGAATTGTCTCAGGAGTGATTGTAAAATCACCCTCCTTCAATACTTCACTACCTCCATCCGAATAACATACAGTGACTGTGAACTCATTTTTATTCAATCCTGTACCAGCTACTACCTTGGGTCTACTGGTGATGGCAGTCAATATTCCAACCTTCTCTGCTCTGGACTGGATCAGTGCAAGATTTTTCCCTTCCCATGTCTGAACCTTTTCTTTTGGATCTCCGCTCACACTTTTCAACATATGATCCGCTTTCTGTTCCTCAGAGACCGTCCATTTCGTCCCATCCGGCAGATACAGCCTTGCGTACTGTCCGGCTTTCAGATGGATCTCACCCTTTGCTCCAGTTGCATCCGTGCGAATCTGGTTTCCGCTTACTTTGTCATAAACGGTATACTCTATGCCCGGTCGAGCTTCCGATGCAAGAATCTGTTCCGGCTGTTCAATTGGATCCTTGGAAGCTGCGGTCACCTGTCTCAGGATCATGGTAAAGGTTGCGTCTGACGGATGCTCCATCTTCTTCTCGATCTCTACCGGAGCCGTCCGATTGGTATTCACAAAGGCAATTGCGTTCTCCTTCTCAAGATCCAGACTGTAATCGTACAAATTATCCTTTGATCCATATCCTGCCAGCAGTCCCCATGACTCATCCGATTCTTCCGGCAGTTCTCTCAGACGCAGATCATCCGTTTTAAACTCGTCCTCTTTATAATGGTTCAAATATACGGTATCTTCTATAAACTTCACCCTCGGATACCCATTGGCTGTCTTTTTCAGTGTGATTCTTCCATCTGCTCCTGTAACCAGCTTCCGGTCACAGGTAACTTCCTTATCATCA
>JAHABX010000011.1 GCA_018376135.1 Clostridiales bacterium | reverse complement strand
ATAAACATAGCTTTTCCTGCTGAATGTCGTTATCCACCAAACTAAAAAATAAATTTCGTCACTTTTCACAATGACTTATGTTGACCTCTGAACAGTAACTATCTATTTAGGATATGTTATATGCCTCAAATGTATGGCAAGTCATTTATAGGAAGCATTAGACATTTCATATAGATGGCTTTATACTTTATATAGAGAAAATATCGGAAGGAGTTATTTGAATATGAAGAAAGTATTAGTTACATATTTCAGCGCAAGCGGCGTGACAGCAAAGGTAGCGGAAAAACTGGCAGGCAGTATCGGTGCGGATCTGTTTGAGATCAAACCGCAGGTGCCTTATACGGAGGCAGACCTTGACTGGACAAACGGAAATAGCAGAAGCTCTGTAGAAATGAAAGACAAATCGTTCAGACCTGAAATTGCCGTGGAATGTAAGGTTGAGCATATGCCGGAATATGATACCATATTTGTAGGCTTCCCGATCTGGTGGTATGTGGCTCCCACGATTATCAATTCCTTTCTGGAGCAGTATGACCTTACCGGCAAGAAGATCGTGACCTTCGCCACCTCCGGCTCCAGCGGTATGGGCAGCACGAACAGCGAGCTTGCGCCTTCCTGCAAGGGAGCAGTGATTGCAGGCGGAGAGAGATTTTCTGCAGGCGTAAATGCAGAAAAATTAAAATCCTGGGCTGAAAAATTTATCTGAGGAGGGCATAAAAATGAGTAAAAAGATCCTTGTGATTTCAACAAGTATGAGATCCGGCAGCAACAGCGACCTGCTGGCAGATGAATGGATCAGAGGAGCGGTGGATCATGGGGCAGAGGTGGAGAAAGTCACCTTAAAAGAGAAGCAGATTGCATTCTGCAAGGGCTGCCTTGCCTGTCTCAAGACACAGAAATGTGTGATAAAGGATGATGCAGCCGCGATTGCCGGGAAGGTGAAAAATGCAGATACGATCGTATGGGCGACACCTGTTTATTATTATAGCTGTTCAGGTCAGATGAAAACGCTGATTGACAGACTGAATCCGCTCTATTCGTCAGATTACCGTTTCAGAGATGTATATTTACTTGCCACGGCGGCAGAGGATGAAGAAGAGACCGTGAACGGAACGGTTGCAGCCGTTCAGGGCTGGGTCGATTGTTTTGAAAAGTGTGAGTTAAAAGGTGTCCTGTTTGCAGGCGGAGTATCTGATGCCAATGAGATAAAGGCAAAGAAAAATTATTTGACGCAGGCTTATGAGCTTGGCAGAGCATGTGCGCAGGGATAAGCTGATTTAAAGGGGAGGTTCTGGATAGATTCCAGTTCCTCCCCTTTTTCTTACAGGGCTTTTGTGTATTTGATGATCATAGATACAGCATAAAATGCAGTCAATAATTCAGTGATCGGCATTGCGAACCATATAGAATCTGCACCGGTGATGGCGGGAAGCAGCATGATCAATATTCCGCTGATGATAAACCCTCTGAAAACAGATACAAAAAAAGCAGCTTTCGGCTTCATCAGTGCCTGAAAATAGTAGGTCGAAAAAATATTCAGCGGCACCAAAATTGATAGAGATGATCGGTTGAGAAGCCTGTCCCACGCTGTAGGCACAACATTGAACAAAGGTGCTTACATTGATGACAGGTCCATAAACGGCGAGGGCATTTGTCTCCAGATACTTCATGATCTGCCGATTAAACAGTACAGTCAGAATTCCCATAGCAGCATCAATGAAAAATGTGGAAAATCCGGTGACGGATATTTTCTTTAATTGATGAAGCATGTTCACCGGTCTTACAAAAGCCAGTGTATTTTTCCTTGATCTGAAATGAGAAAGCATGACGATAAATGAAATGACGGAGCCGACAGCCGTTGCAAGTCCGGGGTGGTTATCATTCCGCAAAAAGGCAGCTAAAAGCTGGTTGAATAAAAATAGAGGGAGAACTATTTTAATGGGTTTCAGGTACAATTGGGCGAGCAGAAGCAGGTCGGCATCTGCACCGAAAAAGGATAGCACGGGCTCCTCAAAAAGAATAACTGCAAGCCATGTGATGACGGAAAGTATGACAGAGCCAATGACTGCGGTTGTAAAATACTCATTCTCAAAAGAATTAACAGGTCATGACATTGTGCATGTAAATACGTTTTCCATGAGTTATGCGGAGATGACAGGACTTCCGTGCAGGATTATAGCGGAAATCGCGCAGTCATGAGCCGAACCGCGGCAATAAGACAGGAGCAATATGAGAAAACCTAAGGTCGCTTTTATATGTGTTCACAATTCCTGCCGAAGCCAGATCGCCGAAGCGCTGGGAAAGTATCTTGCTTTTGATGTTTTTGAGAGTTATTCGGCAGGGACAGAAACAAAACCACAGATCAATCAGGATGCTGTGCGTCTGATGAAGGAAAAATATCAGATAGATATGGAAGAGGAGCAGTATTCAAAGCTGCTTTCTGATATACCGTCAGTGGATGTGGTTATTACGATGGGGTGTAATGTAAATTGTCCTTACCTTCCGTGCAAATATAGGGAAGACTGGGGAATAGAAGATCCTACGGGAAAAAGTGATGCAGAATTTGAAGAGGTCATTCAATTGATCAGTGAAAAAATACTTCACTTGTCTGACAGGATCAAAACCAGCGCAATTTTAGCAGAAAAATTGTAGCTGGTTTTGGCAAAAATATTCCAGACATTTCAGTCAAGCCATTCCTCAGTCATTTCTTTGAATTCCAGTATTATCAGGCTGGTATCCATCCGAACTGCCCTTGTCTGTCTTTGTATGGTATGATAGTTGCGATGTATAGAAGAAAGCGTTATAATAAAAAATGCAGCAAATACCTGACTGTCAGTTCCTGCATAGCGGCAAAGTCATAAGTAATTCGTAAGGAGTAGTGAAAATGGAAAAGAAAAAAGGCTTTATCAGTGAGTTCAAAGAGTTTATTTCCCGCGGCAATGTGGTAGATCTTGCTGTCGGCGTGATTATTGGAAGTTCGTTTACAGCGATTGTTACTTCTTTGGTGAATGACATTATTATGCCTGTAATTGGAATCCTTTTCGGCGGCTTGAATTTCACCGAACTGAAATATGTTATCACCCCTGCTGCCGGAGATGTTGCGGAAGCGGCTATTTATTATGGTAACTTTATACAATGTGTCGTTAATTTCCTTTTGATTTCGTTTGTAATTTTTACAGTGGTAAAAGCAATTAACCGTTTCCATAAAAAAGTAGAAAAGCCGCAGGAAGAAGTTCCTGCCACAGATCCGGAAGATATAGCATTACTGAAGGAAATACGTGATCTTCTGAAAAAGGATAGATAACCAGAAAACCGCAAGAGTATAATAGATACAGGCTTCAGCGGGAAGGGTGAGCCGTGCCCCTTCGAGGACTGTCGTCCTCTCAGTCGCGGGGCTTCGCCCCATAGAAGCCAACAACACCAGATGCAGATACGCAAGCGTATGCATCTGCTCTTGTTGTCTTCTGCACGGCTCATGCTTTTCGCGTAAATTTCTCTTTTCATTTTCTTCGGGTTATGCTATACTATCAGCAATCATGAAAATTATGTTGCTTTAGGAGGAATTAGAAGATGAAACATATCAAGACCTTAAATACGCAGACTTTACAGAACACCATGAAGAAGGGCGGATGCGGCGAGTGCCAGACTTCCTGCCAGTCTGCATGCAAGACTTCCTGTACAGTAGGAAATCAGAGCTGTGAGAACAACAAATAAGAACGGGTTATGAGTTTATATGTAAGCAGCGGCCTGCGTCGCTGCTTATTTTCATGAGCTGTAAACGGAAAATAGATGATGAGATCAGAAAGGGGAACTTCTATGGTTCACCAGTATAAAAATAATGGTTACAATATTCTTCTGGATGTGAACAGCGGTTCTGTCCATGTAGTAGACGATCTGGTCTATGATATGGTTCCTTATTATAAGGATAAGGGACTGGAGGAGACGGTAAGGCTTTTGGCAGATCGATATCCGGAAGGGGATATTCGTGAGGCGGCAGAGGATCTGGAGGAATTGATCCGGGAAGGAAAGCTGTACACAGAAGATATTTATGAGAATTATATTCAGGAGATCGTGGATGCAAAGAAGCCGGTGGTGAAGGCACTTTGTTTACATATTGCCCACGACTGCAATCTGGCATGCCGCTACTGTTTTGCAGAGGAGGGCGAATACCATGGCCGCCGTGCTCTTATGAGTTATGAAGTGGGAAAAAAGGCACTGGATTTCCTGATCGCCAATTCCGGCAGCAGACGCAATCTGGAGGTGGATTTCTTCGGAGGAGAGCCGCTGATGAACTGGCAGGTGGTAAAGGACCTGGTTGCCTATGGGCGGGAGCAGGAGAAGATTCATAATAAGAATTTCCGCTTCACGCTGACCACCAACGGCGTTCTGCTCAATGATGAGGTGCAGGAGTTTGCCAACAAAGAGATGAGCAATGTGGTGCTCAGTATTGACGGAAGGAAAGAGGTACATGATCATATGCGTCCCTTCCGCAACGGAAAGGGAAGCTATGATCTGGTTCTTCCCAAATTCCGGAAGCTGGCAGAGAGCCGGAATCAGGAAAAGTATTATGTGCGGGGCACCTTTACGAGAAATAATAAGGATTTTTCCAGGGATGTGCTGCATCTGGCAGACCTTGGCTTCAAGCAGATCTCTGTGGAGCCGGTAGTCGGAACCGAAGAAGAGGAGTATGCACTGCGGTCTGAGGATCTTCCGCAGGTATTTGCGGAATATGATAAGCTGGCAGCGGAGATGGTGGAACGTTATCATACGGATAAGGATTTTAATTTCTTCCATTTCATGCTGGATCTGACCGGCGGACCCTGTGTGGCAAAGCGTTTGTCCGGATGCGGTTCGGGAACAGAGTATCTGGCAGTGACTCCCTGGGGAGATCTGTATCCGTGTCATCAGTTTGTGGGCGAAGAGCAGTATCTGATGGGAAATGTGGATGAGGGTATCACCAGAACAGATATCCGTGAGACATTTAAGAACTGTAACGTATATTCCAAGGAAAAATGCAGAAATTGTTTTGCAAAATTCTACTGCAGCGGCGGATGTGCCGCAAATGCATGGAAATTCCATGGCTCCATCAATGAAGCCTATGACATCAGCTGTGAACTGGAGCGTAAGCGTGTAGAATGTGCGATCATGATCAAAGCCGCAGCTGCCGAGAAAGATGAGGTTGATAATCATGAAGAAAAGTAGAGCAGTCATTACGATGCTTCTGACGGTGATCCTGACCGGACTTCTGCTGTTTACTGCAGCAGTTGGCTGGGGAGAGGGCGCTACAGGAGCTGCAAAGAATATTAAGCTGGGACTTGACCTGGCCGGCGGTGTCAGCATCACCTATGAGGCAGTGGGAGAAGAGGAGCCGACTGCGGAGGATATGGCAGACACCATCTACAAGCTGCAGAAGCGTGTGGAGGCCTACAGCACAGAGGCAGAGGTTTATCAGGAGGGTTCCAACCGGATCAATATCGAGATTCCCGGAGTCAGTGATGCCAACAGCATTCTGGAGGAGCTTGGAAAGCCCGGTTCTCTCCAGTTCCAGACCATGGACGGCACGGTTGTGCTGGAGGGTACGGACGTGGCAGATGCCAGAGCGGGATCTATCACGGATGCAATGAATAATAAGCAGTATGTGGTGGAGCTGACCATGACCGATGAGGGAGCAGCCAAGTTTGGTGCGGCAACTGCAGAAAATATTGGAGAACAGATTGCCATTGTCTATGACGGCGAGGTGATCAGTGCACCGACGGTAGAGCAGGAGATCAGCAATGGACAGGCACAGATCAGCGGAAGCTTTACTTATGAGGAGGCAGATCAGCTTGCGTCCACCATCCGTATCGGTACCCTGTCTCTGGAGCTTCAGGAGCTGCGTTCCAACGTAGTAGGGGCGAAGCTTGGTCAGGAGGCGATCAGGACCAGCCTGATTGCGGGCGCCATCGGTTTTGGCATTGTCGTTTTGTTTATGATCTTTGCTTACCGGATCATGGGGCTTGCAGCAGGTATTGCTCTGACTGCTTATGTAGGACTTACTCTGGGGCTTCTGAACGGCTTTAACATGACGCTGACCCTGCCGGGTATTGCAGGTATTATTCTTTCCATCGGTATGGCAGTGGACGCCAATGTTATCATCTTCGCCCGTATCCGGGAGGAGCTTGCCACCGGAAAGACGGTAAGATCTTCTATGAAGATTGGTTTCCAGAAGGCGTTGTCTGCCATTGTGGATGGTAACATCACTACTCTGATCGCGGCGCTGGTGCTGTCCATGAAGGGATCGGGAAGTGTCAAGGGATTTGCACAGACTCTTGCCCTTGGTATTGTGGTATCCATGTTCACCGCGCTGGTGATAACAAAGCTGGTGCTGGATGCACTTTATGCCCTGGGTCTGAAGGATGTGAAGCTGTTTGGTGTGGCAAAAGAGCGTAAACTTATTAATTTCCTTGGAAAGAAAAAAGTTTGTTTTATTGCTTCTGGAATTATAATTGTCGGTGGATTGGTTACCATGGGAATCAATGCGGGTTCCGGTAAGGGCGCCCTGGCATACAGTCTGGAGTTCCAGGGGGGTACCTCTACTACAGTAGAATTCAATGAGGATATGAGCATTGAAGAGATCGATGCGAATGTGATTCCGGTGGTGGCAGAGATTACCGGAGACAATGATATCCAGACTCAGAAGGTGGCAGGAACGAATCAGGTCATCATCAAGACGAAGGAGCTGGATCTGGAGAGAAGAGAGGCTCTCAATGCAAAGCTTGCCGAGTCCTTTGGCGTGGATGAGAAGACTATTACAGCAGAAAATATCAGCGGAGCCATCAGTGCGGAAGTAAAAAGCGATGCGGTGGTGGCAGTTCTGATCGCTACGGTCTGTATGCTGATCTATATCTGGGTACGCTTCAAGGATGTACGTTTTGCGACCAGCGCAGTAGCAGCACTTCTGCATGACGTGCTGGTGGTTCTTGCTTTCTATGCGGTGGCGCGTGTTTCTGTTGGAAATACATTCATTGCATGTATGCTGACCATCGTGGGTTATTCGATCAATGCGACCATCGTTATCTTTGACCGTATCCGTGAGAATATGGAAAATATGAAGAAGAAGGATGCGCTGGATACGGTGGTAAATGCAAGTATCACCCAGACATTGAGCAGAAGCATCTATACTTCACTGACAACCTTCATTATGGTAGCAGTGCTCTATGTGCTGGGAGTTGCTTCTATTAAGGAGTTTGCACTTCCGCTGATGGTAGGTATTGTATGCGGAGCTTATTCTTCTGTGTGCATTACCGGAGCATTGTGGTATCTGATGAAAACCAGAATGGTAAAAAAAGAACAGTAAGGAAAAGGAAGGTGTCGCGAAGCGGCACCTTTTTCTGATGATGGAAAAATTGGAGGTAATTATGGCAAAATGGGTGGAGATTCGAAAGGGAGCAGATTTTCAGGCAATTGGAAAGCAGTTTTCCATCTCTCCCTTTACGGCGCGTCTGATCCGGAATAAGGATCTGACGGAGGAAGCGGATATCCGGGAATATCTGTACGGGGGTATGGAGGATCTGCATCCGGCATCGTTGATGAAGGGAATTCCGGAGGCGGCGGAGCTTCTGCTGGAAAAAATCCGTTCTCGCGCATCCATACGGATCATTGGAGATTATGATATTGATGGGGTATGTGCCACATATATTCTGCTTCAGGGACTTGAGAAGGCGGGAGCCAGAGTGGATACGGACATTCCGGATCGGAAGAAGGACGGTTACGGACTGAATCAGGAGCTGGTACGGCGGGCTTTTGAGGCAGGAGTAGATACGATCATCACCTGTGACAATGGGATCGCGGCTCCGGCAGAGATCGCATATGCAAAGGAAATGGGGATGACCGTGATCGTAACGGATCATCATGAGCTTCAGGAGATACTGCCGCCGGCGGATGTGATCGTAAATCCCAGGCAGCCGGACTGCCTTTATCCATACAAGAAGCTGTGCGGCGCAGCGGTGGCATGGAAGCTGGTGCAGATGCTCTGGGACCGGCTGGGTTATCCGCGGGAAATGATCTGTGGGGATCTTCTGATGTTTGCGGCATTTGCCACAGTGGGGGATGTGATGGATCTGACAGGGGAAAACCGGATTCTGGTGAGGGAAGGACTGAAGCGTCTGCGGCTCACCTCTCATCCGGGAATGTCGGCACTGATCCAGGTGAATGAGATTTCCCGGGAGCGCCTGTCTGCATTTCATATTGGATTTGTACTGGGTCCCTGTATCAATGCCAGCGGAAGGCTGGATACGGCGAAACGTGCGCTGGAGCTTCTGGATACGAAGGATCCGGTTCTGGCGCTGGAGCGTGCACGTGAGCTGAAGGAGCTGAACGATGAGCGGAAGGAGCTGACGGAACAGGGGATAGAAGCGGCGGTGGATCTGATCGAGAACAGTGCAGTCAAAGAGGACCGGGTACTGGTCATCTATCTGCCGGACTGCCATGAAAGTCTCGCGGGGATTATCGCAGGCAGAATCAGGGAACGCTATTATAAACCGGTATTTGTGCTGACCAGAGGAGAAGATGCGGTGAAGGGCAGCGGACGATCCATAGAAGCCTATTCCATGTTTGAGGAGATGAGCCGCTGCAGGGAGCTGTACCTGAAATATGGCGGACATCCCATGGCGGCGGGTGTTTCCATGCCGGAGGAACATGTGGAGGCGTTCCGCCAAAGGCTCAATGAGCTGTGTACACTTACAAAGGAGGATCTGACGGAGGTGATCCATATCGATATGGCGCTTCCCTTCTCCTGGGTGACGGAAGGACTTGTGGAGGAGCTGGAGCTTCTGGAACCCTTTGGAAAAGGCAATACGAAGCCGGTCTTTGGGGCAAGGAATGTGCAGATACTGGGGTCCCGGGTGCTGGGAAAGAACCAGAATGTACTGCGGATGAAGTTAAGAGATGAGAGCGGTGCAGTTCTGGAGGGGATCTATTTTCATAACTGCATGAATGAAGTGCTGGAGGATTTGCAGAAGAAGCCCCTGATGCATATTCTGTATTATCCGGAGATCAATGAGTTCCGAGAGCAGAAGAACTTACAGCTCAGAGTTTTGAATTACTGCTAAGGCGCTTCACAATAGAATTGCGAAGAGTCTGGATTTATGCTATATTTAAGAAAATATGGGCGAAAAACAGCCTGATCAGAGTACGTGAGGAGAGAATATTGATGAAAAAAGTGGAAGATTATGTAAGAAGCATTCCGGATTTTCCGGAAGAGGGAATTATATTTCGTGATGTGACCTCGGTATTACAGGATGCAGACGGGCTTAAGCTTGCCATTGACGGAATCCAGGAGAAGCTTCGCGGACTGGAATTTGATGTGATCGCAGGTACGGAATCCAGAGGATTTATTTTTGGAATGCCAATTGCCTATAATCTGCATAAGCCCTTTGTCCTGGTGCGCAAGAAGGGAAAGCTTCCCTGTGAGACGGTGTCGATGGATTATGAGCTGGAGTACGGAAGCGCAACGATCGAGATGCATAAGGATGCGGTGAAGCCGGGACAGAGGGTCGTCCTGATTGATGACCTGATCGCAACGGGCGGTACGATTGAGGCGGCAGCAAAGCTGGTGGAGTCCCTGGGAGGAGAAGTAGTCCGTATTGTGTTCCTGATGGAGCTGGCAGGACTTAAGGGCAGAGAGCGGCTTGCAAAATATGACGTGGAGAGCGTCATTTGTTATGAAGGAAAGTAAATCATATTAATATAGAAACGGTGATGAGCATGACAGAAGCACAGGTAAAGGAAATCCAGGAGGATGACAAAAGTATCAAGGTGATGGAGGATTTCACTGACCCGGAAAAGCTGTATCAGGAGCTGATCCGGAGTGTGGCGAGATATCATCCGTCCGCAGATATTTCCATGATTGAAAAAGCATATCAGGTGGCGTACAGAGCCCATGAGGGACAGGTGCGCAAGTCGGGTGAACCATATATCATTCACCCTGTCTGCGTTGCGATCATTCTGGCAGATCTGGAGCTGGATAAGGAGAGCATCGTTGCCGGGCTTCTGCACGATGTGGTGGAAGACACGGACATGACGACAGAGGATCTGACCAGGCTTTTCGGAGAAGAGGTGGCTCTTCTTGTGGATGGAGTTACCAAGCTGGGTCAGTTAAGCTATTCGGCGGACAAGGTAGATGAACAGGCGGAGAATCTAAGGAAAATGTTTCTTGCCATGGCGAAGGATATTCGCGTGATCCTGATCAAGCTGGCGGACCGTCTGCATAATATGCGGACGCTGAAGTATATGCGTCCGGAAAAGCAGAGGGAAAAGGCCAGGGAGACCATGGATATCTATGCGCCTATTGCTCAGCGTCTTGGTATTTCCAAGGTAAAGATCGAGCTGGATGACCTGGCACTGAAATATCTGGAGCCGGAGGTGTACTATGATCTGGTTTCCCAGATCTCCGATAAGAAGAGCGTACGGGAGAAGTATGTACAGTCCATCGTGGCAGAAGTGCGGCAGCATATGGAGAATGCCAGTATCGATGCGGATGTGCAGGGCAGAGTGAAGCATTTCTTCAGTATTTATAAGAAAATGGTGAATCAGGATAAGACACTGGATCAGATCTACGACCTGTTCGCAGTGCGGATTCTGGTGGAGTCCGTCAAGGACTGTTATGCGGCACTGGGAGTTATCCATGAGATGTATAAGCCGATCCCCGGCAGATTCAAGGACTATATCGCAATGCCCAAGCCCAATATGTACCAGTCTCTGCATACGACGCTGATCGGTCCCAAGGGACAGCCCTTTGAGATACAGATCCGTACCTATGAGATGCACCGTACAGCAGAATATGGTATTGCTGCGCACTGGAAATACAAAGAGAGCGGCGGAAGCGACCAGCAGAATATGGAAGGCAAGGACAGTGCGGAGGCGAAGCTGACCTGGCTTCGTCAGATTCTGGAATGGCAGCGGGATATGTCAGACAACCGGGAATTTATGAGCCTGTTAAAGAGTGATCTGGATCTGTTTTCTGAGAGCGTTTACTGCTTTACGCCGGGCGGTGATGTGAAGACCCTGCCCAATGGCTCCAATCCCATTGACTTTGCTTACAGCATCCACAGTGCGGTGGGCAACAAGATGATCGGAGCCCGTGTGAACGGCAAGCTGGTTCCGATTGATTATGTGATCAAGAACGGAGACCGTATAGAGATCATCACATCTCAGAACTCCAAGGGACCCAGCCGGGATTGGCTGAATATTGTCAAAAGCACTCAGGCGAAGAATAAGATCAACCAGTGGTTTAAGACGGAATTCAAGGAAGGCAATATTATCAAGGGCAAGGAGCTGATTGCCCAGTACTGCAGGATGAAGGGGATCCAGATGGCACAGGTGGTGCGTCCGGAATACCAGGAATCCGTTCTTCGGAAATACGGGTTCCGTGACTGGGAATCTGTCATGGCTGCGGTAGGACACGGCGGACTCAAAGAGGGTCAGGTCGTCAACAAGATGGTGGAGGAGTACGAAAAGGCAAGGAAGAAGGAAGTTACCGATGCCAAAATTCTGGAGAGTGTAAGCGAGTCGAAGGAGCAGAAGATCCGGATCGCCAAGTCCAGAAGCGGAATCGTGGTCAAGGGAATTGATGATGTGGCTGTCCGTTTCTCCAAGTGCTGTAATCCGGTTCCGGGTGACGAGATCGTAGGCTTTGTCACCAGAGGACGGGGTGTGACGATCCACCGTACGGACTGTGTGAATATGCTGCATCTGGCGGAGTCAGAGAGAGAGCGACTGATCGATGCGGAATGGCAGGGCGGAGCCCACAGACCGGGTGAAAAATATACAACGGAGATCAAGATCTACGGCAATAACCGTCATGGTCTTCTGGTGGATATCTCCAAGGTTCTGACCGAGCAGAATATCGACGTGAAATCCATGAATGCCCGCACCAGCAAGCAGGGAACGGCAACGATCACCATCAGCTTTGATATTTCAAGTGTGGAGGAGCTGAATAAGATCATAGAGAAGCTGCGCCGTATTGAGAGCATTCTGGATATTGAGCGTTCTGCCAGCTAGATAGACATACAGGAGGTATCTATGGCAAAGTTAAGCATCACATATCTGACCGTAGGGAATCTGGCGGTGAACTGCTGGTTCCTGGTCAATGAAGATACAAAGGAAGTCCTCGTCTTCGATCCGGGAGACGAGGCGGAACGGATCTTTTCTTATACAGAGAAGAAGGGCTGGAAGGTAGAAGGGATCCTTCTGACCCACGGACATGCGGATCATATGAGCGGTGCAGAGTCTCTTCGGAGCCTCTGCGGCGCTCCCATTTATGCCCTTTTGGAGGAAGAGGATACACTTCTGGACGGAAAAAGGAATCTGTCGGTATTCATCAGCCGCAGAGTTATTACAGTGGCCGCAGATGAGTTTTTGACGGACGGACAGGAGCTCTTTCTGGCGGGGATCCGTCTGCAGGTGATCCATACACCGGGTCATACACCAGGCGGATGTTCTTATTATTGTCAGGAGGCAGGCTGTGTCTTTTCGGGAGATACCCTGTTCCAGGCATCTGTGGGACGAAGTGATTTCCCGGGTGGAAGCATGTCGGAGCTGGTGCGCTCCGTAAAGGAGAAGCTGTTCCTTTTGCCGGACGAGACGAGAGTTTATCCGGGACACGGGGAGGAGACCTCCATAGAATATGAGAAGCAGTATAATCCCTTTGTATGATACAGGGGAGGATGAGAAGGAAGACAGATGATAGAAGTAATTGTAAACAGACCCAGCTTTGAATATGATATCCATTCTCTGGTAAAAGCATTTTTTCCAGGGGAGGATGTGGCAGTCCATGTGCAGGAGGCATATTCGGAGGGGGATACAGCGCTTCGAATGTCCGTACACTTTACGGATGAGGAAGTGCGGGCAGAACTGCAGCAAAGAAGAGAGATCGTGGGGGAGGGCTGCTCCCTGATTGATTATGGGGACCGGAAGGAGACGAAGAATCATCTGAAACGGCTGATCTACGGCATCCTGAAGGAATACACCGGGCAGTCTCTTCCATGGGGAACCCTGACCGGGATCCGACCAACCAAGATCGCCATGCAGATGCTGGAAGAGGGAAAAAGCAATGTGGAGATCGCAGAGTATATGCGGGATACCTATCTGGCAAGCAGGGAGAAGGCGGCGCTCAGCGTTATGATCGCCAACCGGGAAAAATATGTACTGAGAGATATCGACTACAAGGATGGCTACAGCCTGTACGTTGGCATTCCATTTTGCCCCAGTACCTGTCTGTACTGCTCCTTCACATCCTATCCTCTGTCCATGTGGGAGAAACGCATGGATGAGTATCTGGATGCGCTTTGCAAGGAGCTGGATTATCTGTCGGCAAAATTCCGTCATAAGAAGCTGAATACGGTCTATATCGGAGGAGGGACTCCCACCACCTTAAGTCCGGCGCGCATGGACCGGCTTCTGACGAAGATCCAGCAGAGCTTTGATGCAGAGCATCTGCAGGAATTTACCGTGGAAGCGGGACGTCCCGACAGTATCACCAGAGAGAAGCTTCAGGTACTTCTGGATCACGGAATCGACCGTATTTCCATCAATCCCCAGACCATGAAGGACGAGACGCTCCGAATCATCGGCCGGCATCATACGGTGGAGCAGACAAAGGAAGCCTTCGCACTGGCGAGAGAGATGGGATTCACACATATCAATATGGATCTGATCATTGGTCTTCCCGGTGAGGACTATGGGGATGTGGAGCATACCATGCAGGAGCTTCAGAAGATGGAGCCGGACAGTGTGACCGTCCATTCCCTTGCCATCAAGAGGGCAGCCCGCCTGAATCTCTTCAGGGAAAAATATGAGGAGATGGGGCTGGAGAATAATATGCAGATCATGGATATGACAGCCAGATACTGTGCGGATATGGGGCTGTCCCCCTATTATCTGTACCGTCAGAAAAATATGGCGGGAAATTTTGAAAATGTGGGTTATGCAAAGGTTGACAAAGCCGGAATTTACAATATACTTATTATGGAAGAAAAGCAGACGATCCTGGCGGCAGGAGCAGGGGCGACAACCAAGTATGTCTACCCGGACGGCGTGAGGATTGAACGCGTGGAAAATGTCAAGGATGTGAGTCAGTATATTGAGCGTATTGATGAGATGATAGAGAGAAAAGAGACATTTTTTGAAAAACATTTAGGATAGAGAGGGAAATGTATGGCATTAAAGAAAAAGCCGGTAACCGGTATGAAGGATATCCTGCCGGCAGAGATGCAGGTGCGGGATTATGTGACCGGACTGATCAAGGAGACTTATAAAAGCTTTGGATTTTCACCGATTGAGACTCCCTGTGTGGAGCACGTCGAGAACCTGTGCAGCAAGCAGGGCGGAGACAATGAGAAGCTGATTTTCAAGATTATGAAGCGCGGTGAGAAGCTGAATCTGGAGACTGCCCAGACGGAAGCAGATCTGACGGACAGCGGACTGCGCTATGACCTGACTGTTCCATTGTCCAGATTTTATTCCAATAATGCCAACAGTCTGCCTGCACCTTTTAAGGCGCTGCAGATCGGAAGCGTATGGAGAGCAGACCGTCCTCAGAGAGGGCGTTTCCGTCAGTTTGTTCAGTGCGATATTGATATTCTTGGCGAGGCAAGCTGTCTGGCTGAGATCGAGCTGATCCTTGCAACGACTACACTGCTTGGAAAGCTGAATTTCAAGGGCTTCAAGGTGCGCATCAATGAGCGCCGCATCCTGAAGGCAATGGCAGTACACAGCGGATTTCCGGAGGATCAGTTTGATCTGGTGTTCATCATTCTTGACAAGATGGACAAGATCGGCTGGGACGGAGTGAAGGCAGAGCTGGCAGAGGCAGGATTTGCTCAGGAGTCTGTGGACAAATATGTTGCCATGTTCCACGAGATGGAGGCGTCTCAGGATGCACTTGCATATCTGGAGGAGAAGCTGTCCGGTGTTCTGGAGGATGGCGTGATTGAGAATCTGAGAACGATAAAGACCAGCGTGGAGGCAACTGCCGCATCCCAGTTTGATCTGGTGTTTGACCCGACTCTGGTGCGCGGTATGTCTTATTATACCGGAACCATCTTCGAGATTGAGATGGCGGAATTCGGAAGCTCCGTTGCGGGCGGAGGGCGCTATGATAAGATGATCGGTAAGTTTACCGGCAATGACACTCCGGCATGCGGCTTCTCCATTGGATTTGAGCGCATTATCACGATTCTTATGGAGCAGGGCTTTGAGATACCGGGAGCTTCGAATAAGAAAGCGTTCCTGATCGAGAAGAATATGCCGGCAGAGAAGCTGTGCGAGGTGCTCCGGGAGGCAAAGGCAGAGCGGGAGGCAGGCACACAGGTGCTGGTATCTCTGATGAACAAGAATAAGAAGTTCCAGAAGGAACAGCTTGCAAAGGAAGGCTATACAGAGTTCAGGGAATTTTTCCGGAAATAAGAGTAGATAAAGAGGGATAAACATATGGCAGAATCAATGAAAGGGTTGCACAGAACCCACAGATGTACCGAGCTTGGAACGGCGAATATCGGCGAGACCGTCACCGTGATGGGCTGGGTGCAGAAGAGCAGAAATAAAGGCGGTATTATCTTTGTGGACCTGAGAGACCGTTCCGGTCTTCTTCAGCTGATCTTCGAGGAGTCTGACTGCGGAGCAGAGAGCTTTGCAAAGGCAGAGAGATTAAGAAGCGAGTTCGTGATCGCAGCAGTTGGTAAGGTAGAAGCACGTTCCGGTGCTGTGAATGAAAATCTTGCCACAGGAGATATTGAGGTTCGGGTAAGTGCACTGACTGTATTATCTGAGGCGCAGACTCCGCCGTTCCCTGTGGAAGCGGATTCTAAGACAAAGGAAGAGATTCGTCTGAAATATCGTTATCTGGATCTTAGAAGACCGGATATTCAGAATAAGCTGATGCTGAGAAGCCAGGTGGCGACCAAAGTGCGCGCGATCCTTGCGGAGGAGGGATTCCTGGAGATCGAGACACCGATCCTCATTAAGAGTACGCCGGAGGGAGCCCGCGATTATCTGGTTCCCAGCCGTGTTCATCAGGGAAAGTTCTATGCACTGCCCCAGTCACCGCAGTTATTTAAGCAGCTTCTGATGTGCTCCGGTTATGATCGTTATTTCCAGATTGCCAAGTGCTTCCGTGACGAGGACCTGCGCGCAGACCGCCAGCCGGAATTTACCCAGATCGATATGGAGATGTCCTTTGTGGATGTGGATGACGTGATCGCAGTCAATGAGAAGCTGTTGAAGAAGGTATTCAAGGATGCCATCGGTGTGGACGTGCAGCTTCCAATCCAGAGAATGACCTGGCAGGATGCAATGGATCGCTATGGTTCCGACAAGCCGGATACCCGTTTCGGCATGGAACTGAAAAATGTATCAGAGATCGTGAAGGACTGTGGTTTTGGTGTCTTTACCGGAGCGCTGGAGAACGGCGGAAGTGTCCGTGGCATCAATGCCCAGGGACAGGGCGGCATGCCGAGAAAGAAGATCGACGCGCTGGTGGAGTTTGCAAAAGGTTTCGGAGCAAAGGGACTTGCCTATCTGTCCATCAACGAGGACGGTACCTATAAATCCTCCTTTGCAAAATTCATGACAGAAGAGCAGCTGAGCGCTCTGGTTGCTGCCATGGACGGAAAGCCTGGGGATTTACTGCTGTTTGCGGCAGATAAGAATAAAGTAGTATGGGATGTGCTTGGCAACCTCCGTCTGGAGATTGCCCGCAGTCTGGATCTTTTGAAAAAGGATCAGTTCAATTTCCTGTGGGTAACAGAGTTCCCGCTTCTGGAGTGGTCTGAGGAGCAGAATCGTTTTACTGCCATGCATCATCCGTTTACCATGCCGATGGAGGAGGACTGGGATAAGATTGACAGCGATCCGGGTGCAGTCCGTGCAAAGGCATATGATATTGTACTGAATGGTACGGAGCTGGGCGGCGGTTCTGTTCGTATCCATCAGGGCGATATTCAGGAGAAGATGTTTGAGGTGCTTGGATTTACCAAAGAGCAGGCACAGGAGCGTTTCGGTTTCCTGCTGGATGCATTCAAATACGGAGTTCCGCCTCATGCGGGACTGGCATACGGCTTCGACCGTCTGATGATGCTTATGACAGGAGCAGACAGCATCCGTGAGGTGATCGCATTCCCGAAGGTGAAGGATGCGTCCGATCTCATGACCAATGCACCGGACGTGGTAGACCCGGTACAGCTGGAGGAGCTGGGAATCGCCATTACAGAGACGGAAGAGGACGCTGAATAGTTATCAAATAAAATAAATAGCATATGTCCATTTACATTTCTGAGGGCATATGCCATAATATTGGCAACAGGAAAACATCAATGATGGTTTCCGCCGTTTATTCAGAAGTAGTTATCCAAACATGAGCTGAGAGGATAACTGCTTCCTTTTTTGTTATATTCAATCTTAAGATTAATTAAGAGGTTTTTCTGCGGGTTTTATGTTATACTAATTATGACTGTTCAGGATCATATGAATAATTCGGTTATGAACAGAAATGATAAGTATGGAAACAAGGAGGGGTTCTGTGGGGAATATACGGGAACCGGTGATTCAGGTAAAAGATCTCTATAAAATATTCCGTGTAGGCAATGAGAAGGTACGTGCGCTGAACGGTGTGGATATGACCATTTATAAAGGTGAGTTTTGTGCAATTGTCGGTACGTCCGGCTCAGGCAAATCGACCATGCTGAACATGCTTGCCGGTCTGGAGAAGCCGACAAAGGGAGAGGTCATCATCGGCGGTGAGCATCTGGAAACTATGAACGAGAATCAGCTGGTCAAGTTCCGCAGGGAAAAGGTGGGATTTATCTTCCAGTCCTTTAATCTGCTGGGGACGATGAATGCGATAGAAAATGTGGCGCTTCCGCTTACATTTCGGGGAGTGGACAAGAAGACCCGGGAGGAAAAAGCGGTGCAGATGCTGAAGCTGGTAGGGCTTCCCAAGCATATGAAGCACCGACCCAATGAGATGTCCGGCGGGCAGCAGCAAAGAGTTGGCGTGGCACGGGCACTTGTACTGGATCCGGAGATCATTTTTGCGGATGAGCCTACCGGTAATCTGGATTCCAACACCTCTGCGGAGGTGCTGGAGCTGATGCGTAAGGTGGTGCGGGAGCAGAATCAGACGCTGGTCATGGTAACGCATGATAATCACCTTGCCGGGTTTGCAGACCGGATCTTCCATATTATAGATGGGAAAATTGTGAAGATAGAAGAACGCAGTGAATATAAGGAGGATGAGGAATGAAAAAGTGGATTGTGAAAGGAATCGTGACGGCAATGTGCGTGACGATGCTGATGCCGGGGATGGTGTTTGCAACATCAGCTGAAGATCCATCAGTAAAGACAACAACGCAGACGGGGGATACTGTTAATAATAAAACGACGGATACGACTCCGGAGAAGACGGATGAAGAGCTGCTGACCGATGCAAAGAATGATGCAATGGGAGCTTTGAAGGATTATCAGCGTCTGATCGATCCGGAAAGCAAGAAAGCTACACAGCTGAATGATGCAATTACAAAAGCCATGGGGCAGATCAATGCCATGACAACTGTAACAGGAGTGAATGATTATCTGACCAAGGCGAAAGCCGATATGGATAAAATTGTGAACCCTCCCGCAGATGACGATGATGATGACGAGGAGGAAGAGGTTCCGGTAAATGCAGACCATTTTCTGATGGTAGGCGGCAGCTGGGTGACTCCGGTAGCCAATGCGGGACAGGAGGTGAGCATCGTGCTCCCGGTCGTCAACATGGGCAAGACCATGGTGACCGATGCGGTAGTAACTCCGGTTCTGAGTACTGACACAACGGCATGGCCTTTTGAGATTACCAGCTCCAACTATTCCCAGACGATCAAGGATCTGCCGGGAACAGATACGGGAGCATCTGATATGGACCGCAGAAGAGAGCTGACCTGGAATCTGAAGACCAGAAGCGATGTGGGTAACGGATATCAGAAGATTTCCTTCGATGTACGTTATCGTGCGTCCGACGGAACAAGCCAGAGCACGACGCTGGATACCTATATTCAGCTCAGCGGCACCGCAGGAGTGGGTGCAGACGGCAAGGCGTCTGTTCCGAGAGTGATCGTTACCGGTTTTGAGACGAATCCGGAGACGGTACATGCAGGTGAGAGTTTTGTATTGACCCTGCATCTGAAAAATACATCTACGGCTACCAGTGTGACGAACATGATCTTTGAGATCGTAGCGGCTGTGGAAGGCAAGGATGAAGATACTACATATGCAGCATTTCTTCCGACTGCCGGCTCCAGCACCATATTTGTGGATAAGATCGGCAAGAATGGAACAAAGGATATTCAGATCGAACTGGAGGCGAAAGCAGATCTGACCCAGAAGCCTTATGCGGTGGATGTGAATATGAGTTATGAGGATGAGCATGTCAATGCCTATACCAATAAGACCAGCGTATCGATCCCTGTTAAGCAGGAGGCGCGTGTGGATATCAGCGAGCCGGAGGTTATGCCGACAAGCATTGAGGTTGGAGGCGAATCCAACATCATGTTCAATATCTATAATATGGGTAAGACCAAGCTGTATAATGTACAGGTGAAAACCCAGAGTGATTCGCTCAGCGGCGGAGAAGCCTTTGTTGGAAATATTGATTCCGGTGCCACCGGAGCGGTAGACATCTACGCAATGGGACAGGCGCCCACCATGGATGATGGCATGGTGAAGCTGCTGATCAGCTATGAGGATGAGACCGGTGAAGCTACGGTGATTGAAAAGGAGATCTCTTTGTATGTTTCCGAGCCGATGATGAACGATCCGATGATGGATGACCCGATGATGAATGATCCGATGATGGGTGAGGGTGAGCAGCCAGGCGGTCCGGGCAAATATATTGCGGCAGGCGTCGGCATTGCAGCGATCATCGCAGTGATTGCAGCGATTATTCTTGCAAAGAGAAAGAAAAAGAAGGAACAGAAGAGTCTGGAAGAAGACATTATCGATCTGAACAACGATGACACATATTAGAAAGGATAGAGGAGCAACGCATGAGATTTATTGATTTGCTCAGAATGAGCTGCTCGAATCTGCTGCGCCGGAAGCTTCGTACCGCCCTGACCGTTCTTGGTGTTATCATAGGAACCGCATCGATCGTTGTCATGGTCTCGCTGGGACTGGGACTTCGGAAAGCTTCGCTGGAGCAGATCGAGGAGTATGGCGGTCTGACGACCATCAATGTAAATAATTATAATTTCAACGGGGGCGCTGTGGATATAGGCTCCGGCGAAGGAAGCAGCGAGGAACCGCAAAGGATCGACGATGCAGTGGTGGCGGAGATTGCCGCGATTCCCCATGTGGAATTTGCATCACCTGTGCTGAACATCAGTGTTATGGCGAAGCAGGGGGTGTATGAAGGGTGGCTGCAGATTCGGGGAATGACCGTAGAGGCTATGCAGCAGATGAATATCGAAGTGGGAGAGGGCTCTCTTCCTCCGGCAGACAGTAATCTGCAGTTGTTTTATGGCAATCAGGTTCTGACCAACTTCTATAATTCCAAAACCAATGAAGGCTACTGGGAGAAAATGGAAGTCCCGGATGTGGATCTGATGAATGATCCGGTCTTTGTCATTTTTGATACGGAGGCATATTATCAGTCCCAGGGCGGAGGAAGCGGGCAGGTGACCGCGCCTCCCAAGAAATATATTATTCCAACCAGCGGCATCATGGCAGGAGAGATTAACGAGTATAAGGAAAACTGCTGGGGTGTGTTTGCAGATATTGAAGCGCTGAAAACACAGCTGAAAAAGGTATTTAAGAATAAGGTGATTCCGGGACAGCCGACCACAAAGAGTGGAAAGCCGTATAAGGATTTTTACTATGAAGAGGTTTATGTCCGGGTGGACAGCATGGAAAATGTGAAGGAAGTTCAGCAGGCGATCCAGAATATGGGATACGGTGCGAACAGCAACGCAGAATGGATGGAGCAGACACAGAACCAGATGGGAATGATCCAGATGGTGCTGGGCGGCATCGGAGCAGTCTCTCTGTTTGTTGCGGCAATCGGTATTGCCAATACGATGATGATGTCCATCTATGAACGTACAAAGGAGATTGGTATCATCAAGGTGCTGGGATGCGATCTTCGGAATATCCGTACCATGTTTCTGATGGAAGCTGGTTTTATCGGATTCTTCGGTGGTCTGATCGGATTGATGCTGAGCGGAATGATCTCGCTGATTATCAATTCGGTAGTAAAAGGAGCCTCTGAGGGATATTATGCGGGTATATCTTATATTCCGCTCTGGCTGGTGCTGATCTCACTGGTCTTTGCAGTATTGGTAGGTATGGCAGCAGGATTCTTCCCTGCGCTGCGTGCGATGAAGTTAAGTCCTCTGGCAGCAATTCGGAACGAGTAGAGAAAAACGAGGCAACCGCGTGGCGGCTGCCTCGTTTTGTAAAGAGAGCACGGTGCATGTTTCTAATAACCAAGATCCTCGTTGACCAGAATCACTTTGATCCTGCCCGGAATTCCGCTTCTTCGGGTGATGACGGTCTGGCTGCAGATACAGTCAGGGGAGAAGCAGCTGCCGCAGACGCCGGTGCTGGCGCAGGGGGTCTTCTTCTTCAGACGAGTGGTATTGGCGGGGGCAGCCTTGGTGCGGATACGATCCAGTCCGGATTCCACATTTCCGACGACCTTGTTCATGCCGGCGATGACGATCACGTTCTCAGGTCCGGCACACAGACATGCCACACGGTTGCAGAAGCCGTCGATGTTGACCAGCTCTCCGTCCATGGTGATGGCGTTGGTGCTCATGAGATAGTAGTCTGCCATGACGGTTTTGGCATAGATCTCACGCTTCTCCTGGGGAGTGACAGCAGTCATACGATCGATCAGGGTATAGTTTTTTCCCCGGATGGCATCCATCAGACCGCATTCACTGAGGGTCATGGACCCGCCCCAGGAGATCACGGAGCCCTCCGGCATGAGGCTGAGTGCTTTTTCTACTGCCTCTTTGGATGTTTCGCAGAAATAGCCTTCCATGTTTCGCTTTTTAAGTCCGCCAAGGATGGTGGCAGCAGCGTTGGCGTTGGATTGTTTTAAGAATGACATATGTAATGCTCCTTTCCATTATGTAACAGGTTTCTGAACTGCAGGATGCCGGGAATGAAAAGATAAATAACTTTTGCCCCTGGCATCATAGTATATGTTTATACTGGAAAGTATAACAGAAAAATAATAAAAGAACTACATTGACTTCTGAAAAAATTGCGCTAAAATAGGTAGGAAATGAAAGGATGAACGGGATGTCTGAACAGAGATTGAAGACGAGAGAAGAGGTCGCCTGGGAAGATAAATGGGCGATTGAAGACTTATATGAGAATGATGAGAAGTGGACTCAGGACTATGAACTGCTGAAGGAAGAGATCTCCCGAATGGAGGAATTTCAGGGACATCTTGGTGAGAGCGCACAGCTTCTTCTGAAGATGCAGAAAACCTCTGACCGGCTGAATGCCCTGGCAGAGAAGGTCTATGTATATGCAGGGCAGAGGCTCCATGAGAACACGGACAATGGCAGATACCAGAATCTTGCGGATATGGCGCAGACCCTTCTGGTGCAGCTTGACGAGGCATGCGCCTATATCGAGCCGGAGCTTCTGGCACTTCCGGAGGGAACGGTGGAAAGGTTTCTGGAAGAAGAGGAAGAGTTAAAGGAATACAGACAGTATTTTGAAAATATGATAAGACAGAGGGAGCATGTACGCAGCCGGGAGGTGGAGGAGCTGCTTGCTTCTGTAGGTGAGCTTTCGGAAGCGCCTAAGGATATTTTTACCATGTTCAACAATGCGGATATTCGTTTTCCGGAGATCACCGGAGAGGACGGAAAGCCGGTGGAGGTGACCCATGGACGTTTTATTTCCATGCTGCAGAGCAGGAACCGCCAGGTGAGGAAGGATGCATTTCAGGCGCTTTACCGTGTGTATGGAAAGTACCGCAATACACTGGCGGCAGCCTACCGTGCCAATGTGAAGCAGGGAACCTTTTATGCAAGGGTACGCAGATATGGATCAGATCTGGAGGCGGCTCTGGATGGCAGCCATATTCCGGTGGCGGTGTATGACCATCTGATCGAGGCGGTTCATGAGTCTTTGCCCCAGATGCACCGGTATGTAGAGCTGCGCAGGAAGCTTCTCGGTGTGGAAGAGCTGCATATGTATGATCTGTATGTACCTGTGGTAGTGGATGCGGATCAGAGGATTCCCTTTGAACGGGCGAAGGAGATGGTACTGGAGGGTCTGGAGCCTCTTGGGGAGGAGTATCAGAGGCTTCTTCGGGAAGGCTTTGAGCATCGCTGGATCGATGTGTATGAGAATCAGGGAAAACGAAGCGGAGCATATTCCTGGGGGGCTTACGGCACACATCCTTATGTACTGTTGAATTATCAGGAGAATCTGAACCACGTGTTTACACTGGCTCATGAGATGGGGCATGCGCTTCACTCCTGGTATTCCGATGAGAATCAGCCGTATATTTACGCAGGATATAAGATCTTTGTGGCAGAGGTGGCATCTACCTGCAATGAAGCGCTTCTGATCCATCATCTGATCAAGACAACGGAGGATAAGAAGCAGAAGGCTTATCTGATCAATTATTTTCTGGAACAGTTCCGTACCACCCTCTATCGTCAGACCATGTTCGCAGAATTTGAAAAAATCACACATGGTTTACAGGAAAAGGGGGAAACCTTAACAGCGGATAAATTGTGTGAGATCTACTATGGTTTGAACCGGGAATATTTTGGAGAGAATATCTGTGTTGACAAAGAGATCGAGATGGAGTGGGCAAGGATTCCGCATTTCTATACGCCGTTTTATGTCTATCAGTATGCGACCGGATTTTCTGCAGCAATTGCATTGTCCGGAAGGATCCTGAAGGAGGGGGAAGCGGCTGTGGAGGATTATAAGCGATTCCTCAAGGGAGGAAGCTCCATGTATCCTCTGGATCTGCTCAGAATGGCGGGAGTGGATATGGAACAAAAGGGACCGGTGGAAGATGCACTTCGCGTATTTGCACAATATTTAGATGAAATGGAAAGGCTGACAGGTCATGACGTTGTATGAAGCAATTTTCAGGAGAAAATCGATCCGGAAGTACAGGGAAGAGGAGATAGATGGGCGGATTCTGGAGAAAATAAGCCGTTTTGAGGAGGACGCCATCTGCATCTGCCCGGATATCCGGGTAAAGTGGAAGATATGGAAGGCATCCGAGTGCGGGCTGAAAGGAATGTTTCTGGTGAAGGCTCCTTATTATGTGGGTCTGTACTCGGAGATCTGTGAGGATTACCGGAAGAATGCAGGATGTCTGATGGAGCAGCTTTCGTTGTATCTGCATACGAAAGGGATCGGGAGCTGCTATCAGGGGGCTGCCAGCCTGAAGGACAATGAGGGTGAGAATCTGGAGCTGGTCATGATCATGGCATTTGGACGTGCAGCGGAGCCGTTGGAGCGCGGACGGAGTGATTTCCGCAGGATGGAGCTGAAGAAGCTGGTGAAGGTACACGGAAGCTTCGGAAAGGTTCAGAGAAAGCTGCTGGAACCGGCAAGACTGGCGCCTTCTGCCCTGAATCTGCAGCCCTGGCGCTTTGTGGTCACTGAGAACCGGATCCATCTGTTTGTGAAGAAGCCGGGGAAAATTGGGTATCAGAAACAGTTGGGCATGAACCTGTTCGATATGGGGATCGTGCTGGCTCATATGCTCGTTACCGCGGAGGAGTTGTGGTTTGATCTGGATTATCAGAAGCTGGACAGCATTCTTGATAAGGATTTTCAGAATTACCTCTATGCGGGCAGCCTTTTGATCAATGAAAATTGAAAATTGAAATTAAAATTACCTGTTGACAGAATTGATATTTTGCTGTATCATATCAATTGTCGCTGATGCAGTGACAACAACAGAACAGGTAGTTTGCACGAGTGGCTCAGTGGTGGAGTATCGCCTTGCCAAGGCGAGGGTCGCGGGTTCGAATCCCGTCTCGTGCTTTTCTGAGAAGAGTTTCCGAAGATTCGGAAGCTCTTTTTTTCGTGTGGAATCTGCATACAGAATCTGATAAAATCAAAAGTAAGAACAAGAGAATACTCCGGTTTTGTCACAAATGTGACGGTATTTTTTCTGAATTAAAAGTATGATAAATTCATAACAAATATAGGCAGAAAAAGAATCAAATTATCAGGAGGTAAATACATATGAATCAATGTTATGGCTGTGAAACTTGTAAAAGTGCGGATAAGCCGCTGGAGAGCTTTATTGCAGGGCTGCCCATGGAGACGTCTCATCATCGTGTGAAGAGCCAGAGCGTGAAATGCGGCTTTGGTCTGAAGGGTGTCTGCTGCCGCCTGTGCTCTAATGGTCCCTGCCGGATCACGCCTACGGCTCCGAGAGGAATCTGCGGTGCAACGGCGGATGTAATCGTGACCCGTAATTTCCTGAGGGCGGTTGCATGCGGAAGCGCCTGCTATATCCACATCGTGGAGAAGACCGCATGGAATCTAAAGAATACGGCGCTGAACAAGGGAGAGATCAAGGGACATCGGGCGCTGGCAGAGCTGGTGAAGGAGTTCGGTGTGGATGCAGGAGCCAACGAGCATGCACAGGCGCTGGCGGTGGCTGAAAAGGTGCTGGCAGATCTTTATAAGCCGGTATGGGAAGAGATGGAGCTGGTTGAGAAGATGGCATATGCGCCTCGTTATAAGAGATGGAAGGAGCTTGGCATCGTGCCGGGCGGTTCCAAGTCAGAGGTGTTTGACGGCGTTGTGAAGTGTTCCACCAATTTGAGTTCGGACCCGGTGGAGATGCTGATGACCTGTCTGCGGCTGGGGATTTCCACTGGTCTGTACGGACTGACTTTGACCAATCTTTTGAATGACGTGATGCTGGGTGAACCGCAGATCCGTCTGGCTCCGGTCGGTCTGAATGTTATCGATCCGGATTATATCAATATTATGATCACCGGACATCAGCATTCCCTGTTTACACATATTCAGAAGCGCCTGGCAGATCCGGATGTGACGGAGAAGGCGCAGGCGGCAGGAGCGAAGGGCTTCAAGCTGGTAGGCTGTACCTGCGTGGGTCAGGACCTGCAGCTTCGCGGAGCACATTACACGGATATTTTTGACGGACATGCGGGCAATAACTATACCAGTGAAGCGGTTTTGGCTACAGGAGCCATCGACGCAGTCCTTTCTGAATTTAACTGTACCCTTCCGGGTATTGAGCCGATCTGTGACGAGCTGAAGATCAAGCAGATCTGTCTTGATCTGGTGGCGAAGAAGGCCAATGCGGAGTCTGTAGAATATGCATATGACAAGCGGGAAGAGCAGACGGAGGTCATCATCGATAAGATCATCGCCGCATACAAGGAACGCCGGGGTACGGTAGCCATGAACCTTCAGCCGGAGCACGGCAATCAGAATACCCTGACCGGCATCTCCGAAGGGTCTCTCAAGGAATTTCTTGGCGGACAGTGGAAGCCGCTGATCGATCTGATCGTATCCGGTAAGATCAAGGGTGTGGCAGGTGTTGTGGGCTGCTCCAACCTGACGGCAGGCGGACACGATGTGCTGACAGTAGAGCTGACCAGGGAGCTGATCAGGCGCGATATCATCGTTCTCTCGGCAGGATGTTCTTCCGGCGGTCTGGAGAACTGCGGTCTTATGACGCCGGAGGCGGCAGAGCTGGCTGGCGACAGCCTGAAGGAGGTATGTCAGAGCCTTGGCATTGCACCGGTACTGAACTTTGGTCCCTGTCTTGCCATCGGACGTCTGGAGATGGTGGCGACCGCACTGGCAAAGGAGATCGGTATTGACATTCCGCAGCTTCCGCTGGTGCTTTCCGCACCTCAGTGGCTGGAGGAGCAGGCACTGGCTGACGGATGCTTCGGACTGGCGCTGGGGCTTCCTCTTCATCTGGGACAGCAGCCGTTTATCGCAGGAAGTGATCTGGTGGTAAATGTACTGACAGAAGGCTTGAAGGAGATCACCGGCGGACAGGTGCTGGTGGAGATCGATCCGGTGAAGGCGGCAGATCAGATGGAGGCAATTATTCTGGAGAGAAGAAAGAGCCTGAACATTTAAGGAGGGGATAAGATGAAACGAATCATGATCGATCCTTCCAGGTGTGATGGATGCAAAAACTGTGCGCTGGCATGTATGGACAGCCACAGGACAGACGGCGGGGAAGGCGTGGTTACTCTGAATTTTAAGCTGCCGGAGACTGTGGCTAGAAATGAGATCGAGAGTGACGGAAAAGGAGGTTATCTTCCCATGTTCTGCCGTCACTGCAGTGTACCGGGCTGTGCCAACAGCTGTATGAGCGGAGCGCTCAGAAAAGACCCGGAGACAGGGCACGTAACCTATGATGAGAAACGCTGCGGCGCATGTTTTATGTGTGTGATGAACTGTCCCTATGGAATTCCCAAGCCGGATGCCGGCGGAACCAGGATCCTCAAGTGTGATTTCTGCGGTGACCGCCCGGAGGGACCCGCATGTGTGGCAGCCTGTCCGAAACAGGCGATCTGGGTAGAGGAGGTGTAGTGGATGGAAGATATCTATGTAATCGTAGGTGCGGGGGCAGCAGGTATTGCGGCGGCAGAGCGCATCCGTCTCTATAAAAAAGATGTGACGATCCTTATGATGTCCATTGATGAATATTCCCATTCCCGCTGTATGCTCCATAAGTTTCTGGGCGGTGAGCGCACAGAGGAGGAGCTGTCCTTTGTGGAACCGGATTTCTTCGAGAAGAACCGGATCTACTGGGGAAAGACTCAGAAAGCACTGGGACTGGATACGGCGAACAAACGGATCCTGATGGAAAACGGATACCAGCCATATGATAAACTGCTGATCGCGACCGGAGCGGTGTTCGGCATTCCGCCGATCCCCAATTTCCGCACAGCATCCAATGTGTACGGCTTCCGTGATCTGAGCGATGCCCGGAAGATTGACAGAGCCGTGAAGGAACGGGATGCAAAGCACGTATTTATCGTAGGTTCCGGTCTGGTGGGTCTGGACGTGGCGACAGGACTGCTGGAGCGGGGTGTGAAGGTGACGGTCGCGGAGATGGCGCCCAGAGTCATGCCGCTGCAGACGGACGATACGGCAGCCAGGGCATATCAGGAACGGTTTGAGGCACACGGGGCAGACTTCCTTCTGGGAATCGGAGCAAGCGACAGTGTGGTCAACGAGAAGAATGAGATCACATCGGTGATCCTCTCCAATGGGGAGACGGTGGAGTGCGATTTTGTAGTCTGTGCCGCGGGCGTGCGCCCCAATATTGAGTGGCTGTCCGGAAGCGGGCTTGCCATGGAACGGGGAATTACGGTGGATGAGTATATGCGTACCTCTGCACCGGATGTCTATGCGGCAGGAGATGTGACGGGACTTTCCGGTATCTGGCCCAATGCCATGGACATGGGAAGGATCGCGGCTTCCAATATGTGCGGTGCATCCATCGCCTATACAGACCGTTACAGTATGAAAAATACGTCTAATTTCTATGGTCTCCATATGCTGACTGTCGGAGATATCAATGCTTCCGTGGATGGAGCGGATATTTTCGTAAAGGAAAGCCGAAACTGTTATAAAAAAGCAATTGTAAAGGACGGAGTGCTGAAAGCGATCCTGATCCAGGGAGATATTTCTCACACAGGACACTGGCAGTATCTGATAAAAAGTGGTATAAATATAAGTGAACTATTAAAAGAAAAAGAGGTATTTGATATCACCTACGGCGATTTTTACGGGCTGGATGATATGGGTGAATATGAATACCGGGTGTAAGGAGGAAGCGCCAATGTATGCAGAATTTGATGAAAGTCTTGTAACCGGTAATGATATGATCGATGCACAGCACAAGGAGCTGATCGATAAGATCAACAAATTAGTGGGCTGCTGTGAGCAGAGCGGAGGAAAGCTGGAAGCAATCAAGATGCTGGATTATCTTGCAGACTACACAGAGTTCCATTTCGGAGCAGAGGAGAAGCTTCAGGAGGAGATCTCTTATCCGGGTATTGCAGAGCATAAGAAGCAGCACGCAGATTTCAAGCAGGCTGTGGCAGAGCTTCATGACATGCTGGAGGAAGAGGAAGGTCCTACAGATGCATTTGTATCGGCAGTCAACAAGAATGTAATCGACTGGCTGTACCGTCATATTAAAGGCTTTGACTGCTCTGTGGCTTCTTATAAGAATATGAAGACAGAGGCAGAGAGACTGTAAGAAAATGAGAATATCCCGGTTCCAGGACAGCGTTTTGGAGCCGGGATTTTTGATGTGCGGCAGATTTATTGGACAGATGATAAAAATAGAAGAATTGATAAGTATAAATAATAAAATAATTTATACATATTAAATTTACTAATCACAAAAAGTGTGGTATGATGAATTATATATTGCAGTATACACTTTACGATGGAGGTAAATAGCATGGTAAGACGTGTCTTTGTAGAGAAAAAAGAGGCATTTGCAGTAAAAGCAAAAGAGCTGCAGGAAGAGATCAGGAGCTACCTTGGAATCCAGACAGTAACTGGCGTCCGGGTGCTGATCCGTTATGATGTGGAAAATATTACGGACGAGACCTTTGAGAAGGCGTGCCGCACAGTATTCAGTGAGCCGCCGGTAGATATGCTGTATGAGGAGAGTTTTGAGACAGCAGAAAATGCATCGGTTTTCGGTGTGGAATTCCTTCCGGGACAGTTTGACCAGAGAGCAGATTCCGCAGTACAGTGTGTACAGTTCCTCAATTCATCGGAGAACCCGGTGATCCGTACAGCGACGGTCTATGTGATCGAAGGGACCGTGACCTCAGAGGAGCTGGGGGCGATCAAGTCCTTCTGTATTAATCCGGTGGATTCCCGTGAGACCAATATGGTAAAGCCGGATACTTTGGTGACGGTATTTGAGGAGCCGGAGGATGTGAAGATCTTCGATGGCTTCCAGGATATGAACGAGGAGAGCCTGCGGGAGCTTTATGATTCTCTGAATTTGGCAATGACCTTCAAGGATTTCCTGCACATTCAGAATTATTTTAAGAAGGAAGAGAAACGTGATCCGTCCATGACAGAGATCCGTGTACTGGATACCTACTGGTCTGATCACTGCCGTCATACCACCTTCTCCACTGAGCTTACAGACGTGGCTTTTGAGGATGGTTATTACAGGGCTCCTATCGAAGGAACCTATAAGCAGTATCTGGCAGACAGAGAAGAGATCTTCAAGGGCAGAAAGGACAAGTTTGTCTGCCTGATGGATCTGGCTCTGATGGCTATGAGAAAGCTGAAAAAAGAAGGAAAATTACAGGATCAGGAAGAATCCGATGAGATCAATGCATGCTCCATCGTGGTTCCGGTGGAAGTAGACGGAGAAGTGGAAGAGTGGCTTGTGAACTTCAAGAACGAGACTCACAACCATCCAACGGAGATCGAGCCCTTCGGAGGTGCTGCTACCTGTCTGGGCGGTGCCATCCGTGACCCGCTGTCAGGACGTACCTATGTATATCAGGCAATGCGTGTGACCGGTGCGGCAGATCCTACGGCATCCATGTCTGAGACTTTAAAAGGAAAGCTTCCGCAGAAGAAGCTGGTCCGCGGTGCGGCAAGCGGCTACAGCTCCTACGGTAATCAGATCGGTCTGGCTACCGGCTATGTAAAAGAGATCTATCATCCGAATTACGTTGCAAAGCGTATGGAGATCGGTGCGGTCATGGGTGCGGCTCCTAGAAAGGATGTGAAGCGTCTGACTTCTGATCCGGGAGACATCATCATCCTGCTGGGCGGACGTACCGGACGTGACGGCTGCGGCGGAGCAACCGGTTCCTCCAAGGTACACACAGAGGAATCCATCGAGACCTGCGGTGCAGAGGTACAGAAGGGAAATGCGCCGACCGAGCGTAAGATCCAGAGACTGTTCCGTCGTCCTGAAGTGACCCGTCTGATCAAGAAGTGCAACGACTTTGGTGCAGGCGGAGTGTCTGTAGCGATCGGTGAGCTGGCAGACGGTCTGATCGTGAATCTGGATAAGGTGCCGAAGAAGTACGCTGGTCTGGATGGAACAGAGATCGCGATCTCCGAGTCCCAGGAGCGTATGGCAGTGGTTGTTGACGCAAAAGATGTGGATGAATTTATGAAATATGCAGTGGAGGAGAATCTGGAATCCGTATGCGTGGCAGAGGTGACAGAGTCCCCGAGACTGGTGCTCAAGTGGAGAGACAAGGAGATCGTGAATATCTCCCGCGCATTCCTGGATACCAACGGAGCTCATCAGGAGACCACCGTTGCAGTGGATATGCCCTCTGAGACAGATAAATATTTTGTAAGAAGAGAAGTAGGCGATGTGAGAGAAGCATGGCTGAATACCCTGAAGGATCTGAATGTCTGCTCCCAGAAGGGACTGGTTGAGATGTTCGACGGTTCCATCGGAGCAGGAAGTGTATTTATGCCTTACGGCGGTAAATATCAGCTGACGGAGACTCAGACCATGGTGGCGAAGCTTCCGGTACTGAAGGGAAAGACGGATACCGTAACCATGATGAGCTACGGATTTGATCCGTATCTGTCCACCTGGTCTCCGTATCATGGTGCAGTCTATGCGGTGCTGGAATCTGTGGCAAAGATCGTTGCTTCCGGCGGAGACTACAGCAGGATCCGTTTTACCTTCCAGGAGTATTTCCGCAGAATGACCGAGGATCCGCATCGCTGGAGCCAGCCGTTCGCAGCACTTCTGGGTGCCTACAGTGCACAGATGGGCTTTGGACTCCCGTCCATCGGAGGAAAGGACAGTATGTCCGGTACATTCAATGATATCGATGTACCTCCGACTCTGGTGTCCTTCGCGGTGGATATTGCAAGCCATAAGCATATCATTACACCGGAGCTGAAGAAGGCAGGAAATAAGCTGGTCCTTCTGAAGATCGACAGAGATGCATATGATCTGCCGGATTACGCACAGATCATGGATCAGTACGGGAAGTTTTTCGAGGATGTGAAAGCCGGAAAGATCATTTCCGCCTATGCTCTTGACAGCAAGGGTATCGTGGCAGCGGTCAGCAAGATGGCGTTCGGCAACAGGCTGGGCGTGAAGCTGGAGCATAATCTGGATCCGAGAGATGCTTTTGCAGCAGGCTTTGGATGCATTGTGGCAGAGGTTCCGGACGGAAAGGTGGGCGAGCTGTCCATCACCTATACTCTGATCGGTGAGGTGACCGAGAGCGGATTCTCCTACGGCAATGTTTCCATCAGTATGGAAGAGGCACTTGGCGCATGGACCGGAACACTTGAGAAGGTATTCCCGACGGTGGCAGTGAAGGATAAGGACATGCTGGATACGCCGGTCTATAAGGCTGACAGCATCTATGTATGTAAGCATAAAGTGGCAAGACCGACAGTCTTCATCCCGGTATTCCCGGGTACCAACTGTGAGTACGACAGCACGAAGGCATTTGAGCGTGCGGGAGCAGACGTGGTGACCAAGGTATTCCGGAATTTGAGCGAGAGTGATATCCGTGAATCCGTGGATGCATTTGAGAAAGCAATCAGTCAGGCACAGATCATCATGTTCCCGGGCGGCTTCTCCGCCGGTGACGAACCGGATGGCTCTGCCAAGTTCTTCGCGACTGCGTTCCAGAATGAGAAGATCAGGGAAGCAGTCATGAAGCTGCTGCAGGAGAGAGACGGACTGGCACTTGGTATCTGCAACGGCTTCCAGGCGCTGATCAAGCTTGGTCTTGTGCCGTATGGTGAGATCGTAGGACAGAAGGAGGATTCTCCGACCCTGACCTTCAATACCATCGGTCGTCATATTTCCAAGATGGTCTACACCAAGGTGGTGACCAACAAGTCCCCGTGGCTTGCAGGCGCAGAGCTTGGCGGAGTCTATGTGAACCCGGCTTCTCATGGTGAGGGACGTTTTGTTGCACCGAAGGAGTGGATCGATAAGCTGTTCGCCAATGGACAGGTAGCTACTCAGTATGTGGATCTGAACGGCAATCCGACCATGGACGAGGAATGGAATGTGAACGGTTCCTACGCTTCTATCGAAGGTATCACCAGCCCGGACGGACGTGTGCTTGGCAAGATGGCGCACTCTGAGCGCCGCGGTGAGGCAGTGGCTGTCAATATCTATGGGGAGCAGGATCTGAAGATCTTTGAGTCCGGCGTAGAATATTTTAAATAATTGAAAATAAAAATCTCCGCATAATTTTCTTCCCTCCTTCGGATACTATAACTGTAAAAATCTGAAGGAGGAAGAAACCATGACAAAATTGGATTGTTCTGTTGTAACCTGTACCTATAACAAGGAAAGCTGCTGCTGCAAGGATAATATTCATGTGGGCGGACAGAATGCAAAGGTAACGGATGAGACCTGCTGTGAGAGCTTCCGTGAAAGACGGACAGACGGCGCCCGCAATGCAGATGATATTCCGAGCAAGCCAACAGAGGTGGGCTGTGATGCAACGAACTGCCGCTATAATCATTCCTACAAATGTAATGCGGAATGTATTCAGGTGGCAGGACCCAGTGCATGTAAGTGTGAGCAGACGGAGTGTGCAACATTTAAAGCAGAATGTAAATAGAAGAAAAGCAGAGATGAAGTAAAAATACCGTGCCGCAGATGGGGATCTGCGGCACGGTATTTTTTATGAAAATTCTTGATTTTCAATCAGGGCGATTCGCCGTACATTTCATGATTACAAAATAATACCTACTTCTGTATCAGCAGATATTGTCCGTTATCTGCCAGTATATCAAAGGCTTCCAGTTCCGGATAAGTTTCCAGAAACGGGACGGAGAGAATCAGCAGGCAGTTCCCGGAATGCGCCATAAATGCCTGTGCGCCGCCGTCCTGACAGTTCAGATCGCCTTCCATCATGGCGAGCAGACGGTTGTTCTGTTCCCAGCGGGTCGTGTTCCCGTAGAGGAAGGGGTCATAGGCATCCAGATAGACTGTGGAGCCTGTCAGGGGATCCTCCTGGTCAAACTGCTCCATGAGAAAGGTCTGCAGATCGTTGGAGTGTGCGCCGCGCACGTTGTCCTCGTAATTATTCCAGATGAAGCCGGCGCTGCCTGCAAGTAGGATCAGTGCTGTCAGTACCGGAACCGGAGACCAGAGCTGATCTGCAGTCAGAAATCTGCCAAGAAAGACCGCTGCCAGAAGGCAGAGGGGAACCGTGCAGGGGTAGACATACCACATAAGCTTGGTGGATACCAGAGAGAAACCAAGCAGCGGGATCAAGAGCCACAGGAGGATCCCCAGTGTGTCGGACCTGGGCATGGGCATGTCTGTCTCCCGGAGGGGGCGGATCAGCAGATACAGGATGCCGAGGAGTACGACCAGGGTCAGCCAGCCATAGATGTAGTCAAAATTCCAGAAAATCGAAGTCAGGTAAAAGTTAAAGGGAAATCCGTGGCCTTCCAGTCCTCCGGCGGCAGTTCTTCCGGCAATATCTGCTTCGTACATGTATTGGAAGAAGGCGGCGCCGTCATACTGATACCGCAGCACTGCCCAGATAAGCATGGGCAGCAAAGAGCAGGCAAGAAATCCGATGAAGCGGCGCAGCTTTATCCTTTTCAGTTCTCCGGACAGGAGCAGGAAAAGCCCTCCCACAGCGGCGATCATTCCCGCATGGAAGCTTTTGGTCAGAAAGGCCAGGGAAAAGCAAAGTCCGCAGGCATAGAGCCAGCGCTGGTCTTCCCGTATCTTCAGCATGGCAAGCATAGCAAGGGTGAACAGCAGAAGGTACAGACTGTCCGCATCTCCGGCACGTACCAGATGTGCTTTAAACGGGAAATAATTGGCAGCGAGGAATCCCATGGTTAAAAGGGAAGTCAGTTTTCCGTAGCGCCTGGCAAATAATCCGGTGCAGACAGAAGCCAGCAGGTATGCCAGCGCAGAGAAAAAACGGAGTCCCACAGCCGTATATCCGAACATGGCAAAGCCGGCAGCAATACTTAAAAAGGAAAGAGGCGGCTTCACGTTCCAGTAATCCGGCTCATTCATAAAGGTGTTGATCAGGTAATTGCCGTTTTGCATCATTTCATAGGCAGAGATGCCGTGCCGTGCTTCATCCCAGGAATCAATATATTGGATACCCAGACAACGGAAGCACAAAAAACCGATCATCAGGGTCAGGAGCGCAAAGAAGATCCAGTAGTATGCTTCAATCAGCCGAAGACAGCTATTATAAAGTCGTTTCATAATTCCTCCCATATGGATATTCGGCGGCTGGTCCGGAAGCCGCTGACTTTGATCTTTCTATTATAGCATGGCTGCGGTCAAAAAATAAGAGCCTCAGGCGGAAAAATCCACGGTGCTTGTAATAAATCTGTAATAATGTTATAATCAATCCAAATGCAATGCAAAATACGGAAAGGAATGATGGTGAGGAAACCATATGAAGAGAGAATTATGGATTCCGGTCATTGGTTCGGTGATCTGCACAGGGGCGCTTGCATTTGGGACAACCGGCGTGGAGGAAAATGGTTTTACACTGCCGCAGTTTCACAATGCAGACGCGAAATTCCTCGGGGATCAGATCATTACCAGTGTGGATGAGGGTATCTGTATTCTGGATATGGACGGGCAGGTGGTAAAGACCTTTGACGGGCTTTCGGCTTCCTGGCTGTATGTACAGGAGGATACTTCCGGAGCGGATCCGGGATGGGCGGTTGTTTACAGCAATCATGCCAATGAGACCCATGTCCTGCGTCTGAGTATGGAGAATGAGCTTCTGGATGACCAGGTGGCAGTTGCCACGGACATGCTTGCCATTGATCCGATCCTGATCCGGACAGAGGATGAGTGGCTTCTGACCCATACAGCCATTGAGGGTACCATTAATAATCCGTCTCCGGACGGGGAGAACGGAACCTATACGGTAAAGCTGTATCGCTCGGAAGATCTTACGGACTGGGAATATGTGACGGACATCATCAGCCGGAAACAGAATCTGGAGGATGGGGATATTCGCTATCTGGACGGCGTGCTGTATTACTTTTTCGAGAAGGAAGAGTATGATAAGGGACCGTCGGCGGTCTGTGTCATGGAGTCTTCGGATGGAGGAGAGTCCTGGAGTGAGCCAAAGGAGCTGCTCCCGGCTGTGGCGGATAATGAGATGGCAGGCTGTGAACCCACAGAGTCAGGCTGGAGGCTGTATCTCAGCAGTGATTATGCCTGTGTGGGAGAGAGTTATCAGGGCGCAAGCGCGTATTACGCGGATTTTACCGGGGAATTTGAGCCGGTCAGCATGTACCGGACGGTGGAGATGCCGGATAATCATGCAGTAAGGCTTTATGAAGTAAAAAAAGAGGGCGGACAGACCCATTTTCTGTTTGCCAGAAACTTTCTGACGGACTGTGATCTACTGCTCCGTACGATAGAAGAATAAGGAGGATTTGAACATGAAAGGAATTATTTTAGCAGGAGGCTCCGGAACAAGACTGTATCCGCTGACCAAAGCCGTATCCAAACAGATTATGCCGGTTTACGATAAGCCGATGATCTATTACCCGCTTTCGATTCTGATGCTGGCGGGCATCCGTGAGGTGCTGATCATCTCCACCCCGAGAGACCTTCCGGTATTTGAGGATCTTTTAGGAGACGGAAGCCAGCTTGGCATGAGATTTGAATATGCAGTGCAGGAGCAGCCAAGAGGACTGGCGGATGCGTTTATCATTGGCGCAGATTTCATTGGAAAGGACAGTGTGGCGCTGATCCTTGGGGATAATATTTTCTATGGACAGAGCTTTTCTCAGGTGCTGAAGAAGGTGGCTGCAAACGAGAAGGGTGCGACTATTTTCGGTTATTATGTGCGTGATCCGAGAGAGTACGGCGTGGTGGAGTTCGATGAGAACGGCATGGCAGTGTCCATTGAGGAGAAGCCGGAGAATCCAAAGTCCAACTATGCAGTTCCCGGACTTTATTTCTATGACAATGATGTGGTGGAGATCGCAAAGAATGTGAAGCCGTCCGCCCGTGGCGAGATCGAGATCACCAGTATCAACAACGAGTACCTGCGCCGGGGAACCCTTCATGTGGAGACGCTGGGAAGAGGCTTTGCATGGCTGGATACGGGCAATCATGATGCATTGCTGGACGCTGCAGATTTCGTGGCTGCCATGCAGAAGCGTCAGGGGCTTTATGTGTCCTGCATTGAGGAGATCGCGTACCGCAGAGGATTTATTGACAGAGAACAGCTTCTGAAGCTGGCAGAGCCGCTGATGAAGACTGCATACGGACAGTATCTGGTGGATGTTGCGAACGGATTATAGGATAGGAAGAGGAAGAGAAGAATGGGAAAGATTACAGTAGAGACCTGTGAGATTGAAGGATTAAAGGTAATCACTCCGACCGTATTCGGAGATGAGCGCGGATATTTCATGGAGACTTATAATTATAATGATTATGCGGCAGCAGGCATTGACATGGAATTTGTACAGGACAATCAGTCTGCGTCCAAGAAGGGTGTGCTCAGAGGACTGCATTTTCAAATCAATTACCCTCAGGACAAGCTGGTGCGCGTGGTCAGCGGAGAGGTGTTTGATGTGGCGGTAGATCTCCGCCCGGAATCCAGTACCTATGGCAAATGGTACGGTGTGCTGCTTTCTGCAGAGAATAAGAAGCAGTTTTTTATCCCGAAGAATTTTGCCCACGGTTTTCTGGTTCTGTCTGATTATGCGGAGTTTGCTTACAAATGCACGGACTTTTATCATCCCAATGACGAGGGCGGTCTTGCGTGGAATGACCCTGAGATCGGTGTGGAATGGCCGATTCCGGAGGGCCTGGAGCTGACGATTTCTGAGAAGGATCAGAAATGGGGCGGCATCAAAGAGTTAAACAAATAAGGAGAGCCCCTGATGGTTCGTATGATAAAGGATTTTTATGAAAACCGGAAGCTGATCTGGAAGCTTGCGAAGAACGATTTTAAGACCCGGTATGCCGGGTCTTACTTTGGAGTGCTGTGGGCAATGGTACAGCCGGTGGTCATCGTGCTGGTGTACTGGTTTGTCTTCCAGATCGGTCTGAATAATGCCACAGCGGAATTAAAGCAGGGCATCAGTGTGCCCTTTGTACTCTGGCTGGTGAGCGGTATTGTTCCCTGGTTCTATTTCTCGGAGAGTCTGAGCAACGGAACCAATGCACTTCTGGAATATAACTACCTGGTTAAAAAGGTAGTGTTCAACATTAATATTCTGCCGTTGGTGAAGACCATTGCAGCATTGTTTATTCATGCATTTTTTGTGCTGTTCATGCTGTTTTTGTTTGCCCTGTACGGATATTATCCGGGACTTCACACGCTGCAGGTGGTTTATTTCAGCGCCTGTCTGATGATCTTTGTCACAGGCTTATGTATGCTGACCAGTTCTCTGGTCGTCTTTTTCAGGGATCTGAATCAGATTATCAATATTTTTCTGCAGGTGGGCATCTGGATGACGCCGATCATGTGGTCTTTGGAGGATCTGCTGGCGAAGTATCCGATCCTGATCATCCTGAAGCTGAATCCGCTGTGCTATATTGTCTACGGCTACCGGGCTGCACTGTTTGAGGGCGGTTCTATGGCAGAGCTGGGATGGATGAATATCTATTTCTGGTGCGTGACGATCCTGATCTGGATAGTGGGAAGCCACGTGTTCAGAAAGCTCAAGGTACATTTTGCGGATGTGCTGTAAGCAGGGCAGCGTTCCATATGGCATGAGAAGAACAAAAAAGGAGAACTATGGGCGGCATAGCAATCAAATTAGAGAATATTACAAAAGTATATAAATTATATAACCGGAACCGGGATCGCCTGAAGGATTCACTGGGGCTGACCAGACAGAAATGCTACAGTGAACATTATGCGCTCCGGGATGTGAGTATGGAGGTCCGGGAGGGAGAGATGGTCGGCATTATCGGAGTGAATGGCTCCGGTAAGTCTACGATTCTGAAGATCATCACGGGGGTACTGAACCCCACAGGGGGAACCATGGAGATCAACGGACGGATCTCGGCGCTTCTGGAGCTGGGAGCCGGTTTTAATCAGGAATACTCCGGTCTGGAAAATGTGTATCTGAATGGAACCATGATGGGCTTCTCCAAAAAGGAGATCGATGAACGTCTGCAGGACATTCTGGATTTTGCCGATATCGGTGAATTTATCCATCAGCCGGTAAAGACCTATTCCAGCGGCATGTTCGTGCGGCTGGCTTTTGCTGTGGCGATCAATATCGATCCGGAGATCCTGATCGTGGATGAGGCGCTGGCAGTGGGAGATGTGTTCTTTCAGGCAAAGTGCTATCACAAATTTGAGGAATTTAAGAAGCTGGGCAAGACGATCCTCTTTGTCAGCCATGATCTGACCAGTATTGCAAAATACTGCGATCGGGTGGTTCTCCTGAATAAGGGAGTGAAGCTGGCAGAAGGAACGCCCAAGGATATGGTCAATATGTATAAGAAGCTTCTGGTCCATCAGCTGGATGAGGAGACGCTGGAGGATGTGAGCGGGAAAAGCTCTATTCATGAGCATACAGAGGAAGGCAGGGCATGGAAGGATCATTTTGAAGTGAATCCCACCATCCTTGATTATGGAGAGAAGCAGGCAGAGATCGTGGACTTTGGTATCATCGATCAATACGGTCAGTTCTCCAGCATTATTGAGAAGGGATCCACCTGTCAGATCAAGGCAAAGCTGTATTTCCACAGTCAGGTGAAGAATCCGATTTTCACGATCACGATCCGCAACAAGCAGGGGACGGATATTACCGGAACCAACAGCATGTTTGAAAGGGTGGATACAGGCACGGTAAAAGCCGGGGAGACGAGAGTCGTGACTTATACCCAGCGGATCGATCTGCAGGGCGGAGACTATCTCATATCTCTTGGATGCACCGGATATGTGGGGGATGAGTTCAGAGTGTATCATCGTCTGTACGATCTGGTGGGGATGACCGTGCTGTCAGATAAGGACACCGTTGGATTTTATGATATGAATACGAAGATTACAGTAGAGAGTGTGTAAAGGAGAGCTATGCAGGAACGGTTCGGAAATGTCACAGTCACATATGAAGAAGAGGCAGCGAAGCTTCAGCAGGCGCGCCCGGAGGATGAGAGGGTACGTCAGCTTGTGGAAGAAGGATATGACTGCCGCCGGGGCGAAGAGCGTTCCTGGCAGGTACTCTATCATCTGTCTCATCTGCGGAGCAATCTGACCCAATGGCTCCCGGTGAAAGAGGGACAGACGCTTCTGGAGTTCGGAGCGGACAGCGGGCAGCTGACCGGAGGCTTTCTTGGGAAGGCTGACCGGGTGGTCTGTCTGGAGGAGAGTGTGAGCCGCAGCCGGATTCTTGCCATGCGTTACAGCCAGGCAGAGAACCTGGAGGTTTATGGAGGAGATCCTTGGAAGCGGCTTGAGGAGCTGGGGCAGACCTTTGACTGGATCGTTGCGGCTGGCATTCTGGCGCAGGCGGGACAGTATTTTGCGTGTGAGGATCCGGAGGCAGAGGCGGTCCGGAGACTTCGGAGCTGTCTGAAGCCGGGCGGACATCTGGTACTGGCGGCGGATAACCGTTTTGGGCTGAAATACTGGGCAGGCGCCATGGAACCCCATACAGGAAGATATTTTGACAGTCTGGAGGGCAGGGGGAATACCTTCTCCCGAAAAGAGCTGGAACGCATTCTTCATACCGGCGGATGCGAGGAATACCGCTTCTATTATCCTTATCCGGAGCGATGGTTTCCCATGTCTGTCTATTCGGATGAATGGCTCCCGAAGAAGGGAGAGCTGAATCAGAATCTGCGTAATTTTGAAGGAGAACGTCTGGTACTGTTTGACGAGGAGCGGGTCTATGATCAGCTTCTGGCAGACGGGCGGTTTCCGGAGTTTGCCAATACCTATCTGATCGTTGCAGGACCGGAAGCAGAGGAGCAGACGATTTATACCAAATACTCCAATGACCGGGCAGAGCGTTTTATGATCCGCACGGATATCGTAGAAGGGATTGGCGGAAAAGAAGTCCGTAAGGTGCCCGTGTCGGAGGAGGCACAGGCGCATGTGCAGCAGATGAAGCACTGGGAAAAGGAACTGGGAGAGCTGTATGAGAAAAACAGCGTTGGTGCGAACCGCTGTGAACTGAAGGACGGCGCGGCATGCTTTGAATTCCTGAAGGGCAGGACCTATGAAGAGCTGCTGGATGATCTTCGCAGCAAAAAGGATTATGCAGGACTGGCGTCAAAGCTTCAGCAGTTCCGCAGTATGCTTGTGGAAACCTTAAAGCCTGCGTTGATAACTTTTGAAAAGACAGAAGCCTTTGTGGAAATGTTCGGCAATCCGGAATTTGCCGGAACATATCAGGGGGCTTCGGTGAACAATCTGGACTGGATCTTCGGCAATCTGATGGTTACGGAGACAGGGATCCAGATCATAGACTATGAGTGGACCTTTCCGGTCCAGGTTCCGGTGGAATATCTTCAGTGGAGAGCCCTGTCGCTCTACCTGCACAGCAGGGAGGATATTCAGAATCTGGGGCTGATGGCACAGATGGGGATCAGTCCGGAGGAGGAGAAGCTTTTTGAAGAGATGGAGCATCACTTTCAGCTCTGGCTTCTGGACGGGACGGTGACCATTGGCGCCCAGTATCTGGCAACTGCGGGAAGGACGATCCCTCTGTCCCGGATGGTGGACACTGCAGGGAAGCACCGGATGCAGGTCTATGTGGATACCGGAAATGGATTTTCGGAGGCGGAAAGCTTCTGGATCCATACGGAGCCGGATAAGCAGGGCGTGATCCGTCTGGAGCTTTTACTCCCTCCGGGAGCCAAGGCGCTTCGTCTGGATCCGGCAGAAGGCTGCTGTCTGGTGAAGATAAAGAGACTTCTGGGAGAGCTGGGCGGAACCTATCCCCTTTCCTGTGTGCACAATGGACGGGAGCTGGAGCAGCAGGGGATTCTGTATACGACACTGGATCCGCAGATCACCGTTTTAGACCTTGTGGAAGGGACCGGACGGATCTACGGGGAGCTGACGGTTGAGGAGCTTTATCCGGATACGGCATATGCGTGCATGAACCTTTTGAACCGGGTACGTGCTGCGGAACGGATCTATGCAAGCGCTCCGTTCCGGCTGCTGAAGAAGCTGAGACATTTGATGAAAAGAAGATAGAGGTTTTACGATATGAGTGAAAAGAATAAGCAGGCTTCTCTGCCTGCACACAGAGACAAACGATTTGACGGAGTGCGTGATACCTGGTACTGGAAGCTGTCCAAGCCCCTGCGGGTGATCGTTCACTTCTTCATCCGTATGAAGAATGCGTATATCCATTACGGCGGATTTAAAGGAATGTATAAGCGCTGGAGACAGAAGCGGGGAGAGGCTGTGAAGCGGGTGGATTTCGGAACGAAGAGCTTCCCGGATGAGGCACAGCGCAAAGCAGAGGAGGAGACCGTATTTTCACGGGATATCAAGATCAGTATTCTGGTTCCTCTTTATAATACACCGGAGAAATTCCTGCGGGAAATGATCGATTCGGTATGCACCCAGACGTATCAGAACTGGGAGCTGTGTCTGGCGGACGGAAGTGATGACCGGCATACAGATGTGGGACAGGTGTGCGCACAGTATATGCAGAAGGACAGCCGGATCAGGTATCAGAAGATCGAGAAGAATCTGGGAATCTCCGGCAACACGAATGTGTGCTTTTCCATGGCGACCGGAGACTATATCGGACTTTTTGATCATGATGACGTGATGCATCCAAGTCTTTTGTTTGAGTGCATGAAGGTCATCTGTGAGAAGGATGCGGATTATGTCTATACAGATGAGGCGACCTTTACTTCTCCGAACCTGAACGATCTGATCGTGCTGCATTTTAAGCCGGATTATTCTCCGGACAATCTGCGGGCGAATAACTATATCTGCCATTTTTCTGTATTTGATGCCAGGCTTCTTGAGAAGACCGGGCTGTTCCGTCCGGAATATGACGGAAGCCAGGATCACGATATGATCCTGCGTCTGACTGAGGTGGCGAAAAATGTACAGCATATCGGGAAGATCCTTTACTACTGGCGTTCTCATCCCAATTCCGTGGCAGCGGATATCAACGCAAAGACCTATGCCATCGATGCGGCGAAGCGTGCAGTGCATGATCATATCAGAGATTATTATGGGATGGAGGTGGAGGTGGAAAGCACCCGTGCCTTCCCGACCATCTTCCAGATCAAGTATCCGATTCTCCGGAACCCGATGATCAGCATCGTGATCCCCAATAAGGATCATGTGGCAGATCTGAGAAGATGCATCACATCCATTCTGGAAAAGTCAACCTATCGGAATTTTGAGATCATAGTTGTGGAGAACAACAGCACAGAGCAGAGTATCCGGGATTACTACAGGGAGCTGGAAGCAGTGCCTGAGGTACAGGTGGTGACCTGTGAGGGCGGCTTTAACTATTCCCGCATTAACAATTATGGAGTGACCTTTACAAAGGGTGAGTATCTGCTGTTCCTGAACAACGATACAGAAGTCATCACTCCCGACTGGCTGGAGCAGATGCTGATGTATGCACAGCGCCGGGATGTGGGTGCGGTTGGAGCCAAGCTTTACTATGAGGATAATACGATCCAGCATGCAGGTGTGGTCATCGGACTGGGCGCACACCGTTCTGCCGGACATACTCATTACAAGATGCCGAAGGAGCATCTGGGGTATATGGGGCGTCTGTGCTATGCACAGGATATGACGGCAGTGACCGCAGCATGTCTGATGGTGAAACGCAGCATCTATGATGAGGTTGAGGGACTGGATGAGACCTTTACCATCTCTCTGAATGATGTGGACTTTTGTCTGAAAATTCGGGAGAAAGGTTACCTGAATATCTTTACACCGTTTGCGGAGCTGTATCATTATGAATCCAAGACCAGAGGGATGGAGGAAGGCGAGAAGCTGCGCCGTTACGAAAAGGAATGTGCACATTTCCGTGAAAAATGGAAAGCGCAGCTGGATGCCGGAGACCCTTATTATAATCCTAATTTTTCATTGGATTATTCTGATTTTACCCTGCGCTTTTAAAGGAGAGACATGAAGAGAATTGAACGGGAGAAAGTCATAAGAAATGCATACCGGAGCACGATCCTGGCGCTGACCGTCTGCTGTTTCTTCCTGGGTGCCGTGCTGGTGATCCATGAGCGGGCACGGGAATACGAGGTCAGAAAGCTGGAGGAAAAGCTGGATGCAAAGGGCGTTGTCCAGAACGATGAAGGGCTGTTCAGCAGTATACAGCTTTTTCTGCCCGAGGAGGTCTATGTGGCATCCGGAGTAACGCTGGAGCTGTATAACAGTCAGATTTCCTCACTGGGAGAGCGGATCGAAAGTTATAATGTGAAATGGACCTGTGCAGTCGGTAAAAATATGAAACGGAAGTTCTCGATTACGGGAACAGAGGAGCTGCTCGGGACGTATCCTCTGATCTTTACCGTATTTGATGATAACGGCGCACAGGTGGTGACGGCATCTACAAAGCTGAAGATCGTACCGGCACTTCAGGAAAGCTTCTCGCTTCTGACCATCGGGGACAGCCTGTCCTGTAATACGGCGACCTATGAGCGTCTGAACGAGCTGACGGATGATCAGATCGTCTATATGGGAACCCGGGGAGTGGGCGGTTCTCTGACGGAAGCAAGGCGCGGTTTTTCTGCGAAAAACTATCTGGAGGCTTCTGCATATACCATGGAGGAGCCGGAGGAAGAGGTGCATCCCTTCTATAATGAGAAAACAGGCAGCTTTGACTGGGATTATTATAAAGAAACGACCGGTTTTGACCCGGATGCAGTGGAGCTGTTTCTGGGAACCAACGGGCTGGATGTGGATCCGGAGGAGAATGGGAGCAATATCATAAGGATCGTCCGGAATATCCATGAGAGCGATCCCGAGCTTCCGATCTATCTGGTGCATACATTGTATCCTTCCAATCAGGATGGGATCGGTTCCTGGAATAATAATGGATATGCCCTCTATGGAGACCGATACAAATATGAGGAGGATCAGAAGGTGTTCGATCTGATGATCTATCTGGAATCGAGTCTTGGAGAGGAAGAAAATCTGTATTTTGTTCCGGCAGGCATGTGTCATGACAGCGCCAATAACTTTGATATGGTGGAGGTTCCGGTCAGCCCGCATTCGGAGATGACCATGAAGGTCCCGACAGATGCGGTGCATCCGGGAAGAGCCGGATACCGGCAGATTGCAGACTGCCTTTACAGTGTGATCTGCGGAACAAAAGCAGAATGGAGTAAATAAATTATGAGAAAATTAATGGAACAGATCATCAAGTTCGGGTTTGTGGGATTTCTGTGCTTCTTTATTGACTATGGGATCATGGTGCTGCTGACGGAGATCGTCGGCATAGAATACCTGATATCCAGCGGAATTTCCTTCACGGTATCCGTCGTGGTCAATTATATCCTGAGCGTGACCTTCGTCTTTGAGACGGACAAGAATAAAAATAAGATCAAGGAATTTGTCATTTTTGTATTTTTAAGTATCATTGGACTGGGCATCAACCAGCTCTGCATGTGGTTTGGTGTGGAGCTTCTGCATATCAGTTATCTGATCGTCAAGATTGGGGCTACGGCAGTGGTGATGGTATATAATTTCATCAGCAGAAAGATGATCATTGAGAAAAAGAATTCGTAAAAAAGAAAGCCCTGAGATTTTTCAGTCAAAATCTCGGGGCTTTTATTTGTCGATTGCTTATTTCTGAATCTCAAATTCATCCATGAGCTCCCAGGTCTCGGCATTATAGGTGCTGACCTTCAGGTTGTCCGGTGTGATCTGTACATCGGTAACCTCAGGCGTGTCGCGTTTCCTGGATACTGCAGCTTCCGCCTGATCAGTAGGACGGCGGTAGAGGCTTCCGGTTGAGGAGCTTAATGTGAGATACAGGGTCCCTTCCGGGTTGACGGCAGGACTTTCATATTCCGTAAAGCTTCCATCCTCCTTGATGAAGTGAGTCCTTACATAGGAGTGGTCGTGACCGCTCATGACCAGATCGATGTCATAGGCGCTGGTGAATTCCAGAAAGTACGGGCGGATATTCTGCGCGTTTTCCAGGTAGGATTCATAAGCGTTATAGGGAGAAAAGTGGGAGAATACGATCCTCCATCTGGCATCCGGGTTTGCTTCTACGGCAGAGGCGATGAACTCCGAGTGTTCTCCCCATTTACTGGAATCCATGGTGTTGAGTACCATGAACAGGGCATTGCCTCTTGTAAACCAGTAATCTCCGTCTCCATCGTCGTCACAGGTGCCAAGAGAGGACTGGTTCGGAAGGGAAAAATGCTCGGAGAACTGCGGACCGCCAATCTCATGGTTGCCTTTTAAAGGAGCAAGAGACAGACTGTACAGAACGCCCTGGTTCAGAAATGCATTATATTGTTCCTTGTCATCAAAGTCATTGACCTGGTCGCCCAGAGATACCAGGAAGCTGGTGTCCGGGAAATGGTATTTTACCTTGTTCAGCAGCTTGTGCCAGTTGTTTTTCTGGCGGTCTACTTCCTCAACAGGCTTTCCAATCTGTGCATCGCCGACAGCAGTAAAACGGAAGGTGTCTGAATGCGCCGGTGTGGTGTAGGCGTAGGAAGGGGAAAGTGCTTCTTCATTTCCTACCTGATAGATATATTCTGTTTCCGGGGTGAGTCCGGTGACGGTTACCCGGTTCACATAGTAGCCGTCTGTGGTCTCGGACGGAACTGCAGAGGTGCTGAATACGGAAGCATTCTCGAAGTCTGTATCATCTGCAGAGGTCCAGTATACCTGTCCGTCTTCTTCGGAAGGTGAAAACCAGGTCAGATTGACCTCTTCTTCTGTACTTCCCACAGTTACGGTCAGATAACGGATCGGTGTGGTGGTGATCAGGGGGGCGGAAAATTCAGGAGCGGTTCCCCAGTTCTCTTCGCCCGGTGCGGGAGGCGCTTTTTCTTCTTCGGCTTCCTCCTGGGAAGCTTCTTTATCGGTGGATGGTGCTTCCTTGCTGCCACAGCCCGGAAGCAGAGTCAGGATAAGCAGTGTACTCAGAATGAAAAGGCGTTTCTTCATATATAAAATCTCCTTTGTCAAAGTTATTTCTCTGTCAAAGTTATACAGAGATGATCTGTCTGCAGCCGGGATATGGCTGGGTCGCAGAGCTTCTTTTACATTACCATGGCTGGGGAAAAAAGTAAAGTTGCGTATTAGCGGGAAAACTGTTATAATAAATTGATAAAAAAGCTGGTTGACAGCTTTGGAGCTTTAAAAGCTTATTATTGAAGCAAACAGGAGAAACAGAATGGGAAAAAAGTCAGCTTTACTGCTCAGCGTTCTGTTATTCGCAGGTTTCTTCTTTTTTTTCGTATTTTATTCCGGGACAGCCAGTCCGCTGACACCGCTTGAAAGCGGTTCTCTGGCAGGAGAAGTCCGTCAGGCACAGAAGCTGCTGGACAGTCTTCCGGGAACCATGGATGCAGATGAGATATTCCTCTGCTTTCGGGGAGAGGAGCTGGCATGCGACAGAGAGAGCCGCACCTGGTATCTTCCGGTGGATATGGACAATGCCGCATGGGAAGCTGGAAGCTTCACGGATGCAGATGAGGGGATACAGGTTCTTCCCCTGCAGGATTATACCCTGCTTGACAAGCAGGAGGCGGTGGCGGAAGGGACAAGAGTTCCGTTTCTGGTCTGGAAGGAAAAAGAAGCAGTCTGTACGACCATAGATTTAGTTTTTACAGGTCTTCCGGTGGTTCGTATCGAGACCGATGCGGATCTGGATGTAGATACGGTATTTGCCGGCAGTGTAGTATTCTATGAGGACTGCGGACAGGAGGACTGGACACTTTCTTCTGTGTTTCAGGCGCATGAGCGGGGACAGACCACGAGAGCATATCCCAAGAAGGGATATCGGCTGAACCTGATCTCCGTGACCTCCACGGGAGTGATCAGCAAGAATACAAAGCCTGTTCTCGGGATGAGGGATTCTGATTCCTGGATTTTTTATGCCATCTACAGTGACGGGACAAAGATCAGGGACAAGTTCAATATTGAACTGTGGAATCAGTTTGGAGCGGTCAATACGCCCTATGATCTGCATTTTGGAACTCATATGGAATATGCGGAGCTGATCGTGAACGGGGAATACAGAGGGCTTTACGGCATTCTGGAACCCATTGACAGTAAGCAGCTTGCGGTCTCGGATCAGGAATATCTGTATAAGAGGACTTATGGAAGAGAGCTTTTGCCGGAGCTGTTCGATGCTGTGCCTCCGGAGGATTACCTGACCGTTCTGGGAATGGAGCTGAAAGGCAGGGATGGTTCCGGAACCAAAGCAGACTGGCAGTGCTTCCGCCGTTTTGCGGAATTTACCGCAGCAGATGACCTGGAGTTTACAGAGGAAGCTCAAAAGCTTGTGGATCTTGAGAATTTTACAGATATCTGGCTGTATCTTCAGGCGCTTTATGGGGAAGATAATATTTATAAAAATATGTTTTTCACTTTTAAGAAGGAGTCATCCGGGTATCGGCTGTATCTGGTTCCGTGGGATGTGGATCTGACCTGGGGCAATGTGTATACGGATGATGCCGGGGAGCTGTACGCGGTCTTTGAACCGGACAGGGCAGAAGAATATCTGGAGTGGCCCTTTGCGGACCGGATGATCCGGCTGAATGTGGGGAATGTGAGAGACATGATCGCCGACAGGTGGAAGGAACTGCGTCAGGGCGTTTTTTCTGATGAATATATGGAAGCATTGATGGAAGAGTGTATCCATCAGGTGCAGGATTCAGGGGCGTTTGCCCGGGATGCGCTCAGGTGGCCAAAGAGCCATCATGATGGAGATTATGAGGGAATGCGCACATTTATGGAAGTGCGGATGAATTATCTGGATGAACTGATGCAAAAGTGAAACAATATAGAGTAAGAATTGGAGTGACAGGATGACGAGTAAAGTATTTGATCCGTCCCTGATGGAAAACAGGTATCGTCATGAATTTAAATACCTCTGTACGTATGGTCAGCTGCGGGCGCTGCAGGTACGGCTGGGAGGGCTGGTTCCGCTGGATCCCCATGTGGGTGCAGAAGGGATTTATAATATCAGAAGCCTGTATTTTGATGATTATTATGACCGGTATATGAAGGAAAATGAAGCGGGGACGGATCCGCGTGAGAAGTTCCGTATCCGGATCTACAATCACAGCAGTGACAGAATATCTCTTGAGCTGAAGAAAAAGGTACGCGGAAAGACACAGAAGCTGTCCTGCCCTCTGACAGAGGAGCAGTGCCGTACCCTGATGGCAGGAGAAATTCCCACGATCGGAAAGGATGCCCCGGCGGTGCTGCAGAAGCTTTGTCTGCTCATGCAGACCAGCCTGCTCCGGCCAAAGGTGATCGTGGAGTATGACCGGATCCCCTATATTTACCCGCAGGGGAATGTGCGGATCACACTGGATGAGAATATCTGTTCTTCTGACCGTGTGGATCTGTTTTTGGAGGATCAGATCCCGCTTCGGCCGATTCTGGCAGCGGGGCAGCATGTTCTGGAAGTGAAGTATGATGAGTATCTTCCGGACTTTATTTACCGTACCGTACAGATAGGAAATCTGAGACCGACGGCGTTTTCAAAGTATTATCTTTGCAGAAAATATAGTTTATAAGAAAAGGAGAGTTACATAAGATGGGATTTCAGGATATGTTTAAAAAGTCGTTTTTGGAGGGCTTCACCGGGATGGACATTACGACCGGGAAGATCGCGGCAACACTGTTTGTGACCGCGCTGCTGGCACTGTATATTTTCATGATCTACAGGCTGGTTACAAGAAAGGTATTTTATTCCAAGAATTTTAATATTTCTCTGGCAGCCATGGCGTTGATCACTGCGGCTATCATTCTTGCCATGCAGTCCAATCTGGTTATTTCCCTTGGTATGGTCGGTGCGCTTTCTATCATTCGTTTCCGTACTGCCATCAAGGATCCCATGGATCTGGTGTTCCTGTTCTGGTCCATCAGTATCGGTATCATCTGCGGAGCAGGCTTATATGAAGTGGCATTAGTGACCTCTGTTGCGGTGACCATCTGTATTCTGGTGCTGGATCTGCTTCCGGTTGCGAAGGTTCCCATGATGCTGGTGGTGAACAGCTCTGTGATGGACAGTGAGGCGGATGTACTGGAGATCGTGTCCAAATATGCAAAGTCTTACAAGGTAAAATCCAGAAATCTTTCCAAAGGACGTCTGGATATGATCGTGGAGCTGCGTGTAAAGGATGAAAGCGGGCTGGTATCAGAGGTTGCAGCCATGGAAGGTATGATTTCCGCATCTCTGATCGCTCATGATGGTGAGGTTACATTCTAATATAAACAAAGGAAACCTGTTCCGATGAAAAATGTCAATTATGCAAAACGTGGATATCATTATATGAAAAATTACGGGATGACCCGCCTGCGCCGCAAAGCGCAGGAGCGTCTGCGCCGGAATCTGCTGGAGAAGGGGTATCAGGAGTGGATGATTTCCGCGCGCCCTGCCATGAGCGAGCTGGAGCTTCAGCGGGCGCACAGGTTTGCGTATCAGCCAAAGATCAGTGTCGTTGTACCGGTCTATCGGACACAGGAGATTTTTCTGAGAGAGATGATCGAATCGGTTCTGGGACAGACCTATGGCAATCTGGAGCTGTGTCTTGCAGACGGCAGCGGAGAGGACTGCTCCGTTCAAAGGATCGTTCAGGGCTATGCGGAACGGGATGAAAGAGTCTGTTACAGAAAGCTTGCAGAAAATCTGGGGATCTCAGGAAATACGAATGAGGCTGTCTCCATGGCTTCCGGAGATTATCTGGCACTTCTGGATCATGATGATCTGCTGGAGGAGCATGCTTTGTTTGAAATCGTCCGGTGGCTTCAGAACAATCGGGATGCGGACATGATCTATACAGATGAGGACAAGGTGACGTTTGATTCCGCCACATTTTTCCAGCCCCATTTCAAGCCGGATTTTAATCTGGATCTTTTAAGGAGCAATAATTATATCTGCCACCTGCTGGTGGTAAGCCGTGATCTGATAAAGAAAGCGGGAGGATACAGTTCGGAGTATGACGGAGCACAGGATTTTGACTTTATCTTACGGTGCAGCGAGCATGCATCAAAGATCGGACATATTCCGAAGGTGCTTTATCACTGGAGATCGCACAAAGCCTCTACCGCCACGAATCCGGAGAGCAAGATGTATGCGTATGAAGCCGGCAGGAGAGCGGTGGAGCAGCATCTGGCGCGGCAGGGGATCGCGGCATCTGTAGGGATGATGGATAATCCGGGATTTTACAGGATCAGCTATGTGCCGTCCGGTATGCCAAAGATCAGTATCATTCTTCTGGATGTGCCGAAGCTGAAGGTGCTGGAGCGCTTTTTGAAGGCGATTGAACGGAACCGCACCTACACGAATCTGGAGATTCTGGTTCTTCTGGACGGTGACGAGAAAAATAAATTAATTCTGAATTTTATAAAACAACATAGACAAATACCGATAAAAGTAGTATATTGTATGAGTGCGTGTAATAAATTTGTAACATTTTCCAGACTGGCGGAAAAGCTGGACAGCGAATATCTTCTGTTCCTGGAGAGCCGGATAGAGAAAATATCCAGAGGCTGGGCGGAGATGTTTCTGGGAAACGCACAGCGCAGTGAGGCCGGGGCAGTAGGCGGCAGGGTATATGACAACAACCGCAGATTACGATATGGAGCCAGGATACTGGGACTTGGAGGTCTGGCGGGTGATGCCTTTGAGGGTCTGAAGCTGGGATACACCGGATATTTCCATAAAGCGGTACTGCAGCAGAATTTTCATGCAGTATCGGGAAAAGCCATGATGGTGAAGCGGGAAAGCTTCCTGATGGCAGGAGGATTTTCGGAAGAAGTGGAAGACCGCATGAAGGATGTGGATCTGTGCCTGAAGCTGGAAAAGCTTGGATTAAAGAATATTTATGATCCGGGCGTCATTCTGGTGGAGCAGAAGCATACCGGTCACAGAAAAAAGGGGACGAGGACGGCGCCGGTCTTTGAGAAGAAGTGGAAGACACTGCTTCAGGAGCCGGACGGATATTACAACAGGAATCTTTCCCTGGAGGATACGGATTGGCGGATCCGTGAGTAATAAGAGAGAGGATGACGCATGTCAGACGTAACGATTGTAATTCCGAATTACAATGGAATTTCATTTCTGGATGCCTGCCTGCGTTCGGTATCGAGGCAGGAAGAAGTTTCTGCCGAGATCGTAGTGGTGGACAACGGGTCTTCCGATGGGAGCCGGGAGTTCATCAAAGAGCATTATCCAGAATGTATACTGGTCTGTCTCGAGCAGAATTATGGCTTCTGCAGAGCAGTAAACGAAGGAATCAGACGGGCGGAAAGTCCGTATGTCATACTTTTGAATAATGATACAGAGGTCTGTCCGGATTTTTCCGCAAGGCTTCTGGAAGCGATCCGGGCAGATGACAGGAGATTTTCCTGCTCGGCAAAGATGCTCCAGTATCAGGATCGGACGATCCTGGACAATGCAGGTGATTTTTACTGTGCGCTGGGCTGGGGGATCGCAAGAGGCAAAGGGAAACCGGAAGCCGGATATTCTGTGGGACAGAAGATATTTTCGTCCTGCGGAGGCGCAGCCATCTACCGCAGACAGCTGGTAGAGGAGCTGGGAGGCTTTGATGAAGCTCATTTTGCCTATCTGGAGGATATGGATCTGTCCTACAGAGCCAATATTTTCGGCTACTGCCACTGGTATGTGCCCGAAGCGGTGGTGTACCATATGGGAAGTGGGACCAGCGGTTCCCGTTACAATCATTTTAAAGTGATCCACTCGGCGGGAAACAATGTCTATCTGATTTATAAAAATATGCCTTTTTTACAGATTCTGCTGAATGCACCTTTGTTGCTGGCGGGATTTTTCATAAAATATCTGTTTTTTGTAAGAAAGGGACTTGGAAAGGACTACCGGGAAGGACTGAAAAGGGGACTGAAGCTGTGCCGGAGCAATCCGGAACGGAAGATCCGGTTCCGCATGAAGCATCTTACCAATTACTTGAAGATCCAACTGGAGCTTTGGAAAAACATTCTGCTTTTTGTATGTTGATCATAACGGCAGGAGGAAAACAGGTGAGGGATTTTGATTAAGGATAATCAACGGTATTTTAACCGCCTGCATGTGGTGGTGGATGCCGTCGTCATTTGTATATCATATCTGTTAGCGTGGGTATATAAGTTCATCATACTGAATGATGACAGAGGTCTGACTCTGGGACAGTACTGTCTGACGCTTGTACTCATTGTACCGCTGTATCTGACGCTCTATCTTGCATTTAACCTGTATACGGCAAAGCGGGTACAGGGCAGGAGGCTGGAGGGCAGCAATATTATTAAGGCAAACAGTTTCGGACTGTTGATCGTCATGGGCGTTTTTTTCCTGCTCCGTGACTATAATGCCTATGCGAACCATTATTCCAGAACGATGCTGTTCTATTTTTACATCATCAACATCTGCATGGAAACCGGTGTCCGCAATCTGATCCGTCTGGCGCTTCGGAAGATGCGCAAGAAGGGCTTTAATCTGCGCCACGTTATTTTTGTGGGCTACAGCAGTGCGGCGGAAGCGTTCATTGACCGTATAAAGGCGAATCCTCAGTGGGGCTACAAGGTCAGAGGCATCCTGGATGATAATAAGGAAATCGGTTATATGTACAAGGGCGTTGCCGTTCTGGGCACGACCGATGAACTGGAAAATATATTGGATAATAACCGGCTGGACGAGATCGCGCTGACGCTCGGACTGCAGGAATATTATAAATTAAAGAGAATTGTTGCTATCTGTGAAAAATCCGGTGTGCATACAAAATTCGTTCCGGATTATAATGATATTATCCCCACAAGACCGTATACAGAGGATCTTCTGGGACTTCCTGTGGTCAATATCCGGCATGTGCCTCTTACGAATACCTTTAACATGATCTGTAAGCGGGCGATGGATATTTTTGGCGCAGTGGTTGCAATCATTATTTTTTCACCGATCATGCTGGTTACGGCTGTCCTGGTAAAGACAACCTCCAAGGGGCCGTTGATATATAAACAGGAGCGTGTGGGGCTCCATAACCAGACATTTCAGATGTATAAGTTCCGTTCCATGGAAGTACAGTCTGCCCGAAGCGAGAAGAAGGCATGGACTGTCCGGAACGATCCCCGTGTCACCGGCGTGGGGAAAGTGATCCGGAAGACCAGCATCGATGAGCTGCCGCAGCTGTTCAATATCCTGAAGGGTGATATGAGCCTGGTGGGACCCAGACCGGAGCGGCCCTTCTTCGTGGAAAAGTTCCGTGAGGAGATTCCGCGTTACATGGTAAAGCACCAGGTCCGTCCGGGACTGACAGGCTGGGCGCAGGTGAACGGTTACCGGGGAGATACATCAATCAAAAAACGTATTGAATACGACCTGTACTATATTGAAAACTGGACGATAGGGCTGGATATTAAGATTCTGTTCCTGACGTTCTTCAAGGGTTTTGTGAATAAGAATGCTTATTGACAGGCGTAGAAAGGATGAATTATGGCAAAAGAAACTTTGAAAAAAACAAGCTCGAAAAAGAGTGCTTCTTCCAAAAGCGCTTCCGGGAATGCCCCTTCTTCCAGACGGAAAGGAACCTCTAAAAAGAAGACTGCCAGGAAAAAGAAACGAATGATGATCTTCGGTATCGAGATACTGCTTCTGCTGGTTCTGGTGATAGGCTTCTATGTGGTAAGCCAGCTTGACAAGATCCAGAAGCCGAAGCTGGTGCCGGAGGAGATTGAAGTCAATGAGATGTCTGAAGTGACAAAGGAGACCATGTCCGGTTATCTGAATGTTGCCCTGTTCGGTATCGATACAAGAAAGGCAGGACAGCTTGGTAAAGGAAACCGCAGTGACACGATGATCATTGCCAGCATCAACAATGATACCAAAGAGGTGAGACTGGTATCCGTTTATCGTGATACGTATCTTGACCTTACCAATGGAAAGTACAACAAATGTAACGGAGCTTACTCGGCAGGCGGTCCTCAGCAGGCGATCAGTATGCTGAATAAGAATCTGGATCTGGATATTGAATATTATGTGACGGTGGACTTTGCGGCACTGACGCAGACGGTAGATCTTCTCGGCGGCATCAATATTGATGTGGACGAGGTGGAGCTTGAGCACCTGAACAACTATACGGTGGAGACTTCCGAGGTGACAGGTGTGAAGACTCAGAAGCTGACCAAGCCGGGCCTTCAGAAGCTGGATGGCGTACAGGCAACTTCTTACTGCCGTATCCGTTATACGGCCGGAGATGACTTCAAGAGAACCGAGCGTCAGAGAGAAGTGATCATGGAGATCGTAAATACTGCCAAGAAGGCTGATCTGACCCAGATCAACGAGATCATCAACGCAGTATTCCCGATGATCGCAACAAACTACACAAATGATCAGCTTCTGGCTCTTGCACCGGAGATGATCAGCTATAATATTGTGGATACAGCCGGATTCCCGTTTGATAAGGAGTCAGGTGTTGTCAGCGGAAAGGGTTCCTGTGTGATTCCGGTGAACCTGGCTGCCAACGTAAAGCAGCTTCATGAGTATCTGTTCGAGAATTACGATTATACACCATCTGATGAGGTGCAGAAAATCTCCGATAAGATCAGTTCGGATACTGGATACTAAGAGCATATAGACGGCATATGCCGGACATGGACGGTGTTCATGAGATATTTACAGGGCGAGGAGGCGATGACTTTCCTCGCTTTGTTTATATAAAACTTCCCAAGGAGGAATATGTATGTGTGGAATAGTTGGATATATTGGAATGGAAGAGGCGGCTCCGATCCTTCTGGACGGGCTGGAGAAACTGGAGTACCGGGGATATGATTCTGCGGGGATGGCAGTCTATAATGGCGAGATCATTCAGGTCATGAAGGCAACGGGCAGACTGAAGGTACTGCATGAAATGTCCCATGGAGGTGCCATGCTTCCGGGGCATATGGGAATCGGACATACCCGCTGGGCAACGCACGGAGCTCCAAGTGATACCAATGCACATCCGCATTTTAATAAGGATGAATCGATCGTAGTTGTACATAATGGAATCATAGAAAATTACCTGAAGCTGCGGAAGCTTTTGGAAAGCAGAGGATATCAGCTGGTCTCTCAGACGGATACGGAGGTTGTGGCTCATCTGCTGGATTATTACTATAAAGGGGATCCTCTGGAGGCGGTCATTAAAGTCATGCAGCGTGTGGAGGGATCCTACGCCCTGGGAATCATGTTCAAAGAGCATCCGGATGAAATATATTCCGTACGTAAGGACAGCCCGCTGATCGTAGGCAGGTGTGAGCACGGGAGCATCATTGCATCTGATGTGCCTGCGGTCCTGAAATATACCAGAGATGTGTATTTTATTCAAAATGAAGAAATTGCACGGTTGACGAAAGACAGCATTGCTTTCTATAATATTGATAAGGAAGAACTGAAGAAGGAATCCACCCGGATCGAGTGGGATGTGAATGCGGCGGAAAAGGGCGGCTATGAACATTTTATGCTGAAGGAGATCAACGAGCAGCCCAAGGCGGTAAGAGATACTCTGAATCCCCGTATCAAGGATGGGAAGATCGTTATCGAAGAGCTGGGAATGGATGATGAGGAGCTTGCACGGATCAGGAAAATCAATATTGTGGCCTGCGGTTCTGCATATCATACGGGTGTGACTGCAAAGTATGTATTTGAAGGTTTGGCACGTATTCCAGTGGAGGTGGATCTGGCAAGCGAGTTCCGTTACCGCAATCCGATCCTGGAGGAGGATACGCTGGTGATCGTGGTCAGTCAGTCCGGTGAGACAGCGGATTCTCTGGCAGCACTCCGGGAGGCAAAGAGCCATCCGGGCGTTACGGTGCTTGGTATCGTCAATGTGGTCGGCAGTTCTATTGCAAGAGAAGCGGATCATGTGATGTATACCTGGGCAGGACCGGAAATCGCGGTCGCTACCACAAAGGCATACAGCACCCAGCTGATCGCCTTCTATCTGCTTGCCATGAAGTTTGGGCAGGCGCGGGGCAAGGTGACGGAAGAGGCAATGCAGGGGCTGATCAAGGATCTCAAGCGTCTTCCGGAGCAGATTGAGCTGCTGCTCGCCAATAAGGAACGGATACAGAGATTTGCCAACAGGTATGTGGGAGCAAGGGACATTTTCTTCATTGGAAGAGGCATTGACTATGCGATTTCTCTGGAGGGATCTCTGAAGCTGAAGGAAATCTCCTATATTCATTCGGAGGCATATGCAGCAGGAGAGTTAAAGCACGGCACCATTTCTCTGATTGAAGAGGGAACGCTGGTGACGGCGATCCTGACCCAGGAGGAGCTGTATAAGAAGATGATCAGCAATATTGTAGAAGTGCAGACCAGAGGGGCGTTTGTCCTTGCGGTCACCAACGTGGGAAATACAGAAGTGGAAAAGGCTTCGGATTATGTGATCTACGTACCGAGGACAAATCCGTATTTTACGAATTCACTGGCGGTGATTCCGCTTCAGATATTCAGTTATTATGTGGCGATCGCCAGAGGCTGTGATGTGGATAAGCCGAGAAATCTGGCAAAATCGGTTACAGTAGAGTAGGAGAGACGAAGAATGTTGTCGGCAGATGTTCTGATTCCCGTGTACCGTCCGGGAAAACAATTAAAAATGCTTCTGGATAAGCTGTGTACGCAGAGCAGTCCGGTAAACAGGATCATTCTGATGAACACGGAGGAATCCTGTTTTCCCGGTGGGCTGACAGAGGAATATGAGAATGTGGAAGTGCACCACCTGTCCAAAGCAGAGTTTGATCATGGGGGCACCAGAGACAGAGGAATGCGTTTGGCTTCGGCAGATGTGGTGATCTGTATGACGCAGGATGCACTTCCTGCAGATGCGCATCTGGTAGAGGAGCTTTTGAAGCCTTTTGCGGATCAGCGGGTATGGGCAGCGTATGCAAGACAGCTTCCTGCAGATGACTGCAGAGAGGTGGAGAAGTATACCAGAAGCTTCAATTATCCGGAAGAGAGCAGGATCAAAGGGGCTGAGGATCTGCCGGAGCTGGGGATCAAGACCTTTTTCTGTTCCAACGTATGCGCGGCATGGAGGAAGGATAAGTATCTGGAGCTGGGAGGTTTTGTAACCAGGACAATTTTTAATGAGGATATGATCTATGCAGGGAAGCTGATCCGCCATGGAGGAAGGATCGCTTACTGTGCGGAGGCGAAGGTAGTGCATTCCCATAACTACAGTGCCGTGCAGCAGTTTCACCGGAATTTTGATCTTGCGGTTTCCCAGACCATGCATCCGGAGATTTTTGGCGGTATTCGTTCGGAATCTGAGGGGATCCGGCTGGTAAAGCGGAGTATGGCATATTGTCTGAGGATAAGGAAACCATGGCTGATCCTGCAGGTGGTGACGCAGAGTGCCGGAAAGCTTCTGGGATATAAGCTGGGGCAGCGTTATGAGAAGCTTCCCCGCAAGCTGATCCTGTGGTGCACCATGAATCGGACATTTTGGCAGGGGGATAGAGGATGAGAAGAAAAATATGCAGAATCATTCTGACCGGGCTGTGTGCGGCTGCGCTGACCGGCTGCGGGAAGAGTGCAGAGACCGAAAAGGAGCAGCTTGCCCTGAGAAGCCAGGGAATGGAGCAGGCAGCCGCAGGCGAGTATGAAGCTGCGGTGTCTGCCTATAATGAAGCTCTGGGGCTGGCAGGAATGCATGTGGGGGCTCTGGAGCTGGATATTGCGGCATATAAGGCGTCTGCACAGTATCACATGGGAGAGACTCAGAAGGCGATCGATACGTGCAGTGCGGTGCTGGATCTGAAGAAGAGCGCGGAGCTTTATCTGACCCGCGGGCTTTTGTACCGGGCTGACGGAAATGTGGAGAAGGCGAATGAGGATTTTAAGGCGGCGATCGACCGGACGTCTGAGAAGGACCTGATTATGCTGGGCAGACTTTCCTATTATATGGAGGACTATCCAAAGGCAAAGGAGTATCTGGAGATTGCGGCGGATGAAGGAGAGACAGAGGCGCTCTACTGGCAGGCAGAGCTTTACCGGCAGATGGGAAACGAGGACTATGCGGTGACTCTGTATCAGAGTTATCTGGACGGAGAACCGCAGCAGATGTCTGCTTATGCAAAGGTAGCGGACTGGCAGATCCGTCAGGAGGACTATGATGCGGCGCTGGAGACTCTGCAGGCGGGAATCGCCAAAGGAGACGGGGGAAGCATGCAGGAGCTTCTGGCAAATGAGATCGTTGTGTATGAGAAGAAGGGGGATTTCGAGACGGCGAAGCTGAAGATGGAGAGCTATCTGGAGAGTTATCCGGACGATGAGGCGGCAGCGCGGGAGTATGTATTTTTGAAGTCCAGGTAAGGATCAAGCCGGGCGTCTCGATTGCGCTGCGCTACATCTCGATTAGCGGCTGTCGCCGGGCATCTCGATTACGCTGCGCTACATCTCGATTAGCGGCTGTCGCCGCATATAACTGTGAATATCCCGTCCATCTGGTATGCGAGCATCCCATCTGAATGGGATATTCACAGTTATGCCCGGCTTGTAGTAAAAAATATTCACAAAGGTATTGACAAAGCACCCTCAGGGGTGCTATCTTTATGTACAGAAATATTAGCACTCTTATAAGTTGAGTGCTAATAAGAAGAAGGGATGTGAGATCGTGGAGCTGGATGACAGGAAGGTCAGGATCCTTCATGCAATTATCCGTAATTATATGGAGACAGGGGAACCGGTTGGTTCCAGAACTATTTCCAAGTATTCAGATTTGAAGCTGAGTTCTGCCACGATCCGTAATGAGATGTCGGATCTGGAGGAGATGGGCTATATTGTACAGCCGCATACATCTGCCGGCAGGATTCCTTCTGACAAGGGATATCGTCTGTATGTGGATTATCTGATGGAGGAGAAGGAGCGGGAGGTCGCGGATCTGAAGGAGCTGATGATTCAGCGTACCGATAAGATGGAACAGGTATTAAAGCAGGTGGTAAAGGTCCTTGCCAATAATACCAATTATGCGACCATGATCTCAGCGCCTCAGTACCATCAGAATAAGCTGAAGTTCATTCAGCTTTCCAAGGTGGATGAGAACCAGATACTTGCAGTGATTGTGGCGGAGGGGAATATCATCCGGAACAAGCTGATCCCGATCAGCGAGGAGCTGGATACAGAGAGCATCCTGAAGCTGAATATTCTGCTGAATACCATGTTGAATGGAAAGACGATCGCGGAAATTAATCTGCAGATGATTTCCAGTATGAAAGAGCAGGCAGGTATCCATAGTAATATCATCAGTGATGTGGTGGATGCGGTGGCAGAGACCATTCATTCAGATGAAGGTATGGAGATCTATACCGGCGGAGCAACCAATATTTTCCGCTATCCGGAGCTCAGCGATAATGGAAAGGCGAGTGAGCTGATCCAGACGCTGGAGGAGAAGCAGAATCTGGCAGAGCTGGTGCATGAGACCCTGAATAAGGATGAAAAAGGAATACAGGTATATATCGGAAGTGAGACCCCCATACAGAGCATGAAGGACTGCAGCGTTGTGACAGCGACCTATGATCTGGGGCAGGGCTTACAGGGCACGGTGGGGATCATCGGTCCCAAACGAATGGATTATGAGAATGTCATGAGTACGCTGAAGACTTTGATGGATCAGTTGGATGATGTTTTCCATAAATAGAAAGGCGGATGCAGAGTGGAAGAGAACAAGGAATTAGAACAGGAAACCATTTCAGAAGAAGTGATGGAAGAGGCAGAAGAAGCAGCTGCGGAAGCAGAGGAAGCTGCGGAGGCAGAGACAGAGGAAGCTGCCGCAGAAGAGACTCCGGCACCGGAGAATGAGAAGAAGGGCTTCTTTAAGAAAAAAGAAAAAAAAGATAAAAGAGATGAGCAGATCGCAGAGCTGACAGACAAAGTGAAGCGCCAGCTTGCGGAGTTCGAGAATTTCCGCAATCGTACAGAAAAGGAAAAATCCCAGATGTACGCAGTGGGAGCAAGAGAAGTAATAGAGAAAATTCTTCCGGTGGTAGACAATTTTGAGAGAGGAATCAAGAGCGTTCCGGAGGAAGAAAAGGACAGTCCGGTAGCCAGCGGCATGGAGATGATCTACAAGCAGCTCATGACTGTACTGGAAGATTTGGGTGTAACCCCTATCGAAGCGGTAGGCCAGGAATTTGACCTGAACCTTCACAATGCTGTGATGCATGTGGAGGATGAGGAAGCGGGCGAGAATATCGTTACGGAAGAATTCCAGAAGGGTTATAAATATAAAGATGCAGTGCTTCGTCACAGCATGGTAAAAGTAGCTAATTAAACACATTTCAATATAGGAGGAAACGATTATGAGCAAAATTATTGGTATTGACCTTGGAACTACAAACTCTTGTGTGGCTGTTATGGAAGGTGGAAAACCGACGGTCGTAGCAAATACAGAGGGTGCAAGAACCACGCCGTCTATCGTGGCATTTACAAAAGCCGGAGAGCGTCTTGTAGGAGAGCCTGCAAAGCGTCAGGCAGTGACAAATGCAGAGAAGACCATCGCTTCCATTAAGAGACATATGGGAAGTGATTACAAAGTGACAATTGATGATAAGAAATATTCTCCCCAGGAGATTTCTGCGATGATCCTTCAGAAGCTGAAGGCAGATGCAGAGAATTACCTTGGAGAGAAGGTAACAGAGGCAGTTATTACAGTTCCGGCATACTTCAACGATGCACAGAGACAGGCAACCAAGGATGCAGGCAAGATTGCAGGTCTGGATGTAAAGCGTATCATCAACGAGCCGACTGCTGCAGCACTTGCATATGGTCTTGACAATGAGAGAGAGCAGAAGATCATGGTATACGACCTCGGCGGCGGTACCTTTGATGTATCTGTGATCGAGATCGGTGACGGCGTCATCGAGGTTCTGGCAACTGCAGGAGACAACAAGCTGGGCGGCGATGATTTCGACCAGAAGGTAACGGACTGGATGCTGGCTGAGTTTAAGAAAATGAACGGCGTAGATCTGTCCAATGACAAGATGGCGCTTCAGAGATTAAAAGAGGCTGCTGAGAAAGCGAAAAAGGAGCTTTCCGCCGCAACCACCACCAACATCAACCTGCCGTTCATCAGCATGAATGCTGACGGACCTCTTCACTTTGATATGAATCTGACCAGAGCAAAATTTGATGAGCTGACTCATGATCTGGTAGAACGTACGGCAAATCCGGTACAGGCGGCTCTCCGTGATGCCGGTATCAGCCCGTCTGAGCTTGGCAAGGTACTTCTGGTAGGCGGTTCCACCCGTATCCCGGCAGTACAGGATAAGGTAAAACAGCTGACCGGACATGAGCCGAGCAAGACTCTGAATCCAGATGAGTGTGTAGCGATCGGTGCATCTATCCAGGGCGGTAAGCTGGCCGGTGATGCAGGTGCAGGTGATATCCTTCTTCTGGATGTTACTCCGCTGTCTCTGTCCATCGAGACCATGGGAGGTATCGCAACCCGTCTGATCGAGAGAAATACGACTATCCCGACCAAGAAGAGCCAGATCTTCTCCACCGCAGCAGATAATCAGACTGCTGTTGATATCAATGTGGTACAGGGCGAGAGACAGTTTGCAAAGGATAATAAATCTCTCGGACAGTTCCGTCTGGACGGTATTCCGCCAGCACGCCGCGGTGTTCCGCAGATCGAGGTTACTTTCGATATCGATGCAAATGGTATCGTAAATGTATCCGCAAAGGATCTGGGAACCGGTAAGGAGCAGCATATCACGATTACCGCTGGTTCCAACATGTCCGATTCTGATATCGACAAGGCAGTGAGAGAGGCTGCTGAGTTCGAGGCACAGGATAAGAAGAGAAAAGAAGCGATCGATGCAAGAAATGACGCAGATGCCATGGTATTCCAGACCGAGAAGGCTCTGGAAGAGGCAGGCGCAAACCTGGACGCTTCCGAGAAGGCTGCAGTGGAAGAGAAGGTGGCTTCCCTGAAGGCAGTAGTCGAGAGAACCGCTAATCAGGTGGATATCTCTGATGCAGACCTGGATGCACTGAAATCCGGTAAGGAAGATCTGATGAACGCAGCGCAGAAGCTGTTCCAGAAGATGTATGAGCAGGCTCAGGCAGCACAGGGAGGCGCACAGGGCGCAGGTCCTGATATGGGCGGCGCAGCTCAGAGCGGTCCTGCAGATGATGTGGTAGACGGCGATTACAGAGAAGTCTAATATCAGGTACGGGAATATAAGGAAATGAGATAAGGAGAGGCAGGCATACGGTGAGTGTGCCTGCATTCCTGCGTGAAAGGTAGATAGTTATGGCAGAGACAAAAAGAGACTATTATGAAGTCCTTGGCGTAGATCGGAATGCCGATGATGCAGCCATTAAGAGTGCATACAGGAAGCTGGCGAAAAAGTATCATCCAGATATGAATCCGGGAGATCAGGAAGCGGAGCAGAAATTCAAAGAAGCCTCTGAAGCTTATGCCATCCTGAGTGATGCTGATAAGAGAAAGAAATATGACCAGTTCGGTCATGCAGCCTTTGATCAGGGCGGAGGAGCCGGAGGCTTTGGCGGCTTTGATTTCAGCGGAGCAGATATGGGAGATATCTTTGGAGACATCTTTGGAGATATCTTTGGCGGCGGCAGAAGCCGCAGGAGCAGCAATGGTCCTATGCGTGGAGCAGATATCCGTGCAAGCGTGCGGATCACCTTTGAAGAGTCTGTAACAGGCGTGGATAAGGAACTGGAGCTGACCTTGAAGGACGAGTGTGAGAAATGCCATGGAACCGGTGCGAAGCCGGGGACGACTCCTCAGACCTGTTCCAAGTGCGGCGGAAAGGGACAGGTTGTCTACACCCAGCAGTCCCTGTTCGGTATGGTGCAGAACGTGCGCCCGTGTCCGGAGTGTAACGGAACCGGTAAGATTATTAAGGAAAAATGCCCGGACTGCTATGGAACCGGTTATATTTCCAGTAAGAAAAAGATTTCTGTTACGGTTCCGGCGGGTATTGATAATGGACAGAGCATCCGTATCCGCGGAAAGGGTGAGCCGGGAATCAACGGAGGACCGCGAGGCGACCTTCTGGTGGAGGTTATGGTATCCCGTCATCCGATCTTCCTGAGACAGGATATGGATATTTTCTCAACGGTGCCGATCAGCTTCCCTGTGGCGGCGCTTGGCGGAACGATTCGGATCAAGACCGTGGACGGCGAAGTGGAGTACGATGTAAAATCCGGAACACAAACTGATACCAGGGTTCGTCTGCGCGGCAAGGGTATGCCTTCTCTTCGGAATAAGAGTGTGCGTGGAGACCATTATGTAACACTGGTGGTTCAGGTGCCCACCGGTCTTAGCCATGCAGCGAAGGAAGCGCTGAAAGCATACGACATGGAGAATGGAAATACACTGAATCAGAAATCAGAAGGCGGAAAGCCGAAGAAAAAAGGATTTATGGATAAACTGAAAGAATCCCTGGAGGATTAAAGCAAAAAGATACAAAAACTGCCGGGCAGAACATCTTATATGAGATGTTCTGCCCGGCGGTTTTTTACAGAAGCAGCCCCGGCTCTTTCTGCCTGATATAAGATTCCAGCGTGTGCCGGTCGATCAGTGCAGGGACAACCCCTTCCCGGGAGATGGAAAATCCGGCTGCACAGGTGGCGATCCGAATTGCATCCGTCATGGAATAACCGGTCTGCAGATAGACTGCCAGAGCACAGATGAAAGCATCCCCGGCTCCGGTATTGTCCACGGCTGTAAAATCAGCTGCCGGGAAATACTGCTCCTCCTGCTGTGTCTTCAGGTAACAGCCGTCTGCGCCAAGGGTGATGATGACGGTCTTTACTCCAAGAGCCAGAAATTGCTCTGCCTGCTCACTGAGAGATTTTTCAGGACAGAGAAGATTGACCTCGTCCAGATTGGGAACCAGGATATCGGTATACTTCAACAGCTCCGGTTCCAGAAAAGAACAGGCGGCAGGTTTGAGGATCGTCCGCATGCCATGATGGCGGGCAAGCCTTCCGGCTTCGATCAAAGCCTGCTGGGGAACCTCTGTCTGCATAAGACAGCAGCTTCCCTGCCGGAAGAGCGCGTCCTGCCGTCGAATGTAAGACGCGGTAAGGCATTCATTTGCGCCCGGAAGAATGGAGATCATAGAATCCCCGTCCCGCTGAAGGAAAATATAAGCCTTTCCGGTTGCGGCATCAGGACAGCGGCATACCCCGCCGGAATCAATGGAATATTCCTCCAGGACAGAAAAGATGGAACCGGAGTCTGCATCGTTTCCCGTCATGCCGATCAGAGCAACCTGTGCACCCAGACGGGAGCTGCCGATCGCCTGATTGATCCCTTTGCCGCCCGGATACTGAGAAGGATCGGAGGTAAGGACTGCCCGTCCTGATACCGGAAACTCATCCATCTTCATGTAATGATCGATGTTGATGCTTCCTACTACGAGCAGCTTCTTCTGCTGCCGGGAAAAAGGAGCGCCGATCGTCACAGAGCTGTCCGGAGCAGGACTGGTCAGAAATTGCCTGAAAGGCTCTTTGTGTTCCGCATAATGGATCATCTGCCGGCACAGATGCTGCCCGTAAGCCCTGTACGGGATTGGGATCGCAGAGATCCGGGAAAAAGCATTTTCCTGCTCATCGCGCCGAAGAGACACCAGGGAGACGTCGTGGGGAAGCTGACAGTGTATTCGGTTCAGCTCGCCATACAGCTTCAGCGCTGCAGCAAAATGGGAGCAGACAATGCCGGTGATGCGGTGATCGGCAATATCCTGCAGAAGAGCGTCGTTCACCTCCTGAAAGACACGGCTTTCCCGGAATGACAGTCCGGCATCAAAAAGGCACCGCTTATACCCTGTGAGAAAAGAATCCGTCCATATGCAGGGAGATAAAAGACATGCGGTCTCCTGATGCCCTGCAGCGGCGAGAGAAGACGTCGCTGCATATCCCAGTCCCTCAAAGTCAAGGAAGACGTCGGATTCCAGTACGGGATGAAAACGGAGACAGGGGATAGAAGCGGCCTGAAAGGAAGCCGCATACTGCATGCTGTCCTCATTCACCGGTTCCCAGAGAACTGCATCCGCCTGATATCGACACAGGGCAGAGATTCCTCTGTATTCGGATTCGTTGGATCCGTCTCCTCTGGAAATAAGAACGGTGTAGCCGTGCTCCCTTGCTTCCTCCAGAATGCCGTCCAGAGCCTGTCCCGCATCGGCAGAATGAATCAGAACACCCAGCAGAAAGGTCTTATTCCCTCCTGCAAAAGCACTGGAGTGGGGAGAATAGTGAAATTCCTTTGCGATCTTTAATACACGTTCCCGTGTCTCCTGGCTGATACCCTCATCCTTCTGATTCATGATCTTGGATACGGTGGAGATGGATACTCCGGCAAGCCGGGCAATTTCTTTGATGGTCATAAGGGTCTCCTGCTAAGCGGCGTCTATCTGCCGTTTTCTATTTTTTTTATCGAATCCTCTCTGATCAAATCCCGCAGGCTGGTAAGGTATTCAGAAAAAGCGACCTTATCATTGGCATAGGTAAGATTGAATTCGTATTCCATGGGAATCCATGTGCTCAGATCAGATTCATTATGCTGGATCACAGCTTCCAGACCATCGATTGCTTTGTAAAGCCTGGCTTCGACGGTCTGAAGTGCGGCCATCTCTTCGTATAACGCAAGCATTTCAGAAGCATATTCCCCTGGCAATGATTTCACCCAGTTATATAAAAGCTGCTCTTCGGTATGCTCATTTTCCTGTGTCTTGTCAAAGGTGGGAATATCTCCCGTGAATGCTTCTCCTAAATCGTGAATGATACACATTTTGATCACTTTGTTGATATCGGCTTCCGGAAAGGCATCCTTCAGAAAGTATGCCATCAGGGAGGCTCTCCAGCTGTGCTCTGCAACACTTTCATGCCTTCCCCCGGAGGTATAGCAGTGCCTTGTCGCATCCTTCAGCCGTTCGGCAATACTTAATATATCCAATAATTGCTGAGGTTCCATAGGTATGTTCCTTTTCGTAAAAATCTCTGTGTGCAGGTTCTATTTTTCGAACTGTTCCACTTCCTTCAAAAATGGAATGGACGGTGCGGCACCCGGTCTGGTTACGGCAATGGCAGAGGCTCTGGATGCCATGTCCATAGCTTCCGTTACGGTGAGACCTTTTAATATGCTGCCGATAAAGAATCCGGTGAAGGTATCCCCGGCTGCGGTGGTATCCACTGCGTTTACCTTATAGACCGACTGTCTGACGGTCTGTTCCGCATCCATATAGACAGAACCGGCGCTGCCCATGGTAAGGACGATAGATGCTTTGGGGAATCTGTCAAGAAGTGCTTTTGCAAGCGCTTCTCCGTCAAATCCGGACTTGGTATCCTGGTTCAGGATCTGCCCGGCTTCGATCTCGTTAAGCAGGAAATAGTCGATATATTCCAGTGGAAGCTTCAGAATCTTTTCGTTCATGGGTGATGGATTCAGGACGATTTTCATTCCGCGGTCATGTGCCTGTTCTACGATATAGGAAAGCTCATTGATCTCGTTTTGCAGGACCAGGAAATCACCGGCATGGAATTTCTCCAGAACAGAATCTACCTGCGCTTTTGTAATTGCCTGATTTGCACCTCCGTATAAAAGGATACAGTTATCGCCGTCTCTGTCGTTCTGAATGATGGCATTGCCGGTACGCACATCTTCAAGCACGGCAACATTGCCTGTGTCTACCCCTGCTTCTTCCATGATCTGCAGAAGAAATCCTCCATCGGTTCCGATTGCTCCGGCATGGGAGATATCTGCACCTGCCTTTGCCAGGGCAATAGACTGGTTCAGACCTTTGCCGCCGCTGAATACACGAAGAGATTCAGAGGAGAGAGTCTCACCCTTCTGGACAAAATGATCCACCTTATAGACATAGTCGATATTCAGGGACCCAAAACATAATACTTTCACTTTTGCTACCTCCTGTTTTCACCTTTGAGAAAAAGTTTTCCTAAAATATTTTCGCTTCTTTCAGACTAACATTGAAAGCAGGATTTGTCAATAGGGAAGACGTGACATAAGAAGATAAAGTATGGTGGATATGATCAGCATAATTCCGGTTACTGGTATGGTTTTCCGGAAAATGTCATTGATCGAGATATGGAACTGATCTGCACATAGTGAAATACAGATATGGGTTGGGCACAGCTGGCTTGCCAGATGCCCCAGGCTTGCCAGGTAAATAACCATGGCAATGGAGGAGCTTCCGCTGGATACAGCCAGTGGAAAGACAGCCGGAACCATAGCAGTAAAGTTACTTACGATAGAGCCTGCAAATACAACAAAGCCATATACGAGAAAAAGGGGAACGGATATATTTTCGCAGGCATTGAGCAATGAAGAGGGAGCTCCTGTATAATTAAGAATATCTGTAAAAATAAGGATTGTAGCAACCATTAACAGCATATTACGATTGAATGCTTTTTTAAAAAAATGCATGAGACTGGATAACGAAATGCGGTTTTGCAGTATAAACAATATAAGGGTCAGATACACAGAAACGGCAGCATTTATATGTAATATAAGGATGGAGCAGATGATCAGGAAAACAGGCCAGAGATTGGACATGATTTCTCGTACTGATCGGAATTTTGGTTTTGCCCGATAATTGGGGGTACATGTAAAGTGCAGCGGTTTTAAATAGATAAAATACGGAACCAGAATGTTTGATATGGTGTATGGAAGCATGAGAAGCAGAAACAGCCATTCGGGTGTTCTGGTTACAGCACAGATCAGGATAACGTTGGTATATACCGGGAGAAGCGCTTCCGGTATGTGTCGGAAATAGGTGGTTATGAATGCCAGCGTGTCGTTTGAGAGTACATTTTTATAGCGCCTTTGGAGCATGGTTCCTGCCATTAAAACAGCGGCTGGAGAGGGAAGAAGACCACTGATGACAGGTGATACGATACTTTCGAGTCTGGGATTGGACGACAGTTCCATAAGACCTTCCTCGGCTCTGGCCAGCATGGAATGTGTGTCCATGAGATTCTGAAGCAGAATCAAGCCATAGGTGATGAGAAGGAGTTCAATGCAGCTTTTCCCCAGGATGGTGTGAAGTGTTCTCTCCAGAAGAATTGTAGGTGTAATATGAAAAAGGACAGCAGTCAGAAGGGAAGCAGATAAAACTGCTCCCCATAAAGGCATTTTGAGACGAATCAGCAGGATGATCGCAAAAAAGATAATGCACAGGTTTAGTAATATCATGAGAAAATCCCTTTCTTAAGATTAAAATTATTTTGACATATTATATATCAGGGAAAGAGATAAAATCAAGATAAAACGTTTTAAATACAGGCGATAAACATTTATCAAATTTTGCGGGTGCTGTTTCGGACGATTAATTTCAGATCGAACTGAGAGATAACAGGTTCTGTTTCCGGATGCTCTGTAGCATGGATCAATATGCGGGCAGCTTCTTTTCCCATTTCGTAGATTGGCTGGCGGACTGTGGTCAGAGGCACACTCAAAATACCGGATACAAAGTGGTCATCGTAGCCAATCACGGAGATATCTTCCGGCACAGACAGATTATATTTGTTTAATCCGTTGTATGCACCGCATGCCATAAGATCATTAAAGGCAAAGACAGCGGTAAAATCCTTATCACTGAGGTAATCGATGCCGTCAAGACCGGATTCGTAGGAATAGTTTCCCTCATATACCAGCTGATCATTCCAGTCTAATCCGTTATCCAGAAACGCTTTCTTGCATCCTTTTAACCGGCTTTCGGAGCCTTCCAGATAGTGAGAGCCTGTAATGAAGGCAATTTTACGATGCCCCAGAGAGATAAGATGGCGTGTCGCCATGTAGCCGCCCTTTTCGTGATCACATACAACTGCATTTACATTCTGGGTGTAGTTGGTTAAGTCTGTTTGTACAAGAGGGATCTTCATGGAGAGGATCAGATTCCGGTTAGCCATAAAGTTGTTTTCGACCTCATTGGGAGGTGTAGGAATCAGAGAAATACCGTCTATGCTTTTGGCGTACAGGGTTTCGATATATTGACGTTCCCGATCAGAGCTGTAGTTGGTGGAGCACAATATGGTGCTCCATCCTTTTTGCTGGCAGGTATCCTCCAGACCTTTGGCATATGTGGCGTAATAATCATTGCGTATATCAGGTACGATCAGCCCGATCGTGTAGCTTCGGTTGGTTTTCAGACTGACAGCCGAGGGATTGGGACGATATCCCATCTGCTGTGCGACAGACAGAATCTTTTCTTTTGTTTCTTCGGAGATCCGCGAAGGGCGGTTGTTCAATACGAGAGAAACGGTAGTAGGAGACAGACCAACTTCATGAGCTATGTCCTTAAGTGTAACTTTCATGGATACTCCTTTCGTCAAATGGAATCTTTACCTAAAGTTTACCATAGTAGAATGAATAAATCAAAGACAGGGCATTGGGCGAAATGAACAAAAAAGTATGGAAGAAACTAGGAAAAACAAACAAAGTATATATTTTTAGCTCGAAAATTGTTGACAAAACGATTTACCTGATGGTATTGTGAAGACACAATAGATAAAACGATTTAACAAATTGGCCAATGAAATTGAATTGTTTTGGGGAAAATTAAAATGAAAGGGTAAAAAATGAGCGAGAAAAGAAAAATTATTATTGACTGTGATCCGGGGCATGATGATGCGGTAGCGATCATGCTGGCAGCAAGAAATCCAAAGATTGAGCTTCTGGGAATTACAACTGTACATGGAAATCAGACCATTGATAAGGTGACAAGAAATGCATTAAATGTATGCCAGTGTTTAAACATTGATGTTCCGGTATGTAAGGGACTTACCAGACCGCTTGTCAGAACGGCACCGCCTGTGGAAGAACGTGTACATGGAGATTCAGGACTGAATGGTCCGGTATTTGCCCCGCTTACCAAGGAGCTTGATCCAAGGCATGCAGTGGACTTTATCATCGAGACGGTTATGAATGCAGATGCTCCTGTTACGATCGTTCCTACCGGTCCTCTCAGCAATGTTGGAATGGCAATCAGAAAAGAACCAAAGATACTGGACAATATTGAGGAAATTGTTTTAATGGGAGGAGCTTATCAGCATGGAAATGTGACTCCGGCAGCTGAGTATAATATTTATGTGGATCCGGAGGCTGCACACATTGTATTCAGCTGTGGCAGACCAGTTGTTATGATGGGGCTGGATCTTACGAGACAGGCGCTTTGTTATCCGGAAATTGTGGAAAGAATGTCTAAGATAAATACAACGGCAGGAAAGCTGTTTACTGATCTTATGCGGTTCTTCTGCATGACACAGAAGAAGGTTTTTGGCTGGGAAGGCGGTCCTTTGCATGATCCGACTACAGTGGCATATCTGATAGATCCAAGCTGTATTGAGACAAAAGAAATGTATACAGAAATTGACATAACCGGCGGTTCAAGCTATGGACGAACAAATTGCGATTACTTTAATATCTTCCCGGAAAAGGAAAAGAATACAAAAGTAGCGGTTAAGCTTGATGTAGAGAAGTTCTGGAATATTGTTGAAGAGAATTTGAAACTTTATGACGCATTATAAAAACAGGGGGATTTTTACAATGAAAAAGAAATTATTAGCGTTATTACTTGGTTGTTCTATGGTATTTGGACTTGCGGGATGCGGCAGTAAGGAGGAGGCTCCGGTAGAAAAGACAGAGGAAGAGGTGGCTGCTGACGGAGCAGCTGAAGAGAAGGAGACAGAGTCGGAGAGTGCTGCTGCAGAAGAGCCTTTGAAAGTTGCACTGATATATTCGGGATTCCTTGGAGATAAATCCTTTAACGATCTGGCACATGAAGGTGCCATGATGGCAAAAGAAAAATATGGAATTGAAGTTCAGGAGCTGGAGTCCGGAGAGGCAGCAGATTGGGAAGCGAACTTCGTGGCAATGGCAGATGCAGGATATGATATGGTGATTGGCGTGTCTACTCAGTTCCTTGAAATTATGCAGAAACATTGTCCTGAATATCCGGATACGAAGTTTGCGCTGATTGACGGTGTGGCAGATGCCGGTGACAATGTTGTTTCTACTCTGTTTGCACAGAATGAGGGTTCATTCCTGGCAGGCGCTGCAGCGGCTATGTTTACTACCCATACAGAAATTGAAGGGGTAAACGATAAAAAGATCATTGGCTGGGTAGGCGGAATGGATATTCCGGTGCTTCATGATTTCTTCCTGGGCTATGAGCAGGGAGCAAAATATATTGATCCGGATATCGAGATCCTTCAGTCCTTTGCAGGAACCTTCACAGATGCACTTAAGGGAAAAGAGCTTGCAACTGCACAGATCGATCAGGGTGCGGATATCATTATGAATGTTGCGAACATTACAGGTGTTGGAGCGATGGAGGCAGCAGCTGAGCTTGGAGCATATGCCATTGGTGTAGATACAAATCAGGATGCGCTGTATCCGGGACATGTTCTTACCTCTATGCAGAAGAGAGTAGACCTTTGTACTTTCCAGATGATTGAGTCCGTGATTAATGGAACCTTTGAAGGAGGAAGCTCTGCTTATATGGATCTGGCACATGACGGAGTTGGTTTAACGGACTTCTCTGTTATGAAAGAGTCTCTGGGAGATCAGTTCCCACAGGAAATTGTAGATAAGGTGGAAGAATTAAAAGAGAAAATTGCCAGCGGTGAAATTGTAGTTGAGCATGCAGACGGCTACGGAAAACCAGAATAAAAAATAAGCATGTATTTTGTAAAACAGATGTGAGCATTTAGAATGCCCGGAGATGTTTCTCCGGGCATTCTGTGTAAAGAGCAAAGGAGGGATACAATGGCAGCCAGTGATTATATTGTAGAAATGACTGATATTGATAAAAGCTTTCCTGCTGTCCATGCAGTAGACGGAGGACAGTTCAATCTGAGAAAGGGAGAAATTCATTCTCTGATCGGTGAAAACGGAGCAGGAAAATCTACAATGATGAAAATGCTATATGGACTTTATCAGCCGGATGGAGGGACGATAAAAATTAATGGTACCGTAATGGAAAATTTAACACCGGGTATTTCCATTGGACAGGGAATTGGTATGGTTCATCAGGAATTTATGCTGGTTGACGATCTGACGGTGCTGGAAAATGTGATTCTTGGGTTTGAACCCAGGAAAGGATTAAAGATTGATTTTGAAGAATCCAGAAAGAAAATCAACAAATATATTGAGGATTATCATATGGATATTCAGCCAAACAAAAAAATCAATCAAATATCTGTAGGTGAAGCCCAGAGAGTAGAGATTATCAAAACATTGTACAGAGGAGCAAATGTCCTGATTCTGGATGAACCAACGGCAGTGCTTACTCCGCAGGAATGTGATAAGTTTTTCGAAATATTGAAGGAACTGAGAAATGACGGGAAGTCGATCGTATTTATTTCTCACAAATTAAATGAGGTAATGGAAATATCGGATCGGATTACTGTTATGAGAAGTGGAAAATATATCAATACGGTGAACAGAGAGGAAACAGATACGACCCAGCTGGCGAAAATGATGGTAGGTCGTGAAGTCTTCCTGAATATAGAAAAAGAAAAAGCAAATATCGGAAAGCCGATATTGGAAATAAAGGATGTTTGGACATCGGGAGAAAAGGAGTTATCCAAAATCAGAGGGGTTTCTTTTGAAGTCAGAACAGGAGAGATTGTCGGAATTGCCGGAGTAGATGGAAACGGTCAGAGCGAATTGATCGAAGCGATTGCCGGACTTAGAAAAGTAGAAAAGGGAAAGGTTTTTCTGGAGGGACAGGATATTACCAATTATACTCCGCGTAAAGCAAGAGAGGCGGGACTGACACATATTCCGGAAGACAGAAATGTAAGAGGTCTGAATCGCGCTATTTCAATAGAAGAAAACTTAATTGCATGGAGATTTGCTGAGAAACCTTTTGCGACCGGAGTGAATCGAAATAAAAAGGAAGTTCGGAAATTTGCGGAAGATCTGATTGAAAAATTCGATATCCGTCCGGCGGATGCAGCCGTCATTACCCAGTCTCTTTCCGGCGGTAATGCGCAGAAGATTGTTGTTGCACGGGAGGTGGAAGCAGATGGGAAATTATTGATCGCTTCGCAGCCATCTCGGGGAGTTGACATTGGTGCAATTGAATCTATCCGTCGGGTATTGAATTCTGTAAAAAAAGAAGGAAAGGGAATCCTGCTTGTGTCGGCTGATTTGGAGGAGGTATTGGCTCTTTCTGACCGAATTGTAGTTATGTATGAAGGTAAGGTTATGGGAATTGTAGACTCTGAAAATGCTACAGCTGACAATGTGGGACTTCTGATGCTGGGTGAGACTTTGGACAATGTGGATAAGGGGGTATCTTGATAATGGCGGAAAAGAAAATGAATCGTTATGTGACGCTTTTGCTGACCTTTCTTCTTTCCATGGCAGTAGGTGCAGTATTCATGTTGATTTTGGGCTTTCAACCTCTGGAAGCATATGTGCAGTTGTTTAAAGGTGCTTTTGTAGGAACAGTAAATCTGGGAACAACACTTCAGAAATTTGTCCCTATTTTGCTGACAGGAGTAGGGTTTGCGGTTGCTGCCAGGGTGGGCTGTTTTAATGCGGGTATTGAAGGAGAACTTTATCTGGGAGCGATTGCTGCGGCCTGGGCGGGGCATTATATTAAGGGACTCCCTGCGCCGCTGCATATACTGGTTTGCTTTGGCGTTGCCATGCTTGTAGGAGCCTTGTGGGCAGCAATTCCGGCAATCCTGAAAGTGAAGTGGGATGTCAATGAGATCTGTGTATGTATTCTTTCCGGGTATGTTGCAAAATATATTACATCCTGGCTGTGCAATGGACCCATGAGTGCAAAAACAGGAGTTCCGCAGACACCGGCTGTGGCAGAAGGGGTTGTGCTTGATCCGATCATGAAGCCAAGTCAGGCAAATACGGGATTATTCATTGCGCTGATAGTTGTTATGGCAGTTATATGGCTTTTGTATAAATCAACTCTCGGATACAAATTTACAACTGTAGGACTGAATATGTACCATGCAGATTATATGGGCATTAACTCTAAAAAAACAATCATTCAGGGCATGATGCTTTCGGGGGCTCTGGGAGGAATTGCAGGGGCAATTGAAGTGCTGGGAGTATACGGGTATTTCCTTGATAACTTCTCTTTGAACATTGCAAATGATGGTATGCTTGCATCTATGATTGTATGGAATGACATACGGCTGGTACCGGTGATGTCCTTCTTTGTGGCAGTGCTGAAAGCAGGTGCTCTTTCTATGGAACGGTTTGCAGGTGTTCCAAGATCGATCGTAGATACGATTACTGCGGTATTCATTATTTTTGCAACCATGGAGGCTTTGTTTACGATTCGTAAAAATGGAAAGATAGCAAGAACTGTAGATGCAGTTAAAACGAAGCTTGGAAAGGGAGGGGAAACAAAGTGAGTAATGTTTTTAATATGACATTAATCTATGCAACTATTCGTTCGGCAACTCCGATTCTGTTTGCTGCTTTGTGTGCAACCATTACCCAGCAGGCGGATATACTTAATATAGGTACAGAAGGTATCATGCTGACATCTGCATTTGTTGCAGTTCTGACAAGTTATATGACAGGAAACTGGTTTCTTGCAATTTTAGCGGCAATTCTCAGTGGAATTGCAATTGCAATGATTATGGCAGTTGCCAATATTAAATATAATGCACACATATGTGCGGTTGGTATTGCGGTTAATATGTTTGCGCTTGCAATTACAAAATTTGGCTTGAAACAGTTCCTTGGAACATCAGGTACATTTACCAGCCCAGATATTGCTGCTATTCCAAGGATACATATTGCGGCACTGGATCAGGTCCCGGTATTAAACGAGATTTTAAACAACTGGTGTGTAACAGAAGTTTTTGGTATTGCAACGGTAGTAATCCTGTGGTTTGTTCTTTTCCGTACAGTCTGGGGACTGCGAGTGAGATGCGTGGGGCGTCTTCCGATGGCAGCAGAGACAGCAGGGATCAATGTACGCCGAATGAAATATGAAGTTATGATTATTTCCGGTGTTCTGGGTGGTCTGGCTGGTGCTCACTTATCTTTGGGATATTCGCAGATGTTTGCGGATAATATTACAAATGGCCGTGGATTTATGGGTGTGGCGGCAATGAATTTTGGAGGCATGAATCCTGTCCTTGTGTGGATCGGTACTTTGATCTTTGGACTGGTTGATTCAGTGGGAGCCAGACTTCAGGCATATGGTCTGCCATCGCAGTTTATTCTGATGCTTCCGTATATTTTCACAATTGTAGTTCTTGTACTGGCAATGTGGAGAAAAAGTTTGGTGGACGCAAAAGCAAAGAGTTCGTTATAGGAACAAAGACGGAAAGATGTTTAGATATGCTTTGCGAGTATCTGGGAAGGAAATAGTAAATGGATCAGAAAAGAGAATTGGGTAATCCGGGAGCAGCACTGACTTTTATTTTTACCATGCTGTCGGCATGTGCCTGGGCACAGTATATGGGATTTTTTTCAGGACCTGTATATCTGGCATTAGGAGCTGTACATCTGGCATGCTATATTCCTTATTTGATTGGAGCGGTTTTGTTTTACATAAAAGGCGATACGCTGAATGGGAGTATTTTTCTGATTTTTGCCACTCTGTTTGGCGGAATCGGAGCTTTCCTGAATCTTTTATATGGAATTGCAGAAATTGCAGGATTTGAAGTGTGCAGACAGATGGCAGCAATTCCGTATTTTTGGGGAGCAATGTCCATGATTCCACTTATAGTTTCAGTTAGAAAGACTGCCAGTGCGATGACCTTTATTTGTTATGCCAGTGCGGCAGCATTTCTGACATTGATGCTTCCGGCTTCATTTGGCATTATGAAAGAACAGCTGGATCTGATTATTGCTTGGCTGAATCTGGTTGTTGCTTTTGCGGGAATGTATACTTTGATCAGTGCTCTGCTTGCTGCAGGCGGCTGTAAGCCGCTGCCTGAGGGAAGCCCATTATTTAAATGAAAACGAATATATTGTTGATTGGCGAAAGGAGAAGTTATATGGAGAAGACAAAGGTGATTTTAGATGTGGATACTGGTTCAGACGATGCGATTGCTATTATGATGGCGGTGCTACATCCGGATCTGGAGGTGCTGGGGATTACGACAGTGAACGGAAATCAACCGGTTCCGAATACAACAGAAAATACATTGAGAGTAGTGGATCTGCTTGGAGTCGGAGATAAAGTTCCCGTATATCGCGGATGTGAAGAGCCGATGGTGGCAGAGTTGATTCCAGAGAGACATGCAGAAAGCCGGCAGGCACCGACAAAGAAAATTGTGGAAGGGGAACTGATCACCTATCATAGGGAATATCTGGATGTGATTCCCCCGTCTGTCACGAAGGAGCAGGAGAAGTCGGCGGTTATGTATCTGGTTGATACATTAATGAATTCCGACGGAGACATTACTTTGATTCCGGTAGGCCCGCTGACCAATATTGCGGTTGCGATGAGAGCGGAACCAAGGATTAAAGAAAAAATAAAGAAAATCGTTATTATGGGTGGAGGACATAATAAGTCTAACAGAACTTCTTCTGCTGAATTTAATATCTGGAAGGATCCGGAGGCCGCTCAGATTGTTCTGACATCCGGCTGTGATATTCTGATGGTTCCTCTTGATGCAACCCATGAGGGAGATGTGACTGCAGAAGAAAGTCAGGAGATCCGTGAATTTGGAAGCCCTGTGGCAAGAGCAGTTGCAGATCTGCTGGATCAGAGAATCAAAGCATATGATATGTTCCAGCCTCAGAAGATAGCGGGATCTACCCCGCCGCATGATGCACTGGCGGTGGCAGCGGTAATTGATCCAGATGTGCTGCAGGATGTGCAGTGGAGACGTGTGGACGTGGACTTCAGCGGAGGAATCTGTGACGGAAGAACCATGGTAGACTGTCGTGTTTACCCGGATAATCCGCCTAATATTCACTTTGCATTTGGATGTGACAGAGAAAGATTTGTCAAATTGTTAAAAGAAACAATTAAACTGGCAGGAAATAGCTGCACGAAATAATGGCTGAGATATAATGAGACAGAATGAATAAATAATAAGCCTTCAAGCCGTTGGAAATTGTCCGGCTTGAAGGCTTGTTTGACGATGTTGAACTGTGAAATCCAGTTTATATGTGCCTGCGTATGATTTCTTCTACCAGATCCCAGAATTTTGCAACATCCAGTGTTACGCCGACGGATGCATTTTTGGGGAAATCGGTACTGTTGTTAAAATCACATACGGTTTTTCCATAAGAAATTCCATGGCTGATATCAACTTGTACATTCATTTCTTTTAAGGTGAAGAGTTCCGGAGCAACCAGATAAGCTACGGCGGTTACATCATGAACAGGACCGGCTTCGAGACCGAAGCATTCGTTCTGGCTTACGAAGGTAAATCTCATCATATCTCCAAATAATTTTCCGGCTTTATTTCCGATATTTTCCATCCGTGTAATGATTTCCATGGTTGCCAGAGCCTGTTCTGTCAGATCCAGCCCCATCATAACGATTGGAATACCGCTTGAAAATACAATATGGGCAGCCTCCGGGTCGGCATAGATATTGAATTCGGCAGCCGGTGTGATATTCCCCATTCCGTATGCACCACCCATCATTACGATACGTCTGATTTTTTCTGCAATCTTCGGCTGCAGGCGAAGAGCCATTCCGATATTTGTTAATGGACCGGTTGGGACGAGTACAATGTCACCGTCTGATTCCATCAAAGTTCTGATGATGTACTCTACCGCGTGTTCTTTTTGCGGTTTATATAAAAGAGGTCCAAATACAGGACCGTCCAGACCGCTTTCGCCATGAACATTTGTGGCATTAAACCGGTCTCTTACCATTGGTCTGTCCATTCCTCCATAAACAGGAACATTCAGCTCCAGAAGCTGACAGACATGGAGGGTATTTGGCAAAGTGTGCTCAAGTGGTGCATTGCCGGACACGGTTGTGACTCCGAGCAGTTCAAGATCAGGGTGCTTGCTTGCCAGCATCAGCGCAATAGCGTCATCATGACCGGTGTCACAGTCTAAAATCATTTTTATTTTCCCCATAGTATCTAAGATTCTCCTTTCTGTATTGGTGCATTGGGTTTTTGCTGTGTTTAATATAACATGGATCGTTTTTAAACGATTAGGTGATATATCCTATTTGGAGGCATTTATGAAAAAAATAGCGAATGATGAGCTGATAATAAAATTGCAAAAAAGAATAAGTTCCACGAATTTTTTTCCGGAAGATTTTATCGCAGGAGGTGAATGGTTTCATGTAAAAAAGGATGAAATATTAATTCACCAGGGTGAGGCACCCCGTTACTTCTATTATGTAATCGAGGGGGTTACTCAGCTGTATCATTTTCTTCCGAATGGAAAGACGTTGACCATTAATACATTCAAGGAGCCTCATATACTTGGAGAGATGGAATTGATCAGTACATCACTGGTTCCGCTTCAGGTTGTTGCCAAAAGCGATCTGACTGTGTTTGCGGTTGGGATGGATGAGGCACGTGAAAGCCTTATGAGTAATGCTGTTTTTCTGAAAAATCTTTGTATGCTTCTGGGTAGAAAGGAACGTACTGCGATTGCTCAGCTGGCTATTGATCGAGGGTATAGCGCTTCAGTGCGTCTTGCGCGTTTTGTTTTGGACAATTCGATCCAGAATAGCTATAGTGTTCGAAAGGTGGATGCGGCAAGCAGTCTTGGTATCAGCTATCGACATCTGGAAAAACTGTTTTGCGACTTTGTTGTAGATGGTTATCTGGAAAAGGCAGGAGGCAGCTATAAGATCATTGATGAACAAGGGCTGAACATGTTATGCAATGAAATTGCAATTTGTGAAATATATTAATCTTTTGTTTGTGAATCTGCTGAAGGAGAAAAGGAAAGCCGGGGCATATCATTATACCCCGACTCGGATTTTAAATCTACTCAGGTTTCGCACAGATACTTGTCGTATGCTTTGAAAAATTATATGTTCTCCCCGGTAAGCTTTTCATAATATTTGGCAAGTGCACTGTGATCATCACTGCCGCATCCGTCCGCGCGAAGAACCTGCATCATCTCCATTACCTGAGATGCCAGGGGAAGCGGAGATCCTACGCTGTGTGCGGTTTCGAGCGCATTGGTCAGATCCTTGATATGAAGATCGATGCGGAATCCGGGAGCAAAATTCCTGGCAATGATCATTGGGATCTTGGCATCCATTACCGTGGAGCCTGCCAGTCCGCCCCGGATGGCATGGAATACCTTCTGCGGGTCCACACCTGCCCTGGTGGAAAGCATAAATGCTTCCGCTGCAGCTGCAATATTTACAGCAACGATCACCTGATTCGCAAGCTTGGTTGTATTCCCGGCTCCGATGCCGCCGCAATGAACGGCACTGGATCCCATGCACAGCAGAAGATCATAGACTTTATCAAATATTTCCTTGTCGCCGCCCACCATAATAGAAAGGGTTCCGTCGATCGCCTTTGGTTCTCCGCCGGATACGGGGGCGTCCAGCATATAGACGCCCTTTTCGCTGCAGGCTCTGGAAAGCTCCTGTGAAACAAGAGGAGCAATGGAGCTCATATCAATGAGGATACATCCGGGGCTGGCATGATGTAAAATGCCGTTTTCACTCATCACGGCGTCCTTTACCTGAGGACCGTTGGGGAGCATGGTGATGATCACGTCGCTCTCTTTGGCAACCTCGCCTTCAGACCGCCGGAAGCTTCCGCCGGCACCTGCCAGCTCATCCATGTTTTCCTGGTGGTGGTCATAGCCGATCACTTCATATCCTGCTTTTAATAAATTTTTGGCCATGGGCTTTCCCATGATTCCAAGACCGATAAATCCGATTTTCATAGTTGATTCCTCTCCGTACTGTGTCTTGTATTATACTTCCTGATTTTTGGGACGCTCAATATATTTTCCATATCCCTTTTCTCCGGTTAAACGGAAATTTTCAGCGACGATTCTGCCGCGTACCATTGTTAAGACCGGGCAGCCTCTGAATGTTTTTCCTGTAAATGGCGACCATTTATTTTTGCATTGGATCAGATCTTCTGTGTAGGTAAACTCCTTTTCCATATCGACGATTACAAGATCGGCATCGTAGCCAGCAGAAAGCTGTCCTTTACCTGGAAGCTGATACAACTTTGCAGGGTTGTAGCTGGTGAGCTCCACAAGCTTTTCCAGGGTAAGCCAGCCATCGTTGACTGCGTTTAGCAGAGAAGGAAGCAAAACCTCCAGTCCGGGTATTCCGTTGGGGGAATTCCAGATGCAGTCCATACCTGCCAGCTTTTCTTCTATAGAATAGGGAGAATGGTCAGAGCCTATGGTGTTGACGTATCCCTTCCTGAGAAGTTCCAGTATGGACTGGCGGTTCTCTTCGGAGTGTACCGGCGGAGTGAATTTCAGGAACGGTCCCTTTTCCTGTACATCATGCTCGGTAAAGGTCATATACTGCGCGCAGGTTTCCGCGTAGACAGGCACACCGCGGTCATGAGCTTCCTTGATTGCCTTTAAGCCTTCGGCTGTACTGACGTGGGGAATCACGGTGGTGAGTCCGGTCTGTTCCACAAAATATACGACTCTGCGGATGGCTTCTTCCTCTGCGGCAGCAGGATGGGACTGACAATGGGCAAGACCATCACATTTTCCCTGTGCTTTCAGTTCGGATTCTGCAAGAGAGATCAGCTCGTTGTTCTCTGCGTGGATGATCATGGTTGCGTTGAGCTTTGCCAGGGTTCTCATGGTACGGAACAGGATATCGTCTCTGACCCAGCCCATATCGGGAGAAGAGTAGCACATAAATGCTTTCACGGCAGCGATTCCGGAATGGAGCCAAAGCTCCTCAATCTTGTCCGCATTGGTGAGATCGACTCCGCCGTGTACCGCATAATCCACATAGCCTCTTCCCTGATAGGTGTCCAGTGTCTGTGAAAGTGACTCCAGATCCAGAATAAGAGGGGTGTTGGTGGGCATTGCGATGGCTGTCGTAATGCCGCCTACCGCACAGGCTGCTGTTCCGTGCTCAAAATCGCCGCGGAAGGTGGTGCCGGGATCGTTGAAATGTACATGCTCGTCGATGACTCCGGGAATGATATATTTTCCGGCGGCATCAATGGTGTGCGCGGCTTCCGGCAGGATCCCGGGATCCAGTATCTCAGATATTTTTCCGTTCGTGATTCCCAGATTGACCTTCTGAGAATGGAAAGGAGTGACAAGGGTTCCGCCATAGATCAGTGTATCCATATTTATACTCCTTTTTCCCTGCTTTCATCAATGATATCCTGTCTTAAAGGGGTGTGGACATCAAGGATCGCAGAATCATCTTCCAGAGAAAGCGTTGCGTGGATCTCATTGTATGCACAGTAGCACAGATCTCCCGGAAGCATGATCCGCTTTTCGTCGCCGCACTGCAGTTCAAATTTTCCGCGGAGCACATAGACCATCTGCTGGTGGTCGCTGTGGCAGTGGGGTTCTACATAGGCACCCTTTGGGAAGATCATCTCGCATGCCATGATCTTATCTCCATAGCCAAGCATGCGTCTCACTACGCCATCCGGCATCTGCGTGGTTAAAATTTCCTCTTTGTTGACAAACATTATAAAGCCCTCCTTTTGAATGATAAAATTAAGAAAACGTTTTACTTACAAATATCATAAGATGGAATGGATGAAATGTCAATATCTATAAAAATAAAAAGAAAAATCAGATAAAAATAAATAAAATGACGAGAAAAATAAAAAAGCTATTGACATTTCTGTGCAATATTGTTATGGTTGACATAGAAAAAGTGAAAAACACATAATAAAGCGTTTTATCTATAAAATGCAAAAACGGGCGAGGGAAAAGTGGAAAGAGGAATTACGATCAAAGAAATTGCGGAACAGGCAGGTGTTTCTATAGGAACTGTTTCCAGGATCATTAATAATCAGCCGTTTGGATATTCACAGGAGACCTATGAGAGAGTGCAGGAAGTGATCCGGAGGTCAGGATATGTGCCGAATCGTATTGCACGTGCGATGGTTACGAAGAAAAGCTATACGATCGCATATCTGGTAGATGATATATGTAACCCGTTCTTCCCGGAGATCGCAAAGGGAATCAGCCGGTATGCCGCAAAGGAAGGCTTCAATATGATCCTGTGCGACGGAGGTCAGGATCAGGACCAGATCAGGGAACAGTTTAAGAGATTATATGAATCGGGGATCGATGGGATCATTGCAGGAGCGTATGTCCTGAGTGAGAAGAACGTTGACTTCTTATTGAAGAGCCGTCTTCCGTTTGTGGTACTGGATGCGAATATGACAGAGCCCTGTTTTTCGAATATCAGTGTGGATAACTATGCAGGAGCCAGGATGATGACCGAGTATCTGATCTCCTGTGGACATAAGAAGATTGCGTGTATTACAGGTTCTTCGGAGTTTGCCAGCTCCAGAAGAAGGTTAAGCGGCTATAAGGCGGCTATGGCAGAGTATGGTCTGGATTGGAATGATCTGATCATTGAAGGCGATTATACTGTAGAAGGCGGCAGGAACGCGGCTGCTGTTTTGAGCACAACTGACTGTACGGCGATTTTTGCCTTTAATGATCTGACTGCAATCGGAGCCTGCAACTATCTGCAGGAGAATGGGATCCGTATTCCGGAAGATATTTCAGTGGCAGGCTTTGATGATATCGCTATGGCATCACTGATGTATCCGCCGCTTACGACCATCCGCCAGCCTCTGTTTGAGATGGGAGAGGGAGCGGCAGAGCTTTTGATCCAGTCTGTAAAGGATGGAGGAGTGGGAAAAGTAAGAAGCGAAAAATATGAGCTGTCACTTGTTAAGAGAAAAAGCGTTTTGGAAATACAGTAAGGGAGGTTTTTTTACTGCTTAATAAAACGTTTTAGTTAGTGCATAAATGCTGTATCAGCAGCATTTTGTAATAAAGTCACTCAAAAAGGAGAGGAAAAAATGAAAAGAAAGACATTGGTAACTATTGGGCTGGTAATTGCAATGGCAGCATCTGCTCTGGCAGGCTGTGGTTCATCCGGGGAAAAAGAACCTGCAGAGACAGAGACAAGCCAGGGACAGGAGGAAACAGATACGGAAGAAAAGGAGGCTGATGCAGCTCCGGCGGCAGACGAGGAGATTGGGGTGGCTCTGATTGTAAACGGAACGATCGGCGACAAGTCCTTTAACGACCTGGCATATGCAGGACTTCAGAAGGCAGAACAGGATTTTGGCGTAGTTGGTACTCTGGTTGAGAATAACTATGATACCACAAAATATGAGCCGTCCATTATTGAGTTTGCAGAGGATCCGGACTGCGACATTCTGATCGTAAACAGTGCAGATGTAAAGGAGATCATTGAAAAGGTTGCACCGGATTATCCGGACAAGAAGTTTGTGATCTATGATTCAGATATTAACTATTCTGCAGCAGATCTGTCAAATGTCTACTCTGTAACCTTTAAGCAGAATGAGGCATCCTTCCTTGCAGGCGCACTGGGGGCAAAAATGTCATCTCTGGAAGGCGATGAGCATGTAAATGCTGAGAAGGTGATCGGCTTTATTGCAGGAGGAGACAACGTTATTATTAACGACTTCCTTCTGGGCTATATTGAAGGATGCGAGTACGCGGATCCGGAGACCAGGATGCTGATCTCTTATATTGGAAACTTCTCAGACGCTGCAAAGGGTAAGGAGATGTGCCTGTCCCAGATCAATCAGGGAGCGGATGTGGTATTCCAGGTAGCAGCAGGTGCAGGACTCGGAGTTCTGGAAGGCTGTAAGGAATCCGGCGTTTATGCGATCGGTGTAGATGATGACCAGTACAGCTTATTCAAGGATACAGATCCGGAGCAGGCAGAAGCAGTGCTGACTTCTGTTATGAAGAGCGTTGACAACTGTGTTTACAATATCATCGAAAGATATGTGGATGGTACATTACCGTTTGGTGAGACAGAGGCTCTTGGTCTGAAAGAGGGCATGGTATCCATCGCAAAGAATGAAAACTACGAGAAGATCGTCCCGACTGATATTCAGGAATACATGACAGACCTGGAAGAAAAGATCGTGAACGGAGAAGTAAAGGTCAATACCAATATCGGAGCAGAGATCTCTGTTATTGAGGATGCAAAGAACAGAATTAAACCGTGAATGTAAATGATATGATATATACTCCTGCCTTCGGGCAGGAGTATGTATTAGAAAAGGGGGCGGCTTACGATGCAGGATACATTATTGGAAATGCGGGGGATTACCAAAGTATACGCCAATGGTTTTGTTGCAAATAAGGATGTGAATTTTTCTGTGGCAGAGGGAGAAATTCATGCATTGGTTGGGGAGAACGGTGCCGGAAAATCTACACTGATGAAGGTGCTGTTTGGAATTGAGACTCCGGAAGAAGGGAAGATATTATTAAATAATAAGGAAATTAAGATCGACAGCCCTTTGACGGCGATCAAATACGGAATCGGAATGGTGCATCAGCATTTTATGCTGGTACCGTCGCTGACCGTGGCAGAAAATATGGTCCTTGGGATGGAACCGAAGAAAAAAGGGTTGTTCAGCTTTGAGGAAGCCTGCCGGATGACAGCGGAGATTGCAGAAAAATATCAGTTCCAGATAGATCCAAAGGCAAAAGTGGAAGATATTCCTGTGGGAACCAAACAGAAGGTGGAGATCCTGAAGGCTTTGTTAAGAGGGGCTAAGATCCTGATTCTGGATGAGCCCACGGCAGTATTGACGCCTCAGGAGACGAAGGAGCTGTTCGTACAGTTAAAAAATCTGAGGAAGATGGGGCATACAGTGATTTTTATTTCCCATAAGCTCCAGGAAATAAAAGAGCTTTGTGACAGACTGACCGTTTTACGTCTGGGTAAATGCATGGGAACAAGAGAGGTTGCCGGCATCACAGAGCAGGAGATTTCCCGGTTAATGGTAGGAAGAGATGTTATCCTGGATATTAATAAGGATGCACCTGAGATCGGGAAGACGATTTTAAGCGTGAAAGATGTGAGGCTGAAAAAGATGTCCTCTAAATATATCCTGAACGGAGTGACCTTCAGCGTGAGAGCGGGAGAGATCCTCGGAGTTGCCGGAGTAGAGGGGAATGGGCAGCGGGAGCTTTCGGACCTGATCACAGGTATGGAAGAAGAGGAAGAGGGCGAGATCTGGATCGACGGAGTGGAGATCCGCAATAAGAGTATTCGGGAGATCCGCGATCTGGGCGTGGCACATGTGTCGGAGGACCGTATGACCTATGGGGCGGTTGCCGATGCATCCGTGAAGGAGAATCTGATATCTGACAGATATCAGAATAAGGAATTTAACAAAGGTCTTCTGTTCCATCACAAGAAGATAGCAGAAATGTGCGATCAGCTGATCAAACAGTATCTGATCAAATGTGATGACCGGGAACAGATGGTGGGGATGCTTTCGGGCGGAAATATTCAGAAGGTAGTTGTTGCAAGAGAGTTTTCTTCATCTCCCAAATTAATCATCGCCAATCAGCCTACCAGAGGAATTGATGTGGGCGCAAGTGAATTTATCAGAAATACACTTGTAAAGCTTCGGAATGAAGGGGTAGCGGTACTGCTGATCTCTGCAGACCTGAATGAGATCCTGGAGGTGAGCGACAGTATTATCGTCATGAACAATGGCGAGATCACGGCATATCTTCCGGACAACAGAAAGGTTACAGAGGATGAGCTGGGTGAGTATATGCTCGGCGTGAAGAGGATGACTGCTGAAGAAATAGGGAGGGTAGCTTATGAATAGAAATATCAATCCTGTTCGGAAGGTAGAGCAGGAGTTCAATGTGCTTCGACCGCTGATGGCAGTATTAGTGGCGATGGTGTTGTGTTTTATTATCATATTAATTGCCAGTGATGAGCCCATGGAGGCATTGCGGCTGCTTCTGACCGGTCCCTTAACGACCATGAGACGTTTTGGCAATGTACTGGAAGCATGGATTCCGTTTATGTTTACAGGCTGCGCCATCTGTATTCTGTATTCGGCGAATGTAATTAATATGGCAGCGGAAGGTGCCTTTTTCCTGGGAGGTGTAGCGACCTCTGCAGCAGCGATCTGCATTACCCTGCCCAGCGGAATTCATCCGATCGTTGCTGTTTTGCTTGGCGGTGTGGCAGGTGCTCTGGTCTGCCTGATCCCCGGCTTGCTGGAGATGAAATTTGATGCCAAGGCAGTCGTTTCGTCCTTGATGCTGAACTACGTATGTCTGTATCTGGGACTCTACATTATTAAATTCATGCTTCGTGATCCGCAGGCGGGATTTATCGCATCCTGGAAATTTGAGCCGACAGCAATTCTGCCGAAGCTGATTGACGGGACAAATGTACATGTGGGATTGTTCATTGCAGTTCTGGCGGTGATCTTCAGCTATCTGTATCTGTATAAGAGCAGATGGGGATATTGCGTGAGAATGATCGGAAAGAATCCGAATTTTGCAAAGTATTCCGGAATTAAAGTTGCATGGGTGGTTATCTCTTCTCAGATGATCGGAGGCTTTATCGCAGGAATCGGCGGCGGAGTGCAGCTGGTGGGAATGTATGACCGTTTCCAGTATCAGCAGCTTCCTCAGTTCGGATTTGACGGAATCCTGATTGCGACTCTGGCAAAATTAAATCCCAAATATGTACCGATCACGGGATTTTTCCTTGCTTATATCCGAACCGGAGCGGAAATTATGGCACGTAAGACAGATGTACCATATGAGATCGTTCTGGTTGTTCAGGCACTTATTATCATGATGATGGCAGCGCAGCTCTTCCTGCAGAAGTGGAAACACAGAAGGATCGTTGCGGCGTCTCAAAGAATCTTAGAAGAGCAGGAGGTATAGGCATGGAATTATTAAATGCAATTTTTTCGTCTTCCTTTGGTTTTTCAGTTATCCGGGTTACCACTCCGATTCTGTTCGCGGCTTTGGCGGCATTGATAACGAATAAAGCAGGTGTTATGAATATTGCACTGGAAGGTATGATGCTGATGTCTGCATTTACAGGAACCGTAGTCAGCGCATATACACAGAGTGCGTTTGTGGGAGTGCTTGCGGCTGTGGTAGCAGGAACTGCGATTGCAATGACGATGGCATATTTTGCCTTCAGCCTGAAGGCGGACCTGATACTGACCGGTATTGCCCTGAATACATTTTCGTCCGGTGCAACGGTATTTCTGATGTATATGATCTGTAACGACAAGGCGTCTACGTCCAATCTTCCAAGCTGCAGCGTACCGGTCATCGATATTCCGGTTATTCAGAATATTCCTGTACTGGGAGAGATCATCAGCGGTCATAACCTGCTGACCTATCTGGCGTTTATTTCCGTCTTTGTTGTATGGATGCTGATCTATAAGACGCCGCTGGGACTCAGACTGCGTGCAGTGGGAGAAAAGGCGGATGCAGCCCAGTCCGTTGGTATCAATGCAGTGCGGGTACAGTTTGCAGCATTATTCCTGAGCGGAATTTTCGCCGGGCTTGGCGGAGCCTTTATGTCCATGGGATATATGTCCTTCTTCTCCAGAGACATGCTGGCAGGAAGAGGCTTTATCGCATTGGCAGCTCAGAATATGGGCGGGGCAGCACCCTTCGGAACATTGATCGCTTCTGTGATTTTTGGAACGGCAGATGCCCTTTCCAACATGCTCCAGACGCTGCGCGTACCGGCGGAAGTGGTACAGATGCAGCCATATTTGATCACGATTGTAGGGCTTGTGATCTATGCCGTTACAACGAAGAAAAAGAAAAGGGTAAATTAGGAGGAGATGACTCAGATGGAAAAAACAAAGATTATTTTGGATGTGGATACAGGATCCGATGACGCCATTGCGATCATGACCGCTGTTCTGGCAGATGAGCTGGATGTGCTGGGAATCACAACGGTAAACGGAAACAGACCGGTGGCGAATACCACGGAAAATACACTGCGGGTCATTGACCTGTTAAAATCTGACATTCCCGTATACCGTGGATGTGAAGAGCCTCTGGTGGCAGGACTGATACCGGAACGTCAGATGTTCCGTAAAACGAACGATACTGTGGAGGTAGACGGGAAAAAGGTTACATATCATCATGAATATCTGGACGAGCTTCCGCCTTCTGTCAGCAAAGCACAGGAGCTGTCGGCAGTCAGATATCTGATCGATACCCTGCTGGGCTCAGAAGGGGACATCACGATCATTGCAGTGGGTCCGCTGACCAATATCGCCATGGCGCTGAGAGCGGATCCGCGTATTGCCGGGAAGATCCGGAAGATCATTATTATGGGAGGAGGGCATTTACAGACTAATACCACCTCTGCGGCTGAATTCAATATCTGGAAGGATCCGGAAGCGGCTCAGATCGTTCTGACCTCCGGCTGTGACATCCTTCTGGTTCCGCTGGATGCCACTCACAGAGGATATGTGGGAGTGGAGGAGAGCAGAAGATTCCGTGAGATCGGAACACCGGTGGGAATCGCGGTAGCGGATCTTCTGGATTCCAGAATTGCGGCATATGACCTGATGCAGCCCATCGACTGTGCGCCCTATGGTACGACTCCGCCTCATGATGCACTGGCTGTGTGTGCGGCAATTGATGAGTCTGTGCTGAAGGATGTGAGATTCTGCCGTGTGGATGTGGATTTCGGAGGCTCCTGGGGAGACGGAATGACGATTGTTGACCCCAGAGTGAATACAGATCATCCAAAGAACGTATATATGGCTTTTGACACAGACAGGGAAAAATTTGTGCAGATGCTGTTCGATATTCTCGGTAAGAAAGGATAGGAAGACATGGAAAAGAAAAAAGTAATTTTAGACGTAGATACCGGATCTGATGACGCCATTGCCATTATAATGGCAGTCCTGCATCCGGATCTGGATGTGCTTGGCATTACGACTGTAAATGGAAATAAAGAGCTTCCGAATACCACAGAAAATACGCTGCGGGTAATCGATCTGCTGGGAGTGGGAGACAGGATCCCTGTATATATGGGATGTGCAGATCCGCTGGTTGCGGAGCTGACGCCGGAGAGACATGCCGAAAGCCGTCAGGCGCCTCAGAAAAAGGTGGTTGATGGTGAAGTGATCGAGTATCACAGCGAATATCTGGATATGCTGCCTCCTTCTGTCACAAAGGTACAGGAAAAGAGAGCGGTTCCGTATCTGATCGATACGTTGATGGAATCGGATGGAGATATTACACTGATCCCGGTGGGACCGCTGACCAATATTGCGGTTGCCATGCGTGCGGAGCCGAGAATCAAAGAAAAGATCAAGAGGATCGTGATCATGGGCGGCGGTCATATGAAGACCAACAGAACCTCCTCCGCTGAATTTAATATCTGGAAGGATCCGGAGGCGGCTCAGATCGTTCTGACTTCCGGCTGCGATGTTCTGCTGGTGCCGCTTGATTCTACCCATGAAGGCGATGTTACTCTGGAGGAGAGTCAGGAGATCAGAGCTTTCGGTACGCCGGAGGCAGTTGCCGTGGCAGACCTTCTGGATCAGAGGATCAAGGCATACGATATGTTCCAGCCCCAGAAGATCGCAGGCTCCACACCTCCCCATGATGCGGTGGTGGTTGCGGCGGTGATCGATCCGGACGTGCTGCAGGATGTACAGTGGAGACGGGTGGATGTGGACTTCAGCGGAGGGATCTGCGACGGAAGAACCATGGTAGACTGCCGTGTTTACCCGGATAAGCCGAAAAATATCCATATCGCATTCGGATGTGACAGAGAAAGATTTGTGAAGCTGTTAAAGGATACCATCCGGCTTGCCGGACAGAAATAATACAGAAAAAGGACACAGTCGGAAGTTTGGGACTGTGTCCTTTTCGGATTTTGCGTCTGATTTGTGTAATCTGTGCGTACAGGACATTTAAGTTTATTTAAAATGTGAAAAAAATGAAATCCAAAATGGACAATCTATATAATATGTGCTAAAATAAATCCGTATGATAAGAACTATTTTTGTAAAAATAAAGGGTCTTATTGATTCGAATAAGGAGGAATAACAAAAATGGCTAGAAAAATGAAAACCATGGATGGTAATCATGCAGCAGCTCATGTATCTTATGCATACTCCGACGTTGCAGCAATCTATCCGATCACACCTTCATCTGTTATGGCAGAAGCTACGGATGAATGGGCAACACAGGGAAGAACCAACATCTTCGGTCAGACTGTTCAGGTAACTGAGATGCAGTCCGAGGCCGGTGCGGCAGGCGCTGTTCACGGTGCTCTGGCAGCAGGTGCTTTAACGACCACCTTCACTGCTTCCCAGGGTCTCTTACTGATGATCCCGAACCTTTACAAAGTAGCTGGTGAGCAGCTCCCGGGCGTATTCAACGTATCCGCTCGTGCTCTTGCAAGCCATGCATTATCTATTTTCGGTGACCACTCTGACGTATACGCATGCCGTCAGACCGGCGCAGCCATGCTCTGTGAATCCAGCGTTCAGGAAGTTATGGACCTGACACCGGTTGCTCACTGTGCAGCACTCAAAGGAAAGATTCCGTTCATCAACTTCTTCGACGGTTTCCGTACTTCCCATGAGATCCAGAAGATCGAGACCTGGGACTACGAGGATCTGAAGGATATGGTAGACATGGATGCGATCGATGCATTCCGTAAGAATGCCCTGAACCCGAATCATCCGTGCCAGAGAGGTTCTGCTCAGAACCCGGATATCTTCTTCCAGGCTCGTGAGGCATGTAATCCGTTCTACGATGCGATGCCGGCTATCGTACAGGAGTACATGGACAAGGTAAATGCTAAGCTTGGTACTGATTACAAGTTATTCAACTACTACGGTGCAGCAGATGCGGAGAAGGTTATCATCGCTATGGGTTCCGTATGTGATACCATCGAGGAGACCATCGATTACTTAATGGCTGCCGGCGAGAAGGTTGGCGTGGTAAAGGTTCGTCTTTACAGACCGTTCTCTGCAGAAGCATTAGTAGCAGCTATCCCGGAGACTGTAAAACAGATCACGGTTCTTGACAGAACCAAAGAGCCGGGTGCACTTGGCGAGCCGCTGTACTTGGACGTAGTTGCATCCCTGAAGGGAACCAGATTCAACGATACTCCGGTATTCACCGGCCGTTACGGATTAGGCTCCAAGGATACGACTCCGGCACAGATCGTTGCTGTATACAACAATGATTCCAAACAGAAATTCACTATCGGTATCGTAGATGATGTTACCGGACTTTCCCTTGAGACAGGCGCTCCGCTGGTAACCACTCCGGCAGGAACCACCAACTGTAAGTTCTGGGGTCTGGGTGCAGACGGTACGGTAGGTGCCAACAAGAACTCCATCAAGATCATCGGTGACAATACCGACATGTACGCACAGGCTTACTTTGATTATGATTCCAAGAAGTCCGGCGGTGTGACCATGTCTCACCTGCGTTTCGGTAAGACCCCGATCAAATCTACATACCTGATCCACAAGGCTGACTTCGTAGCATGCCACAATCCGTCCTATGTACGCAAGTACAACATGGTACAGGAGCTGGTTGACGGAGGTACCTTCCTTCTGAACTGTGCATGGGATATGGCAGGACTGGAAGAGCATCTGCCGGGACAGGTAAAAGCGTTCATCGCGAACCACAATATCAAGTTCTACACCATCGACGGTGTGAAGATCGGTATCGAGACCGGCATGGGACCGACCCGTATCAACACCATTCTTCAGTCCGCATTCTTCAAGCTGACCGGTATCATTCCGGAGGAGCAGGCGATTGAGCTGATGAAGGCTGCTGCTAAGGCTACTTACGGACGTAAGGGTGACGATGTGGTTGCTAAGAACTGGGCAGCTATCGATGCCGGTGCAAAACAGGTTGTTGAAGTACAGGTTCCGGAAAGCTGGAAGAACGCTGCTGATGAAGGTCTGAACTTCACCGTTGCTGAAGGTGACAGAAAAGACGTTGTTGATTTCGTTAACAACATTCAGTCCAAAGTAAATGCTCAGGAAGGAAACAGCCTGCCTGTATCTGCATTTAATGAATACGTAGATGGTACAACTCCGTCCGGTTCCTCTGCATTTGAGAAACGCGGTATTGCTGTAAACGTTCCTGTATGGCAGCCGGAGAACTGTATCCAGTGTAACAGATGTGCTTACGTATGTCCGCACGCTGTTATCCGTCCGGTTGCTATGACCGCTGAAGAAGCAGCAGCAGCTCCGGAAGGAATGAAGATGGTTGACATGACCGGTATGCCGGAGAAGAAGTTTGCAATCGTTATGTCCTCCTTAGACTGTACCGGATGCGGCTCCTGTGCAAATGTCTGCCCGGGCAAGAAGGGTGCAAAGGCTCTTGTTATGGAAGGTCTGGAAGCAAATATGGATCTTCAGAAGGGCTTCGATTATGCAGTAACTCTTCCGGAGAAGGAAGATGTCATCGCAAAATTCAAAGAGACAACAGTAAAGGGATCTCAGTTCAAGACTCCGCTGCTTGAGTTCTCAGGAGCTTGTGCAGGCTGTGGTGAGACTCCTTATGCAAAACTGATCACCCAGTTATTCGGTGACAGAATGTACATCGCAAACGCAACGGGATGTTCCTCCATCTGGGGTAACTCTTCACCGTCCACACCATATACTCTGAACCAGAAGGGACAGGGTCCGGCATGGTCCAACTCCTTATTCGAGGATGCGGCTGAGTTCGGTTATGGTATGCTGCTTGCTCAGAACGCGATCCGTGACGGTCTGAAAGCAAAGGTTGAGGATGTAGCTGCTCATACAGAGAAGGAAGATGTAAAGGCTGCTGCTCAGGAGTGGCTGGATACCTTCGGATGCGGCGCTTCCAACGGAACTGCAACGGATAAGCTGGTTGCTGCTCTGGAAGGTGCTGAGTGTGATGTATGCAAAGCAATCCTGAAAGACAAAGAATTCCTCGCTAAGAAGTCCCAGTGGATCTTCGGTGGTGACGGATGGGGCTACGATATCGGATTCGGCGGTGTTGACCACGTACTTGCTTCCGGCAAAGACATCAACATCATGGTATTCGATACCGAGGTTTATTCCAATACCGGCGGACAGGCTTCCAAGGCTACTCCTACCGGTGCGATCGCACAGTTCGCAGCAGGCGGTAAGGATGTGAAGAAGAAAGACCTTGCTTCCATCGCTATGAGCTATGGTTATGTATATGTTGCACAGATTTCCATGGGTGCTGACTTCAATCAGTGCGTGAAGGCAATCGCAGAGGCAGAGGCATATCCGGGTCCGTCCCTGATCATCGCTTACGCTCCATGTATCAACCATGGTATCAAGAAGGGTATGGCTAAGGCACAGACCGAGGAAGCTCTGGCTGTTGAGGCTGGTTACTGGCACTGCTTCAGATTCAATCCGGCTCTTGCTGCAGAAGGCAAGGATGCATTCTCCCTTGACTCCAAGGAGCCTACCGGAGATTATCAGGCATTCCTCGATGGAGAGGTACGTTACAATGCTCTGAAACGTGCAAATCCGGAGAGAGCTGAGCAGCTGTTTGCTAAGAACGAGAGCGAAGCAAAAGCAAGATACTCTTATCTGAACAAGTTAAAAACTCTTTACGGAGCAGAATAAGACGAATAGTCTTAATATCCTGTGAAGATCAAAGGCTGTCGCGTATGCGGCAGCCTTTTTTGATAAAAAAAAGCACTTATCGTGCTCTTGTCGGATGGAGAAAAACTGATTATACTTAAAGTACGGTACAGCCGGGAGCACTTCCCGGCAGAACAGAAAAATCAGGAGGGGAAAACTATGAATAAACCGGTATTGGTGATTATGGCAGCAGGAATGGGAAGTCGTTACGGAGGTCTGAAGCAGATCGATCCCATCGACAGTCAGGGACATATCATTATGGATTTTTCCATTTATGATGCAGTGAAGGCAGGATTTGAGAAGGTCGTGTTTATCATTAAGAAAGAGAACGAAGCAGATTTCCGTGAGAGCATCGGTAATCGTATGGAGAAGCAGATCCAGGTGGAATATGTATTCCAGGATCTTCATAATCTGCCGGAAGGCTTTGAGGTTCCGGAGGGAAGAGTGAAGCCATGGGGAACCGGACATGCGGTGCTTTCCTGTCTGTCTGCCATTGACGGACCGTTTGCAGTGATCAATGCAGATGATTACTATGGACAGCAGGCATTCCAGATGATCTATGATTTCCTTACGACTCATGGGGATGAGGAAAAGTACCAGTATACCATGGTAGGTTATCTTCTGAAAAATACGCTGACAGAGAACGGTCACGTGGCACGCGGTGTCTGCGAGACAGATGCAGACAGTAAGCTGACCAAGATCGTTGAGCGTACCCGTATTGAGCGCAGGGAAAATGGTCCGGCATATACCGAGGATGATGGTGTCACCTGGACCGGGCTTCCTGAAGAGGCAATCGTATCCATGAATATGTGGGGATTTTCCAGAAGCATGCTGCCGGAGCTGAACGCCAGATTCGCTTCCTTCCTGCAGGAGAACCTTCCAAAGAATCCGCTGAAATGTGAGTATTTCCTTCCGTTCGTGGTAGATGAGCTGATCCGCGAAGAGAAAGCGGAGGTAACTGTACTGAAGTCCAGAGACAGATGGTATGGAGTTACCTATAAGGAGGATAAGCCGGTAGTTGTGAAGGCGATCCAGGATCTGAAGGATCAGGGCTGTTACCCGCAGGAGCTGTGGGGATAAAAAGACCGCCTACCTGGGGCGGTCAGAGAGAAGCTGTATGGAGGACGCATATTCGGATGGCGTCATGCCGGATACCCGTTTGAACTGCCGGGAAAAGTAATGAATGGATGAGAATCCCAGCGCATCCGCAATCTGCGTGAAGTTGTAGTGATTCTCCCGTATCATCTGCTTTGCAAGATCGATCTTCATACGCGAGAAGTATTCGATGGCGCCAAAGCCGCTTCGGGTACGAAACAGCTTCTGAAGCTGAGAGCGTCCCACGGAATTGCTTCTGCAGATCTGTTCGATGGAGATGCTTTCGCGGATGTGTTCCTCCATATATGCGAGAACCTGGTTGAACAGCTCTCCGTCAGCCTTCTGCTTGATGGATTTGACAATAGGAGGACTGATCTGGGTGGTATGGACCATGTAGCGCCGTATCATCTGGATCAGAAGCTGTTCCAGATAGATCCGTATCAGATGTTCGCAGGCAAAGGGCGGATCCTCTGCGCGTATCAGCTGCTCCAGATACGGATCGTTGATCCTGCCGTCAAAGGCGCCCCGGGCTTCCTGGATGATCTGTCCCAAAAGGACCCGTTCGGATTCACTGATCTTCAAGACCTTCTCTTCGAAGAAGGACATGGCAGGAGAAGTGCAGGAGAAGGACATTACTACCAGATTGGGGGCGACCTCTCCGTTGGCTTTTACATTATGAAATTCATTGGGCTTATGGAAAATGATGTCACCCTTTTTCAGAGAGTAAAAGCGGTCGCCGGCATACACGTCCACGGCTCCCTTATCCACGCATAAAAATTCCCAGAAGTCGTGGCTCTCTCCTGAAAAATAGAAATCACTCATGTATTCAAAATAATGAATGGAAAAGATCTCTTCAATCTTCAGCACGTCATGGGGACGAATTCCTCTGTAATCCATCTGTAAACCTCCCTTTTGTGAAAATGAGACAATTGTGCAAATCCGAAAGCTCATTTGATAATATAGTAATACAAAAATGCAAAAAAAGCAAAATATAATTTGGGCATATTATACAAAAAAATCAAAAATGCAAAAACCATATCAGAAAAGATAAAGACTTTTCGGACATGCATCTCTATAATGAAATTATCGTCAGGTTATGCGAAGGCATGAAGGGTGAAGTATCTGTTCGGAAGGAGAGGCTATGAGTATGGAGAAGAAAGAATTGCTGCAGATCGCAGACTGTTTTCAGATAGAGGGGAAAATGGAGAGCATTGAACCTCACGGAAGCGGACACATCAACGATACCTTTTTACTGACCTGTTCCATGGAGGCAGGGAAGGATAAAAGATATATTCTGCAGAGAATGAACCATGAGATCTTCAAGGACCCGGTGGGTTTGATGGAGAACGTGGTGAACGTGACTGATTTTCTGCAGGAAAGGATTCGTGAGAGCGGCGGGGATCCTGAAAGGGAAGCTCTGAATGTGATCCAGACAAGAGAAGTCAGGCCATTTTACGTAACAGAGGGCGGCACCTACTGGCGTATGTACCGTTTTGTAGAGGATGCATCCAGTTATGATGCAGTAGAGAAGCCGGAGGATTTCTATGAGAGTGCAGTTGCATTCGGACATTTCCAGAAGCTTCTGTCCAGTTTCCCGGCAGCCAGCCTGCATGAGACGATTCCGGATTTCCACAATACCGTAGACCGTCTGGAGAAGTTCAAGAAGGCACTGGAAGCAGATGCATGTCAGCGTGCGGCAGAGGTTCAGGAGGAGATTCAGTTCGTACTGGAGCGGGAGGATGACTGCCATGTGCTTTGTGATATGCTGGCAGCAGGAGATATTCCGCTGCGGGTTACTCACAATGACACGAAGCTGAATAACATTATGATCGACAACGAGACCGGAAAAGGCATCTGCGTCATTGACCTGGATACGGTTATGCCGGGTTCTGCACTTTATGATTACGGTGATTCCATCCGCTTTGGTGCGAATACCGGAGCTGAGGATGAGAAGGACCTGTCCAGGATATCCATCGATCTGGATCTGTTCGCCCTGTATACAAAGGGTTATATTGAGGGATGCGGGGGCTCCCTTACAGAGAAGGAGATCCTGATGCTTCCGATGGGAGCGAAGCTGATGACGCTGGAATGCGGTATCCGTTTTCTGACAGACTATCTGGAGGGAGATCATTACTTCAAGATCCATCGTCCGGAGCACAATCTGGACCGCTGCAGGACTCAGTTCCGCATGGTGAAGGATATGGAAGAAAAGTGGGCGCGGATGCAGGCCATCGTGGAGCAGTATCTGTAGACAGCAAAAAGGCAGGGAGACCTGCCTTTTTTGTACGGATTTCAATGCTGTCTTGACACTGGTTTCTGAAAAGCGTATTATGAAAACGATAAGTCATCGCAGACATGATTATACTATACATAGGAAAGGATACTGGTGTTATGGAAAAGAAAAATATCGACTGGGGTAACCTTGGCTTTGCCTATACAAAGACAGATAAGAGGTTTGTAGCGAACTTTAAGAATGGTGCATGGGATGAAGGCGCACTGATCGACGACGAGAAGATCGTCATCAATGAATGTGCATGTGTACTTCAGTATGCACAGACCTGCTTTGAGGGAATCAAGGCATATACAACGGAGGATGGCAGGGTCGTAACCTTCCGTCCGGACCTGAATGCAAAGCGTATGGCAGATTCCTGCAGAAGACTGCAGATGCCGGTGTTCCCGGAGGAGCGTTTTGTAGAAGCGGTTGTTGAGACGGTAAGAGCGAATGCGGCATTTGTTCCTCCATACGGAAGCGGAGCAACCTTATATATTCGTCCGTATATGTTCGGCAGTGATGCAATTATCGGAGTGAAGCCGGCGACAGAGTATCAGTTCCGTGTGTTTACCACACCGGTAGGACCGTACTTCAAGGGCGGTGCAAAGCCGATCACGATCCGTGTATCTGATGTGGATCGTGCAGCGCCTCATGGAACCGGAGACATCAAGGCAGGACTGAATTATGCCATGAGTCTTTATAATATCGTAGATGCGCACAATAAGGGATTTGATGAGAATCTGTATCTGGATCCGGCTTCCAGAACTTACGTGGAAGAGACCGGTGGAGCGAACTTCATGTTCATAACCAGGGATGGAAAGTTTGTAACTCCGAAGTCCGGTAGTATCCTTCCGTCTGTTACCCGTCGTTCTCTGATGGTGGTTGCCAGAGATTATCTGGGAATGGAAGTGGAAGAACGTCCGGTCAATAAGGAAGAGCTGAAGGATTTCGCAGAGGCAGGTCTGTGCGGAACCGCAGCAGTGATCTCTCCGGTGGGCAAGATCGTAGACCATGATACAGAGATCTGTCTGCCAAGCGGCATGGATGAGATGGGACCGGTAACCAGGAAGCTGTATGATACGCTGACCGGTATCCAGATGGGACGGATCAAAGCGCCAGAGGGATGGATCAAAGAGATTATGTAAGAAAAATAAATACCCGGGCATATGTCCCGGGTATTTATTTGCGGGAAAGGGGTTTTTAGATGAACGAGAATTACAGTGAATACGCAGTGAAGGTTCAGAGCGGGCTTTTGTCCAGACTGGGGTTTCAGAAGGAATATGAGACAATTTATCTGGATGGTACGCTGGAGATATCTGCAATCTATCAGAAGCAGCGCAGAAAGAGAAAATTTCTGTGTGAGATGAAGGAGGTTGCGGGTTTTCATGTGGGCAGGAAAGAAGATGCGGTTCGACTTGGAAAGATCACCCGGGACTATTCTTCCGGAAGAGCCGGGGCTGTCTGCTGTGTTATGAAGGTAAACACAGAAAAGGGGGTACATGTGATCTGCTTTGAGCCGGGTGAGGAGCTGGCAGAGATTCTGGATAAACGGTATCGGGTACAGAAGGTATAAGTATCCGTGCGTTTTATCATAGATTTCGCGTGTCAGAGCGCGGATACGACCGATAAAGAAACGAGAGGAGAAAGTGAATATGGATCGGTTTTTTGGAATTACAGAGAGAAATTCAACGATTCGGACGGAGATTGCGGCGGGTCTTACCACCTTTTTTGCAATGGCATATATTATTTTTGTGAATCCGAATCAGATTGCGGCGGATGGAGCCAACGGATGGCTGGCAGCGCTGGGAGCAGACGGAGCAGCACTGGGGCAGATCTGGAATGCAGTATATATTGCGTCCATTCTTGCAGCTGTCATTGGTACGCTTCTGATGGCATTCTATGCGAAGCTTCCGTTTGCACAGGCATGCGGTATGGGACTGAATGCATTTTTCTGTACCTGCTTTGTGTCAGGTGCGTATTTTGCAGGGGTAGATGTGATCGAGGGATATCATACGGGTATGGTGATCATCTTCCTGTCCGGTATTGTTTTCCTGACGCTGTCCCTGACAGGCGCCAGAGAGTATATTGCCAAGACCATGCCGGATTGTCTGAAGAAGTCTATTCCGGCCGGTATCGGACTGTTTATTGCGTTTATTGGTGCACAGAATGCGGGAATCATTCAGGCGAACCAGTATACACTGGTACAGTTTGTGGACATTCACGGAGGAGAGTGGGCCGCAGTTGCGCCTGCACTGACTGCACTGGCAGGACTTCTGGTCATTGGTATTCTGGAGCAGCATCGGGTGAAGGGTTCTGTGATCATCGGTATTCTGATCTCAACGGTGATCTATTACGTGCTGACGGGTACGGTCCCGACCATGGATCTGAGCAATATCGGACAGTCCTTCCGTGATTTCGGTGCAATTGGAATCACCGGACTTTTCAGTGCGGACGCGTGGAAGAATGCATTTGTGGGACCGCATATCGGAGGCGTGTTCAGTGCAGTGATCCTGATCATTACCTTCTGTCTGGTGGATATGTTCGATACGGTAGGTACACTTTACGGAACTGCAGCACAGGCGGATATGCTGGATGAGAACGGAGATCCTGTCAATGTAAGCAAAGCGATGACTGCAGATTCTGTTGCAACTGTGGCAGGAGCAGTGCTTGGTACTTCAACCTGTACTACCTTTGTAGAGTCCGCAGCAGGTGTGGCGGCAGGCGGCAGAACCGGTCTTACCAGCCTTGTGACTGCGATCTGCTTTGCAGTATGTCTGTTTTTAAGTCCGCTGGCTTCCATTATCCCAAGTGCGGCTACCGCACCGGCGCTGATCTATGTGGGCGTTCTGATGGTGAAGAATTTTGCAAAGGTGGATATGAGCGAGATGCGCTCCGCGATCCCGGCATTCCTTGCGCTGTTTATGATGCCCATGACCTATTCTATTTCCAATGGTATCGGTATTGCATCCATCGCATACGTGCTGATTTCTGTTTTTACCGGAAAATACAGAAAGAATGATCTGATGATCACAGTGATTGCGGTACTGTTTACGCTGAAATTTATATTTGTAACCATGTAAAAGCAGGAGCAGGTGAAGCAGTTTCCTGCAGAAGCGAAGAATGGAGGAAAGGCAGATGGCAGTCTATAAAAGTGCGGAGCAATTGATTGGAAATACACCGTTAGTAGAAGTATGTAATCTTGAGCGGGAGCGAAAGCTTCAGGCAAGGGTGCTCTGTAAAATGGAGTATCTGAACCCGGCAGGCAGTGTCAAGGACCGTGCTGCCAGATCCATGCTGGATGATGCAGAGGCAAGAGGTCTCTTAAAGCCGGGTGCGGTGATCATCGAGCCCACATCGGGAAATACAGGGATTGGTCTGGCTTCTCTGGCAGCAGCCCGGGGCTATCAGCTGATCCTGACCATGCCGGAGACCATGAGTGAGGAGCGCCGGAACATACTGAAGGCATATGGAGCTCGGGTGGTGCTGACAGAAGGAAGTAAGGGAATGGCGGGAGCCATCGCCCGGGCCAGGGAGCTCTCCGGAGAGATTCCCGGCAGCTTTATTCCGGGACAGTTTGTGAACCCGGCAAATGCAAGGGCGCATTACGAGACCACCGGTCCGGAGATCTGGAAGGATACCGAAGGGCAGGTTGATCTTTTTATTGCAGGCGTTGGTACGGGAGGAACACTGACCGGAACGGGCAGATACCTGAAGGAAAAGAAGCCGGATGTAAAGGTGATTGCCATCGAACCGGTCAATTCCCCGGTGTTGTCCGGCGGGGAAGCCGGAGCTCATGGTCTGCAGGGGATCGGCGGAGGCTTTATACCGGAGATCCTGGATACGGAGCTTTATGATGAGATCTATCTGGCAGGAGAGGAAGAAGCGTATGAGGCGGCGAAGCTTCTGGCAGAAAAGGAAGGAATGCTGGTAGGTATCACCTCCGGCGCAGCTCTGTCTGCGGCACTGTCCTATGCACAGAAGCCGGAATATGCGGGAAAGACGATCGTTGCGCTGCTGCCTGACAGCGGAGACCGATATTATTCTACACCGCTGTTTAAGCGAGGATAAAAAAATATTGTGATCTGAAAAGATGCATATGAAAAAATCCGGATGGAATCCTTTTATTTCAGGAATCCTTCCGGTTTTTTCTGTTTTAGGGGGCAAAAAGGGAGCGCTGCTCCATAGGTGAGCAATCACCTGTTTTGCAGCGCCCCCTCCTCTTTATGCCTGTCAGATAAGTCCGTATTCCTTCAATAAATTCTGCCGAAACTCCGGGTCAGAGGCAGCTTTTGGGATCAGCTCATGCCGTCCGTCCTCCGTAAGCCGGAGGATCAGTTTTCCAAGACGCATTTCGCCCTCCAGCCTGCCAGTCTCGATACCTTCCAGTCTGCCAGCCTCCAAACCTTCCTGCTTCATACAGTACATCATCCAATCATGATCCAGCTGCGCTTTTCGTCTTAAATAGTACAGCCGTTGAACCTCTTCGTCCTCACTCAGACG
>JAHABX010000037.1 GCA_018376135.1 Clostridiales bacterium | reverse complement strand
ATGAAAAAAAGATAAAGCCACCCTATGGGAAGAAGAAAGGCTGCCAGAACGACCTTCAGACAGTTGTACAGCACATCATACTGTCCTTTCTTCTCCCAGATCCGTTTACAGATGCTCCATACTCCAAAGATCAGGGTGCCGGAGACCGCATTTAATATCACATTATAGAACAGTATCGTCATCCATCTCATCCAGAAGACTCCTCAGCTTCGCAATCTCATCTTTCTCTATCTCTTCCTCCCTCAGAAGTGCAGTCAGAGTCCTGCCCACACTGCCTCTGCCCCAGAATCGAAAGAAGCCGGTCATCTCATACTCCTGATACTGCTCTGCAGATATCAGGATCCGGTATACCCAGCTCTTTCCCTTCCGCTCCAGCTGCAGATAGTTCTTTTTTACCAGCTTGGTCAGAAAGGTGGATACTGTCTGGGGCTTCCAGTCCTTCTCAAACTGTGCGTTCACATGCTCCACGATCTCAGACAACGAAACCTCGTCTCCCATATCCCACACGCTTTTCATAACCATCAGCTCTGAATGGGTCAGTTCATTTAAAATCAATGGATTCGCCTCCTTGTAACTACTTTTTTAGTTCTTGTATATATTATAACTATATTTTTAGTTTTTTGCAATATATTTTTGTAAAAATCCCACACAAAAAGCCACGCTTGATCGCCTCAAGCGCGGCTTTATCCAGCTATTTCAAAGCTTCCATACGTGAATATTCCTCTGCCGTAATCCCAATCAGCTCACATGCCTTTTCCATATCCACTCCAAGCTTCTGCATAAGAGAGTTGACTCCCTCTATTTTTCCCTCTATTTTTCCCTCGACTTTTCCTTGCTGCTTTGCTTCTCTCTCCAAATCCTCCAACGCTTTACACATATCTGCACTTCCTCCTTCTTTGTCATATTGTTCTTTCATGTATTCTTCGATTTTGCTGCTCCCCAATAGCACAGATATAACCTTCCCGGTCTCTGGTCTTAAGTTCCGGTACTCGGAATTTCCTGAAATCTCTTCACAGATTGCCCGCTTATCCTGATCTAATTGCAGCAGTTTCAGCACATATTTCAACTGCCCCTCACAGCTCTCTGCATGTTCCAGGTCATACATATTCACCAGATTCAGTTTATAATCCTGCACATAGTTTAAGTTCATTGTTGATCTTCCCCATAATCCTCCTTTGGCAGAATTGCAGGGGTGATCAGTCCGCCGGGTTTCCGCCTGTATTTAATTTTTTCTTCTGAAAACACGGCGAATCGCCAGACTGCATTTGCAAATGAATTACAGAGGTCTTAATGTCTTTCACCCTCAACATCTTATATATTATTCTAGTACACAGAATGTATTTTGTCAATTGCTTTTTATTACCCTCAGTGTACAAGGGTATTATACATAAAGAGCTGTAAATTTCAACGTAGAATTTTACAGCTCTTTATCATTTTCTGTTTATTTACAACCATCTAAAAGATCTCTTCCGTCTCTTCTTCCTCCGGAATATATTTTTTAAAGCACTGATGGAACAGGAAGCTGTTCAGCCAGGCGATCAGTCCCGGACCCATGAAGATCCACAAAGGCAGGATCATCACGAACAGATTCGTATTCAGCAGAAGCGTCCAGAGGGGAAGCCCTGTGAATACCAGTGATACGAGAAAGTACGGGAGACCGGACACTGCCATGACCCATGCATTTTTCAGGATATTCAAAACACTGTTCTGGAAACGCGCCAGTACCGGATAGATGAACTGCACCACCAGAAGCCACTGCAGCAGAAACAGTCCGAACACTGCCGTGAAGACCATCCTGAGGCTTCCATCCAGTGCGCTCACCGCTCTCCAGTATATCCAGAGCAGCACGGTCACTGCGGTCAGGATCAGATGGATCACCGTCGCCTGCTTAAAGTTCGACCGGAACGCATTCCAGAAGCCCTCGATCAGCTTGCCGTCCTCATCCCGCACCATACGCAGAGTCATGGTATAGAGCGCCGTAGTGGACGCCCCCAGTGTAATCAGCGGAATGGAAAAAACCACCCACAGAAGACTTAATATCAGAAAATCCGCAGCGCGCCCAAGCACGCGCGCCACAGGACCATCCAGTGAAAACAGGGAACCCATCGCACCGCCCCCTAATTCTTAAAGCTGTGGATCGGAGCCGGGATCCTTCCGCCGCGGTTCACAAACGCATCGCAGGAATAGGGATTTACCGGCATGATCGGCGCATAACCCAGAAGTCCTCCGAATTCCACCATCTCTCCCACACCTTTTCCGATGACCGGAATGAGACGCACTGCGGTCGTCTTCTGATTCACCATACCGATTGCCATCTCATCTGCAATAATACCGGAGATGGTGGTCGCTTTCGTATCTCCCGGGATTGCGATCATATCAAGCCCCACAGAGCACACACAGGTCATAGCTTCCAGCTTCTCCAGCGTCAGCGCTCCTGCCTGCACCGCATCGATCATACCCTGGTCCTCACTGACCGGGATAAATGCGCCGCTCAGTCCGCCCACATAGGAGGAGGCCATAACGCCGCCCTTCTTCACCTGATCGTTTAAGAGTGCAAGGGCAGCCGTAGTTCCCGGCGCACCTGCATATTCCAGACCGATCTCCTCCAGGATCTCTGCCACACTGTCGCCAATTGCCGGAGTCGGCGCCAGAGAAAGGTCAATGATGCCAAAGGGAATGCCCAGACGTCTGGATGCCTCCTGTGCCACAAGCTGACCCACACGTGTCACCTTAAATGCGGTCTTCTTGATGGTCTCGCACAGCACCTCAAAGTTCTCTCCTCTTACCTTGGACAGAGCTGTCTTCACAACGCCCGGTCCGCTGACACCCACATTGATGATGGCATCTGCCTCTGTCACTCCATGGAATGCACCTGCCATGAACGGATTGTCATCCGGTGCATTGCAGAATACCACCAGCTTCGCACAGCCCAGAGAATCGCTGTCCTTCGTAAGCTCTGCCGCTTCCTTAATGATCTCTCCCATGAGCTTTACCGCGTCCATGTCGATTCCGGTCTTGGTGGAACCCACATTGACAGAGCTGCACACCCGCTCGGTCACGGCAAGCGCCTTCGGAATCGCCCTCATCAAAAGCTTGTCGCTTCTGGTCATCCCTTTGGACACCAGAGCGGAAAATCCTCCTAAAAAGTTCACTCCTACGGTCTTTGCCGCCTCGTCCAGCACCCTGGCAAGCTCCACATAATCATCAGAAGTCTTACATGCAGAGCCTCCGATCAGAGCAATAGGAGTAACGGAGATTCTTTTATTCACGATGGGGATCCCAAACTGTCCCTCAATGGCTTTTCCGGTAGCCACCAGATCCTTCGCCGTTGTCGTGATCTTATTATATATGTTCTTCTTTAATGTCTCCAGATCGGAATCGATGCAGTCCAGAAGGCTGATGCCGAGCGTAATGGTACGTACGTCCAGATTCTCCTGATCGATCATCTTATTCGTCTCGAGTACTTCACCTAAATTAATCATGTTTTCACTCCTGTCTTAGCCGATGGATTAGATTCTGTGCATCATATTGAAGATGTCTTCATGCTGGCAGCGGATCACAACTCCGATCTCCTCGCCAACCTTCGCAAGCTCCTGAGACAGCACCGTCACATCCTCTGTCTTTCCCGCATCCACGACCATCATCATATTGAAATATCCGTCTACGATCGTCTGGGAAATGTCCAGGATATTCACCTGCTTCTCTGCCAGATAAGTACATACTCTTGCGATAATGCCCACCGTATCATGTCCTACTACAGTAATGATCAATTTTTTCATCTGTCTTTTCCTCCTAAAATTCGCAGATACCGGAGCAGCCGTCACGGTCCGCCACCTGAATATCAAAATCCGCCGGTCCATACTGTACCGGGTTCAGCTGAATCTCCAGCTTCACCGTCTCATACGCCAGCTCTGCATAATTATTTTCCTTACTGAGATGCCCCAGATAGATTTTCTTCATATGGTCATGAAGGATCCTGCATAATAACTGTCCTGCACTCTCGTTGGACAGATGTCCCCGGTCTCCCAGTATCCTCTGCTTCAGAGGATAAGGGTAGGGACCCACCTGCAGCATCTGGATATCATGGTTTGCTTCCAGAAGCAGCACGTCCAGATCCTTCAGATGCTCCACAATATAATCGTTGTAAACGCCCATATCCGTTGCCACCGCCGCGCTCTTCTCTCCGCACCGGAACCGGTAAGCCACCGGATCAGCCGCATCATGGGAGATATGGAAGGGCTCGATCTCCATGTCACCGATACAGAAAGGCTCATCTGCCCGGATCGTATGATACAGGCTCTCATCGATCTTCCCCAGTGTGGACATTCCCTTCATCTGGCTGATGGTTCCCTCCGTGGCATAAATAGGGAAGCCATATCTGCGGGCAAGGATCCCTGCTCCCTTGATATGATCCGAGTGTTCATGGGTGATCAGAAGACCCTGAATATCTCTGCCTTCCACCTCAAGCTCCCGAAGTCCTGCCTCGATCTTTTTTGCACTGATTCCCGCATCCACCAAAAGATGGGTATTTTCACTGCCTGTATAGATGCAGTTCCCACTGCTTCCGCTGGCAATACTGCACAATCTCATCTACTGTCTCATCCTTTTATCTATCTGACGGCGGGTCTCCTCCGCCGTTTTGTTATTGTCAATGACGAACTGACACCTTGCCAGAAACTCCTGATGGCTTTTCTGGTTCCGAAGGATACTGTCGATCCGCTCAGACGTATATCCCCTGGAGCTTTCAAGCCGCCTCCGCCTTTGTTCCTCATTCGTATAAATATACCATGTTTCATGGCAGAATGCATCATATTTTTCTTCCAGAAATAATGCCGCCTCCACTGCCACACAGGGTCTGCCCGCCCTCCGGAAGGTCTCGATCCGTCTTAAGATCTCCTCCTTCACTGCCGGATGCACGATTCCGTTCAGTGCGTGCAGCTTTTCCTTATCCGAAAAGACAATGGAAGCCAGTCTGCTCCGGTCGATGCTTTCATCCTCCCGAAGGATCTCTCCGCCGAACAGCTCCACGATCCGTCCATAGGCTTCCTCACCCGGCTCCATAACCTCATGTCCGATCTCATCCGCCTGGATCACTTCCGCTTTATACTGCTCTCTTAAGTAATCCAGTACGGTGCTTTTCCCGGCTCCCACACCTCCGGTGATACCGATTATTCTCATCTACTTCGCCTCGTACCAGTTTTCTCCTCTGTGCATGTCGATCTCCAGAGGAACCTTCAGCTCTGCCGCCTGCTGCATCTCCTCCCGGAGGATCCGCTCCACCTGCTGTGCCTCTTCCTTCCGCGCCTCAATGAGCAGCTCATCGTGTACCTGCAGGATCAGACGGGACTGAAGCCCTTCCTCCTTCAGGCGGTCATGCACACGGATCATGGCGATCTTGATAATATCCGCTGCAGTTCCCTGGATCGGGGAATTCATCGCCACCCGCTCTCCAAAGGAGCGCTGCATGAAGTTTGCGGACTTCAGCTCCGGTATGGGTCTGCGCCTGCCGTACATGGTAGTCACATAGCCCTGCTCCTTCCCGCTGTCCACCAGACCGTCCAGAAAGCTCTTGATGCCCGGATAGGTCTCAAAATACCGCTCAATATACTCCTTCGCTTCCTTTGTGGAAATGCTCAGATCCTGACTCAGACCAAAGGAGCTGATGCCGTAGACAATACCGAAGTTGACCGCCTTTGCATTCCGTCTCTGAAGAGGCGTCACCTCTTCAAAGGGCACATGGAATACCTCCGACGCCGTGATCCGATGGATGTCCTCCGCCTGCCGGTATGCCTCGATCAGCTTCTCATCCCCTGACATATGCGCCAGCACGCGAAGCTCGATCTGGGAATAGTCCGCGTCCACGAAGATACAGCCCTCCTCCGGGATGAACACCTTGCGGATCAGACGTCCCAGCTCCATCCGCACCGGAATATTCTGCAGGTTCGGCTCTGTACTGCTGATCCTTCCGGTCGCCGTGATCGTCTGGTTAAAGCTGCTGTGGATACGCCCGTCCTCTGCAATGCATCCGGCAAGACCGTCCGCATAGGTGGATTTGAGCTTGGTCAGCTGACGGTATTCCAGAATATCCTTTACAATAGGGTATTCCGGAGCCAGCTTATCCAGCACCTCCGCCGAGGTGGAATATCCGGTTTTCGTCTTCTTTCCGTTGGGCAGCCCCAGCTTTTCAAAAAGGATCACGCCCAGCTGCTTGGGAGAATTGATATTAAAGACTTCTCCTGCCGCTGTGTGGATCATCTGCTCCAGCTCCTCTATCCTGCCCACCAGCGCTTCCCCATATGCCTTCAGCGCCTCTGCATTGACCCGGATCCCCGCCTGCTCCATGTCATAGAGCGTAAATACCAGCGGCATCTCGATCTCGTCGAACAGACTGCGCATCCCGGTCTCCTGAAGCTTCTCCACAAGCCCGGACACCTTCTGCCAGGTGGTCAGCGCCGCGTAGGGTCTGCCCAGATCCTCATGGGCATAGCTGCTCATCAGCGGATTTACCAGATAAGCGGCGATCTCCACATCAAACAGATGCTTCCGGTTCTTCGGTCCGATATACTTCAATATCTTCTTCACATCAGAAGCCGCGCACACGGGAACCCGCTCCACCACCTGCTCCAGGCGGCTCATGAGATAATCCTCCGTAAGAAAGCCTTCCGCCGCGATATAATAGACCTCGGTGCCGGACAATGCCAGCGAAAGTCCTGTCTCCTGCGGCTGACGGCACAGCTCAAAGGCGATCATCTCCTTCTGTTCCGCTTTTTGGAACAGCTCCTCCGCTTCTGCAAAATCCGTGATCCGCTCTGCCTCCGGTTCTCTCTGTGCCAGCTCCTCCGTCCGTTCAAAACGGTCCAGAAGCTTCTTAAAGTTCAGCTTTTTGCACCACTCATATGCCTCCGGCGTGTACAGATTGGTAAGTCTTGCCTCCTCCCAGTCAAGCTCCACCGGAGCCTCCACGCAGATGGTCGCAAGCTTTTTGCTCATGACCGCCATGTCATAATGCTCCTTCAAAGCCTCTCTGGTGCGCTTTGCCCTGATCTCATCCGCATGTGCATAGGCATTCTCTATATTTCCATATGCTACGATAAGCCCGGTGGCTCCCTTCTCTCCGATGCCCGGCACTCCGGGAATGTTATCGGAAGAATCTCCCATGAGCGCCTTCAGCTCAATGATCTGTGCCGGGGTCACCTGATAGGCATCCAGCACATCCTGGGTATGATAGTTCTCGATCTCTGTGGTTCCCCGCTTCGTCCTTGGCATACGGATCAGCACCTTATCCGTGGCAAGCTGCAGAAGATCCCGGTCTCCGGATACCACCACCGCTTCCATGCCCCGCTTTTCACTCCTTCTGGCAATGGTTCCAAGCAGGTCATCCGCCTCAAAGCCCTCCAGCGTCAGAAGAGGGATCTTCATGGCAGTGAGCAGCTCCTTTAACACCGGGACCTGCTCTCTTAACTCATCCGGCATCCCCTTTCTGGTCCCCTTATAGGCCTCGTACATCTGATGCCGGAAGGTAGGCGCCTTCAGATCAAAGGCAACCGCCAGATAGTCTGGCTTTTCCTCATCCAGTATGCGGAACATGATATTTAAAAATCCATAGATCCCGTTGGTATGCAGCCCTTCTGCATTGGTCAGGTCCGGTACCCCGTAGAAAGCCCGGTTGATGATACTGTGACCATCAATCAATACAATTTTCTCACTCATCAGAAAAACCACCTCATCATCATATAAACCAGCACGACCGTCGCTGCCGTCCGCAGCACAAACATATACGTATCCAGGAAACGCTCGTCTCTCACATCCTCCTCCGAATGGGTCAGCGAATCCTCTACCAGCGTCCGGTAATCGATCTCCTCCTCCGCACCGTCCAGCTGCCGGATGCCTGCAAATACTGTCGCATAGACCTCCAGCTCTTCATAACACTCCGGACAATGACGGACATGCTTTACAAATTCCTCTTCTTCCTTCTCCTCCAGTCCCCCGTTAATATAGGGAACTAAAAGACGCTGCACTTCCTTACAGTTCATAGTACCTGCTCCTGTCTCCCTGCGCAGAAAAACCTCGATACTGCATTCCTGCTCTTTGCAGATATTGTAACAAATGCCCCCTTTGAATGCAAGGGAGCAGTACAAATACCATATACAGAAAAAAGCCCCGATATCATCGAGGCTTTTTATGCAGGAGATGGGACTTGAACCCACACGAAGTCACCCTCGTCAGATTTTGAGTCTGATGCGTCTGCCATTCCGCCACTCCTGCGCATTCAACTCTCATATCTTACCATAGGTTCCCTCAAAGTGCAAGCAAAATTATTTCACCAGTTCTTTTAATCTGTCTCCGATCTCAAAGCAGTCAAAGGTTGCAAAGTAATCCTTCAGTGTCTCCGCTCTGCGGATCAGCTGTACAGAACCATCCTCCCGAAGGAGCAGCTCTGCGGATCTTAATTTTCCATTGTAGTTATATCCCATGGAATGCCCGTGTGCACCGGCATCATGGATGAACAGATAATCTCCCTTCTCGATCTTCGGAAGCTTTCTGTCGATGGCGAACTTATCGCAGTTCTCACAGAGAGATCCGGTCACGTCATAGACCTGATCACATGCCTCATCCTCCCTGCCGAGCACCGTAATGTGATGATATGCGCCGTAGATCGCCGGTCTCATCAGATTCGCCGCACACGCGTCCACACCCACATATTCCTTATGGGTATGCTTTTCATGGATTGCCCTGGTCACAAGACCGCCATAGGGTCCCATCATGAAACGTCCCAGCTCCGTGCAGAGCGCCACATCATCCATGCCTGCCGGAACAAGCACCTCCTCATATACCTTCCGCACACCTTCTCCGATCACACGAATATCATTGGGCTCCTGATCCGGTGTATAGGGAATACCGATCCCGCCGGACAGATTAATGAAGGTGATGTGTGCTCCGGTCTCCTTTTTCAGCTTCACGGCAAGCTCGAACAATACCTTTGCCAGCATCGGATAATACTCATTGGTTACCGTATTGCTTGCCAGAAATGCATGGATTCCGAAGTTCTTTACTCCCTTTTCCTTCATGATCCGAAAGGCTTCCACGATCTGCGCTTCCGTCATGCCGTATTTGGAGTCCCCCGGGTTGTCCATGATACCGTTGCTCATGGTAAAATATCCGCCCGGATTATAACGGCAGCTCATAGTTTCCGGCAGATAGCCCACGGACTTCTCCACCGCCTCAATATGGGTGATATCATCCAGATTGATGATTCCTCCCAGCTTCTCACAGTATGCGAACTCCTCCACCGGCGTATCGTTGGAAGAAAACATAATATCCTTTCCTGTAATGCCCGCTGCCTCTGACAGCACCAGCTCCGCCATGGAAGAACAGTCCGTTCCGCAGCCATATTCATGCAGAAGCTGCATCAGAAACGGATTGGGAGTTGCCTTTACCGCAAAATATTCCTTATATCCTTTATTCCAGGAAAATGCCTCGCAGAGAGCTTTCACATTCTCGCGGATCCCCTTCTCGTCATAGATATGGAACGGGGTCGGATATGTCTTTACGATCTCTTCAATCTGTGCCTTTGTGACAAATGGTATTTTTTTCATATCACCTGTACTCCTCGTAAGAATTTTGTATAACTTTTAAAAAAAGGAGCCTGCACACACAGACCCCTTTGGAGCGTGGCTGCTCCTGCAGCCATAACATCGGGGTAACAGGATTCGAACCTGCGACCTCACGGCCCCCAGCCGTGCGCTCTAGCCAAACTGAGCCATACCCCGATAACGCTCGTTATTATAACGCATTTTCAGACAAAATGCAAGCATTACTTTCCGCTGTCTCCGTAATTTTTCAAAACACGTGCGCTGGGGTCATCCACGTTACAGCCCTCCCATGCCTTGTTCGGCATCCAGAAATCCGGGATCATCTGCGCCTGTCCCGGATAATATTTTTCAAAAATCTCCCGGTACATCAGGCTTTCCCTGGTAAACGGCTGTGCATGATCATATTTTTTCCGAAGAGCTTCGTACTCCTCATCCGTATAAAGAGTCTCCGCATATGCCTTCAGATCATCTACCATACTGTGCCCTACTGCGTCGCTGAAGGCTGCTTTCTCTCTCCACAGAATATGCTCCGGCAGGATATGGTCTTCTTCGAACGCTTTTCTCAGCAGATATTTTCCCTTTCCATAGGCGTTCAGCTTTTTCGCCGGATCAATCGACATCACATAACGGACAAAATCCAGATCGCCAAAGGGAACCCTTGCCTCCAGGCTGTTCGCCGCCAGGCACCGGTCTGCACGCAGCACATCATAACAGTAAAGCTCCCGGATACGCTTTGCCGCTTCCTCCTGGAATGCCTCTGCCCCGGGTGCAAAGTCTGTATACTTGTAACCGAACAGCTCATCTGAGATCTCTCCGGTCAGCAGTACCTTCAGATCCGTATCTCTGTGAATTGCCCTGCACACCAGATACATGCCCATGCTGGCACGGATAGTGGTGATATCATAGGTGCCAAGCGCTTCAATAACCTCCTCAAGAGCCTCCAGCACCTCTTCTCTGGTCATAATGACCTCCGTATGCTCTGCCCCGATAAAATCTGCCGCCTCTCTGGCATATTTCAGGTCAATGGCATCCACATCCATACCAATGGCAAAGGTCCGAATGGGCTTTTTCAGAATATCCGCCGCTATGGCACATACCAGACTGGAATCCAGTCCTCCGGACAGAAGGAATCCCAGAGGAGCATCCGCATCCAGACGTTTCCTTACCCCTTCTATCAGTTTGTCATGGATCGTTTTCGTAATCTCATCAAGATCTCCATGTACATATCCATGTACTGCCGCAATATCCTCATACCGGACGATCTCACCGTCGCAGTAATAGCATCCGGGCGGAAACGGACGGATCTCATCCACCCATCCGGCCAGACATTTTGCTTCACTGGCGAAGGCGATCTGTCCGCTTTCCGAATAACCATAGAACAGCGGACGGATGCCGATGGGATCCCTTGCCGCTATAAGCCTTTGGCTTTTCGCATCATAGATCACGCAGGCATATTCCGCATCCAGATGGGCAAACATCTCCAGTCCGTATTCCTCGTACAGCGGCAGGAGGATCTCACAGTCAGAGCCGCTCTGAAAGGTGTATCCCCTGTCCTCCAGTTCCTTTTTTATCCTGCGGAATCCATAGATCTCTCCATTACATACCACCTGGCTTCCCTCTCTCTCAAAGGGCTGCATCCCCTCCGGTGTAAGTCCCATGATCGCAAGTCTGGCAAATCCCAGATATCCGAAATCCGTCTCTACTACCTGCATGGCATCAGGACCTCTCATCTTCGTCCTTGCCAGACAGCTTTCCAACTCCTCTTTACTGATGTCCTTCCCTGCATAGCACATGATCGAACACATAAGCACATCCTCCTTTTTCATTCAGCAGTTATACAGAAGCTCTTTTCTGTACAGCAAAAAAGCAGCCGTCAGTCCTTTATAAATAGGACGGATAGCTGCTTTACCCGCGGTGTCACCTAATTTGCCTCACGCCATTGTGCGACCCCTTTTATATCTTGCTGCTCAAATGTTTTTTTCAAAAATAGCACAACACACCGGAGCTGTCAAGAATATTTTAAAATACTTGACCTGCCCCGAAACGGGTGCTATAATGTCCCAGATGAACAAAGGCGTTCATAGATGAGGCACTTGACCTGTGTGTAAGGTGCTCCGTCTATGGGCGTCTTTTTTTTACAGATTCAGCATGAAAGCCTGACGGGAATGGAGAAAACTATGGAACAAACGGTATATCTACAACTGGAAGACGGAACCTGTCTTACCGGAAAACATTTTGGAGCTCCCCTGACGGGAGATATTACAGCAGAGCTGGTTTTCACAACGGCAATGACCGGATATGCGGAAACTCTCACTGACCCCAGCTACTATGGGCAGATGGTCGTTCAGACCTTTCCTCTTATAGGCAACTACGGCGTCAATCCTGCGGACTTTGAAAGTGAAGGTATTCACATGAGCGCATACATTGTAAATGAATGGTGCAGCCATCCTTCCAACTTCCGGAGCCGTATGGATCTTGACGCTTTTTTAAAGCAGCAGGCTGTCCCGGGCGTCTATGACATAGATACCCGCGCACTGACCAGACGCATCCGTGAATATGGCGTCATGAATGCGCTTTTGACTGACCGTCCTCCCTGTCCGGAGGATGTACACAGGCTTTCCGGCTGGCATATCAAAAATGCCGTATCCCGGGTAACCTGCCGGGCACCTTATGAATACCCTTCATCCCTCCCCCGCTTTCACGTGGTTCTGTGGGATTTTGGAGCAAAACAGAATATCCTCCGCAGGCTTCATGCCCTTGGCTGCCGTCTGACCGTCGTTCCTTCCGGCACCTCCTGCGAAGAAATTCTTGCACTGGCTCCTGACGGGATCATGCTGAGCAACGGTCCGGGCGATCCCAAGGAAAATCCTTCCATTGTTGCAGAACTGTCCAAACTGTGTCAGGCAGCCGTCCCTGTCTTCGGGATCTGTCTGGGCCACCAGCTTCTCGCTCTTGCCAACGGAGCTGACACGGAAAAGCTCAAATACGGACACCGGGGTGCGAACCAGCCTGTAAAGGATCTGCTGACCGGGCGCAGCTATATCACCAGCCAGAACCACGGATATGCGGTGAAGACAGACAGTCTTCCGGACAACGCCGACTCCCGGTTTCTCAATCTGAACGACGACACCTGTGAGGGGATCTGCTACCGGAGCTTTCCCGGCTTCTCCGTACAGTTCCATCCGGAAGCCTGCGCAGGTCCCCGGGATACAGACTTCCTGTTTGAAGAATTTATCAGCCTGATGGAAAGGAGGGCAGAAAAATGCCTTTAAATCCCAATCTCAAAAAAGTTATGGTCATCGGCTCCGGTCCCATTGTCATCGGACAGGCGGCAGAATTTGACTATGCCGGAACCCAGGCATGCCGTGCTCTGAAGGAAGAGGGACTGGAGGTCGTTCTTGTCAACTCCAATCCGGCTACAATCATGACCGACGCTGCCATGGCAGACCATGTCTATGTGGAACCACTGACTCTGGATTTTCTGAAAAAGATCATCCGCCTGGAAAAACCGGACAGTATCCTCTCTACCTTAGGCGGACAGACCGGACTGACCCTCTCCATGCAGCTTGCCAGAGAGGGCTTTCTGGAAAAGGAAGGGGTTACCCTGCTGGGTGCCGACCCGGACACCATCGCAAAAGCGGAGGACCGTCAGCTCTTTAAATCCACTATGGAAGCGATCGGCGAACCGATCATCCCTTCCGTGGTGACCAACACCCTGGACGGCGCCCTGTCCTTTGCCCATACAGCCGGATATCCGGTCATCGTACGTCCTGCCTTCACTCTGGGCGGCACCGGCGGCGGCATCGCCAAAGACGAAGAACAGTTAAAAGAGATCGCCGGGGCAGGTCTGCGTCTCTCTCCGATCACCCAGATCCTTGTTGAGAAATGCATCTCCGGATGGAAGGAGATTGAATTTGAAGTCATGCGTGACGGAGGCGGCAATGTGATCACCATCTGCTCCATGGAAAATCTGGATCCGGTGGGTATCCATACCGGCGACTCCATCGTGGTCGCTCCCGCACTTACGCTTGCCGACAAGGAGTATCAGATGCTCCGAAGCGCAGCCCTTCACATTATCGAAGCAATGGGTATCGAGGGCGGCTGCAATGTCCAGTTTGCCCTTCATCCGGAAAGCTTCGCCTATGCAGTCATAGAGGTAAATCCCAGGGTATCCCGTTCCTCCGCCCTTGCCAGCAAGGCTACCGGATATCCGATCGCACGGGTTGCTGCCAAGATTGCCATCGGCTACCGGATGGATGAGATCCGAAATGAAGTTACCGGAAAGACCAAAGCCTTTTTCGAGCCTGCTCTTGACTATGTGGTGGTCAAGTTCCCCAAATGGCCCTTTGACAAGTTTGTCTATGCTGCCCGCAGATTAGGAACACAGATGAAAGCCACCGGGGAAGTCATGGCAATCGGACGCAGCTTTGAACAGGCACTGATGAAAGCGGTCCGCGGTGCGGAGATCTCTCACGACTGTCTGGTCGATAACCATATGCGCAGTCTGAATGACGAAGAGCTGATGCAGGAGATCCTCGCCGGAAACGACGAGCGGATCTTTGCCCTTTATGAAGCGCTCTTCCGTGGATTTTCTGCAGAGAAGCTTCATGAGCTGACTATGGTGGATGAATGGTTCCTGGAGAAAATCGCACATCTTGGACAGCTGGAAAAACGTGCCGGGACAGAAGCGCTCACCCCGCAGCTCGTACGGGAATTAAAGCAGAACGGATTTCCGGATCATGTGATCACCCGTTTAAGCGGCGGAAAGGATTTCATCCATCTGCCTTACAATTACAAAATGGTAGATACCTGCGGTGCGGAGTTTTCCGCAGAGACCCCCTACTTCTACTCCTCCTGTGAAGACGAGGATGAAGCGGAGGAATTTATCCGGGAACACAGCCAGGGAAAACCCGTAGTCATCGTCTTTGGTTCCGGTCCCATCCGCATCGGTCAGGGAATTGAATTTGACTATGCCTCTGTCCACTGTGTCTGGGCTTTGAAAAATGCCGGCTACGAAGTCGTTATTGTCAACAACAATCCGGAGACCGTCTCTACGGATTTCAACACCGCGGACCGGTTATATTTTGAACCGCTGACACCGGAGGATGTGGCGGATATTATCCGCATCGAAAAACCCGTGGGAACGGTTGTGGCATTCGGCGGACAGACCGCGATCCGTCTGACCAAATGGCTTTCCGATCATCAGATCCCGATCCTCGGAACGCCTGCAGACAGCATTGATATGGCAGAAGACCGGGGACGTTTTGAGGCTCTGCTTCAGGAGCTCCACATCCGTCAGCCTAAGGGCGATACGGTCCATACTGTGGAGGAAGCGCTGATAACTGCCAATCGTCTGGGATATCCGGTTCTTCTGCGCCCGAGCTATGTGCTGGGCGGTCAGAACATGATCATCGCATTCTCCGATGAGGACGTAAAGGAATATATGTCCATTATTCTCTCTCATATGGAAGGCAATCTGGTGCTGATCGATAAATATCTGATGGGAACAGAGCTGGAGGTGGATGCCATCTGTGACGGCGAGGATGTTCTTCTGCCCGGCATTATGGAACACATCGAGCGTGCAGGTGTCCACTCCGGCGACTCCATTGCAGTCTATCCGGCGTGGAATCTGAGTCCCAAGCAATCGGCACGCCTGGTGGATTATTCCACAAAGCTGGCACTCTCCCTGCATACCAAAGGACTTATAAATATCCAGTATGTCATCCATGAGGGACAGGTCTATGTGATCGAAGTCAATCCCCGTTCCTCCAGAACAGTTCCGTATCTGAGCAAGGTTACAGGAATCCCCATGGTGGATATCGCCACCCGGGTCATGCTGGGAGAAAAGCTGAAGGATATGCCTTATGGAACAGGGCTTTTCCCTGCTTCACACCACACGGCGATCAAGGTTCCTGTATTCTCCTTTGAGAAGCTCGCCGGTCTGGATACGCAGCTTGGTCCGGAGATGAAATCCACCGGAGAAGTGCTCGGTATCGCTCCTTCCATGGACGAGGCGCTCTACAAAGGACTGGTTGCCGCCGGATACCAGCTCACCCAAAAGGGAGGCGTCTTCCTGACGGTCCGTGACACGGACAAACAGGAAATTTCCGATATTGCACGCCGCTTTGCCGATCTTGGCTTCCATCTCTATGCCACCGAAGGCACTGCGCAGATACTCCGGGAACACAGCCTGCAGGTAACCATGGTCCATAAGATTGCAGAGTCTGAGCATAATACGCTTACCCTTCTGGAAAGCGGGAAGATCAATTACATCATCTCCACCTCCGCCAAAGGACGTACTCCCGCGCGGGACAGCGTAAAGGTACGGCGCAAGGCTGTGGAGCTTGGCATTCCCTGTCTTACCAGTCTGGACACCGCAGCCGCACTGGCGGATATTCTGAAAGCAGGCTTTACTCCTGAGATGGCAGTGCCTGTGGATATCTGTACTCTGCAGAAATAAATACATTCATGTAACCCTTTCATTTACAGAAGCGTCAAAGATGCCCTCAGAACGTTTGGTTATAAACCATTCTGAGGGCATCTGTTTTATTTCTGTTTTTATTTTTCTACAGCTTCAGTCTGTTCAGTCTTTTCAGCGCCTCCGCCGTATTTTCATGGGTTCCAAAAGCAGTCAGCCGGAAATAGCCTTCTCCGCTTGCTCCAAATCCCGATCCCGGAGTTCCTACCACCTGTACATCCTGCAGCAGCCGGTCAAAAAACTGCCAGGACGTCATGCCTCCCGGTACCTTCAGCCAGATGTACGGTGCATTGACGCCGCCATATGCCGTAAAGCCTGCCGAAAGAAGTCCTTCCCGGATCATACGGGCATTCTCCATATAATAGGCGATCTGCGCCTTCAGCTCACGCTTCCCGGCCTCTGAATAGACCGCTTCTCCGGCACGCTGCACAATATACGGAGCGCCATTATATCTGGTACCATGCCGGCGCAGCCAAAGCTCATGAAGACTGACTGCTCCGCATCGGATATCCTTAGGGACCACTGTAAATCCAAGACGCAGCCCTGTAAATCCGGCATTCTTGGAAAAGCTTCTCATCTCGATGGCGCAGGTCCTTGCCCCTTCACATTCATAGATGCTGTGAGGCACATCCTCCTCCGAGATATAAGCCTCATATGCCGCATCATACAGAATCACAGAGCCATGACGGTTCGCATAATCTACCCATTCCTGAAGCGCGTCCTTTTTGATTGCAGCTCCGGTAGGATTGTTAGGGAAGCACAGATAGATCAGATCCGGTACTTTTTCCGGCAGACAGGGTGCAAATCCGTTTTCCTCCGTACACGGCATATAGATCAGCCCGTCATAAGCTCCCTTTTCCTGTCGGAAGCTTCCGGTCCTTCCTGCCATTACGTTCGTATCCACATAAACCGGATAGACCGGGTCACAGACTGCCACCAGATTGTTCTGTCCGAAGATCTCCTGAATATTTCCCACATCACATTTTGCGCCATCCGATACAAAGATCTCATCCGGTGCGATTTCACATCCTCTGCTTTTATAATCATTTTCTGCAATGGCATGAAGCAGGAAATCATAGCCCTGTTCCGGTGAATATCCGTGAAAGCCCTCTTCCGTTCCCATCTGTCCAACAGCGCCTTTAAGTGCTTCAATAATAGAAGGCGCCAGCGGTCTGGTCACATCTCCGATTCCCAGACGGATCACCTCTTCCTCAGGATGCGCCTCCTTGTATGCCGCTACCTTTTTCGCAATGTTGGAAAAAAGATAGCTTCCCTGTAATTTCAGATAATTTTCATTTATTGTGAACATATATTTGCCCTTTCTTCAAGTCTGCTTATCTGTCAAATATCATCAGCAGAATCATCTGCGCCGTTTCCACCATACTGGTCCCGGAGTCCATACTGCACTTCTGGATATAACGGAATGCTTCCTGCTCCGACAGATGATTTCTCTCCATCAATACCCATTTTGCGTTATTGATATAATTCTGCTCCCGCTCCGAGCGCTTCTTCGGCTGCTTTTTTCTCCGCTTCAGCCGACGCTCAAGCTGCGACAGCATCATCTCCACCGTTCCTAAAAGCTCGTTCGTTTTGATCGGATAGACCAGTGTCATCATACCGGAAGGACAATTGCCCACCTCAGATGAAGACGCCAGCAGAAGCATATCGAAATAGTCCGGCAGATACTCCGCCAGCTGGGTATAGTGCATATCCCGTATCCGGCAGCTGCAGACAACAACTCCGCTGTCCAGCTGAGATAATTGAGTAAGAGCTCCCGAGGCGGTCGTACAGACTGCTGCCGCTGCCAGCCCGTGCCGGTTCAGCACATCGCGGATCTGCTTCGCATCCTTGAGCTGTGGCATAACAATAATTATGCTGCTCATTCCATCACCCCGCTCTTAATCAGGTCCGGTACAGATAGTTTTCTATTTCCCATTCCGAGATCTCAGATATGTATCCGTTCCATTCCGCCTTCTTGACTTCCGTATATACTTCTACAAACTCCTGTCCCAGAATATCTTTCACAAACTCGTCCTGTTCCATATAGGAGACTGCCTCCTGCAAAGTCTTCGGCATAGGTTCCGGACTTCCGGCTCCTTCTTCCAGCCTGACTCCCGGCTCCATCCGGTTCTCGATCCCGTCCAGACCTGCTGCAATGCACAGCGCCAGCGTCAGGTAGGGATTCGCTGACGGATCCGGAAAACGAAGCTCGATCCTGGTATCCTTCCCTCTCATAAACGGAATACGAACCAGTGCATTCTGATTCTTCGCAGTCCAGCTGATGGTGCCCGGTGCTTCAAAGCCTGACATCAGGCGTTTATAGGAATTGACCAGCGGATTGGTTACTGCGCACATTGCCTTCACGTGCGCCATGATACCGCCTGTAAACCACCCTGCTTCCTGGCTGAGTCCGTCCGCTGCTTCCTCATCAGCAAACAGGTTTACTCCATCCTTGTACAGAGAGAAATTGATATGCATACCGGAGCCTGCCACACCGCTCTTTGGCTTGGGCATAAAGGTTGCATGCAGACCGAATCTTCTGGCGATGGAACGCACTGCGCTCTTAAAGGTCACGATCTGATCTGCCGCAGCCAGAGGCTTTGCATACTTAAAATCAATCTCATGCTGTGCGGGAGCCGTCTCATGATGGGAAGCTTCGATCTGAAATCCCATCTCCTCCAGAGTCATCACAATATCCCTTCTTGCATTCTCACCCAGATCCAGCGGTCCCATGTCCATATAGCCCGCCTGTTCATGAGTCACCGTAGTCGGTATCCCATTCTCATCCGTATGGAACAGGAAAAATTCACACTCGGGATCCACATGGAATACGTAGCCTTTCTCCTCCGCCTGACGCAGTACCCTCTTCAGGATCTCCCGGGGACTGGTCTCCAGAAATGTTCCGTCCGTTCTGCGTACGTCGCAGAGGAGTCTGGCAACCTTTCCCTGCTGAGGTCTCCAGGGCAGGATAACAAACGTATCCGGATCGGGACAGAGGAACATATCCTCTTCTCCCTCTCTTGCTTCTCCATACACGCAGGAGCCGTCAAAAATATATCTTTTTTCCCGCAGGCGTCCAAACTGGTCCGCTGTGACCGCCACATTTTTCAGAGTACCGAAAATATCCGTAAACTGCAGACGGACAAACTCCACATCCTCTTCCTCAATCAGTTCCAATATCTCATTCCATGTCTTCATTGCACTACTCCTGTTCTTCTTACAATCCGATCCGGGCATACACTTCCCGGTACGCCTCTTCTACGCCTCCCATATCCCGGCGGAACCGGTCCTTATCCAGCTTCTCATAAGTCTTCAGATCCCAGAGACGGCAGGTGTCAGGCGAGATCTCATCCGCCAGCACGATTTCTCCCCGGAATCTGCCAAACTCCAGCTTAAAGTCGATCAGCTGAATTCCTGCCTCCTCGAAAAAGGCTTTCAGCTCTTCATTCACCCTGAACGCCATCTCTGTGATCCGGTCAATCTCAGCTCTGTCTGCCAATCCAAGAGCCAACGCATAGTAGCTGTTGATAAAAGGATCTCCCAGCTCATCATTTTTATAGGAAAACTCCAGTGTGGGGCACAAAAGCTCAAGTCCTTCTTCCACACCCATGCGCTTTGCAAAGCTTCCTGCTGCCCGGTTGCGTACAATGACCTCCAAAGGTACGATCTCTACCTTTTTCACCAGCGTTTCCCTGTCATTCAGTTCCTTTTCAAAATGAGTGGGAACTCCCTTTTCCTCAAGCTTCCGGAACAGATAATTGCTCATCCGGTTATTAATCATGCCCTTTCCTGTGACCGTACCCTTTTTGAGCCCGTTAAAGGCAGTGGCATCATCCTTGTAACTGACAATGACCAGTTCCGGATCTTCGGTTGCATAGACCTTCTTCGCTTTTCCTTCGTACAGCTGTTCTCTCTTTTCCATATCTTTACTCCTCTGCACTCTCTGTCGTGCTTCTTATTTTATACCTGTTATC
>JAHABX010000047.1 GCA_018376135.1 Clostridiales bacterium | reverse complement strand
GGTCAAGGGTGTGGTGATCACCTGTCTGGGTATCCTTCTTGCAAGTATGGGTATGGACACGCTGTCCGGTGCACCCAGATATGAGTTCGGCAATATGTACCTGCTTGGCGGTATTCCGTTCACTCCGTTCGTAATCGGTGCGGTAGGCTTTGCCCAGGTTATCAACCTGATCAATGACCGTGACTCTGATAATGAGAAGAGAGCGGGCGCAGCAAAAAATCAGATGAAGCTGTCCATCAGAGGATCCATGCTGACCGGACATGACTTTAAGAGACTGCTTCCTCCGGCGATTCGTTCCGGTCTTCTGGGAACCTTCATTGGCGTTCTTCCGGGAGCAGGAGCAACCACAGGATCCTTCATGGGTTATGCAGTACAGAAGAAATTCAAGAGCGAGCAGCCGCTGGGAACCGGTGCCATCGAGGGTATCGCAGCAGCTGAGGGAGCCAACAATGCGGCAGCTGCAGGTGCGTTTGCGCCGCTTCTGGCACTTGGTATTCCCGGATCCGGAACCGGAGCGGTTCTTCTTGGCGGACTGATGATGTGGGGACTGTCCCCAGGACCTCTGCTGTTCCAGAATGAGCCGGATTTCTGCTGGGGTCTGATCGCATCTCTGTATCTTGCAAACCTGTTTACTCTTGCTGTAGCGATCTGTGTCATTCCTTTCCTGATCCAGATCCTGTCTGTTCCGGTAAAATACATGATCCCGATCATCACGGTCGTATGTATGGCAGGCGCTTACAGTACCAGTAACTCCTTGTACGGTGTGATCGTTATGTTCCTGTCCGGTGTGGTTGGCTATGTATTGAATAAGAACAACTTCCCGGCAGCGCCGATGCTTCTGTCCTTCGTACTGGCTCCGCTTCTGGAGGATAACATGCGTAAGGCGTTCATCATCTCCGGTGGAAGTCTGAACATCTTCTTCACCAGACCGATCACCTGTGTACTGATGATCATCTTCTTCGGTATTGTAATCGTATCTATTGTGAAACCGATCATTGAAAAACGTAAAGCAAAATAAATTGGAGGAATGAAAATGAAAAAGAAAGTTTTAACAGCAGTCCTGGCAGGCGTTCTGGCGCTTTCCACGATTCTTACAGGATGCGGAAGTCAGGAAAGCGACGGACCGTTTACTCCGGAAAAGACGATTCAGTGGATGTGTACTTCCAGTGCAGGCGGCGGTTCCGATATCTTCACCCGTATGATCGGTGATATCATGACCACCAACGATATGGTAAACGGACAGACCATCGTAGTGACCAATAAGACAGACGGTGCAGGCGAGGTTGGACGTAATGAAGTGGCTATGCTGAAGAAAAATGCAGATTACCAGCTGCTGACTTTCAACAGCGGCGATTTGATGCCGATGGTTACCAATACCAAGAACCGCGCGGAGAATTTCCGTATGCTGGCGATCATGGCTGTAGATAAGCAGCTTCTCTTCAAGGGAACGAGCACTACCTATGAGAGCTTCGCAGATGTTATTGCAGCAGCTCAGGCAGGAACCAAGGTTGTGATCGGCGGCTCCAAGGGTGACGACATCGCTACCTATGAGGCGCTGCTGGCAGAGCTTGGAATCTCCGAGGAGGTACTTACCTATATTACCTATGATTCCACCGGAGACGCCATCACCGCAGCTCTCGGCGGTCACGTAGAGTTCGTAATCTCCAAACCGGCAGCAGCTTCCGAGTATGTAGAGGCTGGTTCTCTGATTCCGGTGCTGGCACTTGCAAATGAAAGATACGGCGGAAACCTAGCAGACGCACCGACTCTGAGCGAGGTTGGCGATTATGAGAATGTAGAAGTTCCGATCTGGCGTGGAGTTGCAGCTCCGGCTGAAATGAGCGATTCCGCAGTGGCTTACTGGACTGAGACCTTAAAGGCAGTATCTGAGACCGAACAGTGGAATACCGATTATATTGAGGCAAACAAACTGATCTCCCAGTACATGGATGCTGCAACAGCTACGGAGTATGTAGCACAGTTCCAGGCAGATTATATGGCTGAAAATGGCATTGAATAATCCATACGCCTTCTGAAATCAATAATTATATAAGTGAAGGGACCTGAAGCGATTCGGGTCCTTTTTCTTTATGATTTTTTTGCATAATTTATATTTTTTTTACAAAAGAAACAAAAATGAAACAAAAATTAAACACGAGAAACTGGGGGAAACGAGGGAAATAAAGAAAAATAGGGAAAAAGTGCAGGAAAAGAAACAAAGGAAACAAAATGAAACGATTGTATGAAGGTGAAACGGAAAATAAAAAAAGGGCTTGAAATTATTTGGAAAGTTTCATATAATGAGGAAGTGCTAAATGCATAAAAAATAAACAAAAGTAAATAAAAAGATATACATAGTGCATAAAAAACAGCAAAGAAATTGTTAAAACCAGACAAAAAGTGTATAGATTCCATTAAGTTGGCATAGGGCTTGCTTATTACTAGGATTAGAAAATGCCAGGAGGAAAGGCATTTAGGATAAAGGAGGATATCATTATGGCAACAAAACCAGTAATCGGCGTAATGCTTGGCGATGCAGCGGGCGTAGGACCTGAGCTTGTGGCAAAGTGTGCGGCAGCAAATTTTTATGATGCATACTGCAGACCGGTGATCATCGGTGATCTGAGAGTATTCCAGAGAGCCCTTGGCGTGATCGGCGCAGATGTGAAG
>JAHABX010000046.1 GCA_018376135.1 Clostridiales bacterium | reverse complement strand
TGATGATAAGGAAGTTACCTGTGACCGGAAGCTGGTTACAGGAGCAGATGGAAGAATCACACTGAAAAAGACAGCCAATGGGTATCCGAGGGTGAAGTTCATAGAAAATAAGGTATATCTGAACCATTATAAAGCCGGAGAGTTCAAGTCAGGTGATCTGCGCCTGAGAGAACTGCCGGAAGAATCAGATGAGTCATGGGGACTGCTGGCAGGATATGGTTCAAAGGATGATTTGTACGATTACAGTCTGAATTTTGAGAAGGAGAACGCAATTGCCTTTGTGAATACCAATCGGACGGCTCCTGTAGAGATCGAGAAGAAGATGGAGCATCCGTCAGACGCAACCTTTACCATGACCCTGAGACAGGTGACCGCAGCTTCAAAGGATCCGATTGATGATCCAGGGCAGATCCTTGCATCAGAAGTCCGACCGGGCATAGAGTATACCGTCTATGACAAAGCAAGCGGAAACCAGGTTCGCACGGATGCAACCGGAGCAAAGGGTGAGATCCATCTGAAAGCCGGACAGTACGCAAGACTGTATCTGCCGGATGGAACGAAATGGACGGTCTCTGAGGAACAGAAAGCAGACCATATGCTGAAGAGTGTGAGCGGAAATCCAAAAGAAAAGGTTCAGACATGGGAAGGGAAAAATCTTGCCCTGATCCAGTCCAGAGCAGAAAAGGTTGGAATATTGACTGCCACCACCAGCAACCCCAAAGTGTTAGCTGGTACAACGTTAAAGAAAGAAGAATTTACAGTCACTGTCCGTTATTCGGATGGAAGTAGTGAAATACTGATGACGGATGATTTCACAATCAATCCGGAGACGATTCCAGATGATGCACCAGCAGGTTCTATGGATGTAACCGTGACAAGAATAAGTGATGGTATAGAAACAACCGTTCCCATCAATGTAATCGGTAAGGGGACAATTACGAAGGAAGATGTAAGGGGTACACTACTTATAGACCAGAACGGTAATCCAATTGTATTAAATAAAGGACCCGTGGTGATTCCTGAATATGTATTGAGATACGAAAAAGGAGAATATAAAGAATATCTGGTGACACGTATTGGTAACGAAGCATTTATAAGGAACAAAGATATAACCAGTATAACGATGCCAGATAGTGTGACAAATATCGGGTCTCATGCATTTGGCTATTGTAGTGGCTTAACTGGGGACTTAGTGATTCCGCCAGGAGTGACGAGTATCGGGGAATCTGCATTTAGAGGCTGTAGCGGCTTAACTGGAAAACTGGTGCTGCCAAAAGAATTGGAAAGTATAGGGTCTTCTGCATTTAATGGCTGTAGCGGCTTGACCGGAGACCTAGTGATCCCGCCAGGAGTGACGAGTATCGGGTATTCTGCATTTGATGGCTGTAGCGGCTTAATCGGGGACTTAGTGATTCCGCCAGGAGTGACGAGCATTGAGAATTGGACATTTGCTGACTGTAGTGGCTTAACTGGGGACTTAGTAATCCCGTCAGGAGTGACGAGTATCGGGGAATCTGCATTTGATGGCTGTAGCGGCTTAACCGGGGACTTAGTGATTCCGCCAAGAGTGACGAGTATCGGGGAATCTGCATTTAGAGGCTGTAGCGGCTTAACCGGGGACTTAGTGATTCCGCCAGGAGTGACGAGTATCGGGTCTAGTGCATTTAGCGGCTGTAGTGGTCTTAATGGGAAATTAGAAATTCCGTCAGGAGTGACGAGTATCGGGTCTGGTGCATTTGCCAGCTGTAGTGGTCTTAATGGGAAATTAGAAATTCCGTCAGGAGTGACGAGTATCGAGTCTTCTACATTTAGCGGCTGCAGCGGCTTGACTGGAGACTTAGTGATTCCGCCAGGAGTGACGAGTATCGGGATGTTTGCATTTAGCGACTGTAGCGGCTTAAATGGGGACTTAGTGATTCCGCCAGGAGTGACGAGTATCGGGTCTTGGACATTTAACGGCTGTAGTGGCTTAACCGGGGACTTAGTAATCCCGGAAACTGTGACGGATATCGGGCATACTGCATTTAGCGGCTGTAGTGGTCTCAATGGGAAATTAGAAATTCCGTCAGGAGTGACGAGTATCAGGCCTGATGTATTTAGAGGCTGTAGCGGGTTAACCGGGGACTTAGTGATCCCACCAAGAGTGATGAGTATCGGAGATTCTGCATTTAGAGGCTGTAGTGGTCTCAATGGGAAATTAGAAATTCCGTCAGGAGTGACGAGTATCGGAGATTATGTATTTGCTGGCTGCAGTAACTTAACCGGAGACTTAGTGATTCCGCCAGGAGTGACGAGTATCGGGTTTAGTGCATTTAGCGGCTGTAGCGGCTTGACCGGGGACTTAGTGATTCCGCTAGGAGTGACGAGTATCGAGTATTCTGCATTTAGCGGCTGTAGCGGCTTAACCGGGGATTTAGTGATCCCGGAAAGAGTGACGAGTATCGGGTCTTATGCATTTAGCGGCTGTAGCGGTCTAACCGGGGACTTAGTAATCCCGTCAGGAGTGACGAGTATCGGTGAAAATGCATTTAGGAACTGTACTGCTTTATCAAGCATCTCCATCGACAGGATACGGGATCCTGAAAATCCCACACCGTCTGGTGAACCCTGGGGCTGGACTGGTACGGTTACCTGGAAGGACGGCACCACTACTCCCTAACAGATGAGAGAAAGGAGGAACGGGGCTTCCTTGGAAGCCCCTCACAAGAGAATGAAATATATAAAGAGACTGGTATCCTTCCTGACTGTCATCTGTTGTCTGGTCGG
>JAHABX010000045.1 GCA_018376135.1 Clostridiales bacterium | reverse complement strand
AGTATAAACATTGCGCCGACCAGAAGAATGCTGATGATATTTTCCATATTATTATCCCTCTCTCATTTTTTATATTAAATCTGAAAAGGATGATAACACATCTCCTGCAGGGATTCTATAAAGGCAGACCCATTTTAACCGGTGCTTAACCTCCCGTCCTTTCTTCTTTGCAGGAACTTAACCACGTTCTAAATCCCTTCTATCTGCCTGCCTTCCACATACTTGGCAGCAACTGTACACTGCCCGGAATGATAGATCAGGCGCTCCAGACGGTCCTCCACACACAGTTCGATCTGGGATCGGAGCGCACTGTCATCCATGACCACCGCATCAAAGGCAAAGCCCTTTTCAAAGCTTCCGACGCTGCCAAAAAAGGCTCCGCCGCCTCGGGTTGCCAGATACAGCGCATCCGCCGCCGTCAGCGGCTTATCGTTCTGATCCACGTACCGCCAGTACATCTTGGATATCTGTATGGCTCTTGCCATCTCCTCCAGGATCGACAGATTCTCTCCTCCTGCCACATCACTTCCAAGTCCCACATGCAGTCCCGCCTCCATGTATTTTCGCACAGGGGCAATCCCGGACATAAGGTTCATATTCGACTTCGGGCAATGCGCCACGAACACCTCCCGCTCCTTCAAAAGCCGGATCTCCCGGTCGTCACACAATACACAGTGCGCCATGACAGAGGTCTGCTTCCCTTGCAGGATCCCACTTTGATCATAGGCATCTCCATAGCCTTCTGCCCAGGGGCACAGCGCCCGCACCCATTCCACCTCTCCCTGATTCTCAGACAGATGCGACTGCATGGAAAGCCCATACTGCTGCTTCAGATCTGCAAGCTCCTTCATCAGCTCATCTGTACAGGCAGGGATGAACCGGGGCGTTATGATCGGCTTCGTCCGGCGGAAACGTTTCTGCGCTTCCTGGATAAATCGTTCTGTGCTCTGAAGAGACGCTCCGGCACTCTCTTCTATATAATAATCCGGCGAATTTCTGTCCATATTGACCTTTCCCACACAGGTCACAAGCCCGGTCTCCTCCAGAAGCTCCATCAAAAGCAGCGTACTGCGTTCATGGATCGTTCCGAAAATGACCGCTCTGGTGGTAGCGGAGTTCTTCAGATCCTCCACAAATATACCGTATGCCTCTCTTGCATATGCCTCGTCGGAAAAACGGCTTTCCACCGGAAAAGTGTGAGTATTCAGCCATTCCAGCAGCTCACAGTCGAACCCCACGCCGCGGAATCCGTATTGCGGCGCATGTACATGGAGATCCACCAGACCGGGAAGGATCAGACGGCTTCCATGATCCACAATCGGAAGTCCCCGGTATTCCCCGGGCAGCTCTCTGAAAACTCCCTGAGACACGCCATCCACACAGACTCCATAGCTGTCCTCGCAGACAACCAGCTCTCTGTTCTCCTTACAATATATAAAATTTCCTCTGATTACAAAATTTTCTGCCATAATACCTTCCTCTATGGATTTATTTTCTTCTGCACGGCACCGACCAGCCGGCTTCCCAGATACCCTGACACAATCCCCACGATCATGCCTCCCAGTATATCCGTCGGATAATGCACATACAGATACATTCTGGAAAAAGCGATCAGAACCGCCAGCACCAGCGCCGGCTTCCACAGCCTCTTCTCTCCTGCAAAATAAAGTGCGGAGGCTGCCGCAAAGGACGCCGCCGTATGTCCGGAAGGAAATGAAAAATCCGCCGGCTTTGAAATCAGCAAAGCGATTGCTGTATTGACATCAAAGGGACGGGTACGTGCAACTATATTTTTCAGAAGTACATTGCAAAGCAGAAGGTCCAGACACAGAGATGCCGTCATCACCGCACCTGTCCTGCGTTTCTTCGGAATCAGCAGTAAAATGACCGTCAGTATGATCCAGACAGCTCCCTTGTCACCCAATGCTGTAATAAAGGGAATCAAAGCGTCACCTGACGGAGTGCGGATCCCCTGCAAAAAATCCAGAATCTGTAATTCCCACGCCACGATAAATCTGTATACCTCCTCTGCGCCGTACTTGTATCATATTGATACGGCGGATTGCTTCACATCTGTGCAATCCCCGTAATTATTATTATATCTCATCTGCAAAGAAAAATCACTACCCTATAAAAATACACAATACCCTCCGTGTACAGGGGGACATACGCCCCTTGCGCACTGAGGGTAACAAAGGCTGCAGAACAGATGAACCATCATCTGCTCTGCAGCCTCCTGTAACCGGTTTTTCTGCCTCTTCTATTCTTCCTCATACATCCGCTCTATCAGCTCCCGCTTCCCCCGGGGGCTTCCGGACATATACCGCTTCGTCACCTGCTGGACAGAGGCAAAGCCCATCAGCTCTGCCACCATATCCGAGGCGGCTCCCGCACGGATCGCATGCATGGCATAGGTGTCCCTGAGTATCCTGGGGGTGATCCGTCCCAGTCCCGCCTTCTCGGACCTTCGGCACAGCTGCACCCGCAGGCGTCCGGTATTGACCGGTCCCGGTTCCCGGGTGCGGACCACGTAGTCCTCCCCCTCTCCTCCGTATTCGCTCCGAAGCTTCTTCAGATGCTCCGTCAGCTTCCGGGGAATGGGCACGGTGCGCTCTCTCCGTCCCGATGCGGTCTTCACACTGATCCGGTGCTCCTGACCTTCGTCCCTGCTCTCCTGGGTGAACCGTCTTACGCTGATCTCACCCGCCTGCAGATCCACATCCTTCCACTTCAATGCCGCCGCTTCGCTGAGGGTCAGCCCTCCGTAGAGGATCAGC
>JAHABX010000036.1 GCA_018376135.1 Clostridiales bacterium | reverse complement strand
ACCTGATCACCGGACATACCCAGCATCAGGATCAGTACCGAAACCGCAATCATAAACGGGATCTCATATTTTACAGTAGAATTCTTCACTGCGATCGGAACGATCAGTGAGGACAGTCCCAGAATAATCAGCACATTCAGAATATTGCTTCCCAGAACATTTCCAATGGTGATTCCCGCATTTCCCTTCAATGCAGCCGTAATACTGACCGCTGCCTCCGGTGCGGAAGTTCCCATAGCTACAATCGTAAGACCAATGACAAGCTGAGGGATCCCAAATCTCGCCGCAATCCCTGCAGCTCCGTCCACAAACCAGTCGGCTCCCTTCACAAGCATTGCAAAACCGATCACAAGCAAAACAATTGATGTAATAATCTCCATAATTTCCTCCGGCTCTTCTCTGAGCACTCTGTAATATCCTTAACTGATTTAGTTTATCAAAGCAGCTTGTCACTGTCAATCCTTTTGCGCTCTTTTTATTTGTCAGATAATTTGAAATATTTTTAAAAAATATGTTGACAAATCATCTTTTCGTGTTATAATAAACTCATAAAACAACAGAAGACAAGAAAAAATCAAATAATCCATGAAGAAGGAGCATGAAAAGGAGGAGAGTCCAACTAAAACTTAACGTTCTACCCCATAATATAACAGAAAGGAAGGTACAGACCACCAGCAACGTAAATTCTTCTTAAAACAAAAACTAAATAACGAATGATATTTAAGATGAAGATTACCGGATAAAAGGTAATAGAAGAAATAATTACAGAAGGTAACGGTACATACCTTGTTAATAAAAAACCACATGAACAGTCGTAAAGATCCATCAGAGATTGCATACGACGAAGAAAGGTCATAAAAGACCATAAAATAAGGTTACTACAACCATAAAAAAAATAGATGAAAGAATAACGAGGTTAAAGTCCATTGGAAATTACAGTTTAACAGGCGGTATGAGGATTTTTAGAATAAATTCTTATATCGCCTTTTTCGTGTGCAAAAAAACTTTCTCTTGCTTGCGGGAACCCTTCTCCTGTGCTATATTGAGGACAGATTATGTATCCTGAAGGAGGACTTTTTTTATTATGAAAAAAATATGGATTACCGGTGCTTCCGGACATGTGGGAAGGGCGCTTACCAGACTTTTGGACTGCCGCCAGTATGATATTCTGGCTACCGATGCACAGGACGGAGATATCACCGATGTGGAGACGGTACGCACCTTCTTTCGAAATAACCAGCCGGATATTGTGATCAACTGCGCCGGACTGACAGACCTGCAGGCATGCGAGAAGAATCCCGACCGGGCATATCTGGTCAATGCACTTGGTGTCCGGAATCTGGCACAGGAGGCACAGAACATCCACGCAAAGCTGATCCAGATCTCCACCGATGACGTATTCGGTACGGACCGGAACGTCCCCTATAATGAATTCGATCCCATAAGCCCCCGCAGCATCTATGGAAAGTCCAAGGCTGCCGGCGAGCAGTTTATCAAGGACCTGATGACCCGTTATGTGATCATCCGCAGCTCCTGGGTCTATGGAACGGGAAAGGATTTTGTCAACGACGTGCTGAACGCGGTAGAAAACGGCGGCGTCCTTCATGTGGCAAGCAATCAGTTCTCCACGCCTACCAGCGCAAAGGAGCTTGCCCGGATCATCCTTGGATTTCTGGAGAACGATGCCTACGGCACTTATCACGCCGTATGCAAAGGCTTCTGCAGCCGTTACGACTATGCGCGTGAGATTCTTGCCCTGACCGACAACACACACAATCTGGCTGTGGAACCCTTTATTGATGAATCCAACACCCGTCCCCGCTACTCTGTTCTGGACAACCTGATGCTGCGTATCTCCGGCATGACAGAGCCAAAGGACTGGAAAGAAGCACTGGCTGAATATCTTGCGGAGACTCCCCGCCATGCATAGGGAGCGTCCCATGACAGATCAAAAGCAGACCCGGGTTCTTTCTCTGGCGCTGATCCTTATCCTGCTGCTCGCCTTTGCTCTCCTGTATCAGAGGCAGATGCGGCAGCCGGAACCCATATCCGCCACCTCGTTTAAATTAAATACGGTTGTCAGTATCAGCATCTACGATTCGGACGATGAAGCTCTGCTGACGGAAGCCATGGCTCTCTGCGATCAATACGAAGCCATCTTCAGCCGCACCCGAGAAGACAGCGAGCTCTATCAGCTGAATCACGGAACACTGCCCATGGAAAATGACTCTTTTGTAATTTCCCCCAAGCTGGCAGAGCTGATTGAAAAGGGGCTTGCATATGGGGATCTCTCCGGAGGCGCTTTTGATATCGCCATCGAGCCCGTTTCCTCCCTGTGGGACTTTACCTCCCAGGAGAAAAAGCTTCCCGATGAGGCTCTCCTTGAAGAGGCTCTCCCTCTGGTGGACTACCGGGATGTTACGGTAAAGGATACTCATCTTCAGTTCCGGCAGCCGGGCATGGGACTGGATCTGGGTGCCATTGCCAAAGGCTGCATTGCAGATCAGATCAAGGAATTTCTGGTCTCCCGGGGCGTGGGCAGCGCCTATATCAATCTGGGCGGAAATGTACTCTGCATCGGAGACAAGCCCGACGGAACTCCCTTCCGCATCGGAATACAAAAGCCCTTTGCCGATCGCAGTGAGACCATCGCACTCCTGGAGATCTCGGACCGGTCCGTGGTATCCTCCGGTGTCTATGAACGCTCCTTTGAAAAGGACGGGGTTCTCTATCACCATATCCTGAATCCGGAGGATGGATATCCCTACCAGAACGGACTGATCTCCGTAACCATCATCTCGGATCAATCCGTAGACGGAGACGGACTCAGCACCTCCTGCTTTGCACTCGGACTGGAGAAAGGCATGGAGCTGGTAAACAGCCTTCCGGATGTACAGGCGGTATTTATTACGGAGGATTATGAACTGCATTTCAGTGACAATTTTGAAAATGAGATCTCGGTTGTTAATGCCCAAAACCAGGAACAATAACTGCAGAGATCATCACATACGTCAAAAAACACGGGACGCCCGCTGATACGTAAGCGCCCCGTGTTTTTCTTTTCCGATCCAATTTCACAGATCAGTAGATACTCAGTATCATATAGATAAATCCCATGGACAGCATCTCTGCCGGCAGTCCTCGGAAAGCTGCCCCTGTTCTTGAAAACCGCAAAGTTCTCTTTACAGACAGGAACAGAATCAACGGAACAGCAATGGTCCAGATCAGACTTACCAGCTCTCCCCCGCCGTCCAGTACAAAAGGTCTTGCATAGATCACCGCCGGGATCATCACGAGCAGACTGTTCGTGTCTGTACTCTTTTTCTTCAGCACTCCGTTGGTAAATGCCAGCGCAAGCCCTGCGGTCAGAAATGCAAAGGTAATGTCAAGAATTTTCCGGGATCGGAACTCCGGTTCCATCAGCAGCTTGCCGAAGACCTCTCCGGTTCCGCAGAATTCCCTGACCGCTGCCAGAAGCACCCAGAATCCCCAGATCAGCGCCGTCTCCCAGAACAGCTCTCCGTACTCAGCCTGAAGCTCTCCGTTCACCACATATTTTGCAGCAAGCAGACCTATGAGGAAGGTCATGATCCAAAGCCCCGGCTCCATACCGATTCCAAGAAAGGTAAAGCCGACCAGAAATGTACCTCCGCATACCGCAGCAGTTCCCACATAGACACAGCCCTTCCAGCTCCACTCCGGTACACATGGCTCCAGCAGATTTTTCAGAAACTCTGCAGATACCACAGCCAGAATCACCAGAATACCGGCGCTGAAGGCTTCCTTCATTCCAGCGGAAAACATCAGGATTCCAAGGGCGAATGCCTCAGCCGGATATTTTAACTTCATATCGAATCCTCCGCTCTCTTTATTTTACTGTCTGCAAAAAATCATATGCCTGATTGATGCCCTTCACTGCCGCAGTAGAGGAGATCGTTGCACCGGACACCGCATCTGCCTGGGTTCCGTCCTGTGGTACGGTCTCTGCCTCTTCCACTCCTGCTGCCTGACGCAGACACTGCTCTGCCAGATTAATAAATCCGCCCACGGAAATGCTCACACCGGATACTGCATCCGTCTTGCCCTGTTCGTTCATGGACAGGAAACCAAGAGACTGATTTTCCACCAGCGCAGCTGCCAGTGCCTCCGCCTGTTCTTTCCAGGTCAGCCCGTCTTCCGTCATGGTATACTCACCATTCTCGGACATCACACTCTTTCTGGTTCCATCCTCCAGGAGCGCATCCCAGTTCACTTCGGTGATCCTGCCATCCGCCACCGTTATGGTCACCTGATCCGTAAATCCACTCTGATCCGGGCCTTCCGTCTTCGCTTCATAGGTTCCGTCCTGAAGCGCCGCACCTTCCAGCTCGTCCTTCGCTGCTTCCCCGGACTCAAGGCTCATGCCCGGCAGCCATACCGGAGCCTTCACCCCTTCAAACTGACTCAGAAATTCCGGCTCTGCGATCCTTGCTCCCAGATTTTCGGTCTCATTCTGCTCTGTTACTTCCACTTTTGTCACAGTTTCCGCAGTCTCATCAAAGGATACATTCATAACGATATCTCCGCCATAACCTGCTGTCCTGACGGTTACCATATATCCATTCTCTGTCTTTACCGCCTTTTCAATATGCTCAGCGCCATCCACTGCCAGCTCCTCAAGCACCTTATCTCCAGCCTGTGCTGTCTGGTCTGCATTTTCTCCCATATTTTCAGAAAGCGCTTTAGAACCGACGATCACACCAAAGGACAGTGCGGTCACCAGTACCAGTGCCAGGATTCCTCTTACATTTTTATTCTTCATTCTCTTACCTCCGTCAGTTATTGATTCGTTCCATATACATGTTTTTTACAAAGCACGGACAGCATACCTGCCATGCAGTTCGCCGTCAGGATGCCGAAGCAGATTCCCTCCGGATAATTGCTGAAAATACGGATCGCCGCCGTGATCACTCCGGCTGTCACCGCATAGATCAGCTTCCCTTTCCTGGAAGTAAATGCATAATCCGTGAGCATGTAGCATCCGCCCATGATCAGTCCGCCGCCAAACAGATTCAGAAGAATATCTCCCGTGAACAGCCCGTTCGGGCCAAAGACAAAGGTCAGGAGCACCACCGTAAAAATATAGGTAAATGCTGCTTTCACATTCACAACTCCCATATAGCACAGATATCCGAATCCGATCAGGATCAGCAGCTTGCTGGTCTCTCCTATGGCTCCCGGCATCTCTCCCAGGAACATCTGTAAATAAGTATATCCGGTCTCAGCTCCGCTTTTTGCCGTACCCAGAGTAGTCGCCGAGGACACTGCGTCCGCCGGCAGCGTGCCCGGAGCCACATACTGCATAACCGTTCCCGGCCACAGGACCATTACCAGCAGCCTTCCCATCAATGCCGGATTCACAAAATTATTGCCGATTCCGCCAAACATCTGCTTGACCACCAGGATACTGAAGACGCTCGCCACGCCCAGCACCCACAGAGGAACGGTCACCGGCATATTAAAGGCAAGCAGCATACCGGTGACCACCGCACTGAAATCTCCTGCCGTCACCTGCTTTTTCGTAAGCTTCTGCCAGATATATTCCGTAAGCACACATACGGTTACGGCGAAACCGGTCAGATAGAGAGAGCGGATCCCAAAATAATAGACCGCACCCAAAAGCGCCGGAATCAGGGAGATCGTCACATGCAGCATGACCAGTCTGGCGGTCATATTCGTACGGATATGAGGTCCGTTTATGATTTTTGTCTGACTCATGAGCTCTTTACCGCCCTTTCTCTCATTCTCTGCTTCACCATATCCCTGGCTGTCCTGGTCCGCACTGCCAGCTGTCTTCTTGCCGGACAAGTGAAAGAACAGCAGCCGCATGCAATACATTCGCTGGCGTAGAGCTTCTCACACAGATCCAGATCCTCCTCCAGAAATGCGATCTCGATCTGATAGGGAACCAGTCCCGCGGGACAGACATTCTCACAGCCTCCGCAACGGATACATGGCTGCTCCTCATAGTCCATATCCGGAAGCACCAGAATCCCGGAGGTATTCTTCGTCACATAGAACAGCTCCTCTTCCCCGTTCCAGTCCGATGCCGCACAGGGTCCGGTCATGGGACCTCCGGCAATGATCCTGTTCTTCTCCACGGTCACGCCTCCGCAGTGATTTAAAAGCTCTTTTGCGGAGGTTCCGATGGGAACCAGATAATTGCCCGGGTTCTTTACCCATCCGGTCACCGTCACGATCCTTCTTGTAAGTGGTCTGCCGCTCAGTACCATATCCGCGGCTGCCTTTGCCGTCCCCACATTGGAAACGATCACTCCCACATCTGCCGGAAGTCCTCCCATGGGAACCTCTCTGCCAAGCACACCCTGGATCAGCTGACGCTCTCCGCCCTGGGGGTATTTGGTTGGCAGCACCTGCACGGCTACCTTTTCCTCTGCTCCCAGGATTCCCTTCTCTTCTGCTTCCTCCAGAATCCTGTTCAGAATCTTTGCGGCCTCGGGTTTATTGTCCTCCATGCAGATATATGCATTCTTCGCTCCGGAAGCCTTCAGAAGCAGCCGGACGCCATTTATCACTCCATAGCTCTGCTCCACCATCAGCCTGTAATCACAGGTCAGAAACGGCTCGCATTCCGCTCCATTGATCAGAAGCGCATCGATGGGTTTATCAGTCTCGTATTTCTTATGGGTCGGAAATCCCGCTCCGCCCATACCGGTAAGACCTCCATCCCGGATCGCACCGATGATCTCATCTCCCGCAAAATTCCGAAGATCCACAAGCTCCGTCTCGTAAAGCTTCTTCTCCTCCTGCCGTACTCCTTCACACTTTAAAATACACCCGGGAATACTTCTTCCCTGCTGCTGTACTTCCCGGATCTCCAGCACGGTTCCGCTTACACTGGCATGAAGCGGAGCAGCCATGAAAGCCTCCGGTTCTCCGATCAGGCTTCCTTCTTCCACCTGGTCTCCCGGCTCTACCAGAAATCTGCATTTCCCGCCAAATGATTGTTCTGACAATATGGTTACGGTATCCGGCCAGTATGTATATACCGGCAGATCCATGGTCAGTTCCTTGTCATAACCATCTGTAGGATGCACTCCGCCCGGGAATCTACTTTTTTCTCTTTTTCGCATACCCTGTTCTCCTCCATTTGTTTATGGCAGCTTCATACTTTGTTAAAATATTGACGCACTTGCGATAATATATCATATTTTCCCACGCTTTACAATGCTTTATTTTATGTTTTTTCTGGAAGAATTCTTTTTTCTAAAAAGAATCCCGCTTGCGGGATTCTCCGCCTGCGGCGGGTCGCAAAGCGACATAATTCCTGTCCGCCGCAGTGCGATCCATAGCGGAGCGTTTTTTTCATTCATAGGCCGTAATTTCCTATGAATGAAAAAAAAGAACGCACCACCATTTCCGGTGATACGTTCCTGTAAAAATCTCTTCTATTAGCCAAGGATCATAGCCGTCAGATCCATGGGATCTACGATCTTGCCGTCCTTGTATACTCTCATATTGCCGCTGGCAATCTCATCGATCAGGATAACCTCTCCATTCTCGCTGTAGCCGAACTCGAACTTAATGTCGTACAGATCCAGCCCCTTCCTGGCAAGGTCATCTGCTACGATCTTCGTGATCGCAAGAGTCTGCTCCTTCATGCTGTCATACATTGCCTCGCTCATAACACCGAGCACTGCCAGTGCATCCTTGGTTACCAGAGGATCGCCCTTTGCATCATCCTTGAAGGTCGTCTCCACATAGCCGCCCTCGATTCTTGTGCCATCCTCCATATACTCACCATAACGGCGGATAAAGCTTCCAGTTGCCACCAGACGGCAGATAACTTCCAGTCCATGACCGAAAACAGTTGCCGGAAGAACCTCCATGGTTGCATTCTCCACATCAGCGCTTACATAGTGGGTCTTTACACCTGCTGCCTTCAGCATCTCAAAATAATAAACGGATGTTTTCAGATTCTCTTTACCGATTCCTTCAATGGTCAGTCCCACTGCGTTCTCGCCCGGATCGAATTTTCCGTCTTTTCCTGTACAGTCATCCTTGAACTTGAGCAATACATTGCCATTATCCAGTTTGAACACGTCTTTGGTCTTACCTGTATAAAGTTTTTCCATCTTTATCTGACTCCTTTGTTTTTGAATGTTGCTGAGCCGCTAACCATATCAGCGCAGTTCAGTCATATTTTATATATACAACATTTTTCTTCCAATTGCGAGCTTTTTTTCAAAAAATCTCTAATTTTTTCTCAAGACACACCAGCTGTACTCCCTGAATCCCGTTAAATACGCATGGTACGATCCCCTGTTCCCGGTATCCCAGCTTTTCATACATCCCCCGTGCAACGGCATTTTTGGCATTCGTATCCATTCTCAGGTAACGGCAGCCGTTGGAAAGCGCATACTGCTCATAGAAACGGACAAATGCCCTGCCGTGTCCTCTGTGCGGGCATGCCGGATCCACCACCAGTGTATGAAGCACCATGACCTCACAGTCCGGGGCTTCGTATTCCCACTGACAGTCCGCATACTCCGGGACCTGATTCTGGTCGATCTTCGCCGCAGCAACGATCCTTCCCTCTTCTTCGCAGACAAATAAAGTCCCTTTCCTCACCGCATCCGCTGCGGTCCGCCTGGTGGGGTACACTCCCCGTGCCCAGCCGATACAGCTCTTCCCTGCCTCTTCATTGTCCAGGATCGCTTCATAGATTCCGGCAACCGGATCAATGTCTTTTTCCAATGCTTTTCTGATCATATGCTGTTCCTCACAAATCTTTTATCAGACCTATTATAATGACTGTTTCTGTTCCATGCAAGCTCCTTTTCTGTCCACTTTTTCTTCAGAATATGGTATAATGTCGAAAGGCATTATACTTGCGCATCGGATTTCTGCGGAACCGCAGAAAGTCCGGCGCATCCGCCGGAGACACCGTGACCGCCCGCGGTCATGGTAAAATACAGGTGTAGCAGTCAGAAAAATTATGGAGGGGATTTACATGACAAACAGCATCGATATTCAGAAATTATGCAGCGAAAAGGGAATCCGCATGATCGACTTTAAGATGACCGATCTGGACGGAAGATGGCGGCATATCACCATACCCGCAGAACGGTTCAACGAGGAGATCTTCGTCTACGGAATCGGATTCGACGGCTCCAACTACGGATATGCACCGGTAGAAAAAAGTGATATGGTCTTTATTCCGGATCCTGCCACCGCAGTCGTGGATCCATTTACAGACGTTCCCACTCTGACCATGTGCGGAAATGTCTATGTCATCGGGGAAGAGGAAAATACGCCCTTTGACCAGTATCCGAGAAATGTAAGCCTGCGGGCAATGGAATATATGAGATCCGAAAACATCGCAGACGAGATGCTCATCGGACCGGAATTTGAATTTCATTTATTTGACAATGTCAGCTACATGACCGACCCGCAGAAGACGTCCTTTACCATCGACACCCGTCAGGCAGCCTGGAACAGCGGAAAGGAATCACCGGACAATACCGGATATCAGGTGCCCAGGACCGGCGGATACCACATTGCAGCGCCCCATGACATTGCCTACAGTTTAAGAAGCCGGATGTGCATGTACATGGAGGACTGGGGCATCGACGTCAAATACCACCATCATGAAGTGGGCGGTTCCGGTCAGATGGAGATCGAAGTAGAACTGGGTGATATGGTGGATATGGCTGACAAGACCCTGATCATTAAATACATCATCAAGAACGCAGCCGTACAGGACGGCAAAACCGCCACCTTTATGCCGAAGCCCCTTTATAAGGAGGCCGGCAACGGAATGCACGTACATATGCTTCTTATGAAGGATGGAGAGCCCATCTTCTATGATGAGAACGGCTATTCAGGTCTCAGCCAGACAGCCCATTATTTTATGGGAGGGCTTTTAAAGCATGTTGCTTCCCTGTGCGCATTTACCAATCCGTCCACCAACTCCTTCAAACGCCTTGTACCGGGCTACGAGGCCCCTGTGACCATTGGCTACGCCACCTCCAACCGAAGTGCCGTGATCCGTATTCCTGCCTACGCAAAATCACCGAAAGCAAAGCGCTTTGAGCTACGCAACCCGGATGCCACCGCCAATCCCTACTATGCATATGCAGCTATCCTTATGGCCGGTCTGGACGGCATCAAGAACCGGATCGATCCGTCAGCCAATGGCTGGGGCCCTTATGATTACAACCTGTACCACCTGTCGAAGGAGGAGCAGGCAAAGATCCAGTCACTTCCCAGGACGCTGGACGAGGCGCTGGATGCGCTGGAAGCAGACCACGACTATCTGACTGCCGGAGGCGTATTCCCCGAACGTCTGATAGAGATCTGGCTGGAGCGCAAACGGAAGGAGAGTCTGGAGATCTCCCAGATTCCCCATCCAGCTGAATTTTCAAAATATTACGATCTGTAAGATAGAAAAAGACCGGGTCGGTACATGCCGCATGTACTGCCCGGTCCTTTTGACCCAACTGACTTTCATGTCCGGTGATATCTGCATGCGCAAATATATCCGCTTAGAAATCACCCATGTTTTCAAACTCGTCCGTAATGATCTCTTCTTCCTCTTCTTCCTCCGTAATAACCGGAACGAACTCAGACTGATATGCCTCTTCCGGAAGTCCTTCCAGAAGCGCCGGAATATTGAGAACAATGCCGTCCATATTGTATGGAACTGCCATGGAAATATCGTAAGCGCTTGCCTCTCCGCCCTTTTCCTCAATGACCTCCAGAGTCATCTCAAAGCTCTGTCCCATGCAGGGAGCCATACCACGGTCTCTTTCGTACAGCTTGGCAACTCTTTCACCCTTTACTGTTACTTCTACTTTGTAAAGAGCTTCTACGGTAGTTCCATTATATTCCATTGTCTTGTTGTCAAAATAAATCGTATGTCCTCTTCCAATGACCAGCATAATGCCGGCAATCACCAAAAGAACGAGGACTGCCAGTGCTCTGATCAGAAAAGTTCTTTTCTTATTCATGCTCCTTTTCCTCCTCCAGCTTCTGTGCCTCCTGCAGTTCCTGTCCCACTTTGCTCTTCATCTTACGCTTTTTCGTCTCATACATTGCCAGGGCAACTGTGATAACGCCGTAGGATACAAATACACGGAAATATTCACCGATCATGGAATCTCCGGTAATCTTTGTTCCGGTAGCCGGAGCCACGATAAACATCAGATGGAACAGAAATACACCCAGGAACACATTTCCGATAGATGCCCGGTCTACAGAAGCACCGCCGACCAGCAATGCCGCAATACAGAACATACCGATCTGTGTATGTGCACTGTAGGTTGGGAAGTTACCCATATTCTGCAGATAAATAACCATACCGAAGCCTGCCAGCACCGTAGAGATCACGATGGAGATAATACGTGTACGCTCCACATTGATACCGGCATCACGGGCAACCTGCATATCCTGTCCGACGGCACGCATATCCTGTCCAAGCTTGGTCTTGCGGAACCAGATAATGAACAGACACAAAAGTCCGATCAGGACAAACGTCAGAACCGGAATCTTCACACCACCCACCGTGATGCTCAGCGCATTGTCCAGACACTGTCTCATGTTCAGAAGGCTGACCGTATTACGGATACCGTAGCCACGGGGCAGCTTAATGGAAGAATGAATGATCGGGATGATGGATCCCATCATATACAACACCACAAGCTGATATACACCATTCATAAAATAGCTGATGATATAGCTGGTGATCATCTCTCTGCCCTTTGCCATGTTCAAAATCTTTCCGCAGAAAACACCAAGCAGAACAGAGAATGGAATGGAAAGGATCATAGCCAGGATCACACCCGGAATGCCGTAGATCTGCCAGTCCGCCACAAAGATCAATGCGATCTCGCCCGCCATGGCTCCCAGTGTCATACCAAAGTTCAGACCCATACCTGCCATGATCGGAATCAGGAGGCAGAGAATCAGGAAGGTATTTCTTCCCACACGCGTCATGATCTCATTCACAAGATAACCCGGTGAAAATCCGGATACCGGAATACATACCGCACAGATTAAAATAAACATAAAAGGTACGGGGTTATCTCCGACGAATCTAAGGATCCTCTTGAAAATATTCTTTTCCTTCATATCGTTTTTCATTTTGCTCCCTCCGTTTTTCTGGTCAGAGCGTACAGAATCATACCCTGTGAAACAATGATTCGGATAACCTCACTCATATCCATATGAATCGCAGAATTCATAATGGTAGGAGTCATGGTTACAATACCCTGGAACAAAAATGTACCAATAATTACATTGCTGATCGATGCCTTGTTTACGCTGGCTCCACCGATCAGAATCGCAGATACAGCCGGAAGTGCCATATAGAACGGCGCCATATAGATCTGTACAAAACCAAAGCCCTGCTCATACACCAGGATACCAACTGCACCCAGCCAGGTGGACATAATAACAGAAAGCATTCTCATCTTGTCCACATTCACGCCTGCTGCTTTTGCGAAAACCGGGTTGGATCCGACAGCAGTCATAGCCGTACCGGTCTTGGTACGCAGGAAAATCCACATTGCCAGTGCCAGAACGCCAAAGAACAGGATACTTCCGGTCGGAATCGAAAGATTTCCGATATTGATCCGCAGAAATCCTGACAATACATCTGCATAATAACCTTCCAGAGAAATGGTCGTACGCAGACCTTTACCGGACAGACCCCATACCATATTCGGGCTCTTGTACGGAAGCAGGATCCACATCATACACATGAAGGATACTGCAGAAAAACCTACATAGGTAGCGATCATCATCTCTCCGCCCTTGATCTTGTTAAGCAGCCAGCCGTAACCGGTGCCCAGGACAAGTGCAAACGGTGTTGCGATCAGAATAGCCGCAAAGAAGCTTGCGCCTCCTGTAAATCCAAACTCAATGGACATGGTTGCTCCCAGAAGACCGGAAACAATACCCAGCGGAAGTCCGAAGTTCAGACCGCAGCCGGAATGAATCATCGGAACCATGGAAAGCACCATGACAGCGTTCCATCCAAAACGGTTCAGTACATTTGTAAGCTGAGTGAACGGGTCTGCCCCAACAAAGGGTGCCATAATAAAGAGTGCCAGAAGAAAGCAGGTAATGATCAGTCTCGGCAGACCGTAGCTGTTGACGAAACTGCGGAACCGTCCGGCTTCCTTCTTCTCTTCAGAAATTGTATTCATCTTATCCTCCTTATTTCACCTGACTGACCATCAGCATACCGAAGTCTTCTGACGGCTCCGTGGCAGGAAGTATACCGGAAATTTTACCACCGGAAACAATCGCGATTCTGTCGCAGGTCTGTCTTAACTCCTCCAGCTCAGAAGAGATCACAACAACGGTAACGCCGTATTCCCGGTTGAATTTCTTCAATGCATCCAGAACCAGCGCTTTTGCACCCACGTCGATACCACGGGTCGGCTCTGATACAAACAGAAGCTTCGGCTCCATGGCAAATGCTTTTGCAAGACAGATCTTCTGCTGATTTCCACCGGAAAGCTCCTTTGCCTTCTGCTTGGAGCTGGTGCATTTCACCTTCAGCATATCAATATATTCCTGAGTCACCTCGCGGATCGCTTTTTCATCTCTGCACTTGACCAGACCTCCCAGATATGCCTTCAGATATTTTCCCTGTACCTGCATAGCCGGGAACGCAACGTTCCACTCCAGACTTTCGTCCAGCAGAAGTCCCACTCCCCGTCTGTCCTCGGAAACAAACACCAAAGACTCATCCAGACATCTTCTGGGGTTGTTCAGCGGAATCTCTTTGTCGTCAAACACGACCGTTCCTCCCGCTTCATAGAGTCCCATCACGCCATTGGGAATACCAAGCTTGCCCTGTCCGGCAAGACCGCCGATTCCCAGGATCTCACCTTCCTTAATATCCAGATTGACATTGCGCACGGTCTCTCCCGGCATGTCCACCCAGAGCCTGCGGATCGACATGATCGTGCGGGTATCCATTTCGCCTCTGGCATCTGTATTCACAGTCTTGGAACCCATCTCACGGCCTACCATCCATTTGGTGATCTGTGTCACATTGGTCTCCTGGGACCGAACATTTTCAACTACTTTTCCATCACGCATAACGAGAACTCTGTCACAGACAGAAAGGATCTCATGCAGACGATGGGTAATAAATATAACAGAAATGCCCTTTTCTGACATACTCCGGATGGAATCCAAAAGAGCATCTGCTTCTTTCTCAGTCAATACTGCCGTCGGCTCGTCCAGAATCAAAAGCTTCAGATTATCTTTGCTGAGCTCTCTGGCGATCTCAGTGAACTGCTTATGTCCGACCGGCATATCATTGATGGACATATCTGCATCAATGGCGAATCCCATCTTCTCAATGGCCTTCTCCGCCCTCTCGTCCATCTTCTTACGATCTAAGGTATCCATGCGGTCTCCGAAAATCTCGGAAAGCACATTTTTCTTCTTCTCCTCTCTGTTGAGGAGGATATTCTCCGTGGCAGTAAAGCCCGGAATCAAGGAAAACTCCTGATGAACCATACCAACGCCGGCAGCAAGTGCCTCAAAAGGCGTAGCAAACTGGACTTTTTCACCATTGATCAGGATATCTCCTTCATAGCCGCCGGTCTCCCTGATCACGTCCATGCCGAACAGGATCTTCATTAAGGTACTCTTACCTGCACCATTCTCGCCCACAAGACCGAGAACTTCGCCTTCACCCAGAGTCAGATTGATGTCCGTCAGGACCTGGTTCCCGAAGAAACTCTTTTTCACGTTTTTCATCTCCAATAACGGAGTTCCACTATTTGCCATATCTTTTCTTTCCCCTGTCTAAGAGTCTGTATTCGGTAAATATCCCCAGACTCAAAAGAACGGGGAGGAAAATATTCCTCCCCATTTTTTCAGATTTTTGGTAAAACTGAGAGTAATTAATTATTTCACAGTGAAGTACTTCTCAGGAACTTCGACTTCGGTAGATCCCATGAATTTTCCTGGGTCACCCATGATGTAAGTATCCTGATAGATCAGGAAGGTATTGTCAGACTTAACGCCGGTCTCAGCGTTGGTGTAGCTGGAACCGTTCCAGTTTGCTTCACCGGTGTATACAGCGTATGCCTTGGAGATATCATCGATATCAGCCAGCTCGCTCTCACCCTTCAGGACGTTCAGAGCATGCTCTGCCAGACCTGCGGATGTGGTGTAACCGTAAGAATAAGCCCATGTACCGAACTTGCCTGCTCCGCCGTTCTCAACGATCGCGCTCTCAACCTTGGCAAGGATCTTGGAGAAATCACCAGCCTCTTCGGTCAGGTCAAGTCCCATAGCTCCCGGGTATCCCATCAGCGGAGACGGAAGGTCTGCCTCGATGAAGTATCCGCCGTACTCAAGAAGCTGCTTCAGAAGCGGCTCGGTATGAGCATCGTTGGTACAGAAGTAAGCAGCGTTCTGGCCGTACTTCTCAACCCACTCCGGAACTTTCTCAAGAATATAAGCCTGAGCACCTGCAACGCCTACGTCAGAGGTTGGGTCCGGAGCAGTCTCAAGAACGAACTCCATATCGAACTCTTCACATGCAGCCTGCATAACAGCCACACGACGGCTCATGGTCTCATATGCCATATGTCTCGGGAAGGAAATATGTACGAAGGTATCGCATCCCAGCTCGTGAGCGGTACGGATGATCAGGTATCCACGTGCAACGAAGTCGTTGTTTACAACCAGGTCAGCAGCGCTTCCGATCTCCGGAAGGTCCTCGTGAGCCTCACCTGCGATACACATAATGTCAGGTCTTCTCTCTTTGATCTGACGGAAAGCCTCGGTGGTTCCAGGAATTGCCTGGTTAACGATGATCGCCTTCATGTCCGGATCATCAGACATGTTTACGATGGTCTGGATCGTAGTCTCAAGCTCCTCAGTGAAGTTGTCCGGATAGATAGCCAGTTTGACCATATCCTCGCCATACTTTGCCTGGAATGCCTCAGCACCACGACGGTCATCCTCGGACTGGGATACAGAACCGGTTACGATACCGATCTTGTAATCAACAGCCTCTGCAGTCTCTGCTTCTGCTTCAGGAGCCTCGGTCTCAGCTGCCTCTTCGGTCTCAGCTGCTGCAGGCTCGGTCTCAGTAACTTCTGTCTTGCTGACTTCCGTCTTGCTTCCGCCGCAGGCAGCCAGTGAGCATGCCATGACCAGGGTCAGTAACATTGCTAAACACTTTTTCATTTCTTCTCCTCCAATTTCGTAGAATTTTGAAAAATAAATTCGGGAATTTATCCCATGTTCTTAACCATACTTTATTTTAGTAAATTAGTCAAGCGTTTTTCATAAATTTCGACCATTTTCAGTTATTTTCGACAAAATGACGGTTGACATTCTGCCGTCTGATCCTGTCCGTTCAGTTTTCCTCCCGGTACAGATAGCGCCACGGCACCGTGCTGGAGAGCGACCCGAAATTATCCCTTGTAATTTCCTCCACAGCCCCGCCGTTCCCAATCCGCAGAAGCCGTTCTGCCAGGGAAATGGAATCCGCCAGATTCAGAGTTAAGATCGCAACTGCGATCCCCTTGTCAAGGAGCATCTCCAAAAGCTTCCAGATCCGCATACGGTGCGGAAGATCCGCGCCCTTAAAGGGCTGAATGCAGAATACGATCTTCGGACGCTGCAGCAGGATCCGGATGTAAACAAGCTGATATTTCTGACGTTCGCTCAGTTTTTCCACCGATGTATAGAAAACGTCTTCTCCAAGAATCGGTCCATACTCCTTCCGGATACTGTCCCGGATATGATGATCCGACCAGATATTGGGGATCCTCTGCGCCAGCCCCATGCAAAGATTGTCCAGATAGCTCATGCTTCCGAAAAGCATGCTTCTCGTCGGCAGCTCCTGGATCACGGCGATATCTCTGTTTCCGAACAGGTCTGTCCTCTGTCCGTTCAGCCAAAAGGAGCCCTCCTCCTGGCACGTTTCCCCGCCCAGCAGACGTAAGACCTCCTGATAGACCTCGTTGTCCAGGTGCTGGAGGGTCACGCACTCCCCGGCATAAATGTCCAGACTCATATGCCTGACGGGTCCTGAAGTTATATCATCGATCCTTAAAAGAAGCTCTCCTTTCCGGGACTTCAGACTGCAGCTTTCCAGGTGTGTGCGTACCATACGGTCATATTCCTGCGTATATTCACGCAGATCCTCCTTCACAAGCTCTGCTCCCTTCAGGATCTTCTGTATCCTGCCATGAGAAAGCAGCGCCACCCGGTCACAGACCTGTGACATTTCTTCAAAATGAGGACCAATATACAAAAAGGAAAAGCCCTTCCCGGAATAATATCTTACAATCCCATGCAGCTTCTGCAGCTCTGTATCGCTGATCAGCGTACCGATCTCATTCAGAACGATAAGACGGTGTTCCATAATGACAGCCTTCAGGATCTCCACCACCACCCGCTCAAATGTGGTGAGCCTCTCCACATAGGAATCCGCAGAGATATCCATACCGATATTTTTAAGAAAGGGCTCCAGCTGCCGCCTCAAAAAGCGGGTATGAATGAGCCTTTGCCGGAATCCCTGCCGGATCACAAATACATTATCCGCAACCGTAAGCCCTTCCACAAGACAGCTTCGTTCGGAAATAACGGCAATCCGGTTCGGCGTCTTTCTGGCTCCCCTCCATGAATTGACCCGCTCTTCACAATAATAGATATATCCGTCCCGTATGGGCAGATTGGTCTGGAGGAGACTTAAAAAGGCGCTCAGACCATGTGCATTGATGGGCAGCAGCCCCATGATCTCTCCCCTGTAAATCTGCAGATTGAACTCCTCTAACTGGGTCACATCATGCTCTTCACAGGTCACCCGTTCCATTCGTAATATTTCCTGTCTCATGACAATACGCCCCTGTTTTTCAGATCCTCTTCTCTCGTTATGACAGGAAGCGTGATCTCCACATCTGTCCCTTTATTTAAAACGGAATAAACATGAAGCCCGTATTCTTCCCCGAAGATCAGATGAATCCGGTTATTTACATTGCCAAGAGCGATCCCGCCCTTTTTATCTTCGTCACGGTAGGCAACGGAATTCCCTTCCCGACCCAGCCTGTGGTTCAGATTCGCCAGCACTTCTTCACTCATACCCATGCCGTCATCGGAGATCCGGATGATCAGTCTTTTTTCTGTACGCTCAAACTGAATCTTCAAATTGCAGGTATCGATCTTCATTTCTGCACCATGAATAATGCTGTTCTCCAGAATCGGCTGAAGTGTCAGCTTCGGGATCCTGCAGTTCATAATCTCTTCCCGGTCCTCATCCTCACACTCCACCTTCAGCTCCAGCCGGTCTCCAAACCGGTACTTCTGGATATGGAAATAGGTCCTGCAGTTATCAAGCTCCTCCTCCACGGACACCAGATTCTCCACCTTGGAGATCGTATAACGGAAAAACCTGGCGAGCGCCTCCGTCATATCCGCAACACTGTGCAGACCGGCTATCAGCGCAGCTCCGCGTATACTCTCAAGCGTATTATAGAGAAAATGCGGATTGATCTGGTTCTGCAGCGCCAGATACTGTGCCTGCCGCTTATTCAGATCCATGAGCTGCGGAGACTTCATCAGCCTGTCAATGGCTTCTATCTGCTGCTTTGTGGTCGGCGTTAAAAACACCTCGTCAAAGTCATCCGGAAAGGAGATCAGATATCCGTCAAGGAAACGCTGCGCCCACTTCTCCGAATCACGGTACGGGATAACGATCCAGTGTCTGTACACCAGCACCCCCAGGACAAGCGCCAGCATAAACAGCAGGGGATGTATAAACGATACCGATCCATCCCAAAAGAGGATCAGCTGAACGATCACTTCCAGAGCAAGAAACACAAAAACAGCCGCCGCGAAAAGTGAGCTCCGAAACGATATGTAATGAAACCGCTGTGATTTCCGCATATTTTCACCTCTATCCAAATACTTTCCGGTAGGTTGCCGGTTTTGCTCCTGTAAAGCTCTCAAACACCTTGTTAAAATGCTTTGTATCGTTGTATCCGACTCTTCTGCAGATCTCCGCAACCGGATAGTTGGTCTCTCTCAGCAGTGTTTTCGCCTGTTCCATCCGCACATTTGTCAGATATCTGGAAAAGACCTCTCCCTCCTCCTTTTTGAAAAGCCGGCTGAAATATGCCGGACACAGGCCTACTGCCGCGCTGACCTCCTCCTGTGTGATCTGCTCGCTGTAATGGTTCTGGATATACTGCTTTGCCTGACGGATATACCTTGCCATCTCATCCTGATCCTTCTGCTTCCGTGCCTCGATATATTTTGTCTGAAGCAGGGAAAGCTCCTGTACCAGTTCCTCCACGCTGCCGCATTGCTCACAGCGTTCGGCAAACTGTTTTTCAATCTCTCCTCTGGTCTTCGCCTCGATCTGACTGATAAACAGACTGCCGCAGGCATGCACCAGCTCCGCGATCTCATACCCTCTTACATTTCTCACATTCCTGACCAGCTCACGCATTTCACGAATAGCTTCTTCCGCCTCTTCTTCACTCATAAGTTCAATGGCATGGGTAATCTGACGCAGATATTTTTCCAGAAAATTCTGCTCATGGATCGATGATGGGGAGGGCATACGCTCAAGCACGCGTCCTGTCCCCTTTATAAGCCTTTCTTTTATAATTACAGAAGCTTCATAAATCGACTTCTGTAAATCCTCCGGCTGTTCGGCTGCACATCCAAGCGCCAGCGAAAAGGCTGACGGTCCCAGCATTTTCTTCTCCGCCTCCAGCTGATTTAAACAGTCCCGAAGAATCCTCAGGATCTCATCCTGTTTCTTTTTGCTGTAATTCATAATTCCGATGCAGGAGGTTCCCTTCTGGCGTACTAATATTTCCATACACCGGGACTTTAAGCTGCTGGTCAGTAGATTTTCCGCCTTTTCCATGACAACCGACTGCCCGGCGCTGCTTAATTTCTCTCTCTGACCATCTACCTTCAGCCAGAATGCCTGAAAGATCCCCGGTTCCACCTTCAGATCATACGTTTCCTTCAGAATCTCAAGGGACAGCTCTGCCTCTTTCTGCTGAATCAAGGATTCCATCAAAAGCATCTGCGCTCCCCGCATATTATTCTCACTCTTCTGAATCAGCTGAAGTGTGTTTACCTCCGATTCCCTTCTTGCATAGATCCGTTCCCTCAGCTTTCGTAAAGTAGCGCAGAGCTCCTCCTGATTGACGGGCTTGAGCAGATAATCTCCAACTCCATACTTGATCGCGCTCTGTGCGTACTCAAACTCGGCGTAGCCGCTGATGATCACGATCTCTATTTCCCTGCCGATCCTTTTTACCGCCTCAATCAGCTCCAGACCGTTACATCCCGGCATCCGGATATCCGTCACCAAAATGTCCGGCTGATGCTTTTTCACAAGCTCCAGCGCCTCAAGACCGTTATGTGCGATCCCAACGATCTCCATATCCATGGATGCCCAGTCGACCAGTGCCCGAATCAGCATACAGATCTGTTCTTCATCGTCCGCAATGATTACTTTCAACATTTTCTGCCCCTTTACCCCTTAATTTTCCTGCATTTTTTCTATACGTATGTTCTGCGAAAATAAGACCAAAAGTCCGCCTGCCAATATGCGCTGGCAAGCGGACTGACTGTCTTCTATTGTATTACTCGGCAGCCGGATACTCGTTGCAGAGCAGCCGGTACGGAGCCTCGTCCTCTTCAATGGAAGGGAATCGTCCCATTTTCTCATAAAACCGATTGTCGGTATTATCATCATTGCACTGACTTACCTCGCCAATGAGAACCGGTCCGGTTCCTTCCTCCACCTCAAAGTCATGGTACATGTAAGGATAGATACTGATGCTCTCTCCCGGCGTCAGCTTTACCTGAGTACCGGCGGGAACAACCACCTCTCTTCCGTCCAGATGTACATGTACGTCATTTACCTTATCCAGATCCTCATCCTTCGTGGAATTGTAAACACGAATCAGAAGGTTGCCGCCTCCCTGGTTAATGATGTCTTCCATCTTGCTCCAGTGGAAATGCATGGGAGAATACTGCTTCTCCTTCAGATACAAAAGCTTCTGCGCATAGCTCTTTGTATATTTGTCCTTCATTTTCAGGTTGCCGTTCCGAATGGTGATCAAAGAAAATCCAACCTTATCAAAATCTCCGAGACCGTAATCCGTGATATCCCAGCCAAGCATGTTGTCACGAACCTCGTCATAATCATGTCCCTTTTCTTTCCATTCCTCCGGAGTGAAATGGCAGAATGGAGGAAGGGAAATACGGTAGTCCCGGATCATCTGCTCCAGCTCTTTTAAAGCTGCATTAATCTCACTTCTTTTCATATTCACGCCTCCCATAGCTTCCAGGAAAACCGCCGAAGAGCTCCGACGGTTTTCCCACCTGTGTATTTTGTCTGTTCTGGTTCTTAATTATTTCGTAAGTACGGAAACTCCGGTATCCTGTACTGCACCGCCCAGGGTCTCACCCTCAAGTGCCTGTACACAAGCTTCAACGCCCATGGAACCCATTACATCCGGGTTCTGAGCCATGGTGCAGAGAAGATGTCCGTCAGCGATCAGGTTCAGGATCGCGTCAGATTTATCGAAGCCAACGCCAACGATATCTGCATTGCCGGAAGCCTTGATGGCATTACCTGCTCCGGTGGTGGAACCTTCGTTGCATCCGAAGATACCTGCAACGCCCTGTGTAATATAGTTCTCTGCAATGCTCTGAGATTTTGCAGCATCGCCCTCACCGTACTGAGTTTCCATCAGCTCG
>JAHABX010000010.1 GCA_018376135.1 Clostridiales bacterium | reverse complement strand
TGACTATCTGATGTCGGAAACGTCTTTTGAACCGTTTGCAACCGACAACTATTTTGAGCAGTATGTTTATGAGAAGCCGACTGTTTTTGTCGTGCAAGGGAAAGAAGTCGTCGTTACAAGTAAACGATTAGCCGACGCATTAGCTAATCTGTCAGAACAAAGGCGTACTGTTCTGCTGATGAATTTCTTTTTCGGTTACAGCGAAAGAAAAATCGGGAATGAGTACGGAAGAAGTAGAAGTACAGTCAACTACTGGAAACTGGCGGCATTGAAGCAGTTAAGAAAAGAACTGGAGGAAACTAAACATGAGGAATAAGAAACTGATACCCTTTGAAACTATCGAGAAAGCTGTTGCAGGCGAGCCGGAAGCCATAGATGCGGTACTGCGGCATTACACCGCGCGGATTAAATATCTGTCTATCTATCGTGGACAGATTAACGACGATATTCAAGACCGTCTGAAAGCACAGCTTATCAAAGCTATCCTGCAATTCCGTTTTGACAGGTAAGAAGTAGCAAAGTCAGAAAAAGCCGTCAAGGATAAAATGCACGCTTGCGCGTCCTTGACGGCGTTCTCTGTCTTTGCTGTCGGGCAACTAAGAGAGCGCAATCGGATAAACCGCTTACGCTCTCTATCCATTATGGAATGTTACGGAGTAGAGGGTAATTTTCCCTTGGTTTATGCGGGGTGTAGAGTAGCTAAAACACTTAAACGGTATTTTATATGACCCCTCTCGAAAAAGGCGTTCTATTGCGTAACAGCTATTATTGTAGTAATCGCTATTTATTATGTGGATATGCCATGCTATAATTAAATATAGTTTGAAAATCTTGAAGGGGAGAAAATGTATGGCAAATATAGAATATATAGAAAAGGATTGTTTTGAAGAACTGTTTGGTATGCGGACGGGCTATGTGTTAGATTTTTCCAATCGAGGGTTTCAAGAGTTTGTTTTTGAAAAAATACATCTTGACATATATGCTAAATACCAGGGACTATCTAAAGCGAAGATATTGCGCAGGATAATATCTGATTATGATAATGTAACGGTTGGAAAATTATTATTAGAACTGATGAGATATATGCAAGCAAAAGGAATGGTCACTGATGAAAATAAAGTTAATTTTCATAAGTGCGCTGAAATTGGTAACCGTCTTATTGGGAAAAAGGTTACTGTAAAAAGGTCAGTTCAAACCTCATCTCCAAAATCAACGGTTCCTATTGTGGATTATGATTCACTTTTGAAAGAACTAACAAATATATCAAGCCACTTTGATACACCACAATCAAGAGGTTTTGCATTTGAAAAATATTTGAATAAGTTATTTGAAGATTACAATTTAGAACCGCGAGGTAGCTTTAAAATAGTCGGTGAACAAATTGACGGGAGTTTTATTTTGCATAATGAGGTTTATTTATTAGAAGCCAAATGGACAAACAAAAAAATAGACAAAGCAGATTTGGTTGTCTTTAATGAAAAGGTATCTTCAAAGTCGGGCTTTACGAGAGGATTATTCATTAGTTTCTCGGGTTTTTCTGATGAAGCATTGACTACATTCGCAAATGGCAGAAGTGTCAGGATAGTTTTAATGACAGTACAGGAATTAGCAATAGCGTTAAGTCGTAAACTTGATTTTACGAAAGTGCTATCAGCTAAAGTTAGAGCATTAGCAGAAGAAGGCGATTTTAATAAATCTATTTTAAGTTTATAAAAATATGGAGAGCTTATCACATAAAGCAAAAAGCTCTCCATATACATTTGCACCTGTCTGTCAGCGTTAGTGATAAGTTGTTGTGAATACTTCCTTATCAGCGTAAAACTAAACTTTTCCGGGCTGTTTTTTTGCCAGCATTTCTTTGCGGGGAAGAATTGATGATTCGCCCTGCAGGCAGAGTTCCAGATATTCTTTCATTTCCTGAATACTAAACCCACATTTTTTTAAGCAGGTCAGATCCTTGATCCAGTGTACGTCTTTTTCATCGAAGATTCTCCGATTGTTTGCGTCACGCTTTACATTGGGGACTAACCCTTCATTACAGTAGAATTTTAAGGCCTGATAGGTCATATCTAACTGGCGGCAGACCTGCATCATGGTGTACATTGAGGGTAGCATCCGTGGATGATGAATAGTTTAGAAAAAGGTTCAACCGGACTTCACTGTAAAAAAATGAAGGATATGGGAAAGGAAAGAAAAAGCATGGACTATAAAAAATGAGAGACAACCTATATATCCGCATCGATAAGGGGGAAAATGTAGTAGAAACGATCCTCTCTGTCTGTGAAAAGGAAGAAATTCAGGGCGGACATTTTCAGGGCATCGGTGCCTGTGATACCGTGACAGTATCCACGTATATAGCAGAAAAACAGGAGTTTGTGGATCACACATGCTCCGGTATGATCGCCGGACGCTTGAAGGAGGCACGGATCGGATACACAGGAGAGATCATTTTCGGGAAAGCAGAGAAATGCAGATCCGACGGTTAAAAGAGGAAATAGAGACAGCAGACGCGATAGTGATCGGAGCCGGAGCCGGACTTTCCACCTCGGCAGGCTTTACTTATTCCGGCGGTTTTTACCCCTATGAGACACTGGAAGAATAATGGGCCTACTGGAGCAGATACATTCAGATCAACCGTTATGCGGATGCACCGCTTCCGGTTTACAAAAAGCTGTATGAGCTGGTGAAGAATACGGATTATTTTGTTCTGACAACAAATGTGGATCACTGCTTTCAGAAAGCCGGATTTGATAAAAACCATCTGTTCTATACACAGGGAGACTATGGGCTGTTTCAGTGCTCGGAACCCTGTCACAGACAGACGTATGACAACAGGGAGCTCATATATCGTATGGTGGAGGAGCAGCGGTGGCGCCTAAAGAGATAGAGGGCAGGTCTATTTGTATTGATAGGGATATTGGGGAGGTATTAAAATGAAAAGCGACAGTAACCAATCGTTCCTGAATACCACATCATATCCGGGACAAATCAACACTAATTAATCGTGTCATTGGTGGTTAGAATAATGAATAGAAAGGATTAAATTTAACTATATTACCGGAGAAAAAGCGAATTTCCAAGCTGATAGGATGCTGAAATATGCTTGTATTTATGCGCATTGTGAAAGTATCAGTTCATAAACATATCATAATCGGTTCAAAAAATTGACACGATTGAATCGATTTACTATAATAGAACCATCAATAAGAATGAAGGAGATGGCAGTATGCTTTTTCGTGAAAGTGAAACCATAGAGCTGAAAGAAATTGTTGTGGACGACATCAAGAAGGAAATCGTTGCTTTTGCTAACTGTGACGGTGGGAAATTATATATTGGCGTTCAGGATGACGGTACGGTAGTCGGTGTGGATGATCCTGACAGCGTATCTTTGCAAATCAGCAATATGGTACGGGATGCAATTAAACCGGATGTAACCATGTTTCTGCATTACAAAACCATGAAAGAAAATGGAAAAGAAATTGTCGCTGTGGATATTCAGCGGGGGACAGACAGACCTTATTATCTTGTCAAAAAGGGGATGCGTCCGGAGGGGGTATATGTCAGGCAGGGTTATTCCTCAGTTCCGGCTACTGACACAGCAATCCGCCGTATGATTAAGGAAACGGATGGGGATCGCTTTGAAGCGATGCGCTGTCTGAACCAGGAACTCACATTTGAAGCGGCAAGAAAAGAATTTGAGTTTCGGAATATAGAATTTAGTCCGCAGCAAATGCGTACATTGAAACTGGTCGATCAGGATAACCTTTACAGTAATTTGGGGCTGCTCCTATCCGATCAATGCGTTCATACGATTAAGGTCGCTGTTTTTCAGGGTACAGACCAAACGGTATTTAAGGACCGCCGGGAATTTGCCGGATCGCTGCTGCAGCAGATGAACGAAGTGTACGATTTCATTGACTTCCGCAATCAGACCCGCGCGACCATTGAAAAACTACTGCGGATTGACACCAGGGACTACCCTGAAGTCACCGTCAGGGAGGCGCTGTTGAATTTGCTGGTTCACCGGGATTATTCCTTTAGTGCCAGTGCGCTCATCAGTATTTATACTGACCGGATTGAATTTGTGTCCATTGGAGGATTGATGCCGGGAATCGACCTGGAAGATATTATGGTTGGTATTTCCGTATGCCGAAATCAGGATCTTGCCAATGTGTTCTATCGGTTGCGTTTGATTGAGGCTTATGGGACTGGAATGGGAAAGATTATGAAAGCATATGAAGGTATGGAAAAAAAGCCTTTGATTGAAACCACAAAAAATGCCTTTAAAATTATACTGCCGAATATTAACGCAAAATACGAAATGAAAAATGATTCTGCGTCTCCGGCAGAGACTTCTGCAAATGATTCTGCGGAAATACCGCTTAGTGACAGAGAAAAAAAGGTGCTGGAATATGCCCGGACGCATGGTGCTGTTACAAGAAATGATGTAATTGGATTGCTTGAAGTAAGTGTATCCACCGCTGCCAGAGTCCTGAAGAAGCTGGTAAAAAGCAACCTGTTAAAGCAGAATGGAAACGCAAGGAGTACAAAATATACCATTGTAAAATAATAAAAAGATTATACTACATTATATAAATTTTTTGGTGCGCAATAAACAAAGCGCCCCGGCATCATTAAGTATCCATTCTGGCAGATGACGATGCAGAATCCCAAGGTGGTTTATGCATGTCTGAATCTGAAAGATGTGGCTGCACCGCAGGTGATAGCAGGACAGTCTGTCTGTATGCAGGGAGATATTGGTGAAGTGCTGTCAGAGCTTAACAATGTACAGGATGTATAACATGGCTGTGTTGAGTGTGGGAGGTGCAAAGAATGACCAGGTTGGAACAATTATTAAAACTAAATCAATGGCTCCTGGAAGATATGCCAGAGTATCAGAGCCAAGTAGTCCATTTTCAGAAAAATGAACATTCACAGTGGCAACTTTTTCGTTCGCTTGTGAATGTTCGGGAACCTCGTTCTGTCAGTGATGCTTTTATCGAGTTACAGGATGAATTCCTGAAAAAAGAAATAGAAGCAAAAGGAATTACGAATATTGCAGATCTGACACCGATCCAGAATAAAATTTACCTCTGGCAGGGTGATATTACGACACGCTGTGTGGATGCCGTCGTCAATGCAGCAAATCGTGGAATGACAGGGTGCTATTGCCCATGCCATGGGTGTATTGATAATGCGATTCACACTTTTTCCGGTATACAGCTTCGTCAGGAATGTGCTGAGATAATAAAAAGACAGGGATACCCTGAACCGACAGGGCAGGCTAAAATCACAAAGGCTTATAATTTGCCCTGCAAGTATGTGATCCATACGGTAGGACCAATTGTAGATGGCGAGTTGACAGAAAAACACAGACAGCAGCTCGCTTCCTGTTATCGTTCTTGCTTGGAATTAGCAGAGAAAAATAATTTGGAGAGCATTGCATTTTGTTGTATTTCTACGGGAAAATTTCATTTCCCGAACAGAGAAGCAGCTAAGATTGCTGTTCACGAAATACAGCAATATCATCGAAGTGGAGGCAAATGTTCTGTGGCGTTCAATGTATTTAAAGAGACTGACTTGAAAATTTACAAAGAATATTTGTTTTTATAGAAGAAGGTAACTGTAATTAAAAATCAAGACGCAAAGTACAGAACAAACATTCGGATTGTTCTGTACTTTGTTTTTGTATTCTGATATAATATTTGATTAGAACAGGAAAATATATTGGAGGAAAAGATAAAATGGCGGGAAAGAAAAAAGAGGCTTACTCAGAAAATGATGGGGCTTCTTTATAATGATTTTGGAGGTGTATTGGTAGATGGAGTTCGTAATGGATATAGCAGGGAATGTAGTGTTGTATATGTTTATTTTTGCTACTGTTCGAAGTGTGGTTTGCAGGCTGATTCAAAAGGAGGTAAAAAACACGGATGCAGACAGAGAACGCTGTATCCGAAAAACAGGTGAGTGTTGGGACAAGTGGAATGTCCTTAGCGTGCTCATGAAAGGCTAAAGGAGTAAGAAAAAATGTTTATAGATATTTATTTATATTTAGCGAAAATAATTCAGGATTATAATTTAAAAGGAATTATTGCAGTAGGAAAAACAGGATTGCTTGTATCAAAGTGATTTTGACTATATACTATTGGAAATGGATCATGCCTAGAAGCGAGAGTCAGAGATAAACGTTGTAGAAGTAGAGCTGGAGAAATAGATTGGCGTTGTAATCCCTTTTTGTATATGCCAAAATGGAGAAATGTATGGTTGGAAGAAATATGAATTCGCTACACGCGTGTAGCGAATTCGATTGGAGGACATGTGAACACAAAAAAAGAGTTGATAGAACAAATTAGTACAGATGTTTTAGCTGGAGAAGAGGAAAAATTTTACCAAGATGTACGCAGAATATTAAAACAGGCACGAGAACAGGCATATGGAAGTGCAAGTGCAATTATGACGCGTGCATATTGGAATGTGGGAAAGAGAATTGTTGAACAGGAGCAGCAGGGAAAAACAAAATCAAAATATGGTTCATATTTACTTAAAAATCTTTCAAAAGAATTATTAGATGAATTTGGGACAGGCTTTTCAGTAGCAAATTTGAGAAACTGTCGTCAATTTTATTTGGTTTTTCCGCAGGAGTCCTATGGATTTAATATGGCTGGAAGGGTTCCGTGGTCACATTTGAGAAATATTATGCGTATTTCTGATGAAGCAGAAAGAAACTTTTATTTGAATGAAGTTGCAAATGAAAGCTGGTCGGTTAAAACTTTAGAACGTAATATTAAAAGTGGATATTATAAGAGAATGCTTTCAACACAACTACCTGATAAAGAGAGTAAAGCATTAGAATTCGTAAAGGATCCGTTTGTATTGGAATTTATGGGAATCAAACAGAATGATGGACATTTGGAAAGTGATGTGGAGAAAGCTATCATCACAAATCTGCAAAAATTTCTTCTTGAGATGGGAAAAAGGATTTTCTTTTGTAGGAAGGCAGATGCGAATTTGTACGGAAACAACAGATTTTTATATTGATTTGGTTTTTTATAATTATTTATTAAAATGCTTTGTGTTGATTGATTTGAAGACAACGAAACTGATACATCAGGATGTTGGACAAATGGATATGTATGTACGGATGTTTGATGATTTGAAACGTCAGGAAGATGATAACCCAACAATCGGCATTATATTCTGTACGGATAAGGATGAAACAATGGTTAAATATTCTGTGCTCAATGAAAGTCAGCAGATATTTGCTTCAAAGTACATGACAGTTTTACCAACGGTAGAGGAATTGGAGAGAGAACTGGAAAGAAATCAATTGATTTATAATCAAGAATAGAAGTGTTTATTACTTTTATATACCAGTGACGCGTTTGGCAGCTATGGTCACCAAGGAGGTAAAATCGCATTATGAAAGAACAAGGATATTCGCAATCCGCTTCGCTGCTTGTTCATGAAACCGGCATGAAGAGCGATGCCGGTTTCAAATTACACAGTGAATTTCAGCCCACCGGCGACCAGCCACAGGCTATTTCAGAGCTGGTCCAGGGCTTCAAAGAAGGCAATCAATTCCAGACTTTACTAGGGGTTACGGGGTCTGGTAAGACTTTTACAATGGCAAATGTAATCCAAGAGTTACAGAAACCAACGCTTATCATAGCCCATAACAAAACCCTCGCCGCACAGCTTTACGGCGAGTTTAAGGAGTTCTTCCCGGAGAACGCAGTGGAGTATTTTGTGTCCTACTACGATTACTACCAGCCGGAGGCTTATGTTCCCTCCACCGATACTTATATTGCCAAGGATTCCTCCATCAACGACGAAATCGACAAGCTGCGTCTGTCAGCCACGGCTTCTTTGGTGGAGCGGAAGGATGTAATCATTGTATCCAGTGTATCCTGTATCTATGGTCTGGGTGAGCCGGAGAATTTTGAGAAGATGATGGTATCTCTGCGTCCGGGTATGGAGCAGGACCGGGATGACATTCTGCGAAAGCTGATCGACATTCAGTACGACCGCAACGAGATGGATTTCAAACGCGGAACCTTTCGGGTAAGGGGGGACGTGGTGGAGATCTTCCCGGCGAACTCCACAGATACAGCGATCAGAGTGGAGTTTTTCGGAGATGAGATCGAGCGTATTCTGGAGATCGATGTGCTGACCGGAGATATCAAAAGTGAGAGAAATCATGTGGCGATCTTCCCGGCATCTCACTACGTGGTGCCCATGGAGAAGATTAAGGAGGCTGCTGTCAATATTGAGGCGGAGCTGGAAGAACGGGTCCGGTATTTCAAAGGAGAGGACAAGCTTCTGGAGGCACAACGGATTTCAGAGCGGACGAATTTTGATATTGAGATGCTCAAAGAGACCGGTTTTTGCTCCGGTATTGAGAACTATTCCCGTCATCTGACCGGACAGGCTCCGGGAACGCCGCCTGCCACATTGATGGATTATTTTGGAGACGATTTTCTGCTGATCATTGATGAGTCTCATAAGACGGTTCCACAGATACGGGGAATGTATTTCGGAGATCAGAGCCGGAAGAGTACACTGGTGGATTATGGCTTCCGCCTCCCTTCTGCAAAGGATAACCGTCCCTTGAATTTTGAGGAGTTTGAGAGTAAGATTGACCAGATCATGTTTGTATCTGCAACTCCGGGAGAATACGAGGCAGAGCATGAGATGCTGCGGGCAGAGCAGATCATACGTCCGACAGGACTTCTGGATCCGCCGGTGGAGGTGCGTCCGGTGGAAGGGCAGATCGATGATCTGATCGGAGAGATCAATAAAGAAGTGGCAGCTCATCACAAGGTGATGATCACCACCCTGACCAAGCGGATGGCAGAGGATCTGACCGATTATATGAAGGAGCTGGGGATTCGGGTGCGGTATCTGCATTCGGATGTGGATACGCTGGAACGTACAGAGATCATCCGGGATATGCGCCTGGATGTGTTTGACGTACTGGTGGGCATCAACCTTCTGAGAGAGGGTCTGGATATTCCGGAGATCACACTGGTGGCGATTCTGGATGCAGATAAGGAGGGATTCCTGCGTTCGGAGACCTCTCTGATCCAGACCATCGGACGTGCAGCCCGCAACAGTGAAGGACATGTGATCATGTATGCGGATCATATTACCGACTCCATGCGTCTGGCGATCGAAGAGACGAATCGAAGGCGGGAGATCCAGGAGGCTTATAATCAGGAGCATGGCATTACGCCCCAGACGATCCAGAAGGCAGTCAGGGACCTGATCCGTATTTCAAAGGAAGTGGCGAAGGAAGAGGTCCGCTTTGAAAAGGATCCGGAATCCATGAGCCCGAAGGAGATCGAAAAGCTGATCGGTCAGATTCAGAAGAAGATGAAAAAGGCAGCGGCAGAGCTGGATTTCGAGGCGGCGGCAGAGCTGCGTGATCAGATGATAGAATTGAAAAAGACAATGCAGGAGATGAAAGAATAGATGTCAGAAGAGAATAGAAAATATATCCGGATCAGAGGGGCGAATGAGCATAATCTGAAAAATATTGACCTTGAGATCCCGAGAAATGAGCTGGTGGTCCTGACGGGATTATCCGGCTCCGGCAAGTCGTCCCTTGCCTTTGATACGATCTATGCAGAAGGACAGAGACGGTATATGGAGTCCCTGTCTTCTTATGCAAGACAGTTCCTGGGACAGATGGAAAAGCCGGATGTGGAGAGCATTGAGGGGCTTTCACCGGCGATTTCCATAGACCAGAAGTCTACGAACCGCAATCCCAGGTCCACGGTAGGAACCGTGACGGAGATCTATGACTATTTTCGTCTGCTGTATGCAAGGATCGGTATTCCCCACTGTCCTAAATGCGGAAGAGAAATTAAAAAGCAGACGGTAGATCAGATGGTGGATCAGGTCATGAGCCTTCCGGAACGGACGAAGCTCCAGCTTCTGGCTCCGGTAGTCAGAGGAAGAAAGGGCGAGCATGTAAAGCTTTTGGAAAAGGCGAAGAAGAGCGGCTATGTCCGTGTGCGGATCGACGGCAATGTGTATGAGCTGTCCGAGGAGATCAAGCTGGAGAAAAATATCAAGCATAACATAGAGATCGTGGTAGACCGTCTGATCGTGAAGCCGGGTATTGAGAAGCGGCTTACGGACTCCATGGAGACGATCCTGGGACTGTCGGAAGGGATCGTGCTGGTGGATGTGATAGATGGAGAGAGTTTCCAGATGTCCTCCAGCTACTCCTGCCCGGACTGCGGGATCAGCATTGAGGAGGTGGAGCCAAGAAGCTTCTCCTTCAACAATCCTTTTGGAGCCTGTCCTGACTGCTTCGGTCTTGGTTATAAGATGGAATTTGATGAAGATCTGATGATCCCGGACAAGTCCCTGAGTATTGCGGAGGGGGCGATCCAGGTTATGGGATGGCAGTCCTGCACGGATCCGTCCAGCTTTACCTATGGTATTTTAAAAGCGCTCTCAGAGACTTATGACTTTGATCTGGGGACTCCATATGAGGAATTGTCGGAGGAGATCCGGAATGTACTGCTCCATGGAACCGGAGGGAAGGAGATTATGGTTCATTATAAGGGGCAGAGAGGAGAGGGCGTCTATGCAGTGGCATTTGAAGGGCTGATCAGGAACAGTGAACGCCGGTATCGGGAGACCGGGTCTGATACCATGAAGCAGGAATATGAGTCCTTCATGCGTATCACTCCCTGCCATACCTGTAAGGGACAGAGATTGAAGCCGGGGTCTCTGGCAGTGACCATCTGCGGCAGAAATATTTACGAGATGACCAGCCAGCCGGTGCGTGATCTGCATGAGTTTCTGCAGGGGATGGAGCTGACTCCCCAGCAGATGCTGATCGGTGACCAGATTTTAAAGGAGATACGGGCACGGGTCCGCTTCCTGATGGATGTGGGGCTGAATTATCTGTCCCTGTCCCGTGCCACGGGAACATTGTCCGGCGGAGAGGCGCAGAGGATCCGTCTGGCGACCCAGATCGGTTCCGGTCTGGTGGGTGTGGCATATATACTGGATGAGCCCAGTATCGGGCTTCACCAGAGAGATAACGACAAGCTTCTGAATACCCTTTGCCACCTGCGGGATCTGGGAAATTCCGTCATTGTGGTGGAGCATGACGAGGATACCATGCGTGCGGCGGATTATATTGTGGATATCGGTCCGGGCGCCGGAGAGCATGGCGGAAAAGTGGTCGCTGTAGGAACGGCGGAGGAGCTGATGGCGAATCCGGAATCGGTGACGGGTGCCTATCTGAGCGGACGGCTGCAGATTCCGGTACCGGAGACGAGACGAGTACCTGCCGGCTGGATGACCGTCAAAGGAGCAAAGGAAAATAATCTGAAAAATGTGGATGTCCGTTTTCCGCTGGGAGTACTGACCTGTGTGACAGGAGTGTCCGGTTCCGGCAAGAGCTCCCTGGTCAACGAGATCCTGTACAAGAGTCTGGCAAGGAAGCTGAATCGTGCAAGGACGATTCCGGGAGCTCATAAGAGCATCGAGGGAATGGAGCAGCTGGACAAGGTCATCTGCATCGATCAGTCCCCCATCGGACGTACGCCCCGTTCCAATCCCGCCACCTATACCGGGGTGTTTGATATGATCCGTGATCTGTTTGCGTCCACTTCGGATGCAAAGGCAAAGGGATACAAGAAAGGACGTTTCAGCTTCAACGTGAAGGGGGGACGCTGTGAAGCCTGCTCCGGTGACGGTATTCTGAAGATCGAGATGCATTTCCTGCCGGATGTCTATGTGCCTTGTGAAGTTTGTCAGGGAAAGCGGTATAATCGGGAGACACTGGAAGTAAAATATAAAGGAAAGAGCATCTATGATGTACTGGAGATGACCGTGGAGGAGGCGCTTGGCTTCTTCGAGAATGTACCGTTTATCCGTCGGAAGATCGAGACACTGTATGACGTGGGACTTTCTTATATCAAGCTGGGGCAGCCGTCCACGACCCTGTCCGGCGGCGAGGCGCAGAGAATCAAGCTGGCAACGGAGCTGAGCCGCAGGAGCACCGGAAAGACGGTCTATATTCTGGATGAGCCTACAACGGGACTGCATTTTGCAGATGTGCACAAGCTGACGGAGATCCTGCAGAGACTGGCATCCGGAGGCAATACGGTGATCGTGATCGAGCATAATCTGGATGTGATCAAAACAGCCGACTATATCATTGATATGGGGCCGGAAGGCGGAGACGGCGGCGGCACGGTGGTGGCCTGCGGAACCCCGGAGGAGATTGCAGAGGTTCCGGAGTCCTATACGGGCCATTATGTGAAAAAGTATTTGCAAAAGGGCGGAACTGTTGTATCATAGTAACCAGTTCGGAACTGCTTTTGCAAATGGGTTCAGAACTCTATGCATTGCAAAGGAATGACAGTGGGGGATTTCATGTTAGCGAGATTACAGGAGCTGGTTGGACAGGAGCATGTATTTGCCTGTGAGCCGATGAAAAATCATACAACCTTCCGTGCAGGAGGTGCCGCAAAGTATCTGGTGGAGCCGCAGTCGGCAGAGCAGCTGAAGGCTGTGCTGGATGCGTGCCGCTTTACCGGTCTGCCCTATTATATTGTCGGGAACGGAAGCAATCTTCTGGTAAGCGATAAGGGCTATGACGGAGTCATAATTCATCTGTTCAAAAATATGTCGGAAGTGCGTGTGAAGGGAGAGCGCCTGCTCCTTCAGGCAGGAGTTCTGCTTGTGCGTGCTTCCAATATGGCATGCCGGGAAGGGCTGACGGGACTTGAATTTGCGTCAGGCATTCCGGGAACCGTAGGAGGAGCGCTGGTGATGAACGCGGGCGCTTATGGCGGAGAGATGAAGGATGTGGTCTCCCGGGTGAAGGTACTGATGCCGGATGGAAGCCTGAAGGAATACGCCGGAGAAGAGATGGATTTTGGTTACCGCCGCAGCCGCATCGCTTCAGAAGGAAGCATTGTGCTGGAAGCAGAGCTTCAGCTGAAGAGAGGAGATTCCGCTCAGATACAGGAGAGGATGGACGCTTTGAAGGAGCAGAGGCTGAAGAAGCAGCCACTGGAGTATGCCAGTGCGGGAAGCACCTTTAAGCGTCCGGAAGGATATTTTGCGGGTAAGCTGATCGAGGATGCGGGACTTCGGGGCTTTCGGATCGGAGACGCCCAGGTGTCCGAGAAGCACTGCGGATTTGTGATCAATCGCGGGAACGCCAGCGCAGCCCAGATTGCGGAGCTGATCCGGGAGGTACAAAAGCGGGTCCTGGAGTGTTCGGGGATCCGGCTGGAGACAGAAGTGAAATTTTTAGGAGATTTTTAGACAGACGAGGAGGAAAATGGCGATGAGACTGGTGATCGTGACCGGAATGTCCGGTGCAGGAAAGGCAACGGCGCTGAAGATACTGGAGGATGCCGGATATTTCTGTGTGGATAATCTGCCGATCCCGTTTGTGGATAAATTCGCGGAACTGACTTCCTCCGGTAACAGTGAGATTACAAAGGTTGCCGTTGGACTGGATATTCGCAGCGGCAAGAACCTGAACCGTCTGGAGGAGGTCCTGGAAAATATGTCCGGAAAAGAGATCTCTTATGAGATTTTGTTTCTGGATGCCAATGATCAGGTGCTGGTAAAGCGGTATAAGGAAACGAGAAGGCTGCATCCGCTGGCGGAATCCGGCAGGATCGAGCAGGGGATCCTTCTGGAGCGGGAGCGCCTGGGCTTTCTGAAGAAGAAGGCGGATTATATTATTGATACCAGCAATCTGCTGGTACGGGAACTGAAGCAGGAGCTGGATAAGATTTTTGTGCAGAACCGGGAGTTTAAGAATCTGATGATCACGGTGCTGTCTTTTGGTTTTAAGTACGGGATTCCCAATGATGCGGATCTGGTATTTGATGTACGGTTCCTTCCGAATCCCTATTATTATGAAGAGCTTCGGAAGCTGACAGGCAATGATCCGGAGATCCAGGAGTTTGTGATGGGGTATGAGACTGCTCACGTGTTTCTGGACAAGCTGGATGATATGATCCGGTTTCTGGTGCCCAATTATGTGCTGGAGGGCAAGAATCAGCTGGTAGTCGCCATCGGCTGCACGGGAGGCAAGCACCGTTCCGTGACGCTGGCGAATAAGCTGTATGAACGTCTTCAGAATCAGCATGACTATGGAGTGAAGCTGGAGCATCGGGACATCGGAAAGGATGCTGCCAGAGGAAAGTAAGCGCAAGGAGGAGAACCATGTCCTTTTCCGGTACGATCAAAGAGGAGCTTTCGGGAATGACGTCCGGCGGACGGCATTGCCGGCTGGCAGAAACGGCTGCTGTTTTAAGCCTGTGCGGAAAGATTCAGATTACGGAAAATAACCGCTATTGTGTGAAGATTCAGACGGAAAATCTTCCAGTTGCAAGAAAGTACTTTACATTATTGAGAAAAGCATTTAATATTAAAGCGGAGGTCTCTGTCCGAAAGAGTCATGAGATGCGTTATTATTCGGTTGTGGTCCGGAAGGACCGGGAAGCCAGAAGGCTTTTGAAGGATACGTGTCTGCTTGATGAGGACGGGAACATTTCCGAGTGCATGTCATTGATACATAACCGGCTGTTGAAGCAAAGCTGCTGCAGGCGGGCTTTTATACGGGGAGCATTTCTTGCCGCAGGTTCTGTCAGTGATCCGGAGAAATCCTATCATTTTGAGATCGTATGTGCATCCGAAGAGAAGGCTGTACAGCTTCAGGAGCTTTTGATGCAGTATGAGGTTGACGCAAAGATCGTGCTGCGCAAAAAGCATTACGTAGTTTATGTAAAGGAAGGATCTCAGATCGTGGAGCTTCTGGGTCTGATGGGGGCTCATGTGTCACTCATGCAGTTGGAGAATGTCCGGATTGTGAAGGAGATGCGGAATTCGGTGAACCGAAAGGTGAACTGTGAGACTGCAAATCTGAACAAGACGGTTTCTGCTGCGGTCCGTCAGGTAGAGGATATTCGATATATTCAGGATACTGTTGGTCTGCAGGAACTTACTGAGGGTCTGGAAGAAATAGCCAGACTCAGGCTGGAACATCCGGATGCAAGCTTGAAAGAACTGGGAGATATGCTGTCTCCTCAGGTCGGTAAATCCGGGGTGAATCATCGTCTGCGTAAGCTGAGTCTTATGGCAGAGCAGTTGCGTGAGGGCAAGGAGGAGTAATATGATTAAGAAACCGATCACCATTCAGATCGCTGACGGGCTGGAGGCAAGACCGGTAGCTGTGCTCGTTCAGGTGGCAAGCCAGTACGAGAGCAGGATCTACGTGGAAAATGGCGACAAGAAAGTGAATGCGAAGAGCATTATGGGGATGATGACCCTGGGATTATGTGCAGGAGAATCTGTAGTTGTATCTGCAGAGGGCAGCGATGAGATGGATGCCATCGAGAATATTGAAAAGTATCTGAGCACAAATAACTAGGTGACAGGATAGATGGACGGGGGTTGTGAGGGACCCCCGTTTTTTGACTTTACAGGAGATGCAGAATGGAAGCATATACAGGATTTGCGGAGGTCTATGACCTGTTCATGGATAACATTCCTTATGAGGAGTGGGGCGCCTATCTGAAGGGGCTTTTGAAGGAATACGGAGTGGAAGACGGACTGGTGCTGGATCTGGGATGCGGAACCGGAACGATGACGGAGATACTGGCGGCTGCAGGCTATGATATGATCGGGATCGACCTGTCAGAGGAGATGCTGGAAGCGGCTATGGAGAAGAAGGAGCAGTCCGGGCATGATATTCTCTATCTGTGTCAGGATATGCGGGAATATGAACTCTACGGAACCGTCCGCGCCATCGTCAGTATCTGCGATTCCATGAATTATGTGCTGGAGGATGAGGAACTGCTTGGCATCCTTACATCAGCAGCACACAATTATCTGGATTACGGCGGACTTTTTATCTTTGACCTGAATACGGAATACAAGTACAGGGAGATACTGGGAGAGCAGACCATCGCGGAAAACCGCGAGGAAGGCAGCTTCATCTGGGAAAACTATTATGATGAAGAAGAGATGATCAACGAATACAATCTGACGCTTTTCGTTCGGGAAGAGGAAGATTATTATAGAAAATACGAGGAAAATCATTATCAGCGTGCATATACGCTGGATACGATAACGTCACTGGTGGAGCGTTCGGGACTGAAGCTTCTGCATATCTATGATGCATTTACTCATGAGCCTGCCAGAGAGGACTCGGAGAGAGTCTATGTTATCTGTCAGAGAGAAAAGGAGACAAAAGAATGACGAGAGATTATATTGTACGGGCAACCGCTGCGGACAGTCAGATCCGTGCGTTTGCCATTACTTCAAAAGATATGGTGGAGACAGCCAGACAGAAGCATGATACCAGCCCGGTGGCAACAGCGGCGCTTGGACGTCTTCTGACTGCCGGAGCCATGATGGGTGTCATGATGAAGGGAGATAAGGACCTTCTGACCCTGCAGATCAAGTGCAGCGGTCCCATTGGCGGACTGACGGTGACGGCAGATGCCCACGGCCATGTGAAGGGCTTTGTGGAAAACCCAGAGGTCATGCTCCCTCCAAGCCCGAAGGGAAAGCTGGACGTGGGAGGAGCCCTGGGATTGGGGATTCTGAACGTCATGAAGGACATGGGCATGAAGGAGCCTTATGTGGGTCAGACGGAGCTGAAGACAGGCGAGATCGCAGATGATCTGACTTATTATTTTGCGTCTTCTGAGCAGGTTCCCTCCTCTGTGGGACTGGGAGTGCTTATGGAGAAGGACAATACGGTGAAGCAGGCAGGCGGATTCATCATTCAGCTTATGCCTTTTGCGGATGAGGCAGTCATTGACCGGCTGGAGAAGAAGCTGACGTCCATGGAGTCCGTTACCTCTTATCTGGATCGGGGATTTACCCCGGAGGAGCTTCTTCAGGAGCTTCTGGGAGAATTCGGACTGGAGATCATGGAAAAGACAGAGACCGGATTTTCCTGTAACTGCAGTAAGGAACGGGTGGAGAAGGCAATCGTCAGTGTGGGCAGAAAGGATCTGAACGAGATGATCCAGGAGGGAAAGCCCATCGAGGTGAAGTGTCATTTCTGTAATACGGCGTATGAGTTTACGGTAGAAGATTTGAAAAGGATAATAAAAAGGAGCAAATAAGATGATGCGGTATGGATTTGTAAAAACTGCGGCTCTGGCCCCCAGGATCAAAGTGGCGGATACCAGACATAATGCAAAGGAGATCATTCGTCTGATGAAGGAAGCCCATGGAGAAGGAGCACGTATTCTGGCGTTCCCGGAGCTGTGCATCACGGGCTATACATGCGGTGACCTGTTCGGACAGGAGCTTTTGCTTTCCGGAGCACAGGAAGCCCTCCGGCAGATCGTGGAGGCAAGTCAGGGGCTGGACGGGCTTTTCTTCGTGGGACTTCCCATGGAAGTGAACGGAAAGCTCTATAATGTGGCGGCGGCATTTTCTGACGGTGAGCTTTTGGGACTGGTGCCGAAGACGTTCCTGCCCAATTACAGTGAGTTTTATGAGGCGCGCAATTTTACGGAGGCGCCGGTGACTTATACATTTATTGACTGGCAGCAGGAGGAGCCGGTTCCCTTTGGTACGAATCTGCTTTTTTCCTGTGCGGATATGCCGAAGCTTCTGGTAGCGGCAGAGATCTGTGAGGATGTGTGGGCGCCGAATCCGCCCAGCAGCCGTCATGCGCTGCAGGGCGCGACGATCATTGTGAATCTTTCTGCCAGCGATGAGCTTGCAGGAAAGGATGCGTCCAGGATCGAGCTGATCCGAAGCCATTCCTCCCGGCTTGTGTGCGGTTATGTATATGCGAATGCGGGAGAAGGGGAGTCTACCACGGATCTGGTATTTGGCGGGCATCATCTGATTGCAGAGAACGGAGTGCTGCTGAAGGAATCCAGGCGTTTTACCAACGAGACGATCTATGCGGATATTGATGTGGAACGTCTGGTGGGCAGCCGCCGCAGGATGTCCACTTACCGGATACAGGAGGATACGCCGGATTATCTGGTGGTGGAGTATTCCATGAAGCCATATGATGCAAAGCTGACCCGTTTTGTGGACAAGGCGCCGTTTGTTCCGGCACAGAGACAGGAATGGGAGAAGCGCTGCGAGGAGATCCTTCAGATCCAGGCAATGGGACTGAAAAAGCGCATGGAGCATACCAACTGTCACAGTGCAGTGCTGGGGATCTCGGGAGGACTGGATTCTACGCTGGCACTTCTGGTGACCGCCCGGGCAGCGGACCTTCTGGGACTGGACAGAAGCTGTATTACGGCAGTGACCATGCCCTGCTTCGGCACCACGGACCGGACCTACACCAATGCCTGTGAGCTGACAAGACGACTGGGCGCAGAGCTTCGTGAGGTGGATATCAGAGAATCTGTAAATACTCATTTCCGGGATATCGGTCATGACAGCAGCGTCCATGACGTGACCTATGAGAATGCTCAGGCAAGGGAGCGTACCCAGATTTTGATGGATATGGCAAATCAGACAGGAGGTATGGTCATCGGAACCGGAGATATGTCGGAGCTGGCTCTGGGCTGGGCAACCTATAATGGAGACCATATGTCCATGTACGGAGTAAATGCGTCTGTGCCAAAGACGCTGGTCCGCCATCTGGTCCGCTTCTATGCGGATACCTGTCAGGATGAGAAGCTGACGGAGATCCTTCTGGATATTCTGGACACTCCGGTCAGTCCGGAGCTGCTGCCGCCGGAAAACGGAGTCATCTCTCAGAAGACCGAGGATCTGGTGGGACCCTATGAGCTGCATGATTTTTATCTGTACTATATGCTGCGCTTCGGATTTGCTCCGGACAAGATCTATTATCTGGCAAAGACCGCATTTGCAGGAGAATATGATGATGAGACGATACTGAAGTGGCTGAAGACCTTCTGCCGCCGTTTCTTCTCCCAGCAGTTCAAGCGTTCCTGCCTGCCGGACGGACCGAAGGTGGGAAGTGTTGCACTTTCACCAAGAGGAGACCTCAGAATGCCCAGTGATGCCAGTGCGGCGCTCTGGCTGGATCGTCTGGAAAATATGCAGCTTTGATCAGGAACTGTTCGTAAAATAAGGAATTAATACAGGCCTCATTCATATATTATAGAAAAATCTGTAGATAATAGAAATGAGGTCTTTTTTATGCCTGAAAATGAATTTGAAAATGTACCCCGTCTGCCGGTGCAGCAGGGCAGGCTGCAGGTGCGTCTGGTTGAAGCGCGGACACGCAGACCTGTACCGGGGGCAGAGGTGGAGATCACTTACGAGGGAGATCCGGAGAGTGAGATCCGGAGATTTACGACTGATGAATCCGGAATGACGGAGGTTATTACGCTTCCGGCTCCGGATGTGGAATACAGCACCCATTTCTCGGAGGAGCAGCCTTATGCGGAATACACGGTTCTTGTGCGTGCCCGGGGATATGAGGATGTGGAAGTGGCAGGCACGGAGATTCTGCCGGAGGTCATTGCAATTCAGGAGATCCGGATGCCGGCAGCCGTCGCGGAGGGGCAGTTTGAGCGTATTGTGATCGGTCCGCATACCCTGTTTGGCACGTACCCGCCGAAGATTGCGGAATCCGAGATCAAGCCCACGCCGGAGACCGGGGAGATCGTATTGAGCCGGGTGGTGGTGCCGGAATATGTGATCGTTCATGACGGTGTTCCTACGGACAGCAGTGCGCAGAATTACTGGGTGCGGTTCCGGGATTATATCAAGAACGTGGCGTCCAGCGAGATCTATGCCACATGGAATGACGCGGCTGTCCGTGCCAATGTCCTGGCGATCATGTCCTTTGTACTGAACCGGGTATATACGGAGTGGTACCGGAATCAGGGATATGATTTTACCATTACATCATCCACTGCCTTTGATCAGAAGTGGATCTACGGGAGAAATATCTATCAGAATATTTCCAATATTGTGGATGAGATGTATGGAAATTATCTGTCCAGACCCAATGTAAAGCAGCCGATCCTGACCCAGTACTGTGACGGCAGGAGGGTGACCTGTCCGAACTGGATGAGTCAGTGGGGCGCACAGAGTCTGGGAGAGCAGGGCTATTCAGCAGCGGAGATCCTCAGGTATTATTATGGGGACAGTATCTACATCAATACGGCGGTGGAGATATCCGGCGTTCCTTCTTCCTGGCCGGGCTATGACCTGAGTGAGGGGGCCAGCGGCTCCAAGGTGCAGCAGATGCAGGAGCAGCTGAATGTGATCGGAGATGCGTATCCGGCGCTTCCCAGGATCGCGGCAGACGGGATCTTTGGTCCCGGAACGAGGGCTGCGGTACAGAAATTTCAGTCCATCTTCGGGCTTCCGGCTACCGGAATTGTGGATTATCCCACCTGGTATAAAATATCGGAGCTTTATGTGGGGGTTTCAAGAATTGCGGAATTAACTTAAATAACCTCTTTTCTTTTTGGAGAAAATTGGGTATAATGTAGAATGTCAAAAATTTGTAAAAGAGTTTTGGCAGTTATTTAACAGGACATATATCAACATATCAGATAGATCAAAAGAACGAAAGGAGAACATATTATGGCAGGAACAGATGTAGGAATTGACTTGGGAACAGCCAGCATCCTGGTATATATCAAGGGAAAAGGCGTTGTGTTAAAAGAGCCGTCAGTTGTGGCGTTCGACAGAGATACGAATAAAATCAAGGCGATCGGTGAAGAGGCACGTCTCATGCTGGGACGTACGCCGGGCAATATTGTTGCGGTCCGTCCTCTTCGTCAGGGTGTGATTTCCGATTATACAGTAACGGAGAAGATGCTTGGCTTCTTTATCAAGAAGGCAGTGGGCAAAAAGACCTTCCGTAAGCCGAAGATTGCAGTCTGTGTACCGAGCGGCGTCACTGAGGTGGAGAAGAAGGCAGTAGAGGACGCAACCTATCAGGCAGGAGCGCGTGAGGTATTTATCATTGAGGAGCCCATTGCGGCAGCCATCGGTGCAGGGATTGATATTTCCAGACCATGCGGCAATATGATCGTGGATATCGGAGGAGGAACCACCGATATTGCAGTTATCTCCCTTGGCGGAACGGTAGTGAGCACCTCCGTGAAGATCGCAGGAGATGATTTTGATGAAGCGATCGTACGTTATATGCGTAAGAAGCATAATCTTCTGATCGGTGAGAGAACCGCAGAGGATATTAAGATCAAGGTTGGAAGCTGTTATCCGAGAGCCGAGGTGGAGAGCATCGACATCCGCGGACGTAATCTGGTAACCGGTCTTCCCAAGACAGTCACGGTCACCTCTGAGGAGACAGAGGAGGCGCTCAGAGAAGCCACTGCACAGATCGTAGAGGCAGTCCACAGTGTACTGGAGCGGACTCCGCCTGAGCTGACTGCAGATATTGCGGAGCGCGGCATTGTCCTGACCGGAGGAGGCGCACTGCTCAGAGGACTGGAAGAGCTTCTGGAATCCAAGACAGGCATCAACACGATGACGGCAGAGGATCCCATGAAGTGCGTAGCCATTGGAACCGGAAAATATGTGGAGGCATTATCCGGCAGCCATATGGAAGAAGAGAAGATGAATAACGGATTATAAGAGGAAGTGATGTGGGGACATGGCGTATTCGTCATGTCCTTTTCATTCGGGGAACCCCGGGGAGGAGGGGATAAGAGATGGAGATACGTAAGGGATATGTGGAACATATTGTATTCCGCAACAGTGAAAATGGATATACGGTGTTCCAGCTCATTTCAGAGGAAGAGGAACTGACCTGCGTGGGAAGCTTTTCCGTGCTTGCGGAGGGGGAACTTGTTCAGGTGGCAGGTACCATGAAGGAGCATCCGCTGTATGGGGAGCAGCTGCAGGTGGAGCGGTATGAGATCCTGGCTCCGGAGGATGAGACTGCCATGGAGCGCTACCTGGGAAGCGGCGCCATCAAAGGTATCGGTGCGGCACTGGCGGCGAGAGTGGTCAGACGTTTTAAAGGGGATACTTTCCGGATCATCGAGGAGGAACCGGAGCGTCTGGCAGAGGTGAAGGGCATCAGCATGCGCAAAGCCATGGAGATCGCAGAGCAGATGGAGGAGAAGAGGGAACTTCGGCAGGCGATGATGTTTCTGACGCAGTATGGGATCTCCATGTCTCTGGCAGTAAAGATCTATCAGGAATATGGTCCCCGTACCTATCAGATCGTACAGGAGAATCCTTACCGTCTGGCAGATGACATATCCGGTGTGGGCTTTAAGATCGCTGATGAGATCGCAGAACGGATCGGCATCCACACCAATTCCGATTACCGCATCCGCAGCGGGCTGCTCTATGTACTGCTGCAGGCGACCGGAGAGGGACATACCTGTCTGCCGAAGGAGCTTCTTCTGCATCGGGCATCAGAGCTTCTGGGAGTGGAGGAAGCGGATATTGAGGTGCAGGTGATGAATCTGTGTATGGACCGGAAGCTTGTGATCCGGGAGCTTAGTGACAGAACCATGGTCTATTACAGTCAGTATTACTATATGGAGCTGAATACGGCAAAGATGCTGCATGATCTGAACCTGGAGTGTCAGATGGAGGAGGAGCAGATCATCGGAAAGCTGAAGCGGGTGGAAGAAAAGTCGCAGATCCGGCTGGATGAGATGCAGCGGCGCGCGGTGGTGGAGGCGGTGAAGAACGGACTTCTGATCATCACCGGCGGACCGGGTACCGGCAAGACAACCACCATCAATGCCATTATCCGTTATTTTGAGACGGAGGATATGGAGATCCTGCTGGCAGCGCCCACGGGACGCGCGGCGAAAAGGATGACAGAGGCTACGGGCTATGAAGCGCTGACCGTTCACCGGCTTCTGGAGCTGTCCGGGGGACCGTCTCAGGAGCAGGGACAGGCAGTCTTTGAACGGAACGAGGAAAATCCTCTGGAGGCGGATGTGATCATCATTGACGAGACCTCCATGGTGGATATTTTCCTGATGCACTCCCTTCTGCAGGCAGTCAGCGTGGGCACCCGCCTGATTCTGGTGGGGGATATCAATCAGCTTCCCAGCGTGGGACCGGGCTGCGTGCTGAAGGATATGATCCTCTCGGAGGCATTCCATGTGGTCCGGCTTCAGAAGATCTTCCGGCAGGCAAGTCAGAGTGATATTATTGTCAATGCACATAAGATCAACCGGGGAGAGAGGGTGTCTCTGGACAATAAGAGCAGAGATTTCTTCTTCCTGCAGAGACAGGATCCCAATATCATTATCCGGGTGGTGCTGGCGCTGATACAGGACAAGCTGCCCCGGTACGTGGATGCAAAGCCCTATGATATTCAGGTGCTGACTCCCATGCGAAAAGGAGCCCTGGGAGTAGAACGGCTGAATGAGATCCTGCAGCGGTATCTGAATCCGCCTTCGGAACAGAAGACAGAGAAGGAGACTGCACGCAGTCTGTTCCGGGAAGGGGACAAGGTCATGCAGATCAAGAACAATTACCAGATCGAGTGGGAGGCAAGAAACCGCTACGGCATCACCATCGACAAGGGGATGGGCATCTTCAACGGGGATATGGGAGTGGTCAGCCGGATCGACACGGCGGCAGAGACCATGGAGGTGCTGTTTGATGATTATCGGACCGTTACCTATGGATTTTCACAGCTGGATGAGCTGGAGCTTGCCTATGCGGTAACGATCCACAAATCCCAGGGCAGCGAATATCCGGCGGTGGTGATCCCTCTTCTGACCGGTCCCAGGATGCTGATGAACCGGAATCTGATCTATACGGCAGTTACAAGAGCCCGCTCCTGTGTGACGCTGGTAGGAAGCCCGGATACCTTTCAGATGATGATCGAGAACGGAAGTGAGCAGGCGCGTTACAGTGGTCTGCTGGCAAGGATACAGGAGGTGGAAGGCAGTGGGATTTGATCTGATCGGACTGTTATTTCCCCGGAGATGCCCCGTCTGCCATGAGATCGTGGAGGAACCGGGAGAGCTTGCCTGCGGGATCTGCAGGACAAGGCTTTCTTATGTGAGGGAGCCGGCATGCCGAAAGTGCGGCAAGCCGCTCCTGACGGAGGAGCAGGAGTATTGTATGGACTGCGGCAGGAAGAAGCATGCCTTCCGCCAGGGGAGAGCGCCCCTTGTCTATGATGCGGTCATGCGTGACTCCATTGCCCGTTACAAATACGGCGGACGCAGGGAGTATGCGGCTTTCTATGCAGAGGAGATATTAAGAAGATGCGCCCGGGAAGCGGTTCTGTGGAAGGCGGAGGTGCTGGTGCCGATTCCGCTGCATCCGGCGAGAAGAAGGAAACGGGGCTATAATCAGGCAGAGCTTCTTGCGAAGGAACTGTCGGTCAGGACCGGTATTCCCGTAGACAGCCGGCTGCTTCGGAGAGTGAAAAATACACATGCACAGAAGGAACTGAACGATCAGGAACGACGTGCAAATCTGAAAAATGCCTTCTCCGTTCGGGAAGGAAGGATTCCATACAAAAATATCATATTGGTCGATGACATCTATACGACGGGCACTACCATGGATGAAGCAGCCGGGGAATTGAGGAAAAAAGGAGTCCAAACCATATATTTTTTATGCATTTGTGTTGGAAGAGGCTGTTAATTGTGATATACTATGGTGTATATGACGTGGAGACTGCTTATATGTTAAATGAAGAAAAAGTGATTTTAATGACCAAGGCTTCCCTGTATGAAGCGAAAGAGGGGAAGAAAAAACTGAAGATCACCAGATATTTCCGGCACGATTATATCAGTATGCAGCTTTTGCATGGCTGGTTTTTCGTGACGGTCAGCTTTGCTCTGTGTGCGGGGCTGTGGGCTGTCTGCAATATGGAATATCTGTTGGACAATCTTCATAAGATGGATTTAAAAAGTTTCGGATGGACCGTATTTCTGGTCTATGTACTTACAGTCGCAGTTTACTGCTGCATTCTGTACGGTGTCTGCTCTTTTCGTTATTATACGGCAAGGAGAAGTGTGGGGACCTACGCGCAGACGCTTCGGAAGATTACGGATATCTATGCCCGCGAGGAGAAGGGTGCGGGACCGGATAGCCTGACAGAGGAGACAAGACATGACAGCTTTACTTGAGATGAAACAACACCTGAAGATCTTTTATTCCAAATATGATGTGTACCTGATTCCGGCAGTGAAGTTTCTGCTTGCTTTTTTTGCATTTTTGGTAATCAACGGACAGATCGGATTTATGGAAAGACTGGCGAGTCCGGCAGTTTCCCTGCTTCTTGCCCTGCTCTGTTCCTTTCTGCCGGTGAATATGATCGCCGTCTTCGGAGCGGTGCTGATCTGTGTTCATGCATCGGTGCTCTCTTTAGAGGTGTTTGCCATGGCGGCGGGACTTTTGTTCATCATGTATGCGGTTTATTTCCGTGTCGCACCGGGCTATGGATATATGCTGGTGCTGACACCCATCGCTTTTCTGATGAAGATTCCCTATGTGCTTCCGCTGGTTCTGGGGCTTGTGGGGGGACCTGTGTGTGCGGTTCCGCTGGCGTGCGGTACAATTATCTATTATCTGATGTATTACATGAAGAGCAATGCGGCGATGCTGTCCAGCTCTGAGACGGAGCAGATGTCCTCCAGGCTGATGTATCTGGTGGAGAATGTGCTGAACAACCGGAACGTGATCCTGACGATCCTGGTGCTGGCAGTGACGCTGATGATCGTTTACTCGATCCACCGTCTGAGTGTGGATTATGCCTGGTATCTGGCGATCGGGACAGGTGCGGTGGCAAATATCGTGCTGTTTCTGATCGGTGCACTTGTGATGAAGGTGAACGTGGCGATCGGTCCGCTGGTCCTGGGAACTCTGGCATCCCTGCTGATCGCGCTGGTGGTGGAGTTTTTTGTATTCAGCGTGGATTATTCCAGAACGGAGTATACACAGTTCGAGGATGATGAATATTACTATTATGTGAAGGCGGTTCCCAAGATGTCCATTGCCATCCCGGAGCGGACCGTGAAGAAGATCAATTCCAGAAACAGAAACGGCAGAAGAAGACATTAGAATTCATAAAACCAGGAATAATGAGAGAAAGGATGTGAAAAAATGAGTCTTGAACAGCTTAGGCAGCTTATCTCCTGGGATGCACTGGATGTGACCAGGACAGACATAGCTGAGATCATCATTTTATCCTTCCTGATCTATCAGATCATGATATGGATCAAGTCCACAAGGGCATGGACCCTTTTGAAGGGCTTTGCGGTGCTGCTGGTGCTTCTGGCAGTGGCTGCATTTTTCCGGATGAATACGATCCTCTGGATCGCAAGGAATTTTTTCAGTCTTGGAATCACGGCAATTATTATTGTATTCCAGCCGGAGCTGCGCCGGGCGCTGGAGCAGCTGGGAGAGAAAAATATCCTGACCTCTATCGTCCCCTTTGACAGTTCCCGGAAGGAAGAAGCAGGTATATCGGATAAGACCGTATCCGAGCTGGTCCGCGCCTGCTTTGAGATGGGGAAGGCAAGGACCGGAGCGCTGATGGTCATGGAACAGAGCGTCAGTCTGCAGGAATATGAGCGTACCGGAATTCCGGTCGACGCGCTTGTGACCAGTCAGCTGATACTGAATATTTTTGAGAAAAATACGCCGCTTCATGACGGAGCGGTGATCCTGGAGGGAAACAGGATCCGCTCTGCCACCTGCTATCTTCCGCTGTCAGACAACATGAATCTGAGTAAAGCGCTGGGTACGAGGCACCGGGCGGCAGTGGGGATCAGTGAAGTCAGTGATTCCCTGACGATCGTGGTATCTGAGGAGACGGGCTCTGTTTCGGTGGCGAAGAACGGACGGCTTCTGCGGAATCTGAATCAGGAGCAGTTAAAGGAACAGCTTCTGTCGATCCAGAACAGACCGGAGGATACCAGGAAGATCAAATTATGGAAAGGGCGTGGCAGACATGAAAACTAAGCTTTTAAATAACCTGCTGCTGAAGATCCTTTCTGTTATGGCAGCCGTTGTGCTGTGGCTGATCGTGGTCAATATTGATGATGCGGTGACGCATCAGGATTTTAAGAATATCAAGGTCAATATGGTCAATACGGATATTTTGTCGGATCAGAACCAGATGTATCGGGTCGAAGAGGGGACGGATACGGTGAACCTGAGGGTTTATGCAAGACGTTCTGTTTTGAAGGGGCTGAAGGCATCCGATTTTGTGGCAACGGCAGATATGCAGAAGAACCTTCGCTATGACAGTATGGTGAAGATCGAGGTGACATGTACCAAGGATGTTTCCATTGAATCAATCGAACAGAGCCGGACAAATGTACTGGTCAGCATCGAAGAGTCTGTAACGGAGCAGTTCAAGGTAACGGTAGAGACCAAGGGATACCCCAGCGACGGGCTGGTGGTCGGCTCCAAGATCCCGGAGCAGACACTGGTGGAGATCACCGGACCGGTCTCCGTGGTGGGACGGATCAAGAAGGTTCAGGCGGAAGTGAATATTGCGGGCATTACCGGAACGACCGTGCGTTCCTGCAGATTGAAGCTTTTGGACGGGAACGAAGAAGAGATCGATGGAACCTATCTCAAATACATCGGCAAGGATACAGACTTTGACGTGACAGTCACGACTCTTAAAAAGAAGCTGGTAGGTATCAGCTTTGATGTGAGTACGGCAGCGCCGGAGGGATATGGACTCAGCTCCGTGGCATATAAGCCGGAAACCGTGAATATTGCGGGAGAGAAGTCAAAGATCAGTCCGATCTATAATCTGAATATTCCGGCAGAAGCGCTGAATCCGAACCGGGAGACCGGAAAGGTGGAGCAGACTGTGGATATCAGTCAGTATCTTCCGAGTGATATTATCATACCGGATGTGAGTGAGCATGAGATCGTGGTAACCATGCAGATCGACCCGGTGGAGACTATGAGTCATCTGGTAAATCCGGATCAGATCGTTTTTGAGAACCTGGAGGAAGGACTTACGCCGGATACCTCCGAGACGGGAACGCTGGAGGTGGTGATCAGCGGACTCAGGGCAGATCTGGATGCACTTGATATTTCTCAGATCCGGGTAAGTGCGGATATGTCGGAATATACAAGGGCAGGAAACTATGCGATTCCGGTGACGGTGACGCTGCCGGATACCAAATGCAGTGCTCCGGAGGGACTGGAGATCCAGGTTCGGCTGGTAAGAGAAGAATAAAAAATAGAAATAGACGGGACAGACTTGAAAGTATCTTCGCTTCAAGTCTGCCTTTCTTTGAGGATATTTTATGGGAAGAAAGCTGGAAAAAGAGAAAAAATATCTGGTCATATGGGCGCTGATCTGTCTTCTTGTCGTGGCGGCGGGTATGGCAGTACCTGTGCGGCAGCAGCAGTCCCAGGGACTGGAGGGAGCCAATCAGGCAAATCTTGGAAGTACGACAGGAGAGCTTACAGATGGAAGACTCCTGGAGTTTACCTTTGAACCTCCGGCTGAGACCGTAGAAGAGATTGGATTTTTCTTTGCGGTCAATGGTCATGAGTTTACAGAAGGAACGCTTCGGATACTGGCGTTTCATGAGGATACGGTCATCGGTGGTCAGGACTTTGAGCTGAAGGAGCTTACAGAGGATCAGTTTCTGTTTGTGAAGCTTCCTTTTGCGGAACTGGATGAACTGCCGGATACGGTCCGGATCCGGATGACCTGTGATGCGAAAGAGAAGGGACCCTCCATCTGGCTGAATGAGACTACGGTGACTCCCGGTGAGGCGGTCTATGACGGCGTTCCTCTGGAGAAAAGTCTGGTCTATAATCTGACCTACACGGTTTGGGCGCATCAGTATCAGAAGCCGTTGTTTGTGGGTCTGCTTCTTTTCCTGGCGGGTCTGGGAGTGTACAGTGCCGACGGATTTGTAAAAGAAACGGGGAAAAAGCCCGGAAAGAAAAGACAGGGTCTGATTCTGCCGAATAGAAAGCAGGTGTTGGCTCTCGCAGGTGTTCTTGCCCTTGGGGCGCTGTTGTTCTTTTATCTCTATGATACCAGGATCCGGATTGCCCAGAATACCACGGAGAAGACGCTGCTGCTGGAGCCCAACGGAGAGACTCTCCCCATTACGGAAGAAACTGCTTTTCTGAGCCAGACCGTGACTCCGCAGGAGGACAGGCTGACCGGATTTGGGATCCGTTTCTATCTCGAGGAAGGGACCGTGCTGACGGAAGGAGTTATGCATGCGTCCGTGACGGATGTAACAGAAAACAAGGTGCTCTGTGAGGCGGATGTGCAGGCGGGACAGTTCATCTCCGGCGAGTATGTGGGGCTTTTATTTCAGGATTCCCAGACCGGGGTGACAGATCACGAGTATCGGATCGATATGGAATTCTCTCAGGAGCTGTGGGACAGCGGTCTGACTGTTATGACAAGTGACGAAGGACTGTGCGTCAATGCGTACCTGTATTTTAATATTTTCCTGAAGAAGTTTTTCTTCTTTATGTTTCTTGGCGTGGAGGCATTTCTGTGCCTGTTCTGGTATGCTGCATTTGTGAAGAAGGCGCGGATCGAGACGGTGTTTCTTCTGACGATCCTGTTTTTCGGGCTGATCTATAATGTGATGCTGACACCGCAGATGGTGCCGGACGAGGCAAAGCATATAGATATGGCATACCGGTACAGCAACCGGCTTCTGGGTTATGAATCTCTGGGGGATACGAAAAGTCTGATGCGCGCGGAGGACGCTGCCGTAGAGTTCACTTCAGCTCCATCCTTTGGCAACTATCGGAATATCTATTATGGACTATTTTCCGGGGTGCAGGATGATACGATGGTGGCGGCAGCGGTGAACAGCAATATTGAAGGAAGTATCCTGTTCTATCTGCCGGCGGTGCTTGGTATGAGTTTTGCCCGGCTGCTTCACTGGGGGACCGTTCCTATGCTCCTGCTGGCGAGATATTTGAATCTGCTGGTATTTGCCCTGCTTGCATGGGCAGGCATGAAGCGGCTGCCCTTCGGGAAGGCGACGCTGTTTGTGCTGGCGCTGCTTCCTATGAATCTGCAGCAGTGCACCTCCTTCTCTCATGATGCCATGGTACACGGTATCCTGTTCTTTTACAGCTGCCTGTGCCTGGAGGCTGTCTTTTCGGGCAGAAGGATGACGGGACAGCGTATGGTGCTGATGGAGCTGGCAGCGGTGACGCTGATATACTGCAAGGGAGGAAGCTATCTGACCCTTGCTTTCCTGCCGCTTCTGATTCCGTCGGATGCATATGGCGAAAAGAAAAGAAAATATATGGCAATGGGGGCGCTGCTGGGTATCCCGCTGCTGGTATTTCAGTTGAAGCATATGCAGACGGTGACAGGGATTGTAAATACGACGGCGGCGACCAGCGTGGTGAGCACCGGTGACGGGGCGGAATATCTGACCGGATATACGCTTGGGTATTTCCTTGGAGAACCGCTGGAGTTTATCTATATAATGGCAAATACCATGTTTGATAAGATTGGCTTTTACCTGGAATCCCTGGTGGGCTATAAGCTGGGCTGGGTGGAGATCGAGACCTCCATGCTGGTGGTGCTGCTGTTCTGGTTTCTGCTGTTCCTGTCCATCTGTGACAGCCGGGAGAGTACGGTGCGCATCCGGGGAGGACAGAGGGCATGGATGATCCTGACCTGTCTGGGAAGTACAGGGCTGATCCTTCTGGGAATGCTGCTTCAGTGGACGCCGGTGGGCCATGTGTCGGTAGAAGGCGTACAGGGAAGATACTTTCTGCCCTTCATGCTGATCCTTCTGACGGCATTTAAAAACCGGGGGATTCTTTTGAACCGGAATATGGACCGGGGCATCTGTACGGCAGTGGTGGCGGGGCAGCTTCTGACGCTTACCTATCTGATCAAACAGGTGACGATGGTGTAAGGGGATCCCTGGTCATGAGATAAAGGAGTTTTTATGGATAAAAAACGACTGGCAGTCAATATGGCTGCCCAGCTTCTTGCTTTTGCGGTCAATATGGGAATCAGTTTTTTCCTGGCACCCATCATTGAGGCGCAGATTGCGAATACCTATGGATTTATTGATCTGGCAAACAAGTTTGTCCTGTACGCACAGATCGTGGTGTCTGCCCTGAATACCATGGCGAGCCGCTTTGTGACGATCCACATTCACCGGGGAGAGGAAAAGGAGGCAAATGAGTATTTTTCCTCTGTATTTTTCGGGAATGTGCTGATGGCAGGCATTTTCCTTCTTCCGGCACTGGTGATCGTGCTCTTCATGGGATATATGCCGTTTCTGGATGTGCCGGAAAATCTGCTTTTGGATGTACAGCTTTTGTGGGCATTCGTGTTCGGTAACTTCTTCCTGAGCATCATCACCTCTGTGTACGGCGTGTCCACTTACGCCACGAATCGGCTGGATCTGACTTCTATCCGGACCATGTATGCGGATCTTCTTCGGATCCTGTTCCTGTTCGTGACATTTACGGTGTGGAAGCCCACCCTCTGGTTTGTGGGGGCGGCTTCGGTGATCAGTACGGCATATATTGCCTTCTGGAACCGCAGGTTCACCAGACAGCTTCTGCCGGGGATCCATATCCGCACTGCCTTTTTCCGGTGGAAAAAGGTGTGGGAGCTGATCTCTCTGGGAGCCTGGAATTCCCTGACCCGTCTGGGACAGGTGCTGCTGGACGGAGTGGATATCCTGCTGGCAGGGGCTTTGATCACAGACGGAGGGGCTTCCATGACCCTCTTGTCACTGGCGAAGATGGTTCCTACTTCTATTTCCAGTCTTATGGGGACGGTAGTGGGAGTGTTTAATCCGCAGATCACCATCGCTTACGCGGAAGGGGATAAGGATAATCTGGTACAGATCATCAAAAGCTGCAATCGCATTCTGATCTTTATCATGAGTATTCCCATTGCATTCCTGACGGCATACGGAATGGATTTTTATGCACTGTGGATGCCGACCAAGGATCCGGTCATGCTGCATCGGTTATCTCTTCTGTCGGTGGGCGTGCTCTATGTGAGCATGAGTATTCAGGTGCTGTATCATGTATTTATCATCACAAAGAAGGTAAAGTGGAATTCTCTGGTTATGGTGGGATCCGGTGTATTTTCCGCCATACTGTCGCTGGTGCTTCTGAGCGCCACCAATCTTGGAGTTATGAGCTTTGCCCTGTCCAGTATGCTGACCGGACTTTTGAGAAATCTGATCTTTACGCCGGTCTATGCAGCGCGCTGTCTGGAGATCCGGTGGAGCCGCTTTTACAGTGACATTCTGCTGGGACTGTTCTCCATAGGTACGATCGTCATACTGGGGATTTTGTCAAGGATGGTTTATCCCGTCCGGTCCTGGGGAAGTCTTATAGTGACCGGCATGGTTATGGGTCCGCTGGCACTGCTGGTGAATTTTTTCATCATTTTGAGAAAGACCGAGCGGGACATGGTGCTGCAGATGGTACGGTCGAAGCTGAAAGGGGCGGCATAGATGTACAGTGTGGTTATTCCGGTCTATCAGGCCAAGCGGGATCTGGAAAGATGTGTCCGATCCTGGCTTGTCCAGACGGAGAAAGATCTGGAGCTGATCCTGGTAGATGACGGCTCTACGGACGGCAGTGCGGTACTGTGTGACCGGCTGGCCAAGCAGGATCAAAGGGTGAAGGTGCTTCATCAGAAAAATGCAGGCGTGTCCGCGGCAAGAAACGCGGGTATGGAAGCGGCAGAGGGTGAGTTTCTGCTGTTTACGGACAGTGATGATTATGTGGCAGCAGATTATCTGGAGAAAATGGGACAGCTGCAGCGGGAGTCAGACAGTGATCTGGTGCTGTGCGGCTTCCATCATATCTATGACGGTGCGGATATCCGGAAGATACCGGGGGAGACAAGAGTCTGCAGAATCGGCGATTTTGCGGAGGATTTTCTTGCCCTCTATGAGAAGAGTTATCTGAATATGCCATGGAACAAGCTGTTCCGGCGAAGCCGGATAGGGAGATTTGACACCTCTCTAAGTCTGGGGGAGGATCTGCTCTTCAATCTGGAATATATGAGGAAATGCAGCAGGATCGCGGTGCTGGCAGAACCTCTCTGCTATTATATACAGGAAGAAAGCCGGGTGACGCTGTCTTCCCGAAAGCGTCGGAATCGTATGGAGCTGGCGGCGAGGGTATGTGAGGAGACGGAGCGGTTCTATAAGGAGATGTGGGGGAAGCCTCATGAGGGCGGCAGGATCTTTACCAGGTATATGAATGAGGTGCTGGATGAATGCGGGAAGCTTCCCGCAGACAGAGGTATGTCATATGGAGAAAAGCTTGCGGTCATCAGAGGATATGCCCATGACCCACTTGTGGAAAGCCGTGGAGATGAAGCGGTGCTTACCGCTCTGGATTATCGTATTTTGTGGTTTTTCCTGAAACGGAAGATGACGCGTACGGTGTATCTGCTCTGTATACTGCGCCGTATGGCGGTAGTGTTTGTACACTGGATGAGAAGGAAAGGATAGCAATGAACCCATTAATCAGTATTATTGTACCAATCTATAAGGTGGAGGCATATCTGGAACGGTGTGTGGAGAGTCTGCGCTGTCAGACCTATGAGGAATTGGAGATCATTCTGGTAGATGACGGTTCTCCGGATGGCTGTCCGGCGATCTGTGATGCATATGCCGGGAAGGACAGGCGGATCCGTGTCATTCATCAGAAGAATGCAGGACTGTCCGGGGCGCGCAATGCGGGAATTGATGCGGCAAAGGGAGAGTATCTTGCTTTTGTGGATTCGGATGACTATGTGGCACCGGATTTTATCCGGGCGCTGTATGAGCTGGTCCGGCAGTCCGGCTGTGAGATCGGACAGTGCAGATTTTCTTATGTACAGGGAGAACCGCTGTCCGGAGAGGAAAAGGACGCCTGGAGAATCTACAGGGGAGAAAGTCTGATGGAGCAGCTCTACGGACCGGAGGAGGAAGCTACGTATTTTGTAGTGGCATGGAACAAGCTGTACCACAGAGACCTGTTCCGGGAGATCCGATATCCGGTAGGACGGATCCATGAGGATGAGGCAACCACCTACCGTCTGTTTCATGAGAGCAGAAAGCTTGCGTTTCTGGATCGGGCACTGTATGGGTATTTCACGGAAAATACCGGAAGCATTACCGCCGGATTTTCCGGAAAACGACTTCAGTGGCTGGAGGCTCATGAGGAACGCATCCGGTTTTTCCGGGAGGAAGGCTATGAAAAGCTGCTTCCGCAGGCGTACCGCAAGCTGTGTGACGCGTGTATCACCTTTTATTTCCGGTGTACCGATGAGGTGGAGGGTGCGGCAGAGATCCGGAAGGAATTAAAGGAACGGCTGAGAGGCTACCGCGCTCAGGGCGCAGAGTGGATCGCTCAGCTGCCTTTCCAGACCCGGGCCGGCTATCGTCTGTTCGATATGTCCCCGGCTTCTTATGAAAAGCTGTTAAAGCGAATGCAGGAGTCCGTATGAGAGAGAAAATCAGTGTTATCGTACCGGTATACGGCGTGGAGAAGGTGCTGGGACGCTGTGTGGACAGTATTCTGGCACAGACCTATGAGAATATAGAGATCATTCTGGTGGATGATGGTTCCCCGGACCGCTGTCCGGCGATCTGCGATGAGTATGCAGAGAAATATGAAAATGTGATTTCCGTTCACAAGGCGAACGGAGGGCTTACCTCTGCGTGGAAGGAAGGTGTGCGCCATGCATCCGGCGATCTGGTGGGATTTGTGGACAGTGATGACTGGATCGAGCCGGATATGTATGAACGGCTCTGGCAGGCGCTTGCACAGCAGGGGGCAGACATGGCAATGGCAGGGCTGGTCTTTGATTATGAGGATCCTGGTTATCCGCCCCGCAGAGAGACGAACCGCATGGATCTGAGTGTATATGACCGCCGGGAGATGGAGGCACTGTTCCCGGTGCTGCTCAATGACGGCAGTTTTATCGGGCGGACCATTCAGCCCTCCCGTGTGACAAAGCTTTTCCGGAAAAGACTGGTGGAGCAGAATCTGGAGCTGTGGGATGACCGGGTTACCGTGGGAGAGGATCTGCAGATGGTCTTTGGGGCAGTGCTGGATGCGGAAAAGATCTGTACGATCCCGGAGTATTATCCGTACCATTACTGGTATAATATGTCCTCTATGACCGGGAAGCATGATCCGGATTATCTGAAGAAGATCAAACTGCTCCGGGAACGTATGGAGGCGATCTCCGATGAAAAGGCAGTCTATGATTTTCGCCCGCAGATACGGAATGATTTTCTGAGTCTCGCTGTTATGGCAGTGAAGAATGAGATATGGAGAAATAAGAAAGAACCTTTTAAGCAGGTGCTTGCCAATGTAAAGGCGATGTGCCGGGACGCTTCTGTGCAGGAGGCGCTGAAAAATCATACCATGGACCGCATCGGACTGTCAGTACGGCTTTACATCTTTTTCATGAAGCACGGGCTTACGCTGCCCTGCTATGTGGTGACAAAGATATTCTTTGCATTCTATTACGGAGTGTTTTCTCATATACAGTAGACCTGGCAGAGTGACGGAACAGACAGAAAGGACAGAGAATAGATTATATGGAACAAAAGCTGATATTTTTGGATATAGATGGGACGATTCTTATACCGGGTGAAGGAATCCGGCAGGAGGTGAGAGATGGACTGCGTCTGGCAAGGAAGCATGGACACAGGGTATTTATCTGTACCGGGCGGGCTCACTGCATGCTTCCGGAGGAGCTCAGAGATATGGAACTGGATGGTATTATTGCCAGCGCAGGAAGTGATATCTGGATTCATGGACAGAATGCTTACCGGACGGCACTGGAACCGGAGCTTTTGGAAAAGGCATGCCGGACGCTGGAAGATCTGGACGGAGTCTACATGCTGGAGGGGTATGATCGGATCTATGTTTCGGAGAAAGGAGAGCGTCTTCTCAGAGGGATGGATCCGATTCCGAATGAAAACCCGGAGCTTTACCGCTGGAGGGAATTCTTCAATCGCCGGAGTGATGTGGAGTCTGTGAAAACTTGGGATTCCGGGAAGATCCCGATTCCTAAGGTTGCTTTCATGCTGTGGGAAAAGGAACGGGTGGAACAGATCTATAAGGCACTGGAAGAGGATTTTTATATTGCGTTTTTCCAGCAGGACAGCGATGCTTCCTATTATAACGGAGAGCTGATCTCCCGTTCCGCCAATAAAGGAACTGCGATCCGTCGGACTGCTGAGCTTTTGAAGCAGGATATTCAAAATACCATTGCCTTCGGGGACAGCATGAATGATTACCAGATGATCGAGCATGCAGCCTGTGGAGTGGTTATGGGAAACGGAGATGAAAAGCTGAAGGCAATTGCGGACCGTATCTGTGAGCCAGTGGAAGAAGACGGTGTGATCCGGGAATTGGAACGGATGCATATTATATAAGAGATGAATAAAGAATGACCCTTCATGGAAGCTCCACGAAGGGTTTGTTGTTGAATTCAGGTTTCATTATTTTCTGTATTTTTATTTTCCTTCAAAAACTGCCGTCCTTCATGATCCATTTCGTAGTTTTCTTTGTAGATCAGCTCTGATATGGGGACAATCTCATAACCCTTTTCCTGAAGTCCTGTGATGACCCGTTCCAGGGCATCCTTGGTGTATTTGGCACCGTTATGCATAAGAATAATGGAGCCGTTTCCCAGATGCTTGTGATCCAGGACTTTGGAGACGATGGCATCTGCTCCGTAGTCCTTCCAGTCCAGACTGTCCACATCCCATTGAATCACGTGATAGCCGATGCTGTTGGCAGCGTCGATGAGTGTGTCATTGTAATCTCCGTATGGCGGTCGGAACAGGATCATATCCTTTCCGGTAAGCTCTTTCACTTTATCGTGGACCTTCTGGATCTCCTGCCTGCATTCCTCTGCGCTGATCTGAGACATCTGCTTATGATTTTCACTGTGGTTGCCCAGATCATGTCCGGCTGCGGCAATGGCTTTTACATCATCCGGAAAGGACTCGACCCAGCCCCCTGTCATGAAGAAGGTGGTTTTTACATTGTATTTTTCAAGGATGGACAGGATCTGCGGTGTATCCTCATTTCCCCATGCGGCATCAAAGCTTATGGACACCTTCGGGGCTTCTGATTTTACGCAGTAGACCGGGAGATTTCTGCCTTCAATATGGGCAGACACGGGACCGGATTTTCCCTGAAAGGCTCCGGCTCCGGCGATGACCAGAAGAAGGCAGAGACTCAGTGTACCGATGTTTCTCAGAAATGAACGGTTCATATGGTAGACTCCGAAAATATTTCTTATTACCATAGTATGAGCAGGCGGCAAAAAACATTCGGATGGGTTTCCTGCATCTACTTGACGGATAGAGTATGATGGCATAGAATTTGTCGTAAGAAAGGAAGAAAATGCTATGAAATATATTCGACAATTTTTATGGATCCTGTTGATCACATTTCTGGGAGAGGTTCTGAAATACCTGATTCCCCTGCCGATTCCGGCATCCATCTATGGACTTCTGCTCCTGCTGACAGGACTGCTGACCGGTATCATCCGGCTGGAGGCGGTGAAGGATGCGTCGAAGTTCCTGATCGAGATCATGCCGCTGATGTTCATTCCGGCAGCAGTGGGGCTTCTGGATTCCTGGGGAGCTCTGGACGGTATTGTCGTCCAGGTGCTGGCTGCCACGGTCATATCCACCGTACTTGTTATGGGGGTCAGCGGTATTGTGACCCAGATGATCATCCGCAGGGAAGTGAGGAAGGAAAAATGAAGGAATTATTGTGTGACTCTGTGTTTTTCGGGGTATTGGTCAGTATCCTGACCTATGAGCTGGGATGTCTTTTGAAGAGAAAGTTCAGGCTGGCACTGTTCAACCCGCTGTTGATCTCCATTCTTGCAGTGATGGGGATCCTGCTGGCATTTGGAATTGATTATGGGACATACTATGAAGGGGCAAAATATCTGAGCTATCTTCTGACGCCGGCAACGGTCTGTCTTGCAGTGCCGCTGTATGAGCAGATAGAGCTTTTGAAGAAGAATTTCCGTGCGATAGCGGGAGGGATCCTGGCAGGTGTGCTGACCAGCCTGGTGACGATTCTGGTGTGCTCCCTGATCTTCGGATTTACTCATGAGCAGTATGTGACGCTTCTTCCCAAATCTATCACCACGGCGATCGGAATCGGTGTATCTGAGGAGCTGGGCGGTATGGTGACGATCACGGTAGCGGTGATCATCATTACAGGGGTGCTGGGCAATATGATCGCGGAGGCGGTGTGCAGACTGTTCCGAATCGAGGATCCCATTGCAAAAGGGGTGGCGATCGGTTCGGCTTCTCACGCCATCGGAACTGCCAAAGCAATGGAGCTTGGTGAGGTGGAAGGCGCTATGAGCAGTCTGTCCATTGCGGTGGCAGGTCTGATTACCGTGGTGGGCGCTTCCGTATTTCAGGGATTTCTGTAGAATACACAGAATACAAGGGGGATAAAACAATGAAGTTTGATTGGAAAGAAGACGGGAAACGTATTTTTGTCATATGTCTGGCGGCTTTGATCTCAGCGGTAAATGTCCGGACATTTGTACGCACCGGAGGGCTGTATCCAGGCGGTGTGACCGGAATGACGCTTTTGATACAGCGAGCGGGAGCGCAGTTTTTTCAGACTTCCATCTCCTATACGCTGGTCAATTTCCTGCTGAATGCGGTTCCTTTTTATATTGGGATCCGGTATGTTGGTACAAAGTTTACTCTGTATTCGGCTTTGTTCATAGGGGTAAACAGTGTGTTGATCGATATTCTGCCGTCCTGCGTGATCACCTATGATACGCTGCTGATCTGTATTTTCGGCGGTATCATCAACGGTATGGTAGTCGGTCTGTGCCTGATGATGAATGCAACTACGGGCGGAACGGACTTTGTGGGAATCTATTTGTCTGAGAAGAAGGGCGTGGATACCTGGAATATCGTTCTTGGCTTCAATATGATCATTCTTGGGGCAGCGGGTCTTATGTTTGGATGGGATAAGGCATTATATTCGATCATCTTCCAGTTTGCATCCACACAGGTCATTCAGGTGGTATATAAGCGGCATCAGCAGAAGACTCTGTTTGTGGTGACCGATTCTCCGGAACAGATCTATGAGATCATCTCAGGACTGACCCACCATGGAGCAACCCTGATCGAGGGAGAAGGAACTTTTGGACATAAGAGCCACAAGATCGTGTATTCCGTTGTGTCCAGTGAGGAGATCAAGCCGGTTGTCCGGGCAATCCGGGAGATCGATCCGAAGGCATTTGTAAATGTGGTTCGTACAGAGCAGATCTCCGGTCGCTTTTATAAGCGCCCCAACGAATAAACGGTTGAATTTTCCAATAAACTTCTGTATAATAGAACTCAATTTGGATACGTGTATACAAAATGAAACAGACAGGAAGTGATAGAATGAGCAATACATCCATGATGGAGCTCAGCAAGGAGCTGGATGAACAATTTGACCGTCTTGTAAATGAATGTATGATTTCCGGTGCGATCAATCTGGAACTCTATACGGAATATGATGTGAAGAGAGGACTGCGTGACGCCAACGGAAAGGGAGTCCTGACAGGACTGACCGAGATATCGGATGTTCTTTCTTATAAGAGTGTGGACGGCAGGAAAATGCCGGCAGATGGTGAGCTGTATTTTCAGGGATATAGTGTGGAGGACCTGGTCAGGGGTTTTGAGGACAGACGGTATGGCTTTGAGGAGACAACCTATCTGCTTCTTTTTGGTCAGCTTCCGACACCGAAGCAGCTCAGAAGCTTTGTGCGGGTGGTGAAGAGTCTTCAGGAGCTGTCCGGTCAGTTTGTCCGCGACGTGATCATGAAGGCAACCAGTCCGAACTTGATGAATGCACTGCAGCGCTGTATCCTGACTTTGTACTGCTATGATTCCGATCCGGATGATGTGTCGGTTCCGAATGTACTGCGTCAGTCCCTGCAGCTGATCGCCAAGATGCCGCAGATCGCGGTATATTCTTATCATGCCTATCGTCATTTTCACTTTGATGAGACGCTGGTGATCCGCCTGCCGGACAAGGAGCTGTCTATTGCAGAAAATATCCTGCAGATGCTTCGCCCGGACGGAAAGTTCACGGAGCTGGAGGCAAAGGTGCTGGATGTGGCACTGGTGCTTCATGCAGAGCATGGCGGCGGTAATAACTCCACCTTTACGAATCATGTGGTCACCTCTTCCGGAACAGATACTTATTCTGCCACGGCTGCATCCATTGCTTCCCTGAAGGGACCCCGGCACGGCGGCGCCAATCTGAAGGTGCAGCAGATGTTTGATGATCTGAAGAAGAACTGCCCGGATTATGAGGATGAGGCGGTGATCGTGCAGTATCTGGAGGATCTGCTGGACAAGAAGGCATTTGACCGTGCCGGTCTGATCTATGGTATGGGGCATGCCGTGTATACGGAGTCAGATCCCAGAGAGGTGATCCTGAAGGAATACGCGCGGAAGCTTTCCGAGGAGAAGGGACTTCAGCGGGAGTTCTGTCTGTATGACCGGGTGGAGAGACTGGCTGGTCAGGTGATTGCCGGAAAGCGCCGTCTGTTCAAGCCCATCTGTGCCAATGTGGACTTTTACAGCGGATTTGTATATTCCATGCTGGGTATTCCGGTGGAGTTGTTTACACCTATATTTGCGATCTCCCGTATTTCCGGCTGGAGTGCGCACCGTCTGGAAGAGGTGGTGAATAACGGTAAGATCATCCGTCCTGCATATAAATATGTGGGCGAGCACAAGGAATACTGCGGACTGGATGACAGATGCTGTTAGATTAGGGTTGGAAAAACAGAAAGGAATATGCTATACTGTACAGGGAAATACCCAAAAAGATTGAGGGAGATAGAGACTTGGATAAGATAGCTGTGTTAATTCCTTGTTATAATGAAGAAAAGACTGTGGAAAAGGTAGTGCGCGATTTCCGAGAAGTGCTGCCGGAAGCAGTGATCTATGTATATGATAATAATTCCTCTGACCGTACGGTTGAGCTTGCCCGGCGTGCGGGTGCGGTGGTTCGTCACGAGTACCAGCAGGGAAAGGGGAATGTGATCAGGAGGATGTTCCGTGAGATTGACGCTCAGGTCTATATTATGACGGACGGAGATGATACGTATCCTGCAGAGTTTGCCCGGGAGATGGTGAACAGGGTGCTGGAGCATCAGGCGGATATGGTCGTGGGTGACCGGCTGTCCTCCACCTATTTTACAGAGAATAAGAGACCGTTTCACAATTTCGGAAATTCACTGGTCAGAGGGACCATCAATCATCTGTTCCATACAGAGATCAAGGATATCATGACGGGTTACCGGGCGTTCAGTTATCAGTTCGTCAAGACCTTCCCGGTGCTGTCCAAGGGCTTTGAGATCGAGACAGAGATGACGATCCATGCGGCAGACAAGAACATGCAGGTGGATAATGTGATCATTGAGTACAGAGACCGTCCGGAGGGAAGTGAATCCAAGCTGAATACCTACTCGGACGGGGCGAAGGTGCTTATGAGCATTGCCAAGCTGTACCGGAATTATAAGCCTATGAATTTCTTCGGGATACTGGCTCTGGTGCTGACCGTTTTTGGCGTTGGCTTTTTTATCCCGGTGCTGATGGAGTATATTGCGACGGGGCTGGTGCCCAAGTTCCCCACACTGATCGTATGCGGCTTTGCTTTGATGGCGGCTCTTCAGTCGGTGTTTGCAGGACTGATCCTGGCGGCGGGCGCGCAGCGGAACCGACAGGAGTTCGAGATGCATCTGATCCAGATGGACAAGCATTACAAGGAGCTTTTAAAGGATGAGAGATAGAGTTCGGACAGGAATATTTGCATTGACAGGCGGCATACTATTTGCCGCCTTTGATCGTTGCGGATATATGCTGAAGAATTATGGGAGTATCTGGGCAGTATCGGAAAATCCGTGGCACAGAAATATCTGGCTCCGGATTCTGTGCAGAGTGCCGGTCAGCGTTCTTCTGGTGCTTTTGTTTCTGCTGCTTGCCGGATGGCTTCGCAGACAGACCGGAAGCGGCAGATGGGCAGATGGCTGGGAACGGCTCACAAAAAGGCGGTACTGGTTCCCTGCCATGTGGGGGATCTATTTTCTGAGCTTCCTTCCGGCGTTTCTTGGGGGATATCCCGGCATCTTTGCTGCTGACGCGCCCAATCAGATCGGCTGGACCTTTTCCGGCTGGCTGACGGCACATCATCCGCTGCTGCATACGGGGATCCTGTGTGGCGTCTTTTCGCTGACCCGGGCGCTGGGGATGAGCGACAATACGGCAGCGGCAGTCTGTTCGGTGATGCAGATGCTGGCGCTTTCCGGTATCTTTGCGTGGATATCCCGGTTTTTGAAAAAAGAAAAAGCTCCGTTCTGGCTGCAGTTGGGGACGATATTGTTTCTGTGCCTGTTTCCGTTCCATGGGATGATGTCTGTGTACACAACGAAGGATACGGTGTTTTCCGGAATCTTTGTCCTCTGTCTTATGCAGATATGGCAGATGTGCGTAAGACCCGGAGAGTATTTCAACGGTTATGGCTTTCTTGTGAGGGGAGGCTCCTGCTTCCTTCTGCTGTTCCTGTTCCGGAATAATGGATTTCATACGCTGCTTTTGTGTGCTCCCTTCCTGTTCCTTTATCTGCACAGATACTGGAAGAAGCTTTTGCTGCTGTTCGGAGGGCTGCTGCTTTTGTACCAGTTCTACAATGGACCGTTTTTGAAGCTGATCGGCGCGGAGCCGGGAAATCCAAGAGAAGCCTATAGTGTTGTCATGCAGACGCTGGGACGTACCTATGTGGCAGGCGGAGATATCCGTGCAGAAGAGATGGATGTGATCCGCCCGGTTATGAGTGAGGAGACCCTTGCCTTATATACGCCGGATCTGTCCGATTCTATCAAGAATTATTTTAATACGGAAGCGTTCAATGAGAATAAAGGGGAGTTTCTGAAGACCTGGCTGACCGTCGGGCTGAGGAACAAGAAGATTTATGTGGACGGGTTCCTGAATACGACGGCTGCTTTCTGGTATCCGGGAACGGCGAGTGAATATCTGGAATTTGTATGCTTTGATATTGAAGAGGGAAATGAGAACTATCCTCATGTAAAGATGACTCCGGTCAGTCAGCTGGGATATCGTTACTATTCAGCAGTGGGGACCGATGCGGTTTTCAGGCAGATCCCCATAGTGCGGGAGCTTCTGTCCATGGGATTTTATTTCTGGCTGATGGTATTTGCCGGGCTGTATGTATGGTATACGAGGGAATATCAGAAGCTTCTGTGGATGCTTCCGTTCTGGACCTATATGGGCACCAGCCTTCTGGGACCGACCGCATTGCTGCGGTATGCATATCCGGTCATGCTGGGCGCTCCGTTTCTGTTATTTTTTATGATAAAAGAGGAAAAATGATTTTCAGGATATAGGGACACCCTATATCCTGAAATGCTTTTGAGAGATATTTTTTAATTACAGCCGCAGTCGTCAAATGGAGGGCGGGGCGGTCTTGGGGGCATTGGGCGTACATTTTCCGGTGCGCAGGCACAGTCACAGCTGCGTTCTCTTTCCCGTTCTCTGTTTCTGTCGCATTCCCGTTCTCGTTCCCGTTCTCTGCTGCGCTCACATTCCCGTTCTCTGTTCCGGTCACAGTCTCTGCTGCGTTCGCATTCCCGGTTCCTGTTTTGGTTGCAGCTCCGTCTTTGGTCTGCATGGCAGGAGTGGCTGGTTCCGTGATGGTGATTGCCGCAGCAGCACAATAATAATAGTATCCAGATACAATTGTTCATAGCTTCAGCTCCTTTCTGTTATAGACTATGCAGCGGTATAATTTTTGCCCCTCAATCTTGTATCCGGGAACTATTTTTGATATAGTGGACGGTGAAGATAATCCTTACATAAGGAGGAGACAAGAATGAAATTTACGAAGATGCATGGAATCGGCAATGATTATGTATATGTGGACTGTACAAGGCAGGAGCTGAAGGAGCCGGGGGCAATCGCCCGCTTTGTCAGTGACCGGCATTATGGAATCGGAGCGGACGGTCTGATTCTGATCAAAAGCTCGGATACGGCTGATTTTCGGATGGATATGTACAATGCGGATGGCTCCCAGGGAGAGATGTGCGGAAATGGTATCCGCTGTGTGGCAAAGTATGTCTATGATTATGGTCTGACGGATCAGACGGAGATCTCGGTGGAGACTCTGGGCGGCATGAAATATCTGCAGCTGACGGTGGAGGACGGAAAGGTCTCCAAGGTCCGTGTGAATATGGGAGAGCCGATCTTTGCTCCGGCACAGATCCCGGTCATAGCAGACGGTGAGCGGGTGATCGAGGAGCCGATCCTGGCAGCCGGCAGAGAATGGAAGATGACCTGTATCTCCATGGGGAATCCTCACGCAGTGGTATTTCTCGATACGCCGGTAAGAGAGTTCCCATTGGAGGAGATCGGACCTGAGTTTGAGAAGCATGAGAGATTTCCCAGACGGGTCAATACGGAATTTGTCCGGGTGCTGGACCGTCATACCATGGAGATGCGGGTGTGGGAGCGCGGTTCCGGAGAGACGCTTGCCTGCGGAACGGGAACCTGTGCGACGGTGGTGGCAGCGGTTTTGTGCGGACGCAGTGACCGGAAGGCTCTGGTGCATCTGCTGGGCGGCGATCTTGAGATCGAATGGAGCGAAGCGGACAATTGTGTCTACATGACGGGGACGGCGACAACCGTATTTGACGGAGAGATTGCTCTTCCGGAGGGACTTTGCTAAGACGAATATTTGTCTGAAGAGGGTCTTCTAAATATAAGATAATAGGAATGGGTGCTATGAACTTCTGGAATGGATGCAGAAAAACGGTGTATATCATATTGTTTGCGGTGCTGGTCCCGCTCAGCGCCTATATTTTCTATGGAGCGCTGGATACACTGAAATATGCAGATGCACTTCAGGAGGTGCTGCAGGGCAGGATGATCCCTGTATTTCTGCTGGGAACCTCGGTGCTTCTGGGACTTTTTCTGCTGGGTATCTTCAGGCGGGGAGCGGATAAGCTGGAAAAGCATTGGGACAGGGCTGTTCCTGCATTGTTTGGAGTTATGATCCTTTTGCAGGTCCTGATGGTGCTGACCGTGCGGACCTCTCTTCGGTATGATCACCTGAAGATATTTGATACAGCAGCGGCGCTGCTTCAGAATGAAACCATTGCGGATACGCATTTCCGGAATTATTTTATGAAGTATCCCAATAACATTCCCATCTGCCTGTTCACCTGTGTCTGGCTGAAGGCGGCTTCTGTGCTCGGTATCCCCAGGGACGGCTGGATGGAGCTTATGAAGCTTGTGAATCTGCTGTTTATGAATGTGGGACTGTGGTGTACGTTCCGCCTGGTGTGCAGATACAGAGGCAGACGTACAGGTCTTTATTTCCTTCTGCTTACGGCGGTGAATCCCCTTTGGTATCTTCTGGGGCAGATGTATTATACGTCTACGATTTCCCTTGCTTTCTCCATGGGAGCGGTCCGGCTCTTCGACCTGGCCCGTGAACAGGAAAAGCTGTGGAAAAAATATATGCTGTATGTGCTGGCGGGAGTTCTGCTGGCAGGCGGTTTTAAGATCCGCGCCACGGTCATTATTACCATTGCCGCACTTCTGATCTATGGCATGCTTCAGCTTAAAAATATCAGTACCTCCCGGGAGGCGGTGAGCTTTCTGGCAGTGCTGGCAGGGATGGTTCTGGTCTTTGGCGCCTACGGCAGGCTGGAGGACCGCTATGCGGGATTTGATCCTGCCGAGACCGGGTATCCGGCAGTCCACTGGATCATGATGAGTGCGCAGGGAGAGGGGCAGTATAACAGCGCGGATGATGCATATACCGGTTCCTTTTCCACCAGAGAGGAACGGACCCAGGCAGATCTGTCGCGTCTGAAGGAGCGTATGCAGGAGATGGGCGGAAAAGGGCTTCTGACCCTGTTCCGGAACAAGCTGCGGGTAGCGTTTTCGGATGGCACGGATGATTATTATTCTCTGTTCAGGACGATGAGAGAGACCTCCTGGATCCAGAAGTATGTAAATGGAGGCAGGAGTGACTATCTGGCGGTATATCTGCACAGCTATCACGGGATGCTGACGGGGCTTGTTCTGCTGGCGTTTGTGTGGAGGGCGTTTCGGAGAAAACGGGATTTTCTGGACGTTCTTGCTTTTAATATCTGCGGGGCATACCTGTTCTACCTGATCTGGGAGGTGGATCATGCGTACAGTGTTCCGTTTATGCTCATGCTCCTTGCGTGGGGGGCAGACGGGCTTTCGCTGGCAGAGAAGGCGGAGACCCGTGTGCGCGCCGGCTTTCCGGCGGTGCGCTTTCTGATGCCTGCGGCATGTACGGGGATTTTGCTGGTATTTGCCGGTGTCTGGGCAGCGGTGCACAGAAGCGGGCTGCCGGTACGGGAATATGCGGTGCTTCAGGATCAGGAGAGCAGCCAGAGCCTTGTGCTCCAGACGGAGTTTTCCCAGACCTTCCGGACCCGGAAGGCTTTTGATCATGTGGATATCTGGGTGGCAAACTGGGATGGTCCGGCAAATGATTCCGTCTATGATCTGCAGATCCTGGACGAGGGAGGAACGGTTGTAGCCTCCGGTGAGATCACAGGTGCGCAGGCGCCTTGTATTGACGCCTATACAGTCTCCTTTGAGAAGGTGGTTCCGGATCGGGAGCAGACCTACCGGCTGCAGATCCGTCTGCGGAACCCGGATTGTGCGCGGAAGACAGATTTTCTGTATTACCAGTCCGGGGCATGGGATATGTACGGAGAAGGCGCACTCTATGCGCCGGAGGAAGCGCCGGGGGTGGATCTGGCATTTGCGGTATACGAAGAAATACAATAGGCATGGATTTGCCGTGAAAGGAATATAGAAAATGAAACGAGTAATTACTTACGGAACTTTTGATCTTTTGCATTACGGACATATCAATCTGCTGCGCCGTGCGAAGGCGCAGGGAGATTATCTCATCGTAGGTCTGTCCACGGATGAGTTCAACTGGAAGGAAAAGCAGAAGAGATGCTATTTTTCCTACGAGGAGCGCAAGATGCTTCTGGAGGCGGTGCGTTATGTGGATCTGGTGATTCCGGAGAACTGCTGGGAGCAGAAGCGGACGGATATTCATGAGTATCAGGCAGATGTCTTTGTTATGGGAAGCGACTGGGAAGGAAAGTTTGATTTCCTGGAGGAAGAAGGCGCAGAGGTCATCTATCTGCCGAGAACTCCGGAGGTCAGCTCCACTCAGATCAAGAAGGATCTGAAGAAATAAAGAGGATAGATGCGTATGAGGAGAAAGGACAGAGAGGTCGCCTCCCCGGACAGGATCCGTGAGATCATATCTGCCTGTCATTGCTGCAGGCTCGGATTCTGCGACCATGGAAAGGTGTATATTGTCCCGCTGAATTTTGGCTTTTCCGAAAGCGACGGGAAATACAGCTTCTATTTTCACGGGGCAAAGGAAGGGCGGAAGGCGGATCTGATCAGGGAATACCATTATGCGGGGTTTGAGATGGATACAAACTACCGGCTGAATGAAGGCGAAGAAGCGTGTGGGTATTCGGCGCGATTTCAGAGCGTGATCGGCAGCGGGAAAGTGGATTTCATTGAGGATGAAGCGGAAAAGGAAAAAGCTCTGCAGGTGATCATGTGCCACAATACAGGGAAAAGCGGCTGGACATTTTCGGAAGAGGCGCTTCGCCATGTGGGAGTATTCAGGCTGGAGGCGGAGGAGCTTTCCTGTAAGGAGCATCTGTAAATCGGTCTGTCTGGATATTCATGAAGGAATTATAAAGATTTGCTGCGGGATTTTATGATTTTTTTAGTGATTTCCCATAATTTGTACACATTTATCCTGTATAGTGTAATCATAAAAGTTCTACTGAGGTCTTTCATTTGTATAGAAATCTGTAGATGAATGAGAAATTTTGGGGACTTTAAAATGGGGGCGGTGCTTCGTCGGCGCGCAAGCGGATGCCGTACCCCGACAAAAAACAACAGCGTTCAGACATGCAGGGATTAACTGTATGCCGGAGCGCTTTTATTAATTCATAGGAAATTACGTCCTATGAATTAAAAAACGCTCCGCTATGATCGCGCTGCGGCGGACAGGAATTATGTCGCTTTGCGACCCGCCGCAGGCGGAGAATCCCGCAAGCAGGATCCTTTTTTATTTATTGTAACGGAATAAGATGGATGGTGGTGCTTTTTAAGGAGGAAATTGTACTGAATAAAAAGTAAAAATTGCACTGAATGAAGTTGTAAAATTCGACTGAATGGCATATAATATGATCAGAGGTGATAAAGGTGGTAAAAGAGAATTACAGACAGCGAATTATTGATCATACAATTGAGAAATATTTGAGTGCATTTGGTGCAGTTTGTGTAGAGGGACCTAAATGGTGCGGAAAGACATGGACCTCTTCTTATCACAGCAAAAGTGAAATTTATATTGGTGATCCGGCTGGAAATTTCCAAAACCGACAGTTGGCAGAGCTGTCTCCTGCGCTTATTCTGGAAGGACAAGTGCCAAGACTGATTGATGAGTGGCAGGAAGTTCCGCCAATTTGGGACGCAGTACGATATGAGGTGGATCAACGAGCAAAAAAAGGTCAGTTTATTTTAACGGGATCGGCAACTCCGAATCATAAAGGAATCATGCATAGTGGTGCGGGACGAATTGCCCGCTTGCGGATGCGCCCGATGTCCTTATATGAATCAGGTGATTCGTCGGGGAAAGTTTCATTGCAGGAGCTATGTTATGGGAAATTAACGCCTGCGTTGACTGGTGAAGTGGATCTGAAAAAATTGATTGAACTGATTATTCGGGGAGGCTGGCCCGGCAGTCTGGGTATGCCGTTGGAACAGGCTTCTTTACTGCCCCGGGAATATCTGGATGCAGTCATTGATGACGATGTATACCGTATGGATGGTATTAAAAGAGATACTTTTAAAATGCGTTTGCTTCTGCGATCTCTTGCCAGGAATGAAAGCACCACGGCTACCAATAAAATTTTGAAAAATGATGTAAAAGAAACAGATGATGAAGATATAGATGCGAATACGATTGCTGCTTATCTGGATATTTTTAAACGACTGTTCATTACAGATAACCAGCCTCCATTTTCCGCTGGCATTCGTTCTTCTGTCCGCATTAAGCAGGCAGAAAAGAGACACTTTTCAGATCCTTCTCTGGCATGTGCATTGTTGAAGGCAACACCTGACGGATTATTAGGAGATCTGGAAACGTTAGGATTTTTGTTTGAGGCGTTGTGTGAAAGGGATCTTCGGATTTACGCAGAATCTTTTGGAGCTAATCTTTATCATTATCAGGATTATAAAAACCAGGAAATTGATGCGGTGCTGGAACTCCCGGATGGACAATGGTGTGCTTTTGAGATTAAGCTGGGTGCGAATCAGATAGATGCGGCAGCAGAAGGGCTGTTAAAGCTGCGCAATGAAATTGCTGGCGAACCAAAGGGAAAACCGCCGGTGGTGCTCTGCGTTCTGTGCGGAATGGCAAATGCAGCATACCAACGATCGGATGGTGTGTATGTTGTGCCAATTACAGCATTGAAAAATTAAAAAGAAAATGCGGTCATTCGTTCAATGAATACCGAGTCGGAGGTGACCGAGTTAATGGAAGGGAGAATTCCGTTTTGTTGAGGAATTCTCCCTTTTGTGTATCTTCCTTGGAAAAGTGTCAAAACAGACCACAAATATCCTTGGAAAAGTGTTAAAACAGACATCGAATATCCTTGGAAAACGTACAGGAAGATTTGTGTACCTACATATTCTCCCGTATCTTAATGGAATATTCCACCAGCTCCCGTTCCTTCTCGGGCAGTACTCCGGAGGTCAGGTACTCGAACAGGATATCCAGTGACCGGGAACCCTGTCGGCAGGGCTGCTGGCTGATGGTGGCGGAGATCACGCCGTTTTTCAGCATCTCCAGTGTGGTGGGGACTTCATCGAAGGTAATGATCCGGGGATGCCGCCCCGATTCCATAACCGCTTTGCAGCCGCCATAAACGCCTGCTGCGGAGAAGAACAGAGCATCCAGCGCCGGGTACTGCTCCATAAGGCGCCGAGTCAGTGCATAGCTCTCAAACTCATCATCGTGATTCTCCAGGATCTCAGCCACCTGGATGCGGGGATAGGAGGAATCCAGTGTGTGGCGCAGTCCCCGGATGCGTTCGGTGTGGCACAGCACATTGGAGGAGCCGGTGATGATCCCCAGTTCAATATTGCCGGAGGTCATAAGGGACAAAAGCCCTGCCGCCATACAGCCTCCGCGGAAATAGTCGCTTCCCACATACGCGATCCGGCGGGAGCCGTCAATATCGGTGTTCACAGTCACCACCGGAATCTCATGCTCTACCAGTTCGTCGATCTTTTCCTGTATCTGGATATGATTATAGGGCGCAAGCATCAGACCGTGGATACCTTCCGCCATAAGCTCGTCAATGGCAAGAAGCTGTGCCCTTACATCGAATTCCACCCGTCTGGTAATGGTCGTGATGCCATAGTCCTGCAGTTCCAGAGCTTTTGAGCGGACTCCTTCCATGACCTCGTCAAAAAAGGGGTTATTCTCACTGAAGAGGATGACTCCGATCTTATATTTCTTCTTCTGGGCAGCCAGCGCAGTCCCGGCTTTGTTGGGACGATAATCCAGTGCCCGGACAATCTCCATGATCTTTTCTGCTGTCTTCGGATTGACAGCGCCCCGGTTGTTGAGAACCCGGTCTACCGTTCCCCGGGATACACCGGCAAGATCTGCAATCTCCTTAATGGTTGTCATAATAGAAGCCTCCGGTTTTTTCCTGCCTTAAACATACATGAAATAGCGAAAACTGTCAATGCAGACAGAGCGTGCACGTGCACTTTGCCTGCGAAAAGAGCTTTGAAAATTTGGAGGTATTGAACAAAAAAGGGGTGTATTTTTAATGGGAAACGGACGAAGATTGTATGATTTTTACAAAAATAAAGAAATATATGGAAAAATGGATACAAAGTGTTGAAAAAGTAAGGTGGAAGAGGTAATATAAAAGAAAAACCGTGCACGTGCACGCAATGAACGAAAAGGAGGAAGAAACCATGCTCTATATAGGTGTAGATCTTGGTACTTCTGCGGTAAAGCTCCTGCTGATGGATGGAGAGGGGCATATCCGGAAGATCGTATCCAGAGAGTATCCCATTTATTTTCCCCATCCGGGCTGGTCAGAACAGAATCCGGAGGACTGGTTTACGCAGACCCTGGACGGGCTGAAGGAGCTTTTGTCCGAATGTGACAAAGATCAGGTGGCAGGCATCAGCTTTGGAGGACAGATGCATGGACTGGTGATTCTTGATCAGGAAGATAAGGTGATCCGTCCGGCGCTTTTGTGGAATGACGGACGTACCTTTGAGGAGTGCGATTATCTCAATCACGTGATCGGAAAGGATAAGCTGTCCGAATATACGGCGAACATTTCCTTTACCGGGTTTACGGCGCCCAAGATCCTCTGGGTGAAGAATAAGGAGCCGGAGAATTTTGCAAGGATCGCGAAGATCATGCTTCCCAAGGATTACATCGCATACAAGCTATCCGGAGTACACTGTACGGATGTGTCAGATGCTTCCGGTATGCTGATCTTCGACGTGAAGAACCGCTGCTGGTCCAAGGAGATGCTGGACATCTGCGGAATCCATGAGGAACAGCTGGCGAAGATCTATGAGTCCTACGAAGCGGTTGGAACTGTGCTTCCACAGATTGCGGCAGAGCTTGGCATTCCGGAGACGGTGAAGGTCGTTGCCGGTGCAGGCGACAATGCGGCGGCTGCCGTGGGAACCGGAACCGTCGGCGACGGAATGTGCAACATCTCTCTTGGAACAAGCGGAACCATCTTTATCTCTTCCGAGAAGTTTGGTGTGGATAAGAATAATGCCCTTCATGCATTTGCACATGCAGACGGACATTATCATCTGATGGGATGTATGTTAAGTGCAGCTTCCTGCAATAAATGGTGGATGGACGAGATTATCGGAACCAGGGATTATGCGGAAGAGCAGAAGGCGATTGAGAGGCTGGGAGAGAATCATGTATACTTCCTGCCTTATCTGATGGGAGAGCGTTCCCCGCACAATAATCCCAATGCCAGAGGAACCTTCATCGGTATGACCATGGATACCACCCGGGCAGATATGACCCAGGCAGTTCTGGAGGGTGTGGCATTCGCACTCCGTGATTCCTTTGAAGTGGCGAAATCTCTGGGCATCCGGATCGAGCGCACCAAGATCTGCGGAGGCGGAGCGAAGAGCCCTCTGTGGAAGAAGATCATTGCCAATGTGATGAACGTCAAGGTGGATGTGATCGAGAGTGAGGAGGGTCCGGCACTGGGCGGAGCCATGCTGGCAGCAGTGGCATGCGGGGAATATGCAAGCGTGGAAGAGGCAGCGGCAAAGCTGGTGAAGATCGTGGATACGGTGGAACCGGATGCAGAGCTGGCGGCGAAATATGAGACCCGTTATCAGCAGTTTAAGGAGATCTATCCCGCATGCAGGCCGATCTTTGAATTGATCAAATAGGAGGACAGTACCATGGAGATGAAGAAGGTAACGGATGCCGCATTCCGGAAATACGGCAGAGTCGTACAGAATATGGATTTTTCCGGACTGGTGGAAGCACTGAAGAAGACTCCTCTTCCGGAGGGTGTGGTCTATGAGCCGTCCGTGGCGGAGTTGGAAGCCCTTCCGGTCTTTGCAGAGCTTCAGACGAAGGCTTACGGGGAGCTGCCCATCCAGATAGGCTACTGCAATGGTAAAAACTATCTGCTGAATGCGCTGGAGTATCATCGTTCCTCAGAGATTAATGTGGCAGCGACAGATGCGATCCTTCTGGTTGGTTCCCAGCAGGATATCACAGATGATTTTACCTATGACACCTCTCTGGTGGAGGCATTTTTGCTTCCTGCGGGAACGGCTGTGGAGGTATACGCGACTACCCTGCACTATGCGCCCTGCAGTGTTCATGAGAGTGGTTTTCAGGTTGCCATCGTGCTTCCAAAGGACACCAACCTTCCGCTGGAAGAAGGGCACGAAGGCTGGGAGGATGCCCTGATCACTGCGAAAAATAAATGGCTCATCGGACATGCCGAGGGCGGACTGCCGGAAGGCGCACACATTGGTCTCATTGGAGAGAATATTTCCGTAAAATAATAAAACATATCTCAGGAGGATAATAGTATGAACAATATTCCAAAAGTAAAGATTGGTATCGTGGCAGTAAGCCGTGACTGTTTCCCGGAATCCTTATCCGTGAACAGAAGAAAAGCCCTGGTAGAGGCGTATCAGGCAAAATATGACGCAGCGGACATCTATGAGTGTCCTGTATGTATTGTAGAGAGTGAGATCCATATGGTACAGGCGCTGGAGGATGTAAAGGCAGCAGGCTGTAACGCACTGGCTGTATACCTTGGAAACTTCGGACCTGAGATCTCCGAGACTCTGCTTGCAAAGCATTTTGAAGGACCGAAGATGTTCGTGGCAGCTGCAGAGGAGAGCGGAGACAACCTGATCCAGGGCAGAGGCGATGCTTACTGCGGTATGCTCAACGCAAGCTACAATCTGGCGCTGCGCAATATCAGGGCTTATATTCCGGAGTATCCGGTCGGAACCGCGCCGGAGTGTGCAGATATGATCCATGAGTTCCTTCCGATCGCAAGAGCGATCATCGGACTTTCCGATCTGAAGATCATCAGCTTCGGACCTCGTCCGCTGAACTTCCTTGCATGCAACGCGCCGATCAAGCAGCTCTACAATCTGGGCGTGGAGATTGAAGAAAACTCCGAGCTGGATCTGTTCGAGGCATTTAAAGCCCATGACAATGACCCGAGAATCCCGGAAGTGGTTGCAGATATGGAAGCAGAGCTGGGTGAGGGCAACAGGAAGCCGGAGATCCTTCCGAAGCTGGCGCAGTATGAGCTGACCCTGCTTGACTGGATCGAGGCACATAAGGGCTACAGAAAGCATGTGGCAATCGCAGGAAAATGCTGGCCGGCGTTCCAGACTCAGTTCGGATTCGTTCCCTGCTACGTGAACAGCCGTCTGACCGGAAGAGGAATCCCGGTATCCTGCGAGGTGGATATCTACGGCGCATTGAGCGAGTACATTGGAACCTGTGTCAGCGATGATGTAGTAACGCTTCTGGATATCAACAACACCGTTCCCCATGATATCTATGAGGAGGATATCAAGGGCAAATTCAACTATACAGATACGGATATCTTCATGGGCTTCCACTGTGGAAATACCAATACGAAGAAGCTGTCCTTCTGCCAGATGAAATATCAGCTCATCATGGCAAGAAGCCTTCCGGAAGAGGTTACCCAGGGAACCCTGGAGGGAGACATCGCGCCTGGCGACATCACCTTCTTCCGCCTGCAGAGCACTGCAGACTGCAAGCTGCGCGCTTATGTGGCAAACGGTGAGGTGCTTCCGGTAGCGACCCGTTCCTTCGGCGCCATCGGCATCTTCGCGATCCCGGAGATGAAGAGATTCTACCGTCATGTGCTGATCGAGGGCAATTATCCCCATCACGGAGCAGTTGCGTTCGGACATTACGGAAAAGCTCTGTATGAAGTATTTAAGTACATCGGTGTGGATGTAAGCGAGATCGGATACAACCAGCCGGCAGGTGTCCGTTATCCGACTGAAAATCCATTTGCATAAGTCAATAATTCAGTGCTGAATTGGCAGAAAAGATATAAGGGAGTACACCTGCGGCATGCCGCAGGTGTACTTATGCATATGGAGGATCTATGAAAGGCAAAAAAGCAGGAATGATATTGGTTTTTCTGCTGGCGGCTGTTCTTGGAGCGTTTTTCCTGTGGAGCAGGGGCAGTGAGGACAGCGGTTATAAGTCCTACAGCAAGCATTATGTGATGATCACCGAGGACAGTGATTCCTGGGATCCGGTGTATGAAAGTGCACTGAAGGAGGCAGAGTCAAGAGATGCTTATCTGGAACGCTTTGGCAGCAATCTTGCAGTGAAGTATGAACGCAATGTACTTTTGAATCTGGCGATTCAGGCATCTGTGGACGGTATTATTGTGAGCGGGGATGAAGAAGAGGAGACTGCAGAGCTGATCAATGAAGCCGTGGACAGAGGCATTCCGGTGGTGACGGTTTTAAGGGACAGTACAGGCAGTAAAAGGCAGTGTTTTGTAAGCATCAACAGCTATAATGTGGGTCAGGAATACGGCAGACAGATCCTGGAGCTGGTGACGGAGGAGACCAGAAGAGTCATGTTCCTGGCAGATGAGAATCTGGTGAATACCAGTCAGAATCTGATCCTGCTGGGAATCCGGGAGACGCTGGAGAAGGAGCTGGGGACGGATCACCGGGTGTCGGTGGAGACGGCAGTGGTGGAAAACATGAGAAATTTCAGCGCAGAGGAATCCATCCGTGACATTTTTCTGGATTCGGAAAATCTGCCGGACATTCTGGTCTGTCTGAATGAAGTCCATACCCGCTGTGCCTGTCAGGCAGCTGTTGACTACAATAAAGTCGGGGAAGTACAGATCATTGGCTATGATGATTCAAATATTATCCTGGATGCAGTTGCGAAAAGTATTATTTATTCTACAATTTCTCTGGATAAAGAGCAGATGGGAAGATTCTGCATCCAGGCGCTGGATGAATATGTGGAGACCGGGCATACCAATGGTTATATGGCGGTGGATACCCATCTGCTGACCACGGAGGATGCAGCGAAAATGACCGAAGAATGAGCAGGAGGAAGGATATGCACCATATGAAAGCAGTGATATGGGAAAAGTGGAAATATCTCACCCTTCAGCAGAAGCTGACAGCAGTTTTCGTGCTGACAGCGGCAATGATCCTTACGGTCAATCTGTCTGTGTATGGTGTGATCAATCGGATGACAGGCAGGGTAGAAAAGGTCTACATGAGCAATGTAAGACTGAATGAGCTGGCAGGAGAGCTGGATCGGGTACAGGAGAGCATGGAGGAGTATCTGAATACCAAAAGCTCAGATGCCATGGAGGAGTATTACCGAAGCGAGCAGGATTACCGTGACCGGATGGAGGGGCTGCATACTCGGGTGACAGATGACGGGATATTTCTGACCGAGAAGAATATCTACTATCTGTCGGAAAGCTATCTGAATCTGTCGGCAGAGATCATACAGGCAAAAAGAGGGCGTAATGTGGAAAAATACGGAAAGCTCTATGAGGATGCCAGGGTTTTGTATGAGGAGATCCACACGTTTATCTACAGCCTGAACAATGAGCAGTTCAAGGATAATTCCCGGAACTATCAGCTTCTGATGCGCTCCATGCGTTATATGGAGGGAATCAGCGTGGCAGTGCTGATCCTGGTGCTGCTGGGAAATATCAGTCTGATCATTGTGAGCACCCGGATGGTGACCAGACCCCTGCAGGAGCTTGCGGAAGCAGCAGACGAGGTGGGACGGGGAAATTTTGAAATCGAAGAGATTCCGGTCCGCAGTATGGATGAGGTGGGGATTGTGACAGGCGCCTTTAACCAGATGGTGGCAAGTATCCGTAATTATATCGATCAGCTCCGCCTGACCATGGAGCGGGAGAATCAGCTGAAGGAACGGGATCTGATGATGCAGAGCCACCTGAAGGATGCCCAGCTGAAATATCTGCAGGCACAGATCAATCCTCATTTTCTGTTCAATACCCTGAATGCGGGAGCGCAGCTTGCCATGATGGAGGATGCGGAGCGTACAGGACAGTTTCTGGAAAATATGGCAGAGTTTTTCCGCTACAATGTGCGGAAGAATGATCAGGACGCATCCCTGCGGGAGGAGATCCATCTGGTAGACAACTATATCTATATTCTGAATGTGCGGTTTTCCGGAGAAATTTTGTTTGAAAAGGAAATAGATGAGTCATTGCTGGAGGTACGTGTTCCCAGTATGATCCTGCAGCCATTGGTGGAGAACGCTGTGAATTACGGGATCCGGCATATCGACTGGGAGGGAAGGATCGAGCTGTCTGTGTATGCCAGGGATGACAAGATCTGCATCAGTATCTGGGATAACGGAGCCGGTATGGAAAAGGAGCGGATCGAGCAGGTCCTGGCAGGAGAGGCAAGAGAAGTAGATCTGAAGAACAATTCCAACGGAGTGGGAATGAAGAATGTGATGGAACGGCTGAAGCTGTATTTTCATGAGCAGGCAGAGCTGGAGATCTTCAGTGAAGGCAGAAATATGGGAACGGAAGTGTTGATCACAATTCCGGGAAAACAGGGGGAAATATCATGTATCGAATAATGCTGGCAGATGACGAAGGGATCGTGCTGGATTCTCTGAAGATGATCATAAATAAAAATTTTCCGGACGAATGTCAGATCGAAACGGCGAAGACCGGACGGGATGTGATCGAGCTTGCGGAAAGCTTTCGGCCGGATATTGCTTTTATGGATATTCAGATGCCGGGGATCAACGGGATCGACGCGATCCGTGAGATCCAGAAGAGCAATCCGTCCGTGGAGTTTATTGTGCTGTCCGCCTATGATAAGTTCGATTATGCGAAGGAGGCAGTGGCACTGGGAGTTCTGGAATATATGAACAAGCCCTTCAGTGCACGCACCATCATCAGTGTTCTGGAAAAGGCCATAAAGGCGGTGGATACCAGAAGAAAGAAGCGCAGTGATGATCTGAAGATCAGGGAGAAGATGGAGACGGTGACTCCGATCATTGAAAATGGATTTATCTATTCCATTATGTTCCGGGAGTATTTTAATGAGGATGTGGAGAATTACAAGCAGCTTCTGGGTCTGGAGGCAGACTGCGGATGTATGCTGGCACTGGTCATGGGTGACGATCAGCATGGCAATTATATGACCAATGCGGTGGGGGCAAGCGTCCGGGTACAGACCAATTATGCCAGAGTGCGGGAGCTGGTCAAGGAGAGCTGGAACTGTGTGGTCGGGTCTGTCATATCCAATAAGATCCCGGTTTTTCTTCCTATGGACAGAATGAAGATCGGGTATGAAGAGCGTATTGAGATGATTGATACCTGCCGGGAGCTGACACGGAAGCTGAGGCGTATGACGGACATTTCCTTCCGCATCGGGATCGGATCGGTCAGGAAGCTGAATGAGAGTATGGATTCCTACGAGGAAGCGCTGAAGGCGCTGGTGAATTCCACGGGAAGCGTTGCCCATGTGGATGATCTTCCCATTCAGTGCCGTTATGACGAAGAATACCCCATTGATGTGGAAAAAGAACTGTTTGACAGCCTGGAAAGTGGAAAACGGGAGGAATGCGAACGGATCGCAGGAAAATACTGTGACTGGATGCTGGCAAGCTATGATGAGGAAAACATGAGCGTGCGGCTGAAGATACTGGAATTTGTATTATGGGCGGAGCATGTGGTCTATATGAACGGCGGCATGACCTATCATTTTGAGGAAAGAGAGGATTATCTTCCGAGGGTTATGCATGCGAAGCGCAACAGTGATCTGAAACAATGGTTTGTAGACAAGTTCGGGGAAGCCTGCAGCAACATGAATACGAAGAAGGAAGAGCATGAGAACAGGCTTATTGTCAGAGCACAGGAGTATATTGATGAGAATTTTAAGAGAGATCTTTCCCTGGACGAGGTGTCCCGTCAGCTTGATCTGAGCCCTTATTATTTCAGCAAGCTCTTCAAGGAGGAGACCGGAAGCAACTTTGTGGAATATATGACCGGTCTTAGGATCGAGCATGCCAAAAAGCTCCTGAAAAATGAAGAATACAGTATGAAGGAGATCTGTGCAGAGGTGGGGTACGGGGATCCCAATTATTTCAGCCGTATTTTCAAGAAGAATACGGGAGTGACGCCGACGGAATACCGGGGAGGGACTTCAGGAAAATGAGAGAGAGTAAGAGAATGAAAAGATGGCTGTATATACTTCTGTCTGTGCTGCTGGCGTCAGGTCTTCAGACCGGGTGCGGAAGCAGAACCGTATCGCAGGAATCGGTGAAAGAGGAGGGGGACAGCGGGATCCGGATCGGATTTACCTTTGATTCATTTTTGATTGAACGCTGGCAGCGGGACCGGGATGTGTTTGTCTCGGCAGCACAGGAGCTGGGAGCGGAGGTCAATGTGCAGAATGCCAACGGAGATCTGCAGGAACAGATCGAGCAGATCGACTATTTTATCCAGAAAAAGGTAGATGTGATCGTGGTGGTCATGGTGGCGAGCGATGAGGATCAGACCGGATTTCTGGAGGCTGTGGACCGTGCGCAGAGAGCCGGTATCCCGGTGGTTGCCTATGACCGGCTGATCCTGAATGCGGGTGTGGATCTGTATATTTCCTTTGATAATGAGGAAGTGGGTCGTCTGATGGCGGAGCATATGAAGGAGCATCTAAATGGAAAAGGGACATTGCTTCAGATATGCGGACCGGTTGCAGATTACAATGTACCGCAGATTATGGAAGGATTTCAGAAGGGGCTGGAAGGGACCGATATGGAGACTGCCATGACAGAGCATGCGGAAGGCTGGCTTCCAGAGACGGGGTTTGCAGTGACCAGCAGCTATCTGGGTGCAGAACCGGCGCCGGATGGGATCATGTGCGGCAATGACAGTATTGCCGGGCAGGCGATCCGTGCCCTGGCAGAGCGGCGGCTTGCCGGAAGCGTCTGTGTGGTCGGACAGGATGCGGATCTGGATGCCTGTCAGCGTATTGTGGAGGGAACCCAGTGCATGACCGTCTATAAGCCGGTGGAGAAGCTGGCAAGACGGGCGGCGGAGCTGACCGTAGAGCTTGCCGGAGGAGAGCGGTCCGGAATCCGGGAGATAGAGACTACCATGGATGACGGAACCTGTCAGGTGCCCTATGAATGTCTGGAACCGATCATGGTGACCAGGGAAAATATGGATGAGGTCATTACCGGTAAATATCATGAGGAAAATGATATTTACCTGAATGTGAGGAAGTAGAGCGGGATTTATTTTTGCAGAACCAGCTTTCCGTCTTCTATCCGATAGATCTGATCGCAGCCTTTCAGCGTACTGGTGCGGTGCGCGATCATCAGCAGCGTACATTTTCCCCGGAAATGCTCCACTGCCTCCATGACCGCCTGTTCTGTGGCAGTGTCCAGTGCGGAGGTGGCTTCGTCCAACACCAGAATTTCCGGTTCCTGATAGAGAGCCCGGGCAATGCCGATGCGCTGCCTCTGTCCTCCGGACAGGCGGACCCCGGATTCTCCGATCCTCGTATCCAGACCTGTTTCCAGATCTTTTACAAAATCTGAAAGCTGAGCATTTTCAAGAGCCTTCCACACCTTCTCATCCTCGATCCGGGAATCGGGAATTCCAAAGGCAATGTTGCGGCGGATGGTGTCGTCCGCCAGATAGATATTCTGCGGAATATATCCCAGCTTGCGTCCCCAGCTTTTGGGGTAATCCCGGATATTTTCCTCTCCGTAACAGACTCTTCCGCTGTCCGGACACAGAAGACCCAGCAGTATGTCGATGAATGTGGTCTTGCCGGAGCCGGAACTGCCCACGAAGCCTATGGATGCTTTCAGCGGAAGCTCTGCCGACACATCCTTTAAAATATCCCGGTCCGTTCCCGGATACCGGAAAGAAACATGTTCCAGCCGGATGGTCTTGGCCTGAGGCAGCCGGGCAAAATCCTCCCCGGAGGGCTTCTCTCCTTTCTTATATCCCGCTTCCTGAAGATCCTCATAGATCCGGTCAATGGAAGGCCGCAGAAACAGGATCCGGCTTATCAGCTGATTGGTCTGGTTCACAGAGGGCAGAAGCCGGAAAGCTGCCACTGCAAACACGGAAAGCTGGGGTACCAGCTCCCTGATCTCTGCGCCTGTATAGAGTTTGAGCAGCAATGCCCCAAGTACACCGCAGACGCAGACCGTCTCTATGAGACATTTGGGCATATACTGAAAAAGCTGGCTTCGCTTCAGACTGGAAGCGTAGAATCTTCCGTTTTCCTCATAGGCTTTGACAAAATAATCCTCCCGGGCCAGTATTTTGATCTCCTTGATCCCGCCCAGCGCCTGGTTCACCGCCTGGATCATCCTGCTGTTGTAGATCTGATTCTGCCGTCCGTAGCTTACCGTCCTTCTGCGCATGAGCAGAAAATAAATGACGGAGCAGATGCCCAGCAAAAGAACCACGATCACGGTGATCACCGGGTCTGTATAGATCAAAAATACTGCCAGCATACTGATGATCAAAAGATTGGAGGTCAGATCGATCCCATCCATGATCAGATCGTACAGGCTGTTCACATCCGAAGTCACACTGCGCAGGATCTCCGAAGAATTTTTCTCCAGATGAAAAGTATAGGGCTTCTTCATATAGCTTTGCATCAGCCGTCCGGACAGCTCCAGTCGATTATTGAAAATAAAGCGAAGCTGTACATATTTCATAAACAGCAGGTAAACATTCTTCACCACATAGACCGCTGCCAGTAAAAGTCCCATGAAAAACAGAAGCTCTCTGGAAGTATCCATGTGGAGCGTTTCTCCAAGCCAGCCTGTGATTCCGCTGTACTCTCCCTCGCTGTCCATTACAAGCTGCACAAATGGAAGAATCAGCGATACTCCCATAAATTCCAGCAAGGAGCCTGTGAACAGAATTCCAAAAAGGATGATGAACTTTATTTTCTGTTTTCGTGTAAAGATGACTCTGATTTTATGGATCATGACCGTTTCCTTCTTTTATACTGAGCAAGCAGTGTATTGTACATATGAGCCCGGTAGCGGTTGAATATCTCCAGGGCGGCACAGCAGAAAACGCCGGGCAGGATGACCGGAATGAGTGCAGCTTCTGCGGTTCGGTTTCCATTTGTGCCGTAAAACAGATTCAGGCAGACAAATCCCCACAGCGCCGCGGAGCAGATGTACAGGATCAGACACACCGGATAGGGCGGTCTGCCTTTAAATTTCAGCTCCAGAAATAGTTTCTGCAATCCTATGCTTCCCAGAGAAAAGGCAAATAATCCCCACAGAAGCCCTGCAGTCACCGGAAAATTCCGTCCGGACAGCTCATTGGCTGCCAGGCAGAGGATGGTCAGTGATGTGAACAGATAAGATGTATAGATGTACACCGGCTTAAACAGCCGATACAGTTTGACTGCATATTTCATAATTCGTTCCCTCCTACAGGCAGCCCAGTTTTTCTTTAATAGCCCGTGCATACTGCCGGGACACGTTCAGGCGTTCCCCGTTTGTCATGGTCACCTGCATGGTCCCGCCAAACTCCGGCTTTAAGGACTGTATCTGGTTAAAGTTAATGATGGATGACTTGGATGCCCGGAAAAAATCACAGCTTTCCAGACGTTCCGCCAGCTCATACAGCTTCAGCGGTGTTTCGTATACCCCTTCTTCTGTATACAGAAACGTCCTTTTCTCCACGGTATCAATGTATAATATCTGACTTACGTCCAGAATATAAGTCTGGTTTTCCCGGTGCCCGGTCAGTTTTCTGTCGGTCATCCGGAGCATCTCCAGAATCCGTATGACCGTATCGCTGGTCTGTCTGCACCGAATGGTGATCTCCAGATCTTCCGCTTTTATATCTTCCTCTATTTTGATCTTCAAGCTCTGCCACCTCCGCTGTTCCTGCTGACAGTATAAGTTACTTTCCGTTTCTGTGCAATCCTTCCGGGACTGACCTGTTGAAATCGGGGACTGACCTGCAAAAAAACGATGATAGGACAGATTTGTGCAGGACAAATTTGAACAGAACAAATTTGTCCTGCTTTTTCTTGCCGGAGGCAGTGGTGTGCTGTATAAAATGTACAGAAGAAGACAAGTTAGTCCTGCGGGGAATATGGTAAGGTTATATCAACAAAGAAAGGGAGGGATTCCAAGATGAAAAGAAAATTACTTGGTACTTTACTTAGTGTAGCAATGGTAGCTTCTCTGATGACCGGCTGCGGCGGATCAAAGACAGAGGAAGCGGCAGCACCTGCAGAGGAGAAGACAGAAGCACCTGCAGAGGCAGAGACAGAAGCGCCTGCTGAGGGGGCAGAGGCAGAAGCGCCTGCAGAGGCAGCAGGCGGACTGATCGGTGTGGCAATGCCGACCAAGGATCTTCAGAGATGGAACCAGGACGGCTCCAACATGAAGGCAGAGCTGGAGGCTGCAGGATATACGGTTGACTTACAGTATGCATCCAACGACATCCAGACTCAGGTATCTCAGGTTGAGAACATGATCAACAACGGATGCGAGCTGCTGGTTATCGCTTCCATCGATGGTGATGCACTGGGAACCGTACTTGCGCAGGCAAAGGAAAAAGAGATTCCGGTTATCGCATATGACCGTCTGATCATGAACTCTGATGCAGTATCCTACTACGCTACCTTCGATAACTATCTGGTAGGCAAGACACAGGGCGAGTACATCGTAGATGCACTGGATCTTGAGAATCAGGACGGACCGTTTAATTTGGAGATCGTTACCGGCGACCCGGGTGACAACAACGTGAACTTCTTCTACGGCGGTGCTATGGACGTTCTTCAGCCATACATCGATGCGGGCAAACTGGTTGTTCCGTCCGGACAGATCGACAAAGCAACGGTAGCTACTCCGAACTGGTCTACAGAAGAAGCTCAGAAGAGATTCGAGAACATCCTGTCCTCCAATTACTCTGACGGAACTCAGCTTGACGTAGTTCTTGCTTCCAATGACTCTACCGCTCTTGGCGTGGCAAATGCTCTGGCAGCTAACTACACCGGCGAGTATCCGGTACTGACTGGTCAGGACTGTGACATTGCAAGCGTTAAGAACATGATCGCCGGAAAACAGTCCATGTCTGTATTCAAGGATACCAGAGCTCTGGCTTCCAAGGTTGTTGAGATGGTTGACGCTGTCATGAGGGGTGAGGAAGCTCCGGTTAACGATACTGAGACCTACGACAACGGTACAGGCGTTGTTCCGTCTTACCTTTGCGAGCCGGTATACGCGGATGCTGACAACTACAAAGAGATCTTAATTGATTCCGGATACTATACCGAGGATGACCTTAAATAAGAATAACTGATATGTAAATGCGGTTCAGGCGGGTTAAGACATTAGCCCGCCTGCTTTTGAAGAAAGAGCGGGGAGGGGTTTATTTGGCAAAGATTTTGCTTGAGATGAAAAATATCACCAAAACATTCCCTGGTGTTAAGGCACTGGATAATGTGAATCTCCAGGTCGAGGAAGGCGAGATTCATGCTCTGGTCGGTGAGAACGGAGCCGGGAAATCGACTTTGATGAATGTGTTAAGCGGTATCTATCCATACGGCACATATGAAGGTGACATCGTCTATGACGGTGAGATATGTAAATTCGGTAAGATTAAAGACAGTGAAGAAAAGGGAATCGTCATCATCCATCAGGAGCTGGCGCTGGTCCCTTATATGACCATCGGGGAAAATATGTTCCTCGGTAATGAACGCGGAAAAAAGGCTGCCATTGACTGGAATGAGACTTACGGTCAGGCAGATATTCATTTAAAGACAGTAGGACTTAACGAGTCCTCCAGAACACTGATCAAGGATATCGGCGTAGGTAAACAGCAGCTGGTGGAGATCGCAAAAGCGCTTGCAAAGAATGCAAAGCTTCTAATCCTGGATGAGCCGACGGCGTCTCTGAATGAGACAGATTCCAAAGCCCTTCTGGATCTGCTTCTGCAGTTTAAGAAGAACGGTATGACCTGTATCATCATTTCCCATAAGCTGAATGAGATCGCATATGTGGCGGACAAGATCACCGTCATCCGTGACGGCTCTACCATCGAGACACTGGCAAAGGGCGTGGATGAGATTACGGAAGACCGTATTATCCAGGGAATGGTCGGCCGTGAGATCGCGGACCGTTTCCCGAAGAGACCGGGTGTGAAGATCGGAGATGTGAGCCTGGAGGTTCAGGACTGGAATGTATATCATCCGCTCTATTCAGAGCGTAAGGTGGTGGATAATGTATCCATCAGAGTACATAAAGGGGAGGTGGTCGGTATCTCCGGACTGATGGGTGCGGGACGTACCGAGCTGGCCATGAGTATTTTCGGCAGAAGCTATGGAACGAATATTTCCGGTAAGCTGATTATCAACGGACAGGAAGTAACTCTGAAGAACGAGCGTGAAGCCATTGAACACAAGCTGGCATACGTAACCGAGGACCGTAAGGGCAACGGACTGATCCTTTCCAATCCCATCAAGATCAATACGACGCTGGCAAATATGGCAGGCGTTTCCAGTCATACCATTATTGACAAGGATAAGGAATATGCGGTAGCAGAAGAGTACCGTCAAAAGCTGAAGACAAAATGTCCGACGGTAGAGCAGAATGTGGGCAATCTGTCCGGCGGCAACCAGCAGAAGGTGCTTCTGGCAAAATGGATGTTCGCGGATCCGGATGTGCTGATCCTGGACGAGCCTACCAGAGGTATCGATGTGGGTGCAAAATACGAGATCTACTGTATTATCAACGAACTGGCGGCGGCCGGAAAATCAGTCATTATGATTTCCTCGGAGCTTCCGGAGGTGCTTGGTATGAGTGACCGTATCTATGTGATGAATGAAGGGCGGATCGTGGGCGAGCTGAACAAGGAAGAAGCTTCTCAGGAGATCATCATGTCCTGCATTCTGAAGTCGAGCAAAGGAGAGTAGACAATGAGTAAAACGAATGTTACGGATTTTATAAAGAAAAATACGATGATCCTGGTGCTGATCCTGGTGACTGCATTCTTTGCATGGCAGACGCAGGGCAAGATCCTGCTTCCCCAGAACATCAATAACCTGATCGCACAGAACGCATACGTGTTCATACTGGCAACGGGTATGCTGCTCTGTATCCTGACCGGAGGAAATATCGACCTGTCTGTCGGTTCTGTAGTCTGCTTCGTGGGCGCTGTCGGTGCATCCATGATGGACAAGGGAATGAATATGTGGCTGTCAGTCATTGCAATGCTGATCGTAGGTCTGCTTATCGGTGCATGGCAGGGCTTCTGGATCGCCTATGTGCGGATTCCTCCGTTCATCACAACCCTGGCTGGCATGCTGGTATTCCGTGGTCTTTCCAACGTTGTGCTGGACGGAATGACCGTATCGGTGACCAATGAGACGTTCCAGAAGATCTTCGGCGGCGGCGCGGAATGCTATGTCCCTGATTTCTTCGGAATGGAGGGCTTTAATCTGACCTGTATGCTGGCCGGTGTGATCGCCTGTGTGATCTATGCGGTGATTCAGTTTAAAGGATATTTTGCACGTAAGAAAAAAGGTTATGAGACCGGTTCTGTGAATGCGCTGGTTGTAAAGGTGGCTGTGCTCTGTGCGGTAATTCTCTGGTTCACCTATAACCTTTCCCTGTACAAAGGAATCCCGTCCGCGCTGTTATGGGTGCTGATCGTTGTCCTGATCTATGGCTACATTACTTCCATGACGACCACCGGACGTTACTTCTATGCAGTAGGCGGCAACGAGAAGGCTACCAGGCTTTCCGGTATCAACACCGACAGAGTTTATTTCCTGGCATACGCGAATATGGGACTTCTGGCTGCACTGGCAGGTATCCTGACGATTGCCCGTATGACCTCCGCGCAGCCTACCTATGGAACCAACTACGAGATGGATGCGATCAGCTCCTGCTTCGTCGGCGGCGTTTCCGCATACGGCGGAACCGGAACCGTGCCCGGAGCCATGATCGGTGCGGTGCTCATGGGTGTCATCAACCTTGGTATGTCCATCATGGGTGTGGATGCCAATTATCAGAAGGTGGTAAAAGGTCTTGTCCTTCTGGCGGCAGTTATCTTTGACGTGGTATCCAAGAGAAAGAGCAGATAGTCGGCTGCTGTTCCTGACAGTTTGTTAACAAAGTATGAATTTTGCCCGGGGTACGTGAAAACGTACCCCTTTTATGGTATAATGTCGGCAGACATTATACCTGCGCATCGGATTTCTGCGGAACCGCAGAAAGTCCGGCGCATCCGCCGGAGGCACTATGACCGTCTGCGGTCATGGTATAATGTCGGCAGACATTATACCTGCGCATCGGATTTCTGCGGAACCGCAGAAAGTCCGGCGCATCCGTCGGAGGCACTATGACCGTCTGCGGTCATGGTATAATGGATTCTGTAATGCAGTGGGAAAAGGGGTGATTTTTATGGTCAGAAGAGAGATCCGGGTAGGTGATAAGCAGGGCCTTCATCTGCGTCCGGCGGGAGCGCTTGTGGGAGAGGCAAATGCTTTTTCTTCCCATGTCATGCTGATCCATGGCGAGCACAGGATGAACTGCAAGAGCCTGATGAGCCTTCTGGCATTTCCTGTCTGTCCGGGGGATGATATAACGGTGGAATGTGACGGGGAAGATGAGGCGAAAGCGCTGGAAAGCATATGTGCTTTCTTCCGCGATCTGGATCAATGGTCCTGATGCATCCGGGGGATGCATCTATAATGTGAGAATCCCGGTATCGGGATTCTTTTTTCTTGACAGACAGAGCAGAATTCTATATGCTGATAGTGTCTTGAAAATAAATCAAATGCTATAAGTCTATGGCGTAGTTCCCTGAAGCGGATATAATAGAATGGTTCGTATGCTGCGGTTATGAGTTGGAAGGAGCAGCGATATGTGTTATAAGGATGACCTATGGGTAGTACAGAAGATTTTCAATCTGTCTGATCAGGCATTGATCCGAATGGTGAACCATCTTTTTCGGACAGAATACGGGGACGGCGAGGATGTCAGAAAGGAGTGGAATGAGCATGGTGTGATCTGTATCTGGCTGACGATCGGATGTGCGAACCGGTATGAATTTCAGATCCGCCGTATGGATGGTCTGCTGCAGATCTATGCGGAGGACCGAGGGTGCGTGTTTCATTATGTGGATGCAGCGGAGCATTCCGTGGTGCAGATCCGTGAGCCGCAGATCATTTATTTTGGAGGAAATGCAAAGGAAGAATTTTTTACGACACTGGAATTCCCGGGGAACGAGCGCATTACTCTGCCGATCCATACGATCACACTTGCAGATTATTCGGTCAGGCAGCTGGAAGAATCCGGTCTGATTCTTTTTCTGCCGTTTCTGTTCTACTGTTTTGCCGCTCAAAGCGAGGAATCAGAGGCAAAGCAGGAGTCGTTGAAATATTTTGTGATCCATGATATAGTGGGAATACTTCACGCAAGTATGAAGAAGGGAGATCTTACCGCATTTGATACACAGAGCTTAAAGCAGCTCTGCAGACGTATGGTGTGGAAGCTTCTGATTCGTGAAAAATGGATGCAGAATCTGGAGCTGCAGGAGCTGATCCTGGATGCGCTGGAGGCGGATCTGGAGTTTCTGGAGCGGGTGTGCCGGATAGAATTTCAAAAGGCACAGAATAAATGAATGAGAAAACTGAAAGACTACATGAAGAGGTGATAAGATGAAGAAAAGATGGCTTGCCGTGATTATGGCAGCGTGTATGCTGACAGGCTGCGGCGGAAACGGAAAGGATACTGAAGAAGCGGGAAAAAGCTTCCGGAACGATGTATCCACCAAGACTCTGGCAGAAGCGGTTGCAGCTGAGCTGGGAGAGGATTACTGGGCGGACGCGGAGCTTGCGCCGGAATATCTGAGCGATTGGTATGGCGTCTCGGATGATATGTATGAGGAGTATTATGGACAGACTCCCATGATTTCCGTGAATGTGGATTCTCTGATCATTGTGAAGGCAAAGGAAGATACGATTGAGGATGTGGAGAATGCATTCGATACCTACAGAGAGGCGATGATTCAGGACAGCTTACAGTATCCGGTGAACATTCCGAAGATCCAGGCGTCCCAGATCGAGACCTACGGAAATTATGTATGCTTCGTACAGCTTGGTGATGATATGAATGAGGCAGAGGGAGAAGAAGCAGTCAAGGAATGCCAGGCGATGAATGAAAAGGCGCTGGCAGTGATCGAAAAGGAACTGACAGAATAAGCGATGGTATTTTCCAGTCTTGTATTTATGTTTCGGTTTCTTCCGGCATTTCTGGCAGTGTATCTGCTTGTCCCGGAAAAGTACCGCAATCTGGTGCTTTTCCTGGGGAGTCTGTTTTTCTATGCGTGGGGGGAGCCTGTCTATATCGGTATTATGCTTTTCTCCACGTTTCTGGATTACGGGAACGGCAGACTGATCGAATATGCGAGGAAGCATGCGAAAAAGAATCTGGCGGGGGCGGTGCTTTTTGAGTCCGTCCTTGTCAATTTGTCTTTATTGGGACTGTTCAAGTATACGGGGCTATTCCCGCTTCCCATTGGAATCTCCTTCTATACGTTCCAGACCATGTCCTATACCATAGATGTTTACCGGGGCGAGGCGCCGGTCCAGAGGGATATCATATCCTTTGGAGCCTATGTGACCATGTTTCCCCAGCTGATCGCAGGTCCTATTGTAAAATACAAGGATGTGGCGGCAGAGCTGGATCATCGTACCATGAGCTGGCAGGACAGCTTTGACGGAATCGGAAGATTCTGCGTGGGACTTGGGAAAAAGGTGCTGCTTGCCAATCAGATTGGGCTTCTGTGGGAGGGAGTGCAGGAGATTCCCATGGAACAGATGAGTACGGTGACCGCATGGATGGGAAGTGCGGCATATGCGCTGCAGCTCTATTTTGACTTTTCCGGATACTCGGATATGGCGATTGGGCTGGCACAGATCTTTGGCTTTCATCTGAAGGAGAACTTTGATTATCCCTATCGGTCAAAAAGCATTACGGAGTTCTGGCGGCGCTGGCATATTTCTCTGGGGCAGTGGTTCCGGGAGTATGTCTATATCCCTCTGGGCGGCAACCGTAAGGGGCTGGCAGTCCAGATCCGCAATATTCTGATCGTATGGGCGCTGACAGGTATCTGGCATGGAAAGGGCTGGAATTTCCTTGTCTGGGGATTGTATTTCGGAATCCTTCTGATCCTGGAAAAATGGTTCCTTTTGAAGGTCCTGAAGAAGCTCCCGGCTGCGGTGGGACATCTGTATGCTATGACCGCGGTGCTGGCAGGAATGACGGTGTTTGCGCTGGAGAATTTGTCCGGGGGACTCCGCTGGGTCGGCATGCTGGCAGGCGGGGCATGCTGCTTTTTTAACGGACGGGCAGGCTGGCTTTTGTCCAACTACGGACTGCTGCTTCTGCTGTGCGGTCTGGGTGCCGTGGGCGCGGGGAAGCGGCTGGCAAGATATCCGGCTGTCTGGGTGCTGATCTTTATCCTGTCTGTCACTTATATTGTAGATGCAGCTTATAATCCGTTTTTGTATTTCAGGTTTTGATGATGAGAAGAGACGATCGTAAAAGGGCAGTGTTCTGCCTGTTATTTTTTCTTGTGCTGTGCGGTTTCTGGATCGTGGACCTTCTGAGTAAGGACCGGATCTATTCCGAATGGGAGAAACGTATGCTGGCACAGAAGCCGGAGATGAATACCGCCGGGATCCTGGACGGGAGTTATGGAACCGCATATGAAAAATGGCTGACGGATCAGTTTCCGGGCAGGGATCAGTGGGTGGGCTGGAAGACCCGCTGCGAGATCCTGCTGGGAAAAAAGGAGATCCGGGAGATTTATCTTGGAAAGGACGGATATCTGTTCGCACAGAGCGAGGAGACTGCGGACTGGGATGCGCTGGAGACACAGATGCAAAAGCTGTTCGGGGCGGATGCGGTCAGCCGTATCCACGCGCCTCATGCCGGTTCTGTCCTTACAGAACAGGTGCCTTCCCCTCTTTCCTTTCCGGGAAGACAGGATGCAGTGTGGAAGAACCTTTCTGATCACCGTGATGAATACATCTATTTCCGGACAGACCATCACTGGACCATGCTGGGGGCATATTATGCATATGAGGCGTGGGCGAAGGAGCAGGGGCTTGCGCCCTTGCCGCTTGTTCATATGGAGAAGCGGATACTGAGAAAGGATTTTTACGGAACCCATTACGGCAAGATTCACTATGCCAAGGAACCGGATCAGATGGAATTCTATGATCCGGGGACGGAGTGCGAGGCAGTCTATGACCTGGGAGAGTCGGATGTGACGGGCCTGTATCAGGAACAGCATCTGAAGGGAGAGGACGCATATCGGTTCTTTCTGGATGGAAATCATCCGGTGGTGCAGATTAAGACAGAGCAGCAGGGCGGTCATCTGGCTGTACTGAAGGACTCCTTTGCCAATAACCTGATTCCCTTTCTGACGGCACATTATGAGAGGATCACCGTGATCGACCCCAGATATTTCCGGGTGGATATGGGACAGTGGCTGCAGGAACAGGATGTGACGGAGGTGCTGATCCTGGCGCAGGATACCACAGAGGCAGAATATGCAGACGGAAGCTGTGAGGTAAGGGAATGCTTCTCTGTCAGGGGGGAAGAGTATGGAGGGCGGCGGAACAAGTGTCAAGCTTTCAAGAGTTGCTAACACTTACTGCTGCGAAAACTCGAAAAGAGCCTTCTGCACAATAACTATATACGGTTTACGAAACAGAGCCTGCCTCCCGAAGTGGCTTTGAGGTGTTCTGTTATAAAAATAAAATGTGGCTTTCAGCAATCAAAGATGCCCTCAAAACACTCGTATTGACATTGGTTTGAGGGCATCCATAAAAGATTGCGAAGCCACATTTTAATTTTTGTTAAGGACACCGACGCTATTCCGGGAGGCAGATTCTGCTCTGTAGTCTGTGTATCATTCAGTGTGCAGGAGGCCTCCCTTATTCGATTACCATCACCGACACTCCGTCCGGGATCGCGGTAACGGTCGGATTCGGTGTGCCCACCCGTTTTTCTGCAATGGACATGGCCTCTTCCAGGGAATGTGCGGGTGTCATATGCAGTGCGCGGACCATGGAATCCGGTGCATCCGATACATAGATGACGGAAGCCTTCTGGAGAACGCGGATGAAGACCTGTGTCTGCCACTGATCTGCCACGGTCTCATTCCGTTTGCGGTTCAGGAAGATCTCCAGTGTTTTCTCGATATCCGGCTCATCAGCCATCTGGTGGAAGAAATGCTCTCCGCCGTGACCGTCGTTGGATTTGGCAAGCATGATGATGACGCCGTCCTGTCTGACGGATGCTTCGGCAGCAGTCATTCCTTTTACTGCCTGATAGATGTTCTGATCCAGAGGATATCCGCCGTTGGTGGAGATGACGATATCCGCCGGCTTTGCATCCACTTTGCACAGGGACGACAGGAAATCACAGCCGGCCTTGTGCGCTTCCTCCATATCTCCGGCTACCGCATAGATCGCTTCCTTCTCGGCGTTAATCACAACGTTGACGATGAAAGCCAGTTTGGCCTTTCTTGCCGCCCATACCATATCCTGATGGATCGGATTGCCTTCCAGGATACCCGTACGGGAATGAGGATCTGCGATAAACTCAGAGCAGTGGTTGGCAAGTACGGTGGTACGGCTGGCGATACCCGGAAGGATGCTCTTGCGGGCACCGGAGAAGCCGGCAAAGAAGTGCGGCTCAATAAATCCCTCAGCCACGACCAGATCTGCATCCACTGCAAGCCGGTTGATGATACAGTCACCGCCGCTTGGCAGCGTGCCGATCCGGACCAGCTCGGACTCATCGCAGTCATGGATGACAATGTGCTCCTGTGCTGCAATATCTTCCCCAAATTTGGAGACCAGCTCTTCGTGGGTAGTTCCACGGTGGCATCCGGTAGCGATCAGGATCGTGATCCTGGCATCCGGATTGCCTTTACGGAGCTCACGGAGCATGGGCGGGATAATGACCTTGCTTGGAACCGGTCGTGTATGGTCGCTGGCTATAAGAAGGATGTTGTCCTTCCCTTTTGCAAGCTCGCACAGAGGCGGAGTTCCGACAGGGTTTTGAAGTGCTTCTTCCACCAGAGCGGCAGGATCTGCCTTGGGCTGGTAGTGATGAAGGTTAGAGAGCAGGATGCCCTGCAGACGGTCATCCGGTATCTCGCATGTTAACTGTTCTTTTCCATAAGGGAATTCGATCTTCATGTCAATCACCTCTAAAAATAATTATTTTTATCTCACAAATATAGTAAAAATGCACAAGCCAGATAAAGTTATTTCAAGTATAGCATGTAAATATGGTTAAGAAAATGTTCTGAACCCCAAAAAAAATGTTAAAAATTTGTTATGGGGGATGAAAATGGGGAGGAAAAGGATTTTCCACTTGCAACTGGAGACAAAGTCCATAATAATAACATCATAAGGCTTGTCGAATCGTGCAGACAGGGAAAAATTTTTCAGGAGGGTATTATCAATGAAAATGGGAAAGGTACCAATTCTAGACACAATTAACAGGATACCGGGTGGTATCATGGTAGTTCCGCTGGTTCTCGGTGTGCTGGTCAATACGTTTGCACCGGCGGCACTGGAGATCGGAAGCTTTACGACGGCGCTTTTTAAGAGCGGTTCCAGCTGCCTGATCGCAGTGCTGTTCTTCTGCAGCGGCGCACAGATCCAGTTTAAGACTGCAGGTATGTCGCTTTACAAAGGTGTGATTATTAATGTGGGAAAAGTCATCACAGGTGTGGCATGTGGTGTGCTTTTGGCGAAATTTGTCGGTCCTGACGCCGCATTCCTGGGGGTAACGCCTCTTGCCATGATCGGCGCCATGTCCAACTCCAACGGCGGACTTTATACCGCATTGTCCGCAAAATACGGCGATGATTCTGACGTAGGTGCGATCGCGATCATTTCTTCCAATGACGGACCGTTCTTCGAGATGATGTTCATGGGTGTTGCAGGTGTGGCTGAGATCCCGCTCATGTCTCTGGTAGCTTGTATCATGCCGATCATCCTTGGTATGATCCTTGGTAATCTGGATGATAAGATCCGTGATTTCCTGAAGCCGGGCATGATGATCGCTATCTTCCTGTTTGCATTCCCTCTGGGTGCAGGCATGAGCCTTCAGACCCTTGTTTCCGCAGGAGCATCCGGCGTACTTCTTGGTTTCATGACCATCATCATTACCGGTATTCCGACCTACTTCCTGTATAAGCTGGTGGTTCCGAAGGATAAGAGACACTCCTGTGTGGCAGGTGCGGCAGTAGGAACTACGGCAGGCAATGCAGTGGCAACTCCGGCAGCAATTGCAGCAATCGATGCGGCATGGCTTCCTTATGTAGAGGTTGCAACCGCGCAGGTGGCAGCTTCCGTTATCATCACAGCAGTATTTGTACCGTTCCTGGTTGACTGGCTGTATAAGAGAGAGGCGAAAAAAGGACAGCTGAACTACAATGTTAAGCGTGCAAGCGGAGTACAGGCAGAGGCTTAATGTGTTTAATTGAAGCTGAATAAATGATATGCAGGTAGACAGACCGGGGAGCGGTCTGTCTATCTGCATATGCTGTTACAGGGAGGATAAGACTGCATATGGAAATATCGAAAAAGGATGCGGCGGAGATCGTAAATGAAATCTCAAAACTGATCGGGCTGAAGATCAACATCGTGGGCAGTGATGCGGTCATTATTGCCAATTCAGATCCGGAGCGGGTTGGGAATTTTCACGAAGCGACCTATGAGATCATCAGCAAAAAGCTGGATGAGCTGGTCGTGTACAGCAATACCCAGTATAAGGGGACCAATGCAGGAACGAATCTTCCTTTGATCATTGATGATGAGATTATCGGAGTGGTAGGGATCACGGGACCCCATAAGGTGGCACAGTCATACGGCAAGGTGATCAAGAAGCTGATCGAGGTCCTTCTGGAATCAAAGGCGGCAGAGGATCGTATCATGCAGAGGAGACAGGCGCTGGACCGCTACTGCAATGCCTGGGTATGCAGTACCCAGACGGTGCTTAACGACGCGTTTATCCAGCAGGGACGCACCTTCGGGGTGGATATTACGCTGCCCAGACGTATCATGATCATATCCATGCCGGAAGGAGAAAATGAAAAGGTCGTGGGCACGGTACAGTCGATCGTGAGCAGAGCGGGGGAGGGGGACTGTGTCTTTCTGACCTCCCATTCGGTAGTCGCCATTCTGCCGAACCAGACAGATGAAGCAGCCGGAGAGCTGGCAGAGCTGATCCGCGGAGAGCTGAGTCAGGCAGGATATGAGAGCTATATCGGCATTGACAACGGTGCGGATTCCTTCTATCGGATCCACCAGCAGTATGAGCGGGCAAAGCTTGCACTGAAGGCGGGGCTGCGTCTGAAGGACAGGCAGATCATTTTCTACGATAATCTGAGTCTGGAGCTGGTATTGGACGATATTTCGATAGAGTCCAAGCTGCGGTATATCAGGAAGATATTCAAGGACTATTCGGTGGAGGAGATGGAGCGGGACATCTGCACTATTTCGGCGCTGTATGAAGAGGACGGGTCGATCAAACGGGCGGCCCAGCGGCTGTTTATCCATCCCAATACGCTGCAGTATCAGCTGAAGCGGGTGGAGGAGAGAACCGGATACGATCCGCGGAAGCTGAGCCATGCGGCGGTATTTGGCGTGGCTGAGCTGTTTATCAACGACCTGCGCGGATATCTGAGAGAGGCGGACTGAGTGAATATGAAAAAGGGCAGAGGAGCCGGAAAATGATTCCGGCGGCTCTGCCCTTTTATTCTTCAATGTGCTCCAGTCCCTGATTTAAAATATTCTCCACATGGTGATCTGCCAGTGAATAGTAGATGGTCTTTCCGTCCCGGCGGAATTTGACCAGACGGTGCTGCTTCAGTACGCGGAGCTGATGGGAAATGGAGCTTGGGGTCATGGAAAGCTCCTGTGCAATGTCATTGACACAGAGCTCCTGTGCCAGCAGTACATACAGGATCTTAATCCGGGTGGAATCTCCGAAGACCTTATAAAATTCTGAGAGATAGTAGATCTCTTCCTCTGCGGGCATATGCATATTCTGATTCATAAACGTTCCTGCTTTCTGTTCCTTTTCAGATATTTCTTCAGAACTACTAACAGTATATCGAACATTTGAATGAAAAGCAATACCTGCTCAGATATGAATCGTCTGTTGAAACCGGAAGAATTTTATGCTATTCTGTAACTGGAGGTTTTACAGATGAGGCATAAAAAAATATACGGGATTATTTTAGTGTTTGCATTATTAGTGACGGGGATATCTGCTTCGGCAGCCACCGTCAATTCCATAAAGAATCAGAAGGCAAAGAATGAAAAGGAACTCAAGGAGATACAGTCCAGGATCAGCGGACTGGAGAACCAGAAAAGTACGCTCAGCAGCGAGGTGAACAGTCTGAATGACGAGCTGACAGATACGCTTTTGAACATCGAGGTACTAAAGAGCGATCTGGCGGATAAGGAGGTTCAGATCGAGGAAGCGCAGGCGGCATATGAGGAGGCAAAGGAGACGGAGGAGCGGCAGTATGAGTCCATGAAGCTGCGTATCCAGTATCTGTATGAATCCGGCAACGACAGCTACGTGGAGCTTCTGCTGACTTCCGAGAGTGTGGCGGATCTGGTGAACAAGGTGGATTATGCAGAGGAACTGCAGGAATATGACCGGCGTCTTCTGGATGAATACAAGGCGGCAAAGCAGGCGGTCATCGATCTTCAGAATCAGCTGGAGCAGGAGAAGGCAGAGCTTCTGGAGATGGAAGAGCAGCTGGAGGAGGACAAGGCATATCTGGAGACTCTGATCGCGAGAAAGCGCAGCGAGATCGCGGACTTTGACAGCCAGCTCAGCCAGGCAAAGGCAAAGGCCAGTGAATATCAGAAGAAGATTAAGGAGCAGAACAATCAGATCAGGAGGCTTCAGCAGGAAGCGGCAAATGCATCCTCCGGAAGCTCATCCTCCGGCGGCAGTTCTTCTTCCGGAAGCTCATCGTCCGGCGGTTCCACATCGGTTTCCGGCGGGGGTGACGGAGCGGCGATTGCATCCTACGGTCTCCGGTTTGTGGGCAATCCCTATGTGTATGGCGGGACCAGCCTGACCAACGGCGCGGACTGTTCCGGTTTTACCCAGGCGGTGCACAGGAACTTCGGCATCTCCATCCCGAGAACCTCCGGCGGACAGGCGGGGGGCGGCAGAGCAGTCAGTGATGCGGACAAGCAGCCGGGAGACGTGGTGTGCTATTATGGACATGTGGGCATCTACATAGGCAACAATCAGATCGTACACGCAAGCACGCCCAGCAGCGGTATCAAGGTGAGCAATATGTATTATCGAAGCATCCGCTGTATCCGAAGATATTGGTAAAAATCAGCCGGAAGCAGGGGATTCAGCCTGAAAATCCAAAAATGAATTGACAAATCAAAACAGAGTGTTTATCATGATATCCAATGCAGGGTGTACTGCATTGGATATTTTATTTCTATTATAATAGGAGGAGACAATTATGAAAAAGTTACTTAGTCTTGCGATGGCAGCTGTACTTGCTTTTTCTGTAGTGGCATGCGGAAGCTCTGAAGAGCCGGCAGCAACGGATAACACAGAAGCAGCAGAAAGCACAGAAAGCACAGAAGGCGCAGAGAGCACAGAAGCAGCAGAACCGTCTGCAGAAGGCAGTGTGCTGAAGATCGGCGGTATCGGACCGATCTCCGGTGGTGCAGCAATCTATGGTATGGCAGTTATGAACGCAGCAAATCTTGCTGTAGATGAGATCAACGCAGCCGGCGGAATCAATGGCATGCAGATCGAGTTCCGTTTTGAAGATGATGAGCATGATCCTGAGAAGGCGATCAATGCTTACAATACCTTAAAGGACTGGGGTATGCAGATGCTTGTTGGTACTGTTACCTCCGGACCTTGTACAGCAGTTTCTGCCAAGACAGCAGAGGACAATATGTTCCAGCTGACTCCGTCTGGTTCTGCAGTAGAGAGTATTGCTGTTCCGAACGCATTCCGTGTATGCTTCTCTGACCCGAACCAGGGTGCAGCATCCGCACAGTACATCGGTGAGAACGGTATTGCAACGAAGGTAGCAGTTATCTATGACAGCTCCGATATTTATTCTACTGGTATTTATGAGAAGTTCGCTGCAGAGGCAGCAAATCAGAGCATCGAGATCGTATCTGCAGAGGCATTTACCGCAGACAGCAAGACCGATTTCTCTGTACAGTTACAGAAGGCAAAGGAAGCAGGCGCAGAGCTGGTATTCCTTCCGATCTACTACACCGAGGCTTCTATCATCCTGACTCAGGCAAACGGCATGGGCTTCGATCCGATCTTCTTCGGATGTGACGGTCTGGACGGACTTCTGACGGTTGACAACTTTGACACTGCACTGGCTGAGGATGTTATGCTTCTGACTCCGTTCGCAGCAGACGCAGAGGATGAGAAGACTCAGGCATTCGTTTCTGCTTATCAGGAAGCTTATGGCGAGATCCCGAATCAGTTCGCAGCAGATACCTACGATGCACTGTATATCATCAAGGCAGCAGTAGAGCAGGCTGGCGTTACTGCAGATATGAGCGTATCTGATATGTGTGAGGCTATGAAGACTGCTATGACCGAGATCACTGTTGACGGACTGACCGGAGAAGGAATCACCTGGAGTGCAGACGGTGAGCCGACCAAAGCTCCGAAGGCTGTTGTGATCAAAGACGGCGCATACAAAGCAATGTAATGATTCCGAAGGTTTGCAGGACTGCGGGAATTGCGCAGCAATGAAGCAATCCGCGGCATCAGGCCATGAACAGGTCTCTGGCTGGCAGCCGGAACCTGGTCGATATCAGCTTATATATATGAACATGTACAGACAGAGGGGTCCCGCAGGGGATTCCTCTTTTCAATTGTGCGAAAAAGGGCAGAAAACCCCGGAAAAACCGGAATTGTCGGCTTGTGTTGACTTTTGTTCTATGCTATAATGGTGAGAAATTGATTTTTACAAAAAATAAAGGGGTGTTATGAGATGAGTTTTATATCCTATCTGTTAAATGGCATCAGCCTGGGCAGCGTATATGCGATCATTGCATTGGGATATACGATGGTCTATGGTATTGCAAAGATGCTGAACTTCGCTCATGGAGATATCATCATGATCGGAAGCTACGTGGCATTTGTAGCGGTAAACAGTGCAGGACTTCCGATTCCGGTGTCGGTTTTGCTGTCTGTGATCGTCTGTACCCTGCTTGGCGTTACGATCGAGCGTGTTGCATATAAGCCGCTTCGTCATGCATCCAAGCTGGCGGTTCTGATCACTGCCATTGGAGCAAGCTATTTCCTGCAGAATATGGCGCTTTTGATCTTTGGTGCGAATACAAAGTCGTTTCCGTCTATGGTTAAGATGGAGGCGCTGAAGCTGGCGAATGATCAGCTGATCATTTCCGGTGAGACGATCGTCACCATTGCGGCATGTATTGTGATCATGATCTGCCTGATGGCGTTTATGAAATATTCAAAAGCCGGTCATGCCATGCTGGCAGTGTCTGAGGATGACGGAGCTGCTCAGCTTATGGGTATCAATGTGAATGCAACCATTGCCCTGACCTTTGCCATTGGTTCCGCATTGGCGGCAATTGCAGGTGTACTTCTGTGCTCCGCATATCCGTCCCTGACGCCTTATACCGGAGCAATGCCGGGTATCAAAGCATTCGTTGCAGCCGTGTTCGGCGGTATCGGTTCCATACCGGGCGCATTTATCGGCGGTATCCTGCTGGGTATTATCGAGATCCTGGGTAAGGCATACATATCCTCTCAGCTTTCCGATGCGATCGTTTTCTCTGTGCTGATCGTTGTGCTGGTGGTTAAGCCTACAGGTCTTCTGGGCAAGCAGATCCAGGAAAAAGTATAAGTGGAGGTTGGGAAAATGAAAAAATTATCAAAGACAGCCAAGAACAACCTGATCACTTATGGAATTGTAGTTCTGGCTTATATCTTGTGTGAGATTTTTATGAGGACAGGAAACATGAGCAGTCTTCTGAAGGGTATCCTGGTTCCTCTTTGTGTATATGTGATCCTGGCAGTATCCCTGAACCTGACGGTTGGTATTCTGGGTGAGCTCAGCCTTGGTCATGCAGGCTTTATGTGTGTGGGTGCTTTTGCCAGTGCGGTATTCTCCAAGTGTATGATGGAGACCATCACGGTTCCCACGGTACGGTTTCTCCTTGCGGTGCTGGTGGGTGTGGTATGTGCAGGCATCTGCGGTGTCCTGATCGGTATTCCGGTACTCCGTCTCCGCGGAGACTATCTTGCCATCGTTACCCTTGCTTTTGGCGAGATCATTAAGAACCTTGTGAATGTCATCTATCTTGGAAGAGACAGCCAGGGCTTCCATTTTTCCATGAAGGATGCCATGTCTCTTGGCATGGAGCCCGATGGAGTGATCATCATCAAGGGTGCACAGGGCATTACGGGCACTCCTTCTGATTCCAACTTTACCCTTGGTGTGATTCTGGTGCTGATCACCCTGATCATCGTGACCAATCTGGTGCATTCCAGAACCGGTCGTGCGATTATGGCGATCCGTGACAACCGGATTGCGGCTGAGTCCATCGGAATTAATATTACGAAATATAAGATTCTTGCGTTCAGCGTTTCCGCAGCTCTGGCAGGAGCGGCAGGCGTGCTGTATGCGCATAATCTTTCTACCCTTACTGCGCTTCCCAAGAACTTCGGATACAACATGTCTATCATGATCCTGGTGTTTGTGGTTCTGGGAGGAATCGGAAGTATCCGCGGTTCCATGATCGCGGCAGTGGTACTGACCCTGCTTCCGGAGCTTTTGAGATCTCTGAACGAGTACCGTATGCTGATCTATGCAGTGGTACTGATCGCTACGATGATCTTCACATGGAGTCCGAGGGCGATCGAGTTAAGAGAGCGCTATTCACCTGCAAAGCTGCTGCATAAGAGAGAAAAGGAGGTACAGTAATATGGCTATGCTGGAAGTAAACAGCCTTGGCATCTCTTTTGGAGGACTTCGTGCGGTTGACAATTTTAATCTGAAGATCGAGAAGGGGCAGCTCTATGGTCTGATCGGACCCAACGGAGCAGGTAAGACCACAGTCTTCAATATGCTGACCGGTGTGTATAAGCCCACGGACGGCAAGATCTTTCTGGATGGCGAGGATATTACCGGAAAGACCAATATCGAGATCAATAAAGCAGGAGTTGCCAGAACGTTCCAGAATATCCGTCTGTTTTCAGATCTGACGGTGCTGGATAATGTAAAGGCAGGACTTCACAATCAGAAGGAATATATTTATTCTACGCTGACCGGTATCTTACGTCTTCCGGGATATTATCGGGCGGAGAAGGCAATGGATGAGCGTGCCATGGAGATCCTGAAGGTGTTTGATCTGGATCAGGAAGCGGATTACAAAGCGTCCAATCTGCCTTACGGCAAGCAGAGAAAGCTGGAGATCGCAAGAGCGCTTGCGACCAATCCGAAGCTTCTGCTTCTGGATGAGCCGGCTGCCGGCATGAATCCCAACGAGACTCAGGAACTGATGGATACGATCCGTTTTGTAAGAGATGAATTCCATATGACCATTCTCCTGATCGAGCATGATATGAAGCTGGTCTCCGGTATTTGTGAGAAGCTGACAGTTCTGAACTTTGGGCAGGTGCTTGCCTGCGGAGATACCTCCGTGGTATTGCAGGACCCGAAGGTCATCACGGCATATCTTGGAGAATAGGAGGAAAGACATATGGCTATGCTTGAGATTAAAGACCTGGAAGTCTATTATGGAATGATACAGGCGATCAAGGGAATTTCCTTCCAGGTAAATGAGGGTGAGGTCATTGCGCTGATCGGAGCCAACGGTGCGGGCAAGACCACCATTCTCCATACGGTCTCCGGTCTGATCGCGCCAAAGCACGGAACCGTTACCTTTGAGGGAACGGACATTACCAGGATCCCGGCGCACAAGATCGTATCTGCCGGAATGGCACATGTGCCGGAGGGCAGACGGGTATTCGCATCCCTGAGCGTGCTTCAGAACCTGAAGCTGGGCGCATATACAAGGAGCAGCAAGGACGAGATCGAAGAGACTCTGCAGATGGTCTACAAACGTTTCCCCCGTCTGGAGGAGCGTAAGAATCAGCCGGCTGGAACGCTGTCCGGCGGTGAGCAGCAGATGCTTGCCATGGGACGTGCACTCATGTCCAAGCCCAGGATCATTCTTATGGATGAGCCGTCCATGGGTCTGTCACCGATCTTTGTAAATGAGATCTTTGACATCATTAAGAAGGTAAGCGCAGGCGGAACGACTGTACTTCTGGTAGAGCAGAATGCGAAGAAAGCGCTTTCCATTGCAGACAGAGGCTATGTTCTGGAGACGGGACGTATCGTGCTGGAGGGCAGAGCACAGGATCTGCTGAATGATGAGTCCGTGAAAAAAGCATATTTGGGCGAGTAGTTTTATACGACCGCCTTTTAAGAGATCCCGGGAGGGGGATGCAGCACATATAAAGGTTGCATCCCCCTCCTGCTTTTTAGTATAATAGGGACAGATGACTTCAAGGAGGACATATTTTATGGGGAAATGGTATGAAAGTGCGGTGTTCTATCACATGTATCCGCTTGGGATGCTGGGAGCGCCGAAATATAATGAGCAGGAGGAGATCGTACACCGGCTGCCAAAGCTGATGCCCTGGGTGGATCATATCCGGGAGCTTGGCTGTACGGCAGTGTATATCGGACCGCTTTTTGAGTCCACATCCCATGGTTATGACACACGGGATTATAAGCTTGTGGACCGGCGTCTGGGTGACAATGAGGATTTTAAGGAATTCGTCCGCTATTGTCATGAGGCGGGGATCAAGGTGGTGGTGGACGGTGTATTCAACCACACAGGCAGGGAGTTCTGGGCTTTCCGGGATATTCAGCAGAATCGGGAACGTTCCCAATACTGCGGCTGGTATCAGGAATTAAGCTTTCAGGGAAATACCTGCTATAACGACGGCTTCTGGTATAAGGCATGGAGAAACTGTTTTGAGCTGGCGAACCTGAATCTGCAGGATACAGGTGTCAGAGAGTATCTGTTCGATGTGATCCGTTTCTGGATCCATGAGTTCGATATTGACGGTATCCGTCTGGACTGTGCGGATTGTCTGGATTTCCAGTTTATGAGGGACATGCGCAGTATGACAGAGAGTGAGAAGGAGGACTTCTGGCTGATGGGCGAGGTGATCCACGGAGATTACAGCCGCTGGACCGAGCCGGGGCTTTTGCACTCCGTGACCAATTATGAGCTTCATAAGGGGCTTTATTCCGGTCACAACGACCACAATTATTTTGAGATCGCACACACGATCCGCAGACAGTTTGATGCCAACGGGGGGATCTATCGGGGCAGGAAGCTGTATTCCTTTGTGGATAACCACGATGTGGACCGGATCGCGTCGAAGCTGACAAAGAAGAAGCATCTGCCGCTGGTATGGATGCTGTCCTATACGCTGCCGGGGATTCCGTCGATCTATTACGGAAGTGAATGGGGGATCGAGGGCAGGAAGGAAGGCTGCAATGACGATCCGCTGCGCCCGGCGCTGGAGCTGACCGGCCTTCAGGAACAGCCCCCGGCGCCGGAGCTTCCCGGGCTGCTGGCTGTACTTGGCAGGCTGAAAAAGGAATGCCCATGCCTGACCGACGGTGCGTACCGGGAGCTTTATCTTCGGAACCGGCAGTACGCATATGCCATGGTTCTGGGGGATCAGGCAGTGGTTGTGGCAGTAAACTGCGACGATGCGCCTGCTTCCTTCGATATCCCGAATCCTGTTGGTAAAAATCACTATACAGATGTATTTTTGGGGTGTGAAAATACAGCAGAATGTGATAGAATAACCGTATCATTAGAGGAAAACTCGGGCAGAATCTTTCTGTTCGGATAGAGGGGAGACGTATGGGTAAAAAAGTAGTAAAAACAACAGTGGAAGAACGTCCATGGTGTGCAGTTACTGATATGGACCAGTATCTCTTTGGACAGGGTACTCATTATGAGATTTATAAGAAGCTGGGAGCCCATCTGGCAGAGCAGGGAGGCGAAAAGGGCGTATATTTTGCGGTCTGGGCGCCCAATGCGAAGCGCGTGCGTGTGGTTGGTGAATTCAATCGCTGGGGAACCGACGGATATGAGATGACCCGTCTGGAACCTCTTGGCATTTATGAGGTCTTTGTTCCGGAGCTGGAAGCGGGCTGTATGTATAAATATCTGATCGAGACGAAGACCGGGGAATACCTCTATAAGGCGGATCCCTTTGCGTTCTATGCGGAGAAGCGTCCGGGCAATGCATCCAGAGTGGCGGATATCGATCATTTTGTCTGGCATGATGAGAAATGGATGGAGAAGCGGAAGTCATGGAACGGACCGGAAGAAGCCATGTCCATCTATGAGGTGCATCCGGGCTCCTGGAGACGCCATCCCCATGAGGAAGGGGAGGACGGATATTACAATTACCGGGAATTTGCGGTGGAGCTGGTCCAGTATGTAAAGGAGATGGGATACACCCATGTGGAACTGATGGGAATCGCAGAGCATCCCTTTGACGGCTCCTGGGGCTATCAGGTGACCGGGTATTTTGCGCCCACATCCCGCCACGGCAAGCCGGAGGACTTCCAGTATCTGGTGGATTATCTGCATAAGAACAACATCGGCGTGATCCTGGACTGGGTTCCGGCACATTTCCCAAGAGACGGACACGGGCTGGCTAATTTTGACGGGACACCTCTTTATGAGCATCCGGACAGCCGCAGAGGAGAGCATCCGGACTGGGGAACCAAGATCTTCAACTATGAAAAGTCGGAGGTGCGCAACTTCCTGATCGCCAATGCCCTGTACTGGATCGGACATTATCATATCGACGGTCTGCGGGTGGATGCAGTGGCGTCCATGCTGTATCTGGACTATGGCAAGCGGGACGGTCAGTGGCTTCCCAACAAGTATGGCGGAAATCAGAACCTGGAGGCGATCTGGTTCTTCAAGCATCTGAATTCCATCATCAAGGGAAGGAATGACGGCTCCATGATCATTGCGGAGGAGTCCACTGCATGGCCGGGAGTTACCAGAGATGTGGAGGAGGACGGACTTGGCTTCTCCTTCAAGTGGAATATGGGCTGGATGAATGATTTCCTGGAATATATGAAGCTGGATCCGTATTTCCGTAAGGACAATCATAACAAGATGACCTTCTCCATGAGCTATGCGTGCAGTGAGAATTACATACTTGTTCTGTCCCATGATGAGGTGGTGCATCTGAAGTGCTCCATGCTGAATAAGATGCCCGGATATCTGGATGATAAGTTTGCGAATCTGAAGGCGGGATATACTTTTATGTTCGGTCATCCCGGCAAGAAGCTCCTGTTTATGGGCGATGAGTTTGCCCAGCTTCAGGAATGGAGCGAGGCACGGGAGCTTGACTGGTATCTTCTGAGAGAAGAACGCCATCAGCAGATGCAGAATTACGTGAAGGCGCTTCTGCATATGTATAAGAAATACCGCTGTCTCTATGAGCTGGATGACAGCTGGGACGGTTTCCAGTGGATCAATGCGGATGACTGTTTCAGGAGTATCTTCAGCTTTGTGCGCTACAGCAGGAGCAAACGGAAGAATCTGCTGTTTGTGATGAACTTCACGCCGATGGAGCGTCCGGATTACCGGGTAGGCGTACCGAGGAAGAAGAAATATAAGCTGGTTCTGGACGGAGATGCAGCCGAATTTGGCGGCAAAGGCATTGAGAAGCCGGAGATTTATGAAGCAAAGAAGGGCGCGTGCGATAACCAGAAGTATTATGTGGAATATCCGCTTTCGCCTTATGGAATTGCAGTATTTGAGTTTTAAAGTTTTGTAAAACTTTAGAATTTTGAACGGTATCTTCAGTTTATCTTAATAAAATCATAATTTTTTCGTCACCGAATGTACACAAAGATTCGGTATCCTTGAGAACGTAATCAACGAAAGGAGAAAAGATTATGAAAAAGAGAATTTTAACATTATGCTGCATTGGAGTACTTTCGACAGCAGTGCTGATGGGCTGTGGCAGCTCTTCTGAGGACACGAATACGGAACCGGCTGTGGAAGAGACAGTAGAGGAGAGCACCGAGGCACCGGAGGAGGCACCTGCAGAGGGCGAAGAACCGGAAGAGGCGCCAGCAGAGGGTGAAGCACCGGAGGAAGCGCCTGCAGAAGGTGAAGCACCGGAGGAAGCGCCTGCAGAAGGTGAAGCACCGGAGGAAGCACCTGCAGAAGGTGAGGAAGCTGACGCAGAGGCAGACGCAGAAGCTGATGCGGAAAACGCAGAGCAGGCTGCTGAATAAGCAATTACTGAATACAGAAGCAAAAAGCAGGAGAGGAATCAGAGTTCCTCTCCTGCTATGATTTTCGGGATCCCCCGCATATCGGCTGCAATGTCGGTAAAGGAGCTGAAGTAGCTGCCGATGATCCTGCGGGTAGATGCAAGACAATACAGATCTAAAAGGGCATCATGCATGCCCTCAACGCTGTCTCTTTGGAGGCAGCGTTTTTGATTGGAAAGAATACGGTCTGGAAAGGCTTCTCTGAGACGGGCTTCCTCCTCCATGTCATCCGTTGCAAGATAGAACATGGTATCCGGGTCCTCGGCCAGTTCCTTCTGCATGGACCGGATAAATGCTTCCGTGGAGCTTTTGCCGATGGCTGGCTGGTTATCCGTGCGGCGGATATGGACGCCAACACAGGAGGCGCCAAAACGGGCGGTCATCTCATCGATCCTTTTCTGGAGCGTATCGGTAGGAATGAACAGATGGTAGTCCTCAGAGGGATAGAACTGTTCCCAGGTAAAGATATAGCAGTTGCTTTTCAGGCTGCTGACATAGTCTTCCTCCAGACAGCCGCTCTGATCCCGGTGAGCCAGGATCTCCTCATTGGTCAGGTAGCTCCGGGCGGTCTTCTGGTAAAAGAGCTTTCGGGGATCTGCCACGGAGCGGATGCTGGTGATCCTGAACTCCGTTACGGGGCGGAACAGGGATTCAAAGGGGCAGTTCAGCTCTGTATTGCAGTTCCAGAGCACAAGAAGCTTTTCTTTTCTCTCCCTTGCAAGTCTCCAGCCGGAATTAATCACACGCATTCTATTGCATAAACCACCGGAAGGTTGTATGATTATCATTGATATACCTCGCTTAATTATTATTTGTGATGCCAGGAATTGCGAAGCAATGGAGCAATCCGCGGTATCAGGATGGTCTTGGTCAAGTATAACACAGAAAGGATGCGCAGGCAATGAACTGCGCAGGAAATGCATGTGAAGGTCTTACAGATCAGTACCGTGTGCGGAAGCGGAAGCGTGGGGCGCATTACGGTGGATATTTATCATACACTGGAGAAAAACGGGGACAGCGGGATCATCGCCTACGGCAGACGGACAGCGCCGGAGGGGATCGATGCATACCGCTTCGGAAGCAGTCCGGATATGGGATTTCATGTACTCTCCACATTTTTTAAGGGGGAACATGGATTTGCCTCCGCAGGGCAGACCAGAAGGCTGATCGCCCGGATAGAGCAGTGGGATCCGGATGTGATCCATCTGCATAACATTCACGGATTTGTTCTTCAGGTGGAGCTTTTGTTTGCGTATCTGAAGAAAGCGGGCAGACCGGTGGTGTGGACTCTGCATGACTGCTGGTCCTATACGGGGCACTGTGCCTTCTACGATTATCATTCCTGTGACGGATGGAAGCATAGCTGCGCGTCCTGTGGGGAATATAAGAATACGTACCCGTATGCGCTTTTTAAAAACAATACGGCGCGGAATTTCCAGCGGAAGAAAGCCGCATTCACGGGAGTGCCAGATTTGACCATTGTGGTGCCGTCCCGGTGGCTGGCAGAGGAAGTGAAGCAGTCCTTCCTGAGGGATTATCCGGTACAGGTGATTCCAAACGGGATCGACCGGAGCAGATTCTGCTATAGGGACAGCGGACTTCGGGAGCGGCTGGGGCTGAAGGACAGCTTCCTCATTCTCGGAGTGGCGAATGTATGGGAACGGCGCAAGGGACTGGAGTATTTTCTGGAGCTGGCAAAGAGGCTTCCGGAAGAGTTCCGGATCATCCTGATCGGACTTAATAAAAAGCAGCTAAAAGAACTTCCGTCCAATATACTGGGGCTGGAGCGGACCTCCAGTGCGGAGGAGCTGGCGGAGTATTATTCCATGGCAGATGTATTTGTCAATGCGACGCTGGAGGATAATTTCCCGACCACGAATCTGGAAGCGCTTTCCTGCGGGACTCCGGTCATCACGTTCCGGACCGGAGGAAGTCCGGAGAGTCTGGATGAGAGCTGCGGAAGGGTGGTTCCCAAAGGAGACAAAGAAGCGCTTCTTCAGGCTGTTCTGGAGGAGAGGGAGCATCCGAAGGCAGGAGAAGCCTGTGAGAGGCGGGCAGAACAATATGAGAAATATGGCTGTTTTCAGAGATATGTGGAGCTGTATCACGCTCTGGCAGCCAGGGAGAGGCTATGAGAACTTTACCGAAGGTATCGGTCATTACGACGACCTACAATGATGCGGCTAACCTGGAAAAGATCATGGAACAGGTGGCAAGACAGGATTATGAAAATCTGGAATATATTATCGTGGACGGAGGATCCACAGACGGGACCATGGAGCTGATCCGGCAGATGGAGGAGCGCCTGCCGGGACGGGTGCGCTGGATCTCGGAACCGGATCACGGGATCTATGATGCCATCAACAAGGGAATCCGACTGGCAGCGGGTGATGTGATCGGGTGCTGCTTTGACCAGTATGCGGACGAGGGCGTGATCCGCCGGATGGTGGAGGTCATGGAGCTGGAGGATACGGATGGCGTCCATGGAGACCTGTGCTATATGGACGGAGAAAAGGTGGTGCGCAGATGGCACCAGGGACAGGGAAGCATCCGAAGCGGCTGGATGCCCGGACATCCCACCCTGTATCTGCGAAGAGAAGTATATGAGCGTTTTGGATTATATAAGGAAGATTACCGGATCGCCGCTGATTATGAGTTCATGGTCCGTATCCTGTACCGAAGAGAGGTCCGTCTGTCCTATCTGCCGGAGGTGCTGATCTATATGTCTCATGGAGGAACAAGCACCGGAAGCCTGCAGGCATATGTGGAGTCTCTGAAGGAGGGACACCGTGCGCTTCGGGAGAACGGCGTGCCCTTTGCCTGGTTCACGGATCTGTGCCGGATCGGACGGGTACTGGTGCAGTTTGTGAAAAAGTAGAAAAAATAAAGGAAGTATGCTATACTACACGAAGGCAATGAGTGGTTACGAAGCGTAACATGAAGGAGTATATATTTTATGAAGAAACTTGTTATTATCCCTGCCTATAATGAATGCGGGAGCATTCAGAAGGCAGTTGATGATATAAAGAATCATGCGCCGGGATTCGATTATGTGGTGGTCAATGACTGCTCCACGGACGGGACCCTGGACATCTGCAGGGAGAAGCATCTGAATCATGTGAATCTGTCCGTGAATCTGGGGATCGGAGGAGCCGTGCAGACCGGATATCTCTATGCATGCCAGAATGGTTATGATGTGGCAGTGCAGTTTGACGGAGACGGACAGCATGATGCCGCTTATCTGGAGATGATGTATGAGAAGCTGAAGGAGACGGACAGTGATATGATCATCGGCTCCCGGTTTATCGAGAAGGAGGGCTTCCAGTCTTCGGGACTCCGCAGGGTCGGCATCCGGTATTTTTCCGCACTGATCCGTATGATGACGGGGAAAAGGGTGACGGATCCTACCTCCGGCATGCGTATGGTGAACCGGGATGTGATGCGTATTTATGCGGAGAATTATCCCAAGGACTACCCGGAGCCGGAGAGCGTGATGGCGATCCTGCGTATGGGGAAAAAGGTAACGGAGGTCCCGGTCATTATGAGAGAGCGGGAGGAAGGGACCTCCTCCATCGGCGGTCTGAAATCCGCTTATTATATGATCAAAGTGACGCTTGCAATCTTTATGGAGCGGTTAAGAGGCTAGAAACGGAGGAATACAGGTAATGATGACGGTAAAACTGCAGATCGTGATCGCCCTTGCGATCCTTGTGGTCTTCGCGATTCTGGTCAATATGATACGAAAAAGGAGCCTGGAGCTGAAATATGCGCTGTCCTGGATGCTGGTGCTGTGCGCCCTTCTGCTTTTCGACTGCGCGCCGGCACTCCTCATTGTGGCGTCGGATTTTCTGGGGATCTATGCGCCGGTAAACATGATATTTTTTCTTGGATTCTGCTTTTCCCTGCTGATCATTTTTTCACTGACCGTGGCGCTGTCCCGGCTGTCCAACAGTATCCGGACACTGGATCAGATGGTGGCGCTCAATGAAAAGCGGCTGCAGGAGCTGGAAGAGGAACTTGAAAAAGAGAAAGAGAAAAAGGAGCAATAGGGATAAGACTATGGAGAGAGAGAAGAATCAGATATTATATCTGGCAATTCCGTGTTACAACGAACAGGAGGTGCTCCCTGAGACATCCATGCGTCTGCGGGAGAAGATGGAGAGCCTGATGGAGAGAGGCATGATCTCAAGAGAGAGTAAGATCATGTTCATCAATGACGGATCAAAGGATCGGACCTGGGAGATGATCGAGGAGCTTCATGAGAGCGATCCCATCTATATGGGTGTGAAGCTTTCCAGGAACCGGGGACATCAGAACGCGCTGCTGGGAGGGCTGATGACCGCAAAGGAATATGCGGACATGGTCATTTCTCTGGATGCGGATCTGCAGGATGACATTGATGTGATCGACCAGTTTGTGGAAAAATATTATGAGGGCTGCGAGATCGTCTACGGCGTCCGCAGTGCCCGTACGACGGATACCTTCTTCAAGAGATTTACGGCGGAAGGCTTTTATAAGGTGATCAATATGATGGGCGGCGAGGTGGTCTTCAACCATGCAGATTATCGCCTTATGAGCAAACGTGCTCTGGATGAGATGGCGAATTACAGGGAGGTCAATCTGTTTCTGCGTGGAATTGTTCCCATGCTTGGCTTCAAGACCGATGTGGTGACCTATGAGCGCCATGAGCGGTTTGCCGGAGAATCCAAATATCCGCTGAAGAAGATGCTGGCGCTGGCAGTGGACGGGATCACCTCGCTGTCGATCAAGCCGATCCGTTTTATTGTGGGACTGGGAATGCTGATTTTCGTGTGCAGCATCCTGATGCTCATCTATTCTCTGGTACAGCATTTCCTTGGTAATACCAGCATTGGCTGGACTTCTCTGATCGTTTCCATCTGGGCCATCGGAGGTCTGCAGCTTCTTGCCATCGGAGTGATCGGAGAGTACATCGGAAAGGTCTACCTGGAGACAAAGGCGAGACCCAAATATATCATTGAGAAAGTGTTAAGATAGGAGTTTTATATGGATCAGTACGTCAGAAACCTGCTGAAAAAGAAAATATCCATCGGAACTTATGAGACGGAGATGTCAAAGCTTCTCTTCCTGGCAGTGATCACACTGCTGGCGGCAAGCGTGCGCATCTCCGTGCGTTCGTTTGTGGGGGATGACTGGAGTATCTACTGGAGCAGCTGGCTGGCAGAGCTGCAGAACCGGGGATTCCGTGCATTGGCGGATGATTTCTATGACTATGCGCCTCCGGTCATGTATATCTGGTATGTGATCAGCCTGCTGCCCATCAACGGTATGACCGCCTTTAAGGGACTGTGCTGTCTTTTGGACTTTGTGGGAGCGGCTCTGGTGGGCATGATGGTCATGGAATGTACAAAAAGTGAGCAAAAAGCGCATCTTGCCTACGGGATCTTCCTGTTTCTGCCCACGGTCATCCTGAATGCATCTGTCTGGTCGCAGTGTGATATTATCTATTCCCTTCTGATCCTGAGCAGTGTGTATTATCTTATGAAAAATAAGACCTGGACCGGCATGTGGTTCTATGGGGCGGCATTCGCAGTGAAGCTGCAGTCCCTGTTCATCTTCCCCTTCCTGGTGATCCTGTGGGTACGGAAAAGGGTGGATCTGAAGCATTTTGTGACGATCCCGGTCATGTATCTGATCGGTATCCTGCCTGCATGGCTGGCGGGGCGTCCGTTTATGGAGCTTCTGGGGATCTACGCCTTTCAGGGAAGCAAGGACCGGTGGTCTCTGTCCATCAAGTTCCCGAATATATATCAGATCATTGGAAATAATTTCTTCCTGGATGAGTATGTGGGAGCGGGTATGTATCTGATCCTGGGAATCCTTATGATGGTCATGTTCTATATGGCATATCAGAAGGTGCGGGTGACGAAGGAGTTCGTGATCCTGATGGTGGTTTTCTTCGGAATGCTGACCACGTATTTTCTGCCCCATATGCATGAACGGTATCTGTATGTGACGGATGCCTTTTTGCTGATCTATGTGCTGATCCGGGTGAAGCGGTTCCCGCTGTTTCTGGCAGCAAGCTTTCTGACAGTGGTGGGCTATGCTCAGTACCTGACGAAAAATGAGCCGCTGGTGTCCTATGGGCTGCTGGCATTTATCCAGCTTGCGATCCTTGTACAGATCGGTCTGGATGTGTGGCATTATCTGCATGCCCCTGAAAATGTCCTTTCGACAAAGGCAGAAGAGGAAAGGAGGATTCTGTGATGAAAACCAGTGTGGATGAAATGCTTCGGAATCTTATCTTCCGAAGCTTCCGGGTGAAAGGTATTTCTTTTGCTTTTCTGGAGGGGCTGCTTGCCCTTTGTATTACCGGCGTGGCTTTTATGCTCCGCACGCCTTTTGAGACAGGGCTGCCCCATTGGATATATCTGCTGGCGGAGTGGTATCTGGCGGTAAATGCGGCAGCGCTTGTCTGGAGCTATACCGCGAGCCGGAAGAAGACCATCGGAACCTATGCGCTTCTGCTGACGCTGCCCACCGTCATTGCGGACGGTACGATCCTGAGGGGAAATGCCTGCATCGGCGCGCTGCTTCTGCTCAGTGCGCTGCTTTATCTGGAGTGCGGGAACCGGTGGATGTTCACATTGAGCGTGGCGGTCATGCTGATATGGTCCGTAAGCTATGTGGGGATCTTATTCGCCTGCATTGTACTGTGGCAGAACAGAAAGCTGAAGTCGGAGCAGCTGCTTTTGCTTCTGGCAGCGGGAGGAGTCCGCTTTGTCTATTCCTACCGGCTGTGGCTGCAGGCGGGGTATTCGCTGACCACCTTCCATTTTCCCAATATTTACGAGATCGTGGGCAGGGAAGCCGTGCAGACACAGCTGATCGATCCCGTCTCTTTAGTGGGACTGTTTCTGACCCTGGGGCTTCTGGTGCTGGCTGTGTATCTGTTTGGTCTCGGAAAAATGACGGAGTCAAAGACTTATCTTTTAAGACTTTTCTTATTCTTCGGACTGGCGGCAGTCTATTTCCTGCCCTATATGAATCAGTCCGCAGGTTATCTGATCTGTGTGCTCAGTGTGGTCTATATGATGACGGCGCCGGGACAGTTCTTTGTACCGATGCTTCTGCAGATCGCTGCTTTTGCGGGATATCAGGAGTGCTTTAACGGTACATCCATGATGCCCATGTGGGTATTTGCAGTGATTCAGTTCCTGCTGCTGGCTTATCTTGGCATCCGGTTATTACAGGAAATGGGAGTTGTTCGTATATGGAGTCAAAAAAATTAGTTTACCTGGATGGGCTTCGGGGGCTGGGCTGTATGGTGGTGTTCCTGACTCATTTTGTATTTGCGTTCTATTATGGCATGTACCATTTTCAGCCGGAGAGCTGTCATCTGCCCGGCAATCTGGATATTGCCATCGGGAAATCCCCGCTGAACCTGATCTTTAACGGCAGCTCTGCGGTCCGGCTGTTCCTTCTGATGAGCGGCTATCTGTTATGCAGGAGCTATTTCCTGACAGGGGATAAGCACCGGCTTTTGCAGAGTGCCCGGAAGCGTTATCTGCGTCTGATGCCGCCTGTGCTGGCAGTGAATCTTATGATCTTTCTGTGCATGAAGCTGGGGCTTTTCCATAATCCCCAGGCGGCAGTGCTGGCAGGCTCTCAGGAGTGGTTTGCAGGCTTTAATGCTTTCCCGCCGGATTTTTTCCGTATGCTGTCGGAATCCCTGTTTGGAAGCTTCCTGTTCGGGACCAATGATTACAATGGGGTGCTCTGGACTATACAGATCCTGTTCCTGGGAGCCTATCTGGTCTATGCTCTGGCAGCCCTGATAAGCAGGCGGCCCTGGAGATGGGCGGTCTACGCAGTGCTGGCAGTGCTCCTTCTGCGGACGGATTATCTGAGCCTGTTCCTTGGTTATGTGCTGTGTGATTTTATGCATACGGACTGGGAGTGGCGCCGGCGTCTGTGCGGGGCACGCTGGCTGAACTGGACGCTTTTGGCAGTGGGACTTTATTTCATGGGCTATCCCTCCTCGGGATTTGGTTATGAGGGAACCATCTGGGGCATCCTGCCCTTTGTCTTTGTAAACTATTATCATATCTTCGGTGTGCTCTGCTTTGTGTTTGCCGTGTTTCATCTGGAGCCGGTGCAGCGGTTCTTTTCCATGAGAGTGTTCCGGTATTTTGGGAGGATCTCTTATTCGCTGTATCTGATCCATTTTCTGGTCATGGCAACCTTTGGGGCATGGTTTCTGCTGAAGCTGGAGGGCGTGCTGGGATATAATCTCACAAGCCTTCTGAATCTGTTCCTGACAGGCCTTCTCACCATCGGACTGTCGGAGCTGTCCCTGCGCTTTGTGGAGCCGCTGGGCAGGAAGGGGGAGCTGCTCATTGGACGCATCCTTAAAAAAGAAAGATAATCGTCTCGGCTGGCTTGATTTCGGCAAGGCGCTGGGAATGATCGTGGTACTCATGGTCCATGCAGGCTGCAGCCTGGGACCTGTGACCTTCTATGGCGGCATGTTCTATATGCCCATCTTCTTCGTGGCGGCGGGATACACCTACCGGTGCAGACCGGAGGTCTCCTACGGAAGCTTCCTGAAGAAAAAGGCAGAGCGTCTGCTGCTGCCGTATTTTGCCGCAAGCGCATTTCTCTGGCTGTTCTTCTGGGTGAAGGATTCGGTGCTGGCGGGAAACCCTGCGGATCTAAAGCCCGGTTCTCTGTTCGGAATCTTCTATTCCAGAAATCAGATGTATGCTGCCGGATATGCGGGGGAGAATCCGGTGCTGATGGATATCCTGAATGCGCCCCTGTGGTTTTTGACCGCCATGTTTCTGGTCTATGCATATTACGAGCTTCTTTCCCGGAGCCGGAGGAAATATCTCTGGCTGGGGACCGGGCTTCTTGCATCTTTCGCATGGAATGCTGCAGGAAACGGACTTCTGCTTCCCTGGAGTCTGGATGGGGTTCCCTACTTTGCCCTTTTCTTTGCGGCTGGAGAGGGACTGCGGGAGCATGGGAGCATGGAGAAGCTGGGGAAGCAGCCATTTCAAGTAATGGGGCTTCTGGCGCTGTTCCTTGTGCTGCCCCGGCTGAACGGAAGTGTGAATCTGTCCTGCGGAGAATACGGAAGGAGTATGGGACTTTATCTGTTCATCGGAACAGCCGGGTCCATACTGGTATTTCTGGCAGGAAGCCGGCTGGAACGGCTGTATCCGCCGACGGTCCGCCTTCTGTCCCGGATCGGGCAGGAGACGCTTCTCATTCTCTGCTTCCATATGTTCCTGTATATGTTCATACGGACCGGAGCGGGGATCCTGGGGCTGGGAGAAGGCGCTGTACAGGCGCTGCTGGTAGTTGGAAGTGCGGGAATATTAACGGTGATGGGGCAGATGAGGAGAAAAATAAAAGAGTAGTGTCAGGAATCGGACAAATCCGCGATTCTGTCCCAAAATGTAATAAATCCTCTTTGATGGGAAAAAGTACGACATGGAATTGATTTGTCCTATACGTTTTTTTAAAGTATGGGGTATAATAGGTAAAAATTGAGTTTTCAAGGAGGAAGATAAATTGGTATATCATCAGGAAGACAGTGGAGCTGTTATAAAAGAGCTTTCTTCTGATATGGAGCGCGGCCTGACCGGCGTCCAGGCAGAGGAGCGGAAAAAGGAGTACGGAGAGAACCGGCTGAAGGAAAAGAAAAAGAAAACAAACTTTCAGCGGTTTCTGGATCAGTTCAAGGATGTGATGATCCTGATTCTGATCGCGGCGGCGGTGGTGTCCTTTGTGGTTGCCTGCGTGGAGGGAGAGCCGAAGGAATTTTTTGAACCGGTATTGATCCTTCTGATCGTAATCGTGAATGCCATACTGGGAGTCGTGCAGGAGAGCAGGGCGGAGAAGGCGCTGGAAGCCCTGAAGGGTCTGTCCGCACCTCACGCCAGAGTGATCCGGGACGGTGAGGAGAAGATCATCGACGCGGCAGAGCTGGTTCCGGGTGACATCATTCATCTGGAGGCAGGTGATTTTGTTCCGGCTGATGCGCGGCTTCTGCGCAGTGCCAGCCTGAAAAGTGAGGAATCTGCTCTGACCGGAGAGTCCGTACCTTCCGAAAAGCAGGCAGAGGAGACCGTGGATGAGAAAGCGCCTCTGGGAGACCGCACCAATATGGTATTCTCCGGCTGCAGCATTACTTACGGAACCGCGACGGCTGTGGTAACTGCCACCGGTATGAATACAGAGATGGGCAGGATCGCCGATCTGCTGGACAATGAGGAGGAAAGCCAGACTCCGTTACAGAAAAAGCTGGCTCAGCTTGGAAAATATCTGGGTATTCTGGCACTGGCTGCCTGCGCGATTATTTTCGTAGTAGGTCTTATGAATGGTATTCCGGTCATGGAGATCTTCATGACAGCGGTATCTCTGGCAGTATCTGCAATTCCGGAAGGACTGCCTGCGATCGTTACCATTGTACTGTCCATCGGTGTTCAGCGTATGGTGAAGAAGAATGCGATCATCCGCCGTCTGCCCGCAGTGGAGACGCTGGGAAGCGCATCGGTCATCTGCTCGGATAAGACCGGAACCCTGACCCAGAACCGTATGACTCTGGTGAAGGGCTATCTGGACGGCATGGAAGAGGCAGAGGAGATCCATACTCAGAATTCTGCCCAGGTACGGAAGCTGCTTCAGTATGGTACTCTGTGCTGCGACGGCTCGGTGGTGTTCCATGATGGAGAAGAACAGCATCTTGGAGATCCCACAGAGACGGCGATCGTTCTGGCAGCTTACAAAAACGGCATGCCAAAGGAAGAACTGAATCAGGCATATCCCAGACTTGCAGAGATTCCTTTTGATTCAGACCGGAAGCTGATGAGCACCGTGAACCGGATCGACGGCAAGAATGTCGTGATCGTCAAGGGTGCGTTTGACATGATGATGGCAAGATGCGTGAAGGGGGATCTGGAGGCTGCCAGAAGAATGAACGATGCGATGAGCTCATCCGCCCTTCGCGTACTGGCAATTGCATATAAAGAGATTGAAACCATTCCGGCAGAGCTGACTTCGGAGGAGCTGGAAAATGGACTGACGCTTCTTGGTCTGGTAGGTATGATTGATCCGCCGCGTCCGGAAGCGAGAGATGCGGTGGCGGTCTGCAGAAGAGCCGGAATCCGTCCTGTGATGATCACCGGAGACCATGTGGTGACGGCGTCCGCCATTGCAAAGGATCTGGGTATCCTGAAGGACGGAGACCGGGCGATCACCGGAGCAGAGCTGGATGCCATGACGGATCAGGAGCTGGATGAACAGGTGGAAGGCATTTCCGTTTATGCCCGTGTATCACCGGAGAATAAGATCCGTATCGTAAAGGCATGGCAGAAGAAGAATCAGGTCGTATCCATGACCGGTGACGGTGTCAATGACGCCCCGGCTCTGAAGGCGGCGGATATCGGCTGCGCCATGGGCATTACCGGAACGGACGTGGCAAAGGGTGCGGCAGATATGACGCTGACAGATGACAACTTCGCCACTATCGTGGATGCAGTGCGGGAAGGAAGAGGTATCTATGCCAATATCAAGAAGGTTGTGGGCTTCCTGCTGGGTACGAATATCGGTGAGGTAGTAGCGGTATTTACAGCCATGATCCTCTGGCACAAATCTCCGTTCCTTTCCATGCAGCTTCTCTGGATCAACCTTGTGACAGACAGTCTTCCGGCAATTGCGCTTGGCATGGAAGCGGTAGAAGCGGATGTGATGGATCAGAAGCCGAAGCCAAAGGACGAAGGACTGTTTGCAAATGGTTTTGGAATCCGGGTGGTACTGCAGGGCGTGATGTTCGGAGTCCTTGCGCTGACAGCCTTCTGGCTGGGCGAGCGTACGACCGGGCAGCTTGCAGGAGGTCAGACCTTCGCATTTATGGTGCTGGCGCTGTCTCAGATCATTCAGGCTTACAATATGCGTTCAGAGCATTCTCTCTTTAAAATCGGAGTGTTCAGTAACCGTAAGCTGAATCAGGCTGTTCTCGTATCGGTTGTGCTGATGGCTCTGGTGCTTTTCACACCATTGTCTGCAGCATTCGGACTGATCCTGCTTCCGGCACAGCTCTATCTGGTGGGACTGGGACTGATCCTGGTGCCGGTACTGGTGATGGAAGTGTCAAAGGCTCTTATGAGAACAATCCCTGTATGATATTCAGCACCCCGGCAGACTGCAGAAACAGCACCGCCATCATGGCAGGCGCCACGAAACGGATCATGAAGCTGTAGAGCTGCTTCCGGCGGAAAATGTGTCCGCTGGCTTCCATTTCTTCGATGACCCAGCCCGGCTTGACAATCCAGCCTACAAAGATGCAGGTGAGCAGGGAGATGAAGGGCATCAGGAAGCTGTTGCTGATGTAATCCATCAGATCCAGAAGCTGTGCAGTCTGTCCGTTGGGGAGCTGCATCTCGAAGTAGAAGATGTTGTAGCCCAGACAGATGACTGCAGCAGCTCCTGCGGAAAGCAGGGTGATGATCAGACTCATTTTTTTACGGGACTGATGGAAGAGCTCCATACAGTTGGCAACCAGTGTTTCCATGATGGAGACGCTGGAGGTCAGTGCGGCAAATGCCACCATGATGAAGAAGAACAATCCGATCACGCCGCCGGCTCCTCCCATTGCCTGGAAGACTTTTGGGAGAGATACGAACATCAGACTGGGACCGGACGCCATTCCTTCCGTGCCGAAGAAGACGAATACGGCAGGGATGATCATTAGTCCGGCAAGGAATGCAACACTGGTGTCAAACAGCTCGATCTGCCCGAGAGATCGGTTCAGGTTCACATCCTTTTTCACATAGGAACCATAAGTGATCATGATTCCCATGGAAACACTCAGGGAGAAGAAGAGCTGACTCATGGCATCCAGAAGGATCTCAAGGAATCTCTGCACCGTAAGCCCCTCCAGATTGGGAAGCATATAGACCGCAAGCCCCTGCAGACCCGTCCTTGTAACACCGCTTGCATCTGTGCAGCTCAGCGTCAGGGAAAAGATGGAGATTCCCGCGATCATAAGGATCAGTCCGGGCATGACGATCCGGGAAAATCTCTCGATCCCTTTCTCCACACCCCGGTATACGATCCATGCCGTAACTGCCAGAAACAGCAGCATGAACACGATCGGTGCGGTCTGCGAGGTGATAAAGGAGGTAAAATATCCTTCCTGCGCTGCATCAGAACCGCTGGCGGTAAGATAGACCACAATGTATTTGGTGACCCAGCCGCCAATGACGGAATAGTAGGTCATGATCAGGGCAGGGACCAGAAAAGTAAGAAATCCCAGAAATTTCCAGTTGGGATCGATGGAACCGAAGGCTTTCAGTGCATTTTCCTTAGTCCTGCGTCCGATGGCGACGTCCGTGACCAGCAGGGTAAAGCCGAAGGTCAGGACAAGCGCCAGATAGACCAGAAGGAACAGACCGCCGCCGTCCTTGGCGGCAAGATATGGGAAACGCCAGATATTTCCAACGCCAACAGCGCTTCCGGCTGCGGACAGAACGAAGCCGATGGAGCCGCTGAAGCTGCTTCTCTTTTTTGCATTCATAATATATTCTCCTATAGTAAAAAAATCAAATCTTTTCTATTTTAACAGATTTACGGGTAAATGCAAAGGAAAGAACGAAGAAACAAAAAACGGGAGATTTCCGCCGTGCGGAAATCTCCCGTTTCATTATGTCTGTATAAAAGCAGGCGCTGCCTGCCGATGTTCCTTTGCATTCTGAACGTACCTTTCGCAGAGTAGACCCCTCTGCGGCGGACTTATCCCCGCCTACGCATGAAAATTATACTTCGTTTGACCGGAAAAATCAAGTAGCAAGAGGAAATAAGACGGTTTTTTTTGAGGGGAACCGCCATTTTTTGGATATTGGGGGCTATGCTATAAACTGAGCATCCGGATTGGGCGGTCATCGCAGTCAAATCCGCAGTCAGCTCAGTTACCGTTAAAGAACTTTCCAATAGGAGGAACAATCAAAATGGCAAAAGGTGAGAACATTTTCAAACGCAAAGACGGGCGGTGGGAGGCTCGTTACATCAAGGGCCACGAGCTCTCCGGCAAGATTAAATACGGTTTCTGCTACGGCAGAACCTACAAAGAAGTCAAGGAAAAGGTTACCCGGGCAAAGGCGGCACTGATCAGCGGAAATCCTGTCCCGGCGTCCGGATCCCGGCACCGGTTCGCCTTTTTCTGCGACAAATGGTTTGAAGCCGGAAAAACCAGATTTAAAGAATCCACCTGTGTGAAGTACCAGACCATGCTGGAAAAGCACATCAAGCCAAGGCTCGGCGGCTGCTTTCCTCTGGCGTTTGATGATGCGCTGGTAGAACAGTTCGCATATGAACTGCTGTTTGAGGAGGAGTTATCACCCAAGACCGTGAAGGATATTCTGGTGGTGCTCCGCTCCATCCTGAACTACACTGCCAGGCGTTTTCCGGGCACCTTCCCCAGCGTGAATATTACCTACCCAAAGGAAAACAAAAAGGAAATGCGTGTTCTGACACGGGAGGAGCAGACAAAATTCGTCCGGTTCCTGCTGGAGGATATGGATGCGTGTAAATTCGGTGTTTTGCTTGCTCTGCTTACCGGTATCCGTATCGGAGAGCTGTGCGCTCTGCGCTGGGAGAACATTTCTCTGGGTGACAATACCGTCAGGATATCAGCGACCATGCAGCGTCTGAAAGACATGAATCTGAATCGGGAGGCAAAAACAAAAATTGTGATTGGAAGTCCCAAGAGTGACACCTCCACCCGAACCATTCCGATCAGCGATTATGCAGCCGGGCTTTGCAGGAAGATGTATCCTGAAAGTCCGGCTGCTTTTATTTTGACCGGCACATCAGATTATATGGAGCCGAGAACGCTTCAGTACCGAATGGAGAAATACACCGGCGGCTGCGGTCTGGAGGGCGTTCATTTTCATACGCTCCGACACACTTTTGCCACCCGGTGCGTGGAGGTTGGCTTTGAGATCAAATCCCTGAGCGAGATCCTCGGTCATGCCAATACGACCATTACTCTGGACCGTTATGTACACTCCTCCATGGAGCTGAAACGGGATAACATGAACAAGCTGGCGATGGTAGGACTGTGATTTTCCGCAGTCGGATCTCTGTGTCCCGGCACGTCGCCAAACACGAAAGCACAGGAACTATACGGACTTCAGGAGCAGCTTTGACAGAGGGGTCTACTCTGCGAAAAGAAAGCTGCCGGTACAGGCACATCTTTCTGAAACACGATTTCGTGTACGATCATTATTCCCCTGAATTTAAAAAATATGCGCAGGAAAGAACGATATGGGAAAAACAGCAAAAAAAATTTGGAATATGATCACAAGTATCATTGTGGCTCTTGCCGTGCTTCTGGCGGTTGCGCTGGTCGGTGTTCGTCTGGTTGGATTTCAGGTGTTCACGGTGCTGTCCGGCTCCATGGAGCCAGCCTATCATGTAGGCTCTCTAATCTATGTGAAAAATGTTGATTACACCGAACTCCGGTCCGGGGATGTTATTACCTTTATGCTGGACGAGGACACCATTGCCACTCACCGCATTGTGGAGGTCGTACCTGACGAGACAGATTCCTCCGTCCTGAGATTCCGCACCAAGGGCGATGCCAATGAAGCGGAGGACGGCAGTCTGGTTCACTATAAAAACGTGATCGGTACCCCGGTATTCTCCATTCCGAAGCTGGGGTATCTGGCAAATTATATCCAGAATCCTCCCGGAACATATGCTGCAGTTTCAGTAAGTGCAGTTCTGCTGCTTCTGGTGTTTCTGCCGGATCTGTTTGGTCGGGACGAGAAAAGGGAGACCGGGAAAAAGGGCAGACACCGCAGGAAGAAAGAGTGATCTGCCGTATGCGCCTGACGTAATCACAGGCAGCCTTATTTCAGGGGTAACGCCGCAAGGCTCCCAATATAAATCACATCCAATTAAAGGAGGACAAACTCATGAAAACCCAAACCAAAGCCCTGGGTCTGATGATGGCGGCGGTACTGCTCGTAACCGCAACCATCTTCGGCACCATGGCATACCTGACTGATGACGATCAGGTTGTAAACACATTCACCGTTGGCAATGTAGATATTAAGCTGGACGAGGCCAAAGCCAATACCGACGGCTCCCTTGTCGCAGGTGTTGACCGTGTACAGGCCAACAGCTACAAGCTGCTTCCAGGCCATACCTATGCAAAAGATCCTATGGTGACCGTGCTTGATGGCAGCGAGGAATCCTATGTTCGTATGACCATGACCATCAGCAGGTCTGCTGAGCTGGATGCAATTTTTGCTCCCGGCGGTGCCAATATGCTGAAAATCTTTAATGGCTACGACAGCACCAACTGGATCTATAAGGGCAATGTGGAAGATGCCGCTGCCAATACCCGTACTTACGAGTTCTGGTATAAGGAAACTGTTAGTGCTGCTGATGGCAATGTTGCGCTTGACGCTCTTTTTGACAGTATTACCGTTCCCGGTGAGATCACCAATGAGCAGCTTGCAACGATCGAAGATATGACTATTACTGTGAATGCCTATGCGATTCAGGCTGACGGTTTTGAAACCGCAGATGCAGCATGGGATGCATTCCCTGCAAACTAAGTTCTGCAGAATATAACCGGTACTGCCGATTATATAGAGCTTCGCCCGCGATCGTCTGACCGGGTTCTGCTCAGGCAAATTCCGAGGAAAGGAGGAAAATAACATGAAGAAGAAAACTTTCACACTGTTTCTGGCTCTGGCCCTGGTTTTTGCCGGTATCATTGGCGGTACTTTGGCTTGGCTGACGGATACTACCGATGCAGTGGTCAACACATTCACTGACAGTGACATTGACATCACCCTGACCGAGACTGGTGCTGTGAATAATCATAACTCTTATAAGATGGTTCCCGGCTACACCATCAGCAAAGACCCAAAGGTTACCGTCGAGGCAGGCAGCGAAAAGTGCTATCTGTTCGTTAAGCTGGAAAAATCTGCAAACTTTGATAATTTCCTGACCTACGAGATAGCTGATGGATGGACTGCTTTGACGGATGTCAACAACGATAGTATTGCCGATGACGGTGTATATTACCGCATCGTTGAAACCACCGGTATGGGTACTGCTTACAGCGTTCTGAAAAACGATCAGGTTACTGTGAAGGGTACCGTGACCAAGGAAATGATGAGTGGTCTGACCACGGATACTTATCCTACCCTGAAGGTGACGGCATATGCGTCTCAGTTCAACAAGAATGCAACGGAGACCTTCACTGTTAATGAAGCATGGACGAATGTTTCCAGTAACTCTGGTAATTAAGCCATGCAGGATTTATTAAGATAGCCCGCCGCAAGGTGTGGTATGGCTGTCGCTGAATATTATTTATTTGAGGAGAATAACACCATGAAGAAAAAACTTTTGGCTATGTGCATGGTTACTGCTCTGGCCGCTACCGCTATCATCGGCGGCACACTGGCTTATTTTACTGACAACGATGTTGCCGAGAATACATTCACCGTGGGAAATGTTGAGATCGATCTGACCGAACCTGAGTGGGACGATCATGGAGAAACTGAGGCTGTGACCGTTTATCCGGGCGAATCTCTTGATAAAGACCCCACCGTTGAAAACATCGGTAATAATCCTTGCTTTGTCCGCGTCAGCGTAAGCAATCTGGATCAGTTTGGCGATAAGGGTGCTATTGTTTACCTGACCAACTGGGTTGAGGGCGCACTCGGCGAAGGCTGGGTTGATGGTAACGATGGCTATTTCTACTGGAGCGAGCCGCTGGTTGTCAAGGGCACTGAGAACGATGAGTGGAATCAGGGTCTGACTTCCAAGACCACTGCTCTGTTTGATCAGATCAAGATGCCTACCGGTCTGACCGGAGATGAAGAGACTAAGGACATCGTCGTTACTGCTCAGGCTGTTCAGGCGCAGGGCGCTAAGGCTCCCAACTGGGCTGCTGTTAAGGGTATGACTGTTGCAGAGATTCAGGCATGGTTCAGCACCGTTATGGCTGCTGAAACACCTAATCCCTGATTAAGCTTGAAATGACATGCTCTGCGCCTTTCGGGGCGCAGGGCATACAAGAGTATTCAGATACAATTTCTGAATGTCCTTGTATGCCCTGTGTGAAGCAGGACAGGTAAATAGATGAAAAAATCCAAACAGAGGTGAAGCCAATGAAACAAAGACTGCTTGCAGGAGCCGTAATTGTCATGTGCCTGTCCCTATTGACCTATGGTACGCTGGCATATTTTACGGCAGAGGATACTGCCCACAATGTTATCACATCGGGAGAGATCGACATCGAGCTCCAGGAGTGGGCCGATGAGGAAAAGACGATTCCATTCCCCGCGGATGGGATGAATGATGTTATGCCCGGGACCGATGTTACCAAAATTGTAGAGATCAGGAATACCGGATCCAACGCCGCTTATATCCGGGTCAAGGTGGAAACGGAAATCGTTCTGCCGGAGGGGATTGAGGGAGAACCGGATTCCGGTCTGATAAAGATCGACTTCAACGAAGCCTGCTGGACGCTGGGCGAGGATGGCTGCTATTACTATAACGAAGCCCTGGAACCGGATGCCGTGACGGAACCGCTGTTTACGACCGTCAGCTTTGCCCCGGCTATGGGCAACATCTATCAGAACAGCACCGCAAAAGTAGATGTGTCCGCTTATGCCGTTCAGGCTGCCAACAACGGCGATGGTGTCATGGATGCCAAGGGCTGGCCGGAAGAGTAAGGAGGTAGCAAGATGAAAAATAAAAAAATAATAGGCTTGTTGTTAAGCCTTGTCCTGATACTTGGCATGACCATGCCGGGTACGCTGGCGACTTCCACGGATATCACCAACACCGACAGCGAATTCTCCATCAGCACGGTGGAATCTGACGGAGAGAATTCTGAAGTACCTCTGGAGGATACTGAAAATAAAACCGATGAGATCCCTGCTGCAGAAGATGATGCAGCGGCTGATTCATCCACTTGCACCTGCGGAACAGAGGACGGAATCCATACAGAGGACTGTGCCCTTTATGTGGCACCCGCTGAGCCGACCTGCACCTGTGGAACAGAGGACGGAACTCACACAGAGGACTGTGCCCTTTATGTGGCACCCGCCGAGCCGACCTGCACCTGCGGAACAGAGGACGGAACTCACACAGAGGACTGTGCCCTTTATGTGGCACCCGCCGAGCCGACCTGCACCTGCGGAACAGAGGACGGAACCCATACGGAGGACTGTGCGCTCTATGCAGCACCTGTCGAGCCGACCTGTACCTGCGGAACAGAGGACGGAACTCATACAGAGGACTGTGCCCTTTATGCAGCACCTGTTGAGCCGGCGCTTCCGGAGGAGCCTGCTCATATTGATACTTGCAGCGAGGACTGCACCGGTGATGGCTGCGACTGTTCTTGCCATGAGCTGAGCCTGTTTGAAAGAATCATGAACTGTGAAACGCTGGAGGAGCTGTTTGACATTGCGGACGCTGCACCGGAGGAGGAGCTGCTGGCTCTGACGGACGAGGAAAACGCAGAGATCGAGGCAAAAATCGCTGCGCTTGAGCCTGAGCCGCTGCCTCCTGTAGTTCTGGAAGATTGTGTGAACGAATCAGTTATCAGCGAAATCATTTACCCTGCGGTTAATTTTGACAATGTTGCGCCATTTGGCGCTCCTGTTGAGGGATAAAAGAAAGGAGACAGAATATGAAGAAAATAAAAGCGGTATCGCTGCTTCTTTCCTTGTCGTTACTGGCATCCCTTGCAATTCCCGGTGCGCTGACTCTGCCCACCCAGGCTGTAGGTGAGCAGGAAGACAAAGGCATGGTCATTAACAAAACCGCTAAAGCAAACGATGACGGAACTTATACCATTACACTGGAGGCTTATGCTACCGGAAGTAAAATCATTACCGAAACTAAGAAAGATATCCCCACGGATATTGTTCTGGTGCTGGACCAGTCTGGTTCGATGGCTGAGTCTATGTCCTCAGAACAGGCATATTCGGCATATGAAAACAGGAACAACAGATACCTTCGAGGGGAAAGATTCAACGGTGGAGCTGGCAATCTGTATTACCCCCTTGATGGCGGATATGTGGAGGTACAGGTTGATCGAGAAGAGGTCAATGGCTATGAGCCATTAGACGCTGATACATCAAATAGAACCTATTATGATGATCGTAACAACTTATACATCAAAGATGCAGATGGAGATTATCAAGAAGTAACGGTTGAAAGAGGTTTTCAGGGTGGAAGGTTTGTATATACGTATTCTGTGAACGGACAGCAGATTACCCAGAGCAGTGGTAGGGATGAAAGTCCGAATTTTGGAACCTATGGTCCAATTTATCGAGCCGGTAATGTTTACCAGTACACCTACTATTATCAACTGCAAGGACAGGGACGTGTTGATATCGAAACCTCGCTTGGTGAAAATACCATTCCCAGTAAAACTTATTACCGATACGGAACGGTCAATACTTCTCGACTGGAAGCCTTGGAATCTGCGGTGACTACCTTCGCAAACAGCGTTGTTACAAAAGCCGCCGGACCGGATGGTACTTTGGGCAATGATGACGATGTAAACCATCGTGTGGCTGTGGTCGGCTTTGCAAGCAAGGATGGATACGGCAACAATACGGAACTTCTGTCCATCAGCGGACAGAACAGCGGCAGCGTTGGTGTGGAGTATGACAGCATAACGGATCGGAATCTGGTAGATGTGCTTCAGGATATGGACACTACAGCGGGTCAGAGTATGGTACAAAGTGCAATTGACGCCTTGGCTGCCGAGGGTGCGACTCGGGCTGACCTTGGTATGGATATGGCCAACCGTATTTTGAATGCCAATCCTGTGCCTGAAGGGGAAAAGAGAGCCAGAGTAGTTGTGTTCTTTACCGATGGTTCTCCTACCTCATTTAGTTCTTATGATGAGAATGTAGCAAAAGCAGCCATCAGCAACGCTTTCAGCATTAAAACTGATGGTGCAGTTGTGTACTCTGTTGGTGTTTTCCCTGGCGCAGATGCAACCAACAACGGTATTGATAAGAACAATGCAAGCCGTCAGGAGAACCAGTTCATGCAGGATGTGTCTTCCAACAACGGTATGCCCCAAAATCCCAGCTATTACCTTTCTGCTTCGGATGCAGATACACTGAACAGCATCTTCCAGCAGATTTCCGACAATATCGAGAGTGGCGGTGCCTCCACCACACTGGGCAAAGAAACCGTAATTAAGGACATTATCGCACCTCAGTTTGAGCTGCCGGAAGGAACAACTGCAACCAATATAATTCTGGAAACCTATAGCTACACAGGTGAGAACCGGTGGGAGAAAAACGATGGTCCTATGGGAGCCACTGCTGCGGTGGATGGAGATAAGGTCGATGTCGCCGGTTTCGATTTTTGTGAAAATTATGTTGGTACTGTTACCGAGAATGGCAATGTGACCTATCGTGGTGACAAACTGGTGATTACCTTCACTGTAAAACCTAAAGATGGCTTCCTGGGCGGCAACAATGTCTATACCAACACCAGTGCCGGTGTCTATGAGAACAGCACTGCGGAAGACCCTGTCTTGACCTTTGATCGTCCTCAGGTAAATGTGCCGATTAAGGATGTGACGGTTACTGCGCAGGATAAAAACGTCTATCTGCTGAACGATCTGACCGCTGAGGAGCTTCGCACGGGTGCAACCGCAAAGGTGGGCAATGTGTCGTTGGATTTGACCAAGCCCGACCAGAATTATGGTCTGGAATTATGGCAGACTTCCGGCGTTGATATTTCCGTAGAGATTACTGATGCCGAAGGAAAGGTTATAAGTACAGGCTTGTCCAGCCTGCGGACCGATACTACCTACAATGTCAAAGTTCAGGTATCCCCGAAGACGAGTGCACTTCCTGAATCCAGCGGAGAAGCAGCTGAAACAAAGTTAGACACTGCAGAAGCAGCAATCAAAGTCTTTAAACCTGAGCTGACCTACAAGGATGGCGAGGTGTACTACGGTGATACGGTTCCTACTGACTTCACCGCAAACCTCACAAGTACCAAGTGGAAGCACAACGACACCGAGGCAGATACGGCCACCATGGGTGCTGCTCCCAAGCTGACCCTGACCTATACACTGGATGCCACCAAAATCGAAGACGGCAAAATCAACACCAAGCAGAATGTTGGCGTGGATGCAGAAGTAAAGATTGGTGATACCGTTGTGATCACTGATACCACCTTCCTCCATACCGCCTGCACCGGCACAGATTGCGGCTGGAACGAAACCACCTTGGACGGAACCCCTGCTTTCCTGCTCCATGTTAAGACCTGTCAGCTGAACATCGTCAAGTACGGCGGCGTTCAAGACGAGCCTTATGTGTTCACTGTTTACAAAGACAACGTGAAGTATAGCGAGGTCACCATTAACGGCCCCGGCACAGAAATCATCTACGAGCTGCCTGTTGGCACCTATACCATCGTAGAAGATACCGGCTGGAGCTGGCGGTATGATGCGACGTACAATGGCGAGAAAGTAAAATTGACAGCCGATAGCCCGGAGAGCAGCATCACTTGTATTAATAAAAAGACTGAGAACTACTGGCTCAATGGATTCAGCGATGTTGTGAAGAATATCTTTGGTATTAATACAAAATAAGGAAGGAGGAGAAAAATGTATCACGGAAAATATGAAGACAAGCAACTTCATTGCAGGCGCAAAAACCGCAGAAAAGCCGGGACGTTGTTCCTCTCCCTTCTGCTTATGATCGTTTTGGCGGTTGGAGGAACGGTGGCATATCTGACCACTCAGTCCAGCCCGGTTCAGAACAATTTCACTCCCTCTTTTGTAGACTGCGAAGTGGAAGAGGAGTTTGACGGAGCCATCAAGAGCAATGTGAATGTGACAAACACCGGAGATACCGAAGCCTATATCCGTGTGAAGCTGATAACTTACAGGGTGAATGACGAGGGTCAGCACATCGGCGGAACAGCCGAGATTCCAAAATTCACCCCTGGTGATAACTGGATAAAATATGAGAGCAAGGGCGAGGTCTATTACTACTACACTCTGCCGGTCGCTCCCGGTAACAAGCCTGCATCTGATTTGATTAGCAGTATTGCGCTTACTGGTACTTACAATGATGCAGACGGCGGCAAACAGGTTATCGAGGTTATGGCAGAAGCCATCCAGAGCGGCCCCGCCGAAGCGGTGGGAGCTTCCTGGGGCGTGTCCATCAGCGAAGGCAGTGTAACTGCCTATACCAATTAAGGAGGTGCAGATATGAAAAAACGAAATATCAAATCTATTCTGTCCCTTCTGCTGGTGCTGGCAGCAATGCTTGGTTTCTCCGCAACAGCCTATGCTGCGGAGTCCGGCGTCACTTTTGAGGACGGCAGGATCATTGCTTTTGAGCCGGGCAGTGTTTATACGGACACGGATCTGTTCGACAATTTCAAGGGCGTGATGCCCGGTGACATCCGCACGGAGGAGGTCACCATTCAGAATAATACCGCAGACTGCGATTACATCAAGGTCTATATGCGGGCAGTCCTTCACGATGAGACCGGCAATCCCATCAGCGAAAAAGTGCTGACAGAGCTTCAGAACGATGAGCGTCGGAAGTCTGCCTCGGCACCGGAGTATATGCATGATTTCCTGTCTCAGCTCTCCATGAAGGTCTGGAACGGCTCCAATCTCATTTATGAGGAGTCTCCCGATAAGCTGGACGGTCTGGCAGAGAATGTCTTTCTCGGCTCCATCCGTAAGGGAGAAACCATCAAACTGAATGTGGAGCTGGATGTTCCCATTGAGATGGACAATGAGTACAGCAGCCGTATTGGCGAAGTGGACTGGGTCTTTGTGATTGAAGGGTTTGACGACCCTGTTCCTCCCTCTGAGGATTATACCAAACTCACTGTCCGCAAGGTCTGGGTGGATGATGGCACAGGCCGTCCTGACAGCGTGAAGGTACAGCTGCTGAGAGATGATAATGTTCTTGAGGAAATTGAACTGAACCAGAATAATCAGTGGGTATACACCTGGGATCGCCTGGATGAAGATTATACCTGGAGCGTTCGGGAAGCCGATATTCCGGATGGATATGAGGCGTCTTACACCACTGAGGGCAATACCACAACCATTACCAACACGGAAAAAGACCATTCTTCCGATGATTCGGACGATTCCGATTCTCCGCAGCCGGCAGGCCCTGTTGATCTGACTGTCGTAAAGAAATGGGATGACAACGGAAGGAACAGACCTGATTACGCGAAGGTTACGCTGTACAATGGAAATACGGCTGTTGAGACGGTTCTGCTGGGTGCATGGAATAACTGGTCCTATACCTGGCGCAGTCTGAACGGCAGCGGCAGCTGGCAGGTCATTGAGACCAGCATTCCGGGAGGTTACACCCCTTCCTATTCTCTCAGTAACGGCGTCGTTACTGTGACAAATACGGCTGCTCTGATTCAAACCGGTCAGCTCAGCTGGCCTGTCCCGGTGCTGGGCGGGTTCGGCCTTCTGCTCCTTGCATACGGCTTTATCGTAATGACAAAGAAACGGAAGAATGAACGTGTCTGAAAAATCGGGCATTGTCTTCGTGATTGCAGGGGCGGTGTTGATACTTTCAGCACTGTCCCTTTTCTTTTATAACCAAAACGAAGATGCACAGGCAGGACGGGAAGCCGGGCATCTGCTCAGCGATGTGCAGGCTGTCATAAAGGAAAAGGAAACACAGACGCCCGTAATTCCGGAGGAGACGCCTGCTCCGGAATTGCCTGTAACGGAGATAGAAGGTTATGAATATGTGGGCTTCCTCTCTGTTCCTGATCTGGAGCTTGAATTGCCGGTGATGGCCGAATGGGATTATGCAAGACTGAAAATTGCCCCCTGCCGGCAATTTGGTTCTTCCAGAACCGATGATCTGGTGATCGCTGCTCATAATTACAAAAATCATTTTGGCCGTTTGTCTGAGCTTGAAAGCGGAGACACGATCATGTTTACCGACATGGACGGCATTGAGAATTTATACGAGGTCGCCTTCATTGATACATTGGCTCCAACTGAGGTTGAGACTGTCCAGAACAGTGATTATGATTTAGTGCTTTACACCTGCACCTACGGCGGTCGGACACGGGTGGCTGTGTTCTGCAGCAGATCTGCGGATTCTGTACCCTCTGCGCCGGATCTGGAAGAAGGTGCGGTACTTGAGTGAGCATCTCGCGATAGAAAGAAGAAGTGGTATGGAAAATGTACAAAGGTTAAAGCGAACAAAGGATCTGACCGGAAACCGATACGGGATGCTGACCGTGGAATCCTTAGTGGGATATGAAAGCATTGGAACGCAGAAGCTGGCCATGTGGAGATGCCGCTGCGACTGCGGAAATACCTGCGTGGTGCAGGGGCGTCTCCTGAACAGCGGAAGAAGAAGGAGCTGCGGCTGCAAAAGGACAAAGGATGAGGATCTGGCCGGTCAGAGATTCGGAAAGCTGACGGTCCTGGGACTGGATCCGGAGAACAGGACTACCATGCGCAAGGTCATCTGCCGCTGTGACTGCGGAAATGAACGGAGTATGGATTACCGGAGACTGAAAAGAGGACTGGCGACCAGCTGCGGCTGTGACCGGAGGACCGCCGCGCCGGAGGCGGTACTGCAGGAATGGGGAGATCAGGAACAGGCGGAAGAGATCTGTGAGCATTTCCGGAGAGGAGAGCTTTATAAGCTTCGTACTCTGGAGGACTGGGTGGTGGTATGGATCCTGGAGGTGCTGCCCAATGTGGTGAAGGACACTACCCGGATCATGTATTTAAAGATTATGGAACGGCATATCCTGCCCCGTCTGGGGAAGCTGGAGCTTGGGGAGGTCACTGCGGAGGTGATTCATGACTGGGTGGAATTGCTGGGAAGGACACCCGTGACCGGCAGTATGGCAGGGATCATGTCCGAGGGAACGGTCAGGAATACGTTGTCGGTCTTAAGCGGCTGCATGCGGGATGCGCAGAAATACGGACTGCTCATCCACAATCCCTGTCCGGACACCGCCTGGCAGCTTTCCAGCGAAAATGTGAGTGAGACCGGAAAATGGCTGAATGGAGCGGATCTTAAGAAGTTAAAGCCGCTGCTCTGGCAGTGCCGGGATGAGGAAGGGTATCCTCTGGGAGCTGCTTATGAGCTGATCCTCTATGCGGGGCTGACCCTCAGTGAAGCATCAGCGCTCCAGTGGAAGGATGTGGATCTGCAGAAGGGTGAGATCAGCGTAAGACGGTTTACCCTGGAGCACGGAACCTCAGAGCAGGACTATCAGGTCAGTGTGAAGACTGCATCGGGACGAAGAGAGCGCACCGTGCCTATTCCACGGATACTGACGGAGCATCTGGAGAAGATTCAGAGAGAATACGGAGGAGAAGGGGAGGATTATGTAGTCCGTACCAGTGAGCCGGGACCCGTCAATACCGGCCGTCTGCGGGTACTTTTGTACCGGAGATCCGAAAAGGCGGGACTCGGCCGGGTCACTCCCAGACTTCTGCGTGATACCTATGCCATGCATGCGATCCATGCGGGAGGCACCTCGGATGTGGTGGCAGAGCTTATGGGCTTTGCCTCTGCCCAGCAGGTGACGAAGAGGTATGTGTCCGGAAGCCCGCGAGGGAAAAGGGAGCTGATAGAACGGATGTATAAGGAAGATATGGGAACATAACGGAACCATTCAGAAGAATATAAGAAGGGCATTGCACCTCATCCAATCGGATGCGGTGTGATGCTTTTTTCTTTTTTGGGAGGGAGGGTATACAGCTTTTAGAGCTGGAAGATGGAGCTGCCTCTCAAAGTTATTTTAAAATATTTTCTGAAGAAAGAGAAAAAGAGTTGCAAATGATATGGCTGTATGTTAGAATGAATGCAACTCAAAGAGTATGAAGTTCCTGCAAATGGAACTGTCGTCCATATTTCATATGTATGGACTGTCAAGGCGTTTCGCCGTATTTTCAGCATTAAAATTAAATATGGCGGA
>JAHABX010000009.1 GCA_018376135.1 Clostridiales bacterium | reverse complement strand
AGGGCAGAGGTGGAAGCACAGCAATGTGTGTAGCTGACTGTCACTAATAGGTCGAGGGCTTAACCAGGATGGTTAGGCAGGATAGGAAGATGTCAGAGTGAAGTGTGGAAGAGAAGTATCTGCTGTATGCAGTTTTGAAGGCACATGCCATGAAAAGCAGTTGATGTTCAACTGCTTTTTTTGTGCAGAAAAATTCTGAAAAATGTCTGAAAAAGTACAGAAGATGCTTGCTTTTTTTGTGAAAAAGCTCTATTGTAGAGACAGAACTATGCAAGAGAGGAAATGTTTATGAGGGTAAAGAAAACAAACCTATTTTTATTGATAGGACTGATGTGTGTGCTGTTTCTGTTTCCGGTACATCAGGTACAGGCGGCAAGAGCTACCGGTACAGTGAAGAACCGGATTTTAAATGTACGTGAGAAGGCTGGTACATCTTCATCGATCGTATGTAAGCTGTCACAGGGAACAAAGGTAACGATTATCTCTGAGACTACCGGAACCGATGGGATGAAATGGTACAGTGTGTATTTTGCTTACAGCGGCAGCACCAGGGAAGGATATGTCCGCGCCGATCTTTTGAATGTGTCGGGAAGCGTACCGGGAAGTTCTGCAGAACAGAATACAGATAATGATACTTCCGGTGATTCAGAACTGCTCTATGTGAAAAATACTTCGGTGCGCGTACGAGAGGAGGCTTCCACTTCCTCCAGGATCATAGCGGGTCTGGCGAAGGATACCGAGGTAAAGAAGAAAAAAACAAAGACCGGAACCGATGGAAGACAATGGACAAAAGTGTCTTTTACCTACATGGGAGAAAAGCAGTATGGTTATATCCGTTCAGATCTGCTGACTGCGAAGAATCCGTCAGGGGATGCATCGGATAGTAATAATAATAATAATACAGGCAATTCAGAGAAGCCGCAGAATGAGGACATTCTGTATGTGAATGCATCTGCGGTCCGTGTACGCGAGAGTGCGTCAGATTCTTCCAAGATTGTTGCAAATCTGCTTCAGGGAGATAAGGTAAGACAGAAGAAGACGAAGAAGGGTGACGACGGAAAACAGTGGACAAAGGTTACATTTGAGATAAACGGAGACAAGATATATGGCTATATCCGTTCGGATCTGCTGACTCTTCATGCAAGAGCCGGAGAGGGGGATGAGACAAATTCCTCAGACGGCGAAGAGTATCGCTATGTAACGGCATCTGCAGTACGTGTCCGCGATAAGGCATCCAGTTCCTCCAAGGTCGTATCAAACCTGCTTCAGGGAGACAAGGTGAAGTTCAAGAAGGAAAAGACGGGAGAGGACGGAAAGAAGTGGACGAAGGTTTCCTTCTATATTAATGACACGAGGTATGAGGGATATATTCGTTCTGATTATCTGTCGAAGAGTAAGAGTGGTTCGTCCTCCGGAAGCAATTCTTCCTCAACTGATAATAATACCGGTAGTGATGTGAGAAGCGGAAAGATACGTCCGGCAATTGTAAATGTGAGAGCGCAGGCAACAACCTCCAGCGGTATTGTTGCAAAGCTGTCCCAGGGAAGTAAGGTAACGATTGTATCTGAGAAGACGGGAAGCGATAATAAAAAGTGGTACAAGGTAACCTGTTACTATAATGGAGATACAGTAAAAGGCTACATTCGGGCTGATTTAGTGAATTAAGTATATGCAGCAATGACCGGGAGAAGAGATTTCCCCGGTCATTTTTTTGTGGCGGTAAATATTTAAGTATGGTACAATATCTGTCGAGAGACATTGTAATAAAGGAAGAATACCAATGACATTTGACGAATTGAGAACGGAAATAAAGGCGGCGAATCTGGTCCTGGTTGGGATCGGAGAGGATCTGCATGGAGATATGGATGGATTTTACCGGAGTCTGGCGGGGCTGCTGGATAAAAAGGATTATTTTGTAGTGACCCTTCAGGATCGGGAGGGACTTGTACAGGCAGGAATCTTTGGAGAACAGATTACAGCTCCTTTTTCGGAAGGAGAACCGCAGGAGAGCTGGGATAAATATCTGCACTGGCTTTCTTTTACACTGCATCAGAAGCTGTGTGTGCTGGAACTGGGAGTAGGATTTCTAAAACCGGAGGTGATCCGGTTCCCGTTTGAGAAGACCTCTTATTTTAATCAGAAATCCAGATATATTCGGATCAATGAGACATTTCCACAGCTTTCTGCAGAAATCGCGGACCGTGGGATCTCTATAAAGGAAAACCCGGTGGATTTTTTAACAGAGTCATAAGGGAGGAAGAGCACGATGATTGCGATGATTGATTATGATGCGGGGAATATCCGCAGTGTGGAGAAAGCACTGAAAAGGCTGGGGCAGGAGGTCTGCATTACCAGAGACCATGAGCTGCTTCTAAGTGCGGACAAAGTGATACTGCCGGGAGTCGGAGCTTTTGGTGATGCTATGGAGCATCTGAAGGAATATGGGCTTGTGGAGGTAATCCATGAGATCATAGACAAAGGGACTCCATTTCTTGGGATCTGTCTTGGACTGCAGCTTCTGTTCGAGCGCAGTGATGAGGCACCCGGAGTGGAGGGGCTTGGAATCCTGAAGGGAGAGATCCTGCGGATCCCGGACAGGGAAGGATTAAAGATTCCGCATATGGGCTGGAATTCTCTGGAGCTTCAGAGTCATGGGCGGCTGTTTCGCGGACTGGAAGGCAATCCCTATGTATACTTTGTTCACTCTTATTATCTGAAGGCAGAGGATGAGCAGATCGTAAAAGCAGTGACCGATTACAGCGTACGGATCCATGCTTCTGTAGAGCAGGGCAATGTGTTTGCATGCCAGTTCCATCCGGAGAAGAGCAGTGACGTGGGACTTAGAATTCTGCAGAATTTTGCAGAACTGACATAGGAGGACAGCGGATGTTTACGAAGAGAATCATACCATGTCTGGACGTGAAGAACGGACGGGTAGTAAAAGGTGTTAATTTTGTGGATCTTCAGGATGCAGGTGATCCGGTGGAGATTGCAGCCGCTTATGATAAGGCAGGAGCAGATGAGGTGGTATTTCTGGATATTACCGCATCCTCGGATGCAAGAAATACAGTGGTAGATATGGTGCGCCGGGTGGCTGAGACGGTTTTCATTCCCTTTACAGTAGGGGGAGGTATCCGGACCGTGGAGGATTTTAAGGTGCTTTTGAGAGAGGGTGCGGACAAAATATCCGTAAACTCAGCAGCGATCATGCGTCCGGAGCTGATCAGCGAGGCGGCAGATAAGTTCGGAAGCCAGTGTGTGGTCGTTGCGATTGATGCTAAGAAGAGAGCAGACGGAAGCGGCTGGAATATTTATAAAAACGGCGGTCGTGTAGATATGGGTATCGACGCAGTGGAGTGGGCGATGAAAGCATGCAGGTTGGGAGCGGGTGAGATCCTTCTGACCAGTATGGATTGTGACGGAACCAAGGCGGGCTATGATCTGGAGCTGACCCGCATGATCGCGGAAAATGTGTCAGTTCCGGTCATTGCGTCGGGCGGTGCCGGTACACTGGAGCATTTTAAGGAAGCACTGACAGACGGAAAAGCAGATGCAGCTTTGGCGGCGTCCCTGTTTCATTACAAAGAACTGGAGATACGCGAAGTAAAAGAATATCTGAGAGGATGCGGTGTTCCGGTACGTTTACAGGAGGAAAATCATGGCGGCAATATCCAATGACTGGCTGGAACCATTAAAGCCGGAATTTAAGAAACCATATTATGCCAGGCTGTATAAGACAGTGCTGGAGGAATATAATACAAGGCAGATTTTTCCTCCGGCAGATGATATATTCAATGCGTTTGCTTTTACGCCTTTGTCAGAAGTGAAGGTGGTGATCCTGGGGCAGGATCCCTATCACGGAGACGGACAGGCGCATGGACTTTGTTTTTCTGTAAAGCCGGAGGTAGATACTCCGCCATCGCTGGTGAATATCTACCAGGAGCTTCATGCGGATGTGGGCTGTTATATACCAAACAATGGGTATCTGGAAAAATGGGCAAAGCAGGGAGTCATGCTGCTGAATACGGTACTGACTGTCCGCGCGCATCAGGCGAATTCCCATCGCGGTATAGGCTGGGAGGAGTTCACAGATGCGGCAATCCGTATCCTGGATGAACAGGACCGTCCTATGGTATTTCTGCTTTGGGGGAGACCTGCGCAGATGAAGAAAGTTATGCTGCACAATCCAAAACATTTGATCCTGGAGGCGCCTCATCCAAGCCCCTTATCTGCATACAGGGGATTTTTCGGATGTAAGCATTTCAGTCAGACCAATGAGTTTTTGAAGGCGAATGGACTGGAGCCGATTGACTGGCAGATTGAGAATATTTCCAATTAGTCTATCATAAACTTATCAGTTGCCGACTCATGAGTTGGTATATAATGAGTAGGTAAAAGCAGGTGTTCAAGCTTTAAAAGTTTGTTCACCTGCTTTTTCCTTGTTGTTATGATAGGTTTTTCCTTTTACAAAAAGTGATACTTTCCGACTTGATGTTCGGTATTTCAGTCTATGAGAGATGTCCGCTTTTCACAGTCTCCTTCTATATAGGAAGCAGCAACTGCTCAATGGCAATGGCAGTCGCCCCGATATATTTGTTACCGGAGAGTGTCTGGTTTTTGAGACAAAGATCCAGAGGCAGCTGGGGATTGATCTGATAGAGCTGTCTGGTAAAGAGTTCTACAATGGAATCATGCTCGAACAGATCTCCGATCAGGATTAATTTATCCGGTGCCAGGATATGAATCGCATTATTCGTAACACCTGCAAGTGCATGGGCACAGGTGCTTAGAAAATCCCAAAGAGGATCAGAAGGAGAGGTAGCTTCCAGATACCGGGCGAGGGTCTTTCGGGTGGGAGCTCCGATGCGGTGTTCCAGATTGGCAAGTATTCCGTCGGGATGAGTCTGGATATCTTTTTGAATAAATTCAATAATGCAATCCGTTGAGATGGAAGGCTCCAGACATCCGGTACGTCCACAGTTGCATTTTTTCCCGTTTTCCTCTGCAATCTGATTATGACCGATTTCTGTAGACTGGAAATTGTATCCTTTGTATACCTGTCCCCGAATTGCCATGGCGGACCCTACTCCGGGACCCCATTTCAGCATGAGAATATTCTGCGCATAGGTTACAATATCTGTATAAAGAAGTTCGCTGTGAAGGAAAGAGCACACATTGCTTTCTACGGCTACAGGAAATGCAAATTCCTTTTCAAAATATTTTTTGACAGGAACCTCCTTATCGAAGAGACGGAATGGATGCAGCGCAATTCCGTCCAACTCATTTACGGGTCCGATAATAGTGATGCCGGCACCCAGTATTTTCTCTGTTGGAATGGAAGATTTCCAGAGCATACGGATACATTCGCCTGCAATGTTGGTGCACAATGCCTCCGGACTTGTAATGACTGGTGAAAGGTTGGTCTCGCTGACAAGAATATCTCCTTTCAGATTGGTGACTGCAATGTTGACATAATGGGAGTGAATATCAACAGCGAGGATATACCGCCAGTCATAATTAATAGAAAGAGGGGCTCTGCGTCTTCCTGCCCGCGGGTGATTACTGGGTATGGCTTCCTCTGATTGAATCAATAATCCATCTCCTAAAAAATCATTAACAATAGATGTTACGGCTGCAGTCGTAATATTTAGATAATCTGCAATGTCTGTTCTGGACAAGGTGCCATGCGCAAAGAGTAATTGAAGCGCAAGTGAGCGGTTACTGTATCTGCCAGTGTCTGTGTTTCCTCCATGTTTTCTCATATAACATCCCTCATAACTATTTTGTACATCCTTGTAATATCTGGAAAAAAATATATATATTAATTATATTAAGGAATGGGAAATAGTGCAACATTATTTGTATAGAAATTAGAAAATAGTAAAAACTGACAAAATTTAAAGAAAAAATATGTAAAAATATACGAATTGACAAAAATGTCCATTGTGGTATTATAGAAGCACAATAATTAATCAAGTTGATTAATTTAAAGAAAGCGGGAAATTCTACCATTAGATGAATGAAAATGGGGAAAGTAAAAGGAGGAAAATATGAAGAAAAGAAGTAAAAGATTAGTGAGCTTGTTACTTGCAGCAGGAATGGTAATGTCGCTGGCAGCAGGATGTGGGAAATCTTCTGAGGAAGCAGCGTCCGGTGGGCAGAGTACAGAAGCTTCCACAGAGGGAGAATCTGCGACTGCAAAGGAGTTGTCGATTGTCGTAAGCCACCAGCCATACAGTCATGGACTTCCAAGTTACATAGGAGAACAGGAAGGAACGTTTGCTGAGAATGGATTAGACATGGAGATCTTATGGTTCTCCGGTGGAAATACGCAGAATGAGGCGCTTGGAGCAGATGAGTGGGATGCAGGAGCTTATGGTTCTGCCCCGGCAATTGCAGCAGGAGTTGCTTATAATGCGAAGATCATTGGGCTGAATGTAGAAGATTCTGTATCAATCGATTACTGGGTGAGACCTGACAGCGAGATCGCACAGGTACAGGGAGCTGTTGAAGGATGTCCGGAGATTCTTGGAAATGCAGATACATGGAGAGGAAAAACAATTCTCTGTGCAACTTCGACCAGTGTTCATTTCGGATTGGTGGCGACCTTATCCAAGCTGGGTCTGACACAGAGCGATGTAAATATTGTACATATGGATGTTCCGTCCGCATATGCGGCATTTAAGGCAGGCGAAGGTGATGTGGTGGCACTTTGGGATCCTCAGTCCTATCAGGCAGAGGAAGAAGGCTGGGTTCGGGTGTCCTGCGGAGAAGCAACCGGAGAAGAATTCCCGACCGTCCTGATCGCTTCCGAGAAAGCCATCGAAGAGAACTGGGATGGAGTTTATGCATGGTTCAAGAGTTATATGGATATCTGTGACAAATATAAAGATGACAACGAAGGTCAGGCAAAATATCTGTTGGATATGCAGCTTGACAATGGTATTGATACTACAGAAGAACTGGCATTACGTTTTGTAGAAGACCGTCCGCTTCCGACACTTGAGAAGAACATTGAATATTTCAAGGGTGAGTACGGCTCCAGAAAGATGGATGCAGTTATGGATAATGTCATTGATTTCTTCGTTGATCAGGGAAGCTACACAGCAGAAGATAAACAGACTTTGATTGACAATGGATTTGTAGATGGTCAGTTTGTTGAAGCGCTGGCTGCTGAGAAGGGTCTTTCCATGGAATAGTTTATTCTGACACATGACGGATATGCGGTCGGATTTGCCGGCAGCATATCCTGAAGAAGAAAAGGTATATTAGAAAGGTATTTTCCTAATGGATAATAAAAAGAAAAACAAAGTAAAGTATCTCTGTTTGAGCGTGCTGGGGCTTGTGCTGTTCTTTGGATTATGGGAATCGAGTGTGCGCCTTGGATGGGTGTCCAACCGGACTTTAAGCCCTCCTTCGGTCGTGGTAGAAACTTTTATATTCAAGCTTACGAATATCAACCCGGATGGATCCACACTTCCACAGCATTTTATGGAGAGTTTAAAGCTGGCTCTTTCCAGCTTTGTGGTTGCAGTGATCGTTGGTGTGCCGCTGGGCTGGATAATGGGTTATTACAAAGTGGCGAGCTTTCTTTTGAACCCGTTATTTGAAATTATCCGTCCGATTCCGCCGATTGCATGGATTCCTATTATCATTCTCACCATGGGAATTGGAATGTCGGCAAAGATGTTTATTATTTTTGTGGCAGCATTTGTTCCTTGTGTGATCAATTCCTATCTGGGAATCCGTCTGACCGATCAGGTGAGGATCAATGTGGCAAAGACATTTGGAGCCAGCGACTGGGAGATATTTACAACGGTATGTATCCCTTCCTCCATGAATATGGTATTTACCGGAATCCGCTTGTCCCTGAACAGCTCATGGACAACGCTGGTAGCAGCAGAGATGCTGGCAGCAACCAGAGGTCTGGGATATATGATCCAGCTTGGAAGAACGTTGATCCGACCGGACATTATTATTGTCGGAATGTTTACCATTGGTATAACAGGAGCTCTTCTCAACAATATTCTGGCAATGTTTGAGAAGAAGGTTGCACCGTGGAGGTATCGAGAATGAATAGTGCAGAAGTTAAGAAATGGTATTATGCCCTGCCCGTCATATCACTTGGAATCTTTTTTGCAGTGTGGGTAGTGCTGGCGCAGGGAGAAAGCAGTATGATTCCTACTCCATATGAAACGTTAATGAGATTTCTGGATATTTGTGTAAATCCAATCTCAAAGGCTGTTCTTGTGGTACATATATGGGCAAGTCTGAAGCGTGTATTGATTGCATTTGTATTTTCCATCGTACTGGGGGTATTTCTGGGAGTCGGATTGGGCTGGAGCAGGTGGTTCCATGCATTTTTTGATCCGGTGTTTGAGATTTTAAGACCTATTCCTCCGATTGCATGGATTCCTCTGGTCATTCTCTGGTGCGGTATTGGAGAGCTTCCGAAGGTTGTAATCGTGTTTATCGGTTCTTTTGTTCCAATCGTATTGAATACTTATTCCGGAATCAAGGAAATTGATCCTCTTTTAGTGAATGCGGGTCTGGTTCTGGGAGCAAATAAACGTCAGCTCTTATTTGACATTACTCTTCCTGCAGTGGTTCCGGCAATTCTGGCAGGTATCCGTACCGCACTTTCCAGCGGATGGATGTGTGTGGTAGCGGCAGAGATGATTGTAGCAAAACAGGGAGTCGGCTTCCTGATCGTCAGAGGTCAGGAGTCCGGAGATACGGCGTTGATTGTCGTATGTATGCTGGTGATCGGTGTTGTCAGTATGCTGCTGTCCACGATTTTGATTAGATTAGAAGGAGTACTTTGTCCATGGCAGTTCTCAAAAACAAAATAAGCTTAAAAAATATCAGTAAAACTTATTATCTGAAGGATCGTACGGTAGAAGTTTTAAAGGATATTACATTAGATGTAAAGGAAAATGAATTTCTGGTTCTGCTGGGACCCGGTCAGTGTGGCAAGACGGTTCTTCTGAATATCATGGCTGATCTGGAAAAAGCCACTTCCGGAGAGGTTTTGTTTGAGGGCGGGCGCCCTAAGATGGGAAACCTGGGGATGGTATTCCAGAAATACGCGCTTTTTCCATGGAAGACCGTTATGGGAAATGTGGAAATGAACCAGAAGCTAAAAGGTGTAGATAAGGAGTCCAGAAGAAAAAAGGCACAGGAATATATCAAGCTGGTAGGCTTACAGGGATTTGAGAATTCTCTGCCAAAGCAGCTGTCAGGAGGTATGAAGCAGCGTGTGGGTATTGCGAGAGCATACGCATCAGAGTCGGATATCATGCTGATGGATGAGCCTTTTGGAGCGCTGGATGCGCAGACCCGTTACCAGATGGAAGACGAGATCATCAAGATCTGGGAAAAGAATAAAAGAACGATCGTATTTGTAACCAACAATGTGGAAGAAGCACTGTATCTGGGAGATCGGATCATGCTGCTGGCATCCCGTCCATCCTATGTGAAAAAGGAGTATGTGGTGGATTTGCCGCGTCCGAGAAGTTATACAGACAAAGCCTTTTTGGAGCTTCGCAATGAGATTGTAGCAAATACGGATCTGGATATTTAGGAACTGGCAGGAGGAACGAATATGAGTGAAGACGCAAAAGTAAAGGTGCGTGGTTTAACAAAAAAATTTGGAGACTTACTGGTTCTGGATAATATCTCCTTTGATGTGAAAAAAGGTGATTTTGTATGCATTGTGGGTCCTACCGGGTGCGGAAAGACTACATTTTTGAATCTTCTGGTAAAGCTCTTAGAGCCCACAGAGGGACAGATATTAATTGATAATGAACCGGCAGATCCCAAGAAGCATAATATGGCATTTGTATTTCAGGAGCCGTCCGCATATCAGTGGCTTACGGTAGAAGAAAATATACAGTATGGGTTAAAAATCAAAAAATATCCTCAGGCAGTGATCGAGGAACGCACCAAAGAGATTTTGGAAACACTGGGACTGGAAGCGGTACGTAAATCTTATCCCCATGAACTGAGTGCTTCTCTGGAGCAGCGTGTTGTGATCGGAAGAGCATTTGCACTTCATCCGGACCTGCTTTTGATGGATGAACCATATGCGCAGATGGATATCAAGGTACGTTACTATCTGGAGGATCAGGTGATTAAATTGTGGCAGAAGACGGGAAGTACGGTACTTTTTATCACCCACAATATTGAAGAGGCGGTGTATCTGTCAGAAAAATGTCTGATTCTCTCTAATAAACCAACGACGATCAAGGAGGAAAAGGTCATTGATCTTCCAAGACCGAGAGATATTGCATCACCGGAGTTTATTGAGCTGAGAGAGTATGTTACCAGCCAGATTAAATGGTGGTAAACATGAATACAGGGAAAACGAGGATCGCGCCCCTTTTGATCCTCCCGGTCATCTGGGGCAGTTACTATGTGGCAAGCCAGCGTCTGGTCGGATATACATCGGTGTTTACTTCGGGTGTGGCAATCCGTTTTCTTACAATGATATTTTTGACAGTTATCATGTGGAAAAGGAGAGAACTGCCACTGCTTCTTCAGACCCATGGAGTTTTGAAGAGACTGTTGCTAATTGGTACGCTTGGGTTTTTACTGGATCTGACTGCATTTATTGGTTTATCCATGTCCTCTGCGGCAAGTGGAACGGCACTTCTGAAATGTGATGTACTTATGGTAAACATTCTTTCCATGATCATATATAAGCAGAAATTCACATGGAAAGCATGGGCATGTACTCTGGTGATGCTGTTTGGAGTATTTTTGGTCATGGGAATTGATTTTACCAATTTCCAGATTGGAGACCCGGGAAATATTTTTTTCCTGTTAAGTGCATTTTTTGTATCCTTGAATGCGTTTGTAATTAAAAGTGTTCAGCTGGATGAACACAACCCGGTCTGCGATGATGTGGTGGCATATTATAACAATTTTGTAACGATGATATATTTTATCGGAACTGCATTGGCAATGGGGACGCTGGGGCAGTTGGGAAATCTGGTTACAGACAGGGCGGCAGGGCTTTCGTGGCTTTTGGCAGCACTGGGGCAGACAGGGATCTACGTGGTCTACTATTATAATCTGAGGAATTATGAGGTATGGCTGGTAAAAACATTTCTGTTATTAATGCCGATCGTATCGACCATTATCACCTTTGTACTGTTCGGAGAAAGAATGGTCTTTTCCCAGTATCTGGGAATGGCAGTAGTTATGACAGGTGCATTTGGAATCCTGCTGGAGCAAAAGCACCAGTAAATATAAATAAATTGATGAATTGTGAGGATAAAAGGATGAAAGTAGTGATTGGTTCAGACAAATCGGGATTTACATTAAAAGAAGCGATTAAAGCACATCTTCTGGAGCAGGGACATGAAGTCGAAGATTGCGGAACAATCGATCTGGAGCATGTAAAACCATATTTTATTACGGCTGCAGCCATGGCACCCAAAATACAGAGCGGAGAATATGGAAAGGGAATCTTGATCTGCGGAACCGGAGCCGGAATGGCAATTGTTGCCAATAAGTACAAGGGAGTATATGCAATGCCCTGTACAGATATCTATGATGCGAGAATGTGCAGAGCCATTAATGATGCCAATGTGATGACTATGGGAGGTTGGAAGATCGCCCCGGAGGTAGGATGTGAAATGGCGGATATCTTCCTGAGGACAGGTTTCACAGAAGGGCTGGAGGAATGGCGCCAGGAATTCTTAAAGGGAGCGAAGGGAAAGGTCTTCACGCTGGAAGAGGAGATCTACGGTTAAACGTACCATATCATACCGGAAAGGAATGAAAGAGATGCAGAATGTAAATGAGATGAAAAGGTTTGCGGTTGAGATTCGCAAAGAGACGATAAAATGTATCGGAAAGCTGGGTGTAGGTCATATTGGCGGTGCACTTTCCATCGCGGATGTGCTGGCTGTTCTGTATGGTGGAGAGATGAATATTGATCCCCAGAACCCGAAAAAGGATGACAGAGATATGCTGGTGGTATCGAAAGGACATGCAGGTCCGGCGGTTTATGCCACATTGGCTTTAAAGGGGTATTTCCCCATGGAGATGCTGGATACTCTGAATCAGCCGGGAACCAATCTGCCAAGTCACTGTGATATGAATCGGACTCCGGGTATTGATATGACTACAGGCTCGCTGGGGCAGGGTGCAAGCTCTGCCATGGGAATTGCCTGCGGAAACCGTCTGAAGGGGTATGATAATTATACCTATCTGATTCTTGGAGACGGAGAAGTAGAGGAAGGACAGGTATGGGAGGCGGCTATATTCGCACATGCGAAAAAGCTGTCCAGAGTGATCGCTTTTGTGGACTATAACAAGTGTCAGATCGATGATTATGTAGAAGATCTGTGTGCAATGGGAGATATTGCGAAGAAGTTTGAGAGTTTTGGCTGGTATGCACAGAATGTGGAAGATGGCAATGATGTGGGGCAGATCGCAGCAGCAATCGGAAGAGCGAAGGAGCAGCAGGAAAAGCCGTCCGTCATTGTTCTTCATACAGTGAAAGGAAAAGGCTACAGCAAGATTGAAGGATCTCTTGGCTCACACAATATGCCTGTGACAGCAGAGATGGTGGAAGAGGCTCTGAAGGAACTGGAAGAGCAGGCAGAGGCAATCGGAGAATAGGAGGAGAATACCATGAGTGTAAATGTTGCAAAAGAGCATGCCATGGGAGACAAGGAGCTCAGAAAAGAGTTTTGCGAGACGCTGGTTGCAATGGCAGAACAGGATGAGAAAGTGGTTGTGTTAGATGCAGACCTGATGAACGCAGCAGGAACAAAGCCGTTTCGGGCAGCATTCCCGGAAAGAACCTTCGATTGCGGCGTACAGGAGGCAGATATGATCGGTGTGGCAGCGGGGCTGTCAGCAAGAGGTTTTATTCCCTTTACGCATACCTTTGGACCATTTGCAGCCCGCCGTGCATGTGACCAGATCTTTATGTCCTGTGCATATGCAAAGCAGAATGTGAAGGTGGTTGGTTCAGACCCCGGAATTACCGCTGCATTAAATGGCGGAACCCACATGCCCTTTGAGGATATGGGAATCATGAGTACGATTCCGGAAATGACGGTGGCTGAACCCTGTGATCGTATTTCGGTACGTGAAGTAACAAAGCTTGCCAAGGAGACCTATGGAACCTGGTATATGCGCCTGCACAGAAAAGCGGCACCGGTCATCTACGAGGAAGGTACGCAGTTTGAAGTCGGCAAAGCGAACCTGTTAAGGGAAGGAAAGGATGTAACGATCATTGCAATGGGTTATCTGGTGGTAGAAGCTTTGAAAGCCGCAGAGCTTTTGGAAGCGCAGGGGATTTCTGCCAGAGTGCTGGATATGTGGTGCCTGAAACCATTGGATCAGGCAGCAGTGATCCGGGCAGCAGAGGAGACAGGAGCAATTGTAACCGCTGAAAATCATAACGTGCAGAATGGACTGGGTTCGGCAGTTGCATCTGTTCTGGTTCAGAATGTGCCGGTACCGCTGGAGATGGTAGGAGTTCAGGATGAATTTGGCGAAGTGGGACAGGTTCCGTATCTTGCAGAGCGATTCAGACTGACAGCAGATGAGATCATCATAAAAGTAAAAAAGGTTCTTGACCGGAGGCAGGTATGAAAAACCGTGTGATGCGGATGCCTGAAAAAGGGCGTCTGGTGGAAGTGGAAGAAGAGATGCCAAAGGCTTCTGAGGGACAGGTGGTCGTTCGGATCGAATACTGCGGAATCTGTGGTTCTGATATGCATTTTTTCCAGAATGGAGCCATCGGGACAAGAAAGGCTCCCGCAGATTTTATTCTGGGACATGAATGTGCAGGAACCGTTATGGAGACAGGGAAAGCTGTGAAGACCCTGAAGGTGGGAGACCGGGTAGCGCTGGAGCCGGGAATACCGTGCGGAAAGTGTGAGTTCTGCAGAACCGGAAAGTATAATCTTTGTGCGGATGTACGTTTTATGGCTGCGGCAATGCCGCCCACAGACGGGGCGATCCGGGAATACATAGCATATCCGGAGGAATGGTGCTTTAAGCTTCCTGACAATGTATCCACATTGGAAGGATGTATGATCGAACCTCTGGCGGTCGGAATGCACGCCGCATCCAGAGGCGGAGTGGCTCTTGGTAAAACAGTCGGTATCATCGGTGTGGGAACCATCGGTTTTATGACCATGCTGGCATGTAAGGCGATGGGTGCAGGAAAAATCATAGTATCCGATGCACTTCCAAACCGGCTGGAGATTGCGAAGAAATTTGGTGCAGATATGGTAATCAACGCAAAGGAAGAGGATACGGAGCAGCGGATTCTGGAGGAGACCAATGGTCTGGGCTGTGATGTGGTATTCGAGGCAGCAGGCAGTCCATATACACTGGCTGCGACTTGGAAATACGTAAAACGGGGCGGTGTGATCGTAAATGTGGGAAATGCAGGCGGAGAAGTGCCGTATTTATTCGGAGAACTGGCGCGTAAGGAAGCGGATATCCGACATGTGTGGCGATACCGTCATATCTATCCGAAGGCTATTGAAGCAGTCAGTAAAGGTGTCATCAATCTGAAGGATATCGATCCAACCATTTTTCCTTTTGAAAAAGCGCAGGATGCATTTGCGTTTGCATTTGAGCAAAGGAGTAGGGTTCTGAAGACAGTGATCCAGATATTCGATAAGGAGGAGTAGAATGATGTTGTGGGAGTATTTACAGCCGGTTACCATTCGTTTTGGTGAAGGGGTTGTGAAGGAATTGAAGCAGGCTGCGGCAGATATGGGCTGCAAAAGAGGTCTTTTGGTAAGTGATCCGTTTTTCATGAAAAGCGGTCTTGCGGAAAAGATCATAGAGGCAAGTGATGGAATGCTTGCAGGTGTATACAGTCAGGTATCACCAAACCCGGAAGTGACAGAGGTAGACGCATGTGCGAAGCAGATCAGGGAAAATGAGATTGATTTTCTGGTTGCGCTGGGAGGCGGAAGTGCGCTTGATTGTGCAAAGGCATCAGGTTCCATCTGTTTTACCGAAGATTCCATAAGAAAATACCATGGAACCGGTGTGGCGATGCCTCAGAAGCATCTGCCGTTGATTGCCATTCCGACAACTGCGGGAACCGGAAGTGAAGTAACCTGTGTGGCAGTATTGAGCGATAAAGAGCTGGGGAAAAAAGGTCCGATTGTATCCAATGGCTTTTATCCGTCCATCGCTTTGATCGATCCGGAGCTTACTTATACTTTGCCCCCATATATGACCGCAAGTACAGGCATCGATGTGCTCTGTCATGCACTGGAAGGCTTCTGGAGCAAGGGGCATCAGCCGGTCTGTGATGCACTGGCACTGCATGCCTGCAAGATCGTATTCCGGTATCTTAGAACTGCCTGCCAAGATCCTTCTGATAAGGAGGCAAGAGCTAAAATGGCAGAGGCATCGGTGATTGCAGGGCTTGCATTTACGCTTCCGAAGACCACCAGTTCCCATGCATGTTCCTTCCCGCTGACCAATCTGCTCCATATCCCTCACGGAGAGGCATGCGGATTGACTTTGGACTATTTTGCAAGGATCAATGCGGATGCACAGGATGGCAGGATCCATGAATTTGCGAGACAGTTGGGATTTAAGGATATGAATGATATGGCAGATGCCATTTATCAGTTAAAGGTGGATACGGGACTTCGCACAGATCTGAAGGAATTTCATCTGACAGACGAACAGGTGGCAGACCTGGTGCGTATCAGCAGACATCCGAACCTTTATAACAACCCGGTGGAGATCACCGACGAGATGCTGGATACCATGTATCAGTCCATGAGATAATTATGAATAAAAACGGGAAGGGGCAGGTCGATTGGACCTGCCTTTTCCTGATAAGATGATTTATGCTTCTTTTTTCTGTTCCATATTTTTGAATGCGGTACTCAGCATGAGCTTGATCCGGTTCAGCTGATTGACCTCGCTGGCACCGGGATCGTAGTCGATAGCGACCACATTGGCAGCCGGGTGACGGTGGCGAAGCTCTTTAATGACACCTTTACCAACAATGTGGTTTGGCAGGCAGCCGAAGGGCTGTGTGCAGACAATATTGGGTGTATCATTTTCAATGAGCTCCAGCATCTCTCCGGTCAAAAACCAGCCTTCACCGGTCTGATTGCCCAGGGAAACGATGTCCTTTGCCATATCTGCCATATGGTCGATGTTGGAGGCAGGAGAGAAGTGGATACTCTTTGCCAGTGCTTTGTTGGCAGGCGCCCGGAAGAATTCCAGAGCCTTAATGCCGAGGCGTCCCACATATGCGGACATTTTTTTCTTGCCCAGATACTGTGCTTTGAATTCGGTATTCTTAAAGCAGTAGAGCAGGAAGTCCATAAGATCCGGAACTACAGCCTCTGCGCCTTCGGACTCCAGAAGATCTACCAGACCATTGTTGGCGGACGGGGAGAACTTTACAAGAATCTCGCCTACGATACCCACCCGGGGCTTTCTCTGACCGGTTACACGGATCTGATCGAATTCCTCCACGATCTCATTACAGAGCTTTTTAAATCCTTTCCAGGAAGGGTGCTTCTGCATGAGAAATGTCTTGCAGCGTTTGTTCAGCTTCTCATAGGTCTTATTCGCTTCACCCTTTACAAGCTCGTAGGGGCGGGTGTGGTAGAGCACCTTCATGAACAGGTCTCCAAATACCAGTGCGTACATTCCCTTGAACAGCATCTGTGGTGTAAACCGGAAGCCAGGGTTCTTCTCCAGACCGCTCAGGTTGATGGAGATGACCGGAATATCCGGATGACCTGCCTTCTCCAGTGCCCGGCGGATGAAGCCGATATAGTTGGAGGCACGGCAGCCGCCGCCTGTCTGGGAGATAAGGATGGCGGTCTTGGACAGATCATATTTACCGGACAGCACTGCCTCCATAATCTGACCGATAACGATCAGAGAAGGATAGCAGGCGTCATTGTTTACGTATTTCAGTCCCAGATCAACCGCATTTCGTCCTGCTCTCGGAAGAACATCAATCTGATAGCCACAGGATCGGAAAGCGGACTCCAGCAGATTGAAGTGGAGAGGGGACATATCCGGACAGAGGATGGTGTAGTTCCTGCGCATCTCCTCTGTAAATATTACACGTTCATAGGCGGAGGATACGATCTGTCTCTGCTCCTTTTTCTTTTCACGTACCCGGATTGCTGAGAGCAGGGAACGGATCCGGATCCGCGCCGCTCCGAGATTGCTTACCTCATCGATCTTCAGACAGGTATAGATCTTGCCGGAATTGTTCAGGATCTCACATACCTGATCGGTCGTAACTGCATCCAGTCCGCATCCAAAGGAGTTGAGCTGGATGAGATCCAGATCCTCCCGGGTCTTCACATAATTTGCAGCTGCATACAGGCGGGAGTGGTACATCCACTGATCCATGACACGTAAGGGTCGTTCTTCCTCATGCAGATGAGAGATGCTGTCCTCCGTCAGGACTGCCATGCCGTAACTGGTGATCAGCTCCGGGATACCATGGTTGATCTCATTATCGATGTGATAAGGTCTTCCTGCAAGTACAATACCGTGGGTATGGGTCTCCTCCATCCATTTCAGCGTTTCTTCGCCTTTTTTGCAGATGTCCAGACGTGCCTGACGAAGTTCTTCCCAGGCTGCTTTGGCAGCTTCTGTGATCTCAGCGGCGGTCATGCCCTTTTCTCCGTTGAACTCTTCAATCAGCCGTTTGGTCAGTATCTCCGGACTTTCAAAGCTTAAAAACGGATTGCGGAAATCAAAACGGTCTGATTTAAGCTCCTCCATATTGTTTTTGATATTTTCCGCATAGGAGGTAACGATCGGGCAGTTATAGTGGTTGTTTGCATCTTTAAACTCTGTGCGCTCGTAAGGAACACAGGGGTAGAAGATGAATGGGATGTTGTGCTGCAGAAGCCATTTTACATGCCCGTGAGCGAGCTTTGCCGGATAACATTCGGACTCGCTGGGAATGGATTCGATGCCCTGTTCATACAGCTCATGGGTGGACGCCGGTGAAAGGACGACCTCGTATTTCAGTCTGGTAAAGAAGGTAAACCAGAACGGATAATTTTCGTACATGTTCAGGACACGGGGGATGCCTACCAGTCCCCGTTCCGCCGCTGCTCCATGCAGTGGTTCGTAGGAAAACAGGCGCTCGTTCTTATAGGCGAACAGATTTGGCGCATGGTTCTTATTCTTTTCCTTTCCCAGTCCCTTTTCACATCGGTTGCCGGAGACAAAGCGTCTGCCGCCGGAGAACTTGTTGATGGTCAGACGGCAGTTGTTGGTACAGCCGTGGCATTTGGTCATGGAGGTGGAGTATTCCAATGCCTCCATCTGTTCTCTGGAAAGCATGGTGGTCGCCTGACCTTCGTAGCGTTCTCTTGCGATCAGGGCAGCGCCAAAGGCACCCATGATGCCTGCAATGTCAGGACGGATCACTTCACATCCGGCGATCTTTTCCAGGCTGCGAAGAACCGCATTATTGTAGAAAGTACCGCCCTGTACAACGATGTGCTTTCCCAGTGAGGAGGCATCGGACACCTTGATGACCTTAAACAGGGCATTTTTAATGACGGAATAGGCAAGACCTGCGGAAATATCATCCACACCGGCGCCTTCCTTCTGTGCCTGTTTCACACGGGAGTTCATAAATACGGTACATCTGGTTCCCAGGTCGATGGGGTTTTCGGCAAATAATGCTGCCTGTGCAAAATCCTGAATGGAAAGGTTCAGTGATTTGGCAAAGGTCTCAATAAAAGAGCCGCAGCCGGATGAGCATGCCTCGTTTAACTGTACATTATCGACCGTATGGTTCTTGATGCGGATACATTTCATGTCCTGACCGCCGATATCCAGAATACAGTCCACCTGCGGGTCAAAGAACTGAGCAGCATAGTAGTGAGAGATCGTCTCTACTTCGCCTTCGTCCAGCATAAGCGCCGCCTTTACCAGCGCCTCACCATATCCGGTGGAGCAGGAGCGGACAATATGTGCCTTTTCGGGAAGACTGGCGAACAGGTCCTTCAGTGCTTCCAGTGTAATATGTAAGGTACTTCCATTATTATTATGATAGAAAGAGTAGAGTAGGGAGCCATCCTCGCCTACCAGTGCGATCTTGGTTGTGGTAGATCCTGCGTCAATACCAAGGAAACAGTTGCCTTCATAGGAGGCAAGGTCTCTTTTCATTATCTTTGCCCGGGCATGCCGTTTTTCAAACGCTGCAAAAGCATCCTTGTCAGAAAACAGCGGATCGAGACGTTCTACCTCAAAGGCAATCTGAATCCTGGAGTTCAGCCGTCGGATCAGATCCTGTGCGGGGACTGCCTTTTCCTTCTTGGAGAGAAGGGCAGAACCGGAAGCAGCAAACAGGTGAGAATGCTCAGGAATAATGGTATGTTCTTCATCCAGCTTCAGAGTGCGGATGAATGTACCGCGGAGCTCTGACAGGAAATGCAGAGGTCCGCCCAGAAATGCCACGTATCCGCGGATCGGCTTGCCGCATGCAAGACCGCTGATGGTCTGATTTACCACAGCCTGGAAAATAGAGGCAGACAAGTCTTCCTTTGTTGCGCCTTCGTTGATCAGAGGCTGGATATCGGTCTTTGCAAAAACACCGCATCGAGCTGCAATGGAGTACAGTGCCTTGTAATTTTTGGCGTATTCATTCAGTCCGGTGGCATCGGTCTGCAAAAGAGATGCCATCTGGTCGATGAAGGAGCCAGTGCCTCCGGCACAGATGCCGTTCATACGCTGTTCCACATTGCCGCCTTCAAAATAGATGATCTTGGCATCCTCTCCGCCCAGCTCAATCGCCACCTCTGTCTTGGGGGCATAGGTCTGCAGTGCCTCGGATACAGCCACGACCTCCTGGGCAAAGGGAATGTCCAGATGCTGTGCAAGTGTCAGTCCGCCGGAGCCGGTGATGACCGGATAGACGTCCATATCACCCAGATCATTGACGGCACGTTCCAGAAGCAGAGCCAGAGTTTCCTGGATATTTGCATAGTGTCTTTCGTAATCGGAAAACAGGATCTGGTTTTCCTCGTTTAAAACAGCGATTTTTACAGTGGTGGAACCAATATCGATTCCCAGACGATAACATTTGTTCATATATATGGCAGTTTTTCTGCCTTCACCTCACATTTTTCTTTCGTTTTTTTACCATGCTATATTATATGAAAAGGAGGGAAAGGAGTCCATAAATATTACGTTAAGATTTTAAAAGCCCTTCAGATCAGCAGCCTGCCATCCCTTCATTGACAAAAGAAGCAGGAAAATTTATAATAGTAGATATTTGTATCACTTTTTGAAAGAAAGGATATTTTTTATGAGATGGATCGATAAGATGGAACGCAGATATGGAAAATACGCGATTCCGAATCTGATGTATTATATCATTATTTTGTATGCAATTGGCTTTGTGGTTCAGGTGGTGTCACCGAATCTGTATACCCAGTATCTTGCGCTGGATGCGGAAGCAATCCTGCATGGACAGATCTGGAGGATATTTACCTTTCTGATCCAGCCCCCGGACGGAAGCTTTTTGTGGATCTTCTTCTCTTTGTATCTGTACTATTCCATAGGAAAGATGCTGGAGTATCAGTGGGGAGCCTTTAAGTTCAACCTGTACTTTTTCTCCGGCGTGCTGCTGCATGTACTGGTCTGTCTGGGTATTTATCTGGTGACCGGGCTGAACTTTTCCTATGGAACCATGTATTTGAATATGTCCCTGTTCTTCGCTTTTGCAGCGCTGTTTCCGGATGTGCAGTTCCTTTTGTTCTTTATCATTCCGATCAAGTGCAGATGGCTGGGATATGCCAACGGACTGTATTTTGCAATTACGATCATAGCAGGCTTTATTGTTCCCGTGGGAAGCATGTCATGGCTTTCTCTTCTGCAGCTTGGTATTGTGGCGCATCCTGCCAACAGTGTGGCGGCAATCGTGTCGTTCCTGAATTTTGTGATCTTTTATTTTGCGACCCGGAGAAATAAGTTTTCGCCAAAAGAAGCGAAGCGCCGAAAGACCTATGAGAAAAAGGTACAGAAGGCAGTGAACAGAAGCGCGCACCACAAGTGTGCGGTCTGCGGACGTACGGAAGAGGACGGGGAAAATCTGGAATTTCGTTACTGCTCCAAATGTGTGGGGAATTATGAGTATTGTCAGGAGCATTTGTTCACGCATGAGCATCGGAAATAAATAGTATATGAATGGAAAAGGTGATAGATGCATAAAGTCTGTCACCTTTTTTTGACCTTTTCATAGGATAGAAAGAGAAGGAAAAAAGAAAGGATTTTGTAAAGTGGAAGATTATCAGAGATTTTCCTGTACTCGTCCTGCAGCGCCTGTCTGCGGTTCCCGGGAGGATTTTCCGGTGGCAATGGCATATGTACCGTGGCAGCATTGGAATACGGTATATGACCTGGAGCGGGGAATGGCATGCGGTACGATTTTCCCGGAATTGAATAAGCCGTTTCGCGGTGTGAGAGGGGGATGCAGATAATGGCACAGAAAAAACCAACCAGACAGCAGATGCTGAACTGGGTAAATATGGTCAGCTTTGCAGTGACAGAGGCGAACCTTTATCTGGATACCCATCCGTCAGATCAGGCTGCCCTGGCGTATTTTCAGGAATACAGCCGGTTGAGAAATCAGGCGCTGGAGGAATATGCAGCCATGTTCGGTCCGCTTACGGTGGATACCTCCAGAAGCTGTCAGAAGAGCTGGGAATGGGTCAATCAACCATGGCCATGGGAAGGAGGAGCCTGCTAAATGTGGAATTATGAGAAAAGACTGGAATATCCGGTAAATATCAAGACTCCCAATCCGGCACTGGCGCAGCTGATCATCACGCAGTTCGGAGGTCCGGACTGTAAAAGGATAGGATAGTCTTGAAGTTTTCATCAGAGGGTGCTATGATTAGGGCAATTATTCAAATACCGGGAGGATAAGATTAAAAAATGAACATCATAATAGCAGGCTGCGGGAAGGTAGGAAGTGCGCTCGCAGAGCAGTTGGCCCGTGAAGGTCATGACATTACTGTGATTGACCAGAAATCGGATGTGATCCAGAGGATTACCAATCTGGCGGATGTGAGAGGAATCGTGGGAAATGGAGCGAGCTACAGTATCCAGACAGATGCAGGGATCGAGAAGGCAGATCTTCTGATCGCAGTGACCAATGCAGATGAGGTAAACCTGCTTTGCTGTCTGATCGCAAAGAAGGCAGGAGACTGTCAGACCATAGCCAGAGTGCGGAATCCCATTTACCACAGAGAGATCCGTCACATCAAAGATGAGCTCGGGTTGTCCATGGTCATCAATCCTGAGCTGGCTGCGGCCATGGATATTGCACGTCTGCTGCGTTTTCCGTCCGCTATTGAGATCGATATGTTTGCCCAGGGAAGGATCGAGCTTCTGCGTTTCAGAATCGATGAGAAGAATCCGCTCTGTGGACAGAAGATCAGGAATATATCGGCATTGTCCCGCTGCGAGGTTCTGATCTGTATTGTGGAGCGTGATGGAAAGGTACTGATACCGGATGGTGAGATCGAGCTGAATGCAAATGATACGATCTCCATCGTTGCTTCTTCCGTGAATGCGAGCCGCTTCTTCCGTCTGATCGGTATTCAGACCAATCAGGTGAAGAATGCGATGATCATCGGAGGCGGAAAGACCAGCTTTTATCTTGCCAGGAAGCTTCTGGAAATGGGAATTGAGGTCAAGATCGTGGAGAAGAACCGCGAGCACTGCGAGGAGCTGTGTGAACTGCTTCCTCAGGCGATGATCATCAACGGAGACGGAACGGATCAGGAGCTTCTGGAGGAAGAGGGACTGGCGGATGCAGAGGGCTTTGTGGCACTCACCAATATGGACGAAGAGAATGTTATGCTTTCTCTGTATGCAAAGAGTATGAGCCGTGCCAAGAAGGTCACCAAGGTCAACAGCAATACATATGATTCGGTCATAGAAGCGCTGGATATCGGAAGTATCATTCATCCCAAGCATATTACGGCTGAATCCATCCTGCAGTATGTACGTGCCCTTCAGAATTCTATCGGCAGTAATGTTGAGACTCTGTATCGTCTGGTGGATGGAAAAGCAGAGGCACTGGAGTTCATTATCCGTGAGAGCAGCGGGGTGACAGATGTGCCGCTTCAGAATCTGGAGCTGAAGTCCAATCTGCTGGTCTGCGCGATCCACAGAAACGGGAAGATCATTATCCCCAAGGGTCAGGACTGCCTGAAGGTGGGAGATTCCGTTGTAGTGATCACAACAAGCTGCGGAGAATTAAAGGATGTGAACGATATTTTGAGAAATCCTTACTCTGCATCAGCAATAAGCCAGACAAAGGTGGAGCATACATTATGAATCTGAAGATGATACGCTATATAGTGGGATGCATACTGCAGCTGGAGACTGTTTTTTTGCTTCTGCCTGCTCTGACTGCTCTGATTTATGGGGAGAAGAGTCTTTGGGTGTTCCTTGGCTCGGCGCTGCTCTGTCTGGTGTGCGGAACAATACTCCGCGGTAAAAAGCCGCAGAATGCGACGATCTTCTCTTCGGAGGGATATGTAAGTGTGGCGCTTTGCTGGATTACCATGAGTATCTTCGGAGCCATTCCGCTGTATTTCAGCGGTTTTTTCCCTAATCCGGTGGATGCCCTGTTTGAGATCGTATCCGGATTTACAACGACCGGTGCAACGATATTGAAGGATGTGGAGATACTGCCCCGTTCTGTTTTGATGTGGAGGAGCTTTTCCCACTGGATCGGTGGAATGGGTGTACTGGTGTTTATGCTTGCCATGCTTCCTGTGGCAGGTGCGTCCAGTATGTATCTGATGCGGGCTGAGAGCCCGGGACCCTCTGTGGGCAAGCTGGTGCCCAAGGTGCGCAGTACGGCGAAGATTTTGTATACCATTTATCTGGTACTGACGGTGGTGGAGATGGTTCTGCTGATCGCGGCAGGATGTCCGATCTTTGATTCCATCAACCTGTCCTTTGCGACTGCAGGAACCGGAGGCTTCGGCATCCTGAACAGCAGCGCAGCAGAGTATAATGCGTTGGTGCAGCTGATCCTGACGGTATTCATGATCCTGTTTGGTGTGAATTTTAATGTGTATTTTCTGATCTATTCCGGCAGTATCAAGGAGGCATTCAAGTGTGAGGAGGCACGTGCGTATTTCGGGATCATTGGTGTTTCGATACTTTTGATCACCGTAAATATTGCATCCATGTTTGCAAATGTGGGAGAGGCTCTTCTGCACGCGGGATTTCAGGTGGCATCCATTATTACGACCACCGGCTTTTCATCCGTAAACTTCGACCTGTGGCCGGAATTTTCAAGGACCATACTGGTGATACTGATGTTCATCGGAGCCTGTGCAGGCAGTACAGGAGGCGGAATTAAGGTGTCCCGTATTGTGATCATGGCGAAGACCGTATTAAAGGAGCTGGCTTTTATTATCCATCCACGGAATGTGCGTAAGACCCGTTTTGAAGGGAAGCAGGTGGAACATGAGGTACTTCGGTCTATTAATGTATTTTTGATCACATACCTTGCCATATTTGTGACCTCCGTGCTGATCGTGTCACTGGATAATTTTGACAGTGTTACGAATTTTACGGCAGTTGCGTCTGCATTCAACAATATTGGTCCGGGATTGTCGCTGGTGGGACCGGTGGAGAATTTTGGCTTGTTTTCGAATGTGTCCAAGCTGGTGCTGATCTTCGATATGCTGGCAGGGCGGTTGGAGATCTTCCCACTATTGGTGTTATGTATGCTGTTTGGTAAGAAAAAACGCTGGAAATAATCAGCGGCGATAGTAGATCTGTATGGTTCCCTCTTTTCGGGAGAAGATGATTCTGGATATGAGTGTATGCAGAATCTGGTTTTTGGTCCGGCTGGAGAGAAGAGGCTTTTCAAGCAGCTGCAGAAGTTCAGAAAAAGTCAGCAGGATGTTTGGGGCAGGAATCTGATTCCTGCCTTTTTTTGCCGCCTTTTCCGGGCAGCCGTCAGTCAGTGTCAGCTTCATGGCTGGGGGAAAGTCCAGGGAAAGCTGTCTGAAAACCGCAGAATTGAGCCGGGGCAGAGTGATGCTGTGACTTTCCGGACATTGTCCTCTGGCATATTTGCAGCACTGCAGTCCTTCCCCTTTTCCGGTTCGGGTCAGAGTGGCACCGCAGTGGCTGCACCGGACGAGCCCTTTGAGCATAAAGGAAACAGCGGTCTGAGAAGAATGGGTTTGACAGTTATGCGAAAGCAGGTGGATCCGCTCCTGAACTTCCTGAAAGATATCTTCTGAGATCAGTGGTTCGTGGAAGGCTGCAGCAGTAACAAAGGCATCTGCCGAAGGGGAAGGATGCCGCCGTTGTCTGCCCAGATAGACCGGATTACCAAGAATATATTTGACGGTACGCGCTTCGAAAAAATTTCCGCGGATCGTCCTGGCGCCCATTCGGTTCAGCTTTTCGGCGATCTGTCGATAAGACATTCCCTGCAGAAAATCGGAAAATATCATGGGAATGAACAGGGCATTATGGGGATCTGTTTCATACCGCTCTTTTCCGGGCAGATATCCGAAGGGAGGAGGTCCCACGATGCCGCCCCGGGAGAATTTTTCATTCATTCCCCGACGGACTTCCTGTGCCAGGTTGATGGAGTAGTATTCATCCATGGCTTCTAAAAGTGCTTCGATCAGGATGGAGGTGGGATCATCAGAGAGCTGTTCGGTGATGGAAATCACATCAATACCGCATTCTCTTCGGAGCATGGATTTGTAGAAGATGCTGTCCTGGCGGCTTCTGGCAAATCGGGAGAATTTCCAGACCAGTATCTGGTCAAAGGGGCGGGGAGTCTGTTTTGCAAGACCGATCATATGGAGAAATGCCGGGCGGTTGTCTGCACAGCGTCCGCTGATACCTTCATCTACGAATACATAGGATTCAGGAATCTGTATGTGGTGGAGATCTGCGTATTCCTGTATTTTTTTTCGCTGGCTGTCCGGTGAAAATTCGGTCTGGTCTTCCGTGGAGACCCGTATGTAGGCAGCGCCGGTGGATGAATAGCTGTTTCCCATAGCATCAGAACCCTGGTCAGAAAATGAATTGATAATAGTATATTCTGCAGGCAGACAGGATAGTATGTGAAAAAAAGGATTGATCCATGAAAAGGAAGCAGGAATTATGCGCGCTGCCTTCCAGGGTGGAAAGCACTTCTGGTGAGGGCTGTGATCTGCAGGAAATGGGGGAAAAAGAGAAGAAGCGTTTTTACGATGGTCTGGTCATGCATCTGAAACGGCAGATGGGGGAATATTTTGCCCGATATCCGGAGGAATGGGATAAGCTGAGATAAACCTATCCTTTTGCAGTCCGGCGGTCCGGATGGGGAGCTGGCAGCCAGTATGCGGTATCTGGCACAGAGATATACCATGCCATATAAGGAATGTATGGCGACACTGACTGATATTGGAACGGAAGAAGCCGCACACAGACCTTGGATGTGATGGAAAACCTTGGATTTTCAAGGAAAATTGGACTTTTTCAAGCCCTCGGATTTACCCGTGGGAAAATCTCGAGGGTGAAGCTGTCCGGGCATCCCCAACGTCCATTTTCGGTCTTGGTGTACTCTACATGATCGATCACTTCCTTCAGAAGAGCGTTTTGGGCAGCCGGGCTGTCTATGGAGCTGTAGGCTTCCCGGATGGTCCGGAGTGCTGGCAGCAGGTTCTTGATCGCCGCATCTCTGCCCGTTTCATCCTTCAGCTCTGCCTGCAGTGCTTCCAGCCGGGCAGTGAGCTCGTCTTTCTTCTTTCTCATCCGGGCATTCCGCTCGAAGAACATTTCTTCTGTATATACCCCACGCTCCAGCAGGTCATATTGCCGTTCAATCTGGGCAAGGGTTTCCTCCAGTTCGGACCGGCAGGCAGTGATACCGGATTTCAGAAGAGAGATCCGCTCCGTGTTGTTCGGAAGCTTCTCCGGATCCGGCAGCTCACAGGATGCCAGCCACACCTCCAGGGCATCCAGAATGCGCTGCTCTACCAGATGCAGGAAGGAAGAGACGGTGGGACAGCCCTTGGTCGTACAGATAAGACTTGCCGGTGCTCCGCTCTGGTACGGTCGGCGCTGCATGACGTGGTGGCAGCAGGAGCAGTACACCAGTCCTGAGAGCGGATTCCGGGCGGGACGGCTTCTGGTGGAGGAATCTGCCGTGCGCCTCCGGAAACGTTTGCTTACGGTTTCCCAGATTTCCTGAGAGATGACCGCTTCATGCTTGCCGGGATAGAGCCGACAGTCGTGATTCAGCGGACGGCTGCGGATCAGCTTTCCATCCACAAGCTGCTTGACCTCTTTGCGGTAGCCGGTCTTGATATATCCCGCATAGACCGGGTTCCGCAGGATGTTCTGGACGCTGTACTGCGTCCAGGAGCCGCCGGAGGGGGCAGGAATGCCCAGCCGGTTCAGTTCCTGGGCAATCTTGCTGTAACCCGCCTTTTCGCCGCGTAAGCCCCTTCCGTACCATTCAAAGATCATCCGGACGATGGCAGCCTGCTCCGGGACCACGGTAAGGGACCAGCCCTTTTCTTTTTTCAGCTTGCATCGTTCATAGCCGTAGGGCGGCACATTACCGGTGTATTTTCCCTCCCGGCAGGAGGCATCCATGCCGGCGGTCAGCCGGCGGCGGATCGTCTTATATTCCCGGCGGGACATGAAGAGTCCGAACTCGAAATATTCCTCATCAAATTCGTTGTTGGGATCATAAGTCTTCGCCGGAGTAATGATCAGTGTGTTCGAGAACTTGAAGGTCTTTGCCACCCGTCCCTGATCAGAAGTGTCACCTCTTGCCAGACGTTCCACCTCAACTACCAGAACCCCGTCGTAGATGCCGGTTTCCACATCACGGAGAAGCTTTTGCATCTGCGGGCGGGCTTCGATGGATTCACCGGATACCACCTCTGCGTAGACCCGGATGATATTCAACCGCATCCGTTTGGACAGGTCCTTCAGGATAGCCAGGTGTCGGGCAAGGGTCTCCCCTTCTCCACGGGCTTCTGCATCCAGATCCTTCCGGCTCTTCCGGAGGTAGATGGCATAAGTACCGGAACCATAGGTGAACTGCAGATTTTCATACATGAGTATCATCCTCCTGTACAGTGTATGCTGTTGCGACGTCGCAAAAGCGAAAAAGAGTATAAAAATAACAGCCAGCGGGAACGGGTGTTCCGCTTGCGAGGCTGCTCCGAGGATGATACAATATGTGTGTTCTATACATGGGTATCTCTTCGGAGGTATCGGAAAATAGTCTCTGGTTGCCGCCAGGGGCTGTTTTTTATATGTTAGAAATAAAATAGCAGGCAACCGAAGTTACCTGCTGACTGTTTGAATGAAATAGGTGGGTGACAATCCACATCTCCTAACTATGGGCGACGGCCGCCTGTTCCGTCCTCAGATTCCACTCAATATAGCTTATGTCTTTGTAACTTCATTATACCTTATTTAGATTTGGGGTATATTCTATAGCCCTGTTCCAATTTTACTTTATAAAAATTTTCTTTTGAAAAAGGTATCTAATCGTTCAAATAGGTTATCAGGAAATCCGAAGACTTCAAAAATAGTTTTGTTATTGAATAGAACGTTTTTATAAGGTGATAAGGCTGCAGTTAACTCTGTATGCAGATTAGTAATAATGTAGGGATCACAAAGCATTACCATAAGTGCGAGTAAGACTGCCATGGTATCGTTCTGTCCCATTCTGTTGTTGTATTCGGTCTCAGATATGGAATTAAAAGTAAATGCGAGTACTTGCTCCTTAGGGAGTTGGGGTAAAGAGATAATACTAAAGGTTCGGTTTCCATGTGCAATTTTGTTCCGATATTCTTTCGTTATGTCGAATGCCTTGTGAACAAATTCTTTTGTTTTTTCGGCAGTACATAACCCAGGAGAAATAAACGTGTCACATATAGCCTGCTTATCATTAGATTTTAGAAGGTTATACCATTCAATAGTGAGACCATAAGAAATGTTAGTTGTTAAAATCCAAGCGGGAACATGATTATGGTGGTTAAGATAATGAACCATGCTCGGGTTACGCCCGGTTTCAGAAATGTTTTCTTTTAAACGTCTCAGAATATTTCTTCTTCTTCCGGTAGAATTGCTGTAATGTCTTGTATGTAAATAATCATTAGGATTCATGCAGGACATATCTTCATAGTCTGTAAATACACCGTATTTTTCAGATACAAGATATGAAATCCTTGATTTTAGAGCTTTTTCTAAAAAGAGTATATATTTGAAAATTATATTATTGAGCGCAGTATCAACGATATGCAGGGTATAAAGTTCCTCAAATTTAGTTCCTGGAATAAAATTGTCAGAATCGGGAAGCTGTATAAAAGTATTTTTATAGCCGTTAATAATTCCATAATACGAAAAATTTTCCAGCGCACGCATTGCAAAATCCTTGTTGTCTACGATAATGTGACGGCTTTCAAGAATTGCGATAAGTTCTTCATAAGATTTGAATGGTTTATCATATGTAGTTGGCATTTCCATGAGAAAAAGAAAAAGTCCCTCCTTCCGTCTAAACGGTAAGAGGGACTTTCGCTAGTCATCTCAACAACGACCATCTCTGTTACAGACCATCTTACCATTGGTTTATTTTTTTGTCAAGCCAGCTTAACCGGATCACCGATATGTATTTTGGTGTCAATAGATTTTATGGGATAGATTTCTTCCTCATTTATGTGTAAAGGCTGATGTTCCTGAATGGTTTTTTCGAGCATAGGAGAAAGCGCCATGACATTCGGAACACTTTTTTCGATTATCTTGGTTTTTTTGCATAATGAATATAATTCTTCAGTCTGTATGACTTCCAATTCGTCTTTGATATGGATGTAGTAGCTCAGTGGATTTCCATGTAAATCCAAGATGGGTTCGCCCAGTGTATATATTTGAATGGTATCACCTACAGAGACAGCACGTTTTCCGGCATCAATAAGGAGGGTGTACCTATCCAAAATTTGAATTACACTTCCGATTTGTCGAGGTTTTCTTAATTCAGTCATTCTTGCTTCTCCTTATATTTTCACACAATTTATAACAACTCTATTGAGTTATTGTCATACTATTCCGTGCGCATAAAATTCTAAAATGTTGACATCGTTTTTTCGTTCGTAATCCCCATTTTTGATATGCGCCAGTTCATGTTTATATGCCAGCATTCTGCGCTCAAAAGTTAATCTTGAATTCAGAACAATGGTATATGAAGTATCAGGATTTGAAACGGTATATCCGGCAATTGTGGTAGGAAGATTCACTTCCAAGGTATTAACATCCAGTGTCGTCGGAATCACCTCTCATTCGATCCATCATTTGTTTTACAAATTCGATATCCTCTTTCTTTACTTTACGGGAAGCATCGAAGAGAACCTTGTACTCCGGATTCTCAAAGAGAAATTGAGCCATATCTTTTGCGTCATCATTGAGATAATAATTTGCATCGGATCTGGAAGACTTTTCTTCAATCAAATCAGAACGGTTAATTCCAAAATATTTAGCCAAGGAGTCAACTTTATCCATTCTGGGTAGTCTTGTACCATTACACCACGTAGAAACCGCAGATTTGTTAAACCCCAAATCAGTTACTAAGTCAGATTGAGTTTTTTTATTTATTTCCATATAGTGATTAAGATTTTTTGAAAAGATTTTTTTATATATTTCTTCAGGCATATGAGTTACCTCCTTATGGTTTTAGTATAACAAAAAGTGGAGAAAAATCAATACTAAAACAAAAAATATTCTACAAAAAGTATTGACAGTCTACAAAAAGTAGAATATAATAACGGAAGAAGGAGAGGTGAAATAAATTGGAAAAATTTCAGATTAGTCTCGCAGCAGCAAGAGTAAATGCGAATATGACTCAGGATGATGTTGCAAAAGCTATGAAAGTAAGCAAAACAACAATTGTAAACTGGGAAAAAGGGAAAGTAGTTCCAGGAATACCAGAGATTGAGATGATGTCCAGATTATACGGTATTCCACAGGATTATATTTTTTTACCATGCTATTCTACAAAAAGTAGATAATGGCAATTGGTTATTTGGGAGTATCTATAGAGACTTTGCTGAAGGAAGGGGAGTGAGGAAGAATGTGGAACAGGTTGCAAAAAAATCACCCCATAATGTATGAGGTGATTTGGTGGGGGGTTATTCTGTTGGGAATTGCAACTATCATCATCAATTTGATTAATATTTTAAGTATAAGCTAAGGACGCTTAAAAGAAATGCAGCTATGGATATGGAGAGAGTAATCCAAGCACGAACTTCGTTGTATTTGAAATATTTTTGTTCTTTTTGCGTTAATGAAATGGATACGATTCCTTTGTATGTAATTTCTATGGGAGTGTCTAAAGAAAGCAGATCTCCTTCTGTAGGTGGAATTTCGATTCCTTTTTTCAGGTATCCTTGCTCTATTAAAAAATGTATTGGTTGTGATAAGTGAAGACAATCAACATTTAAAATAGCACCTAGTTGCGATAAAGTCAGAATTTGTCTTTCTTTAAATAATTTTAGAAGTGCTAATGTAAAATCATCCATGTATAATTTTCCCCTTGTATTTTGTAAGAAGATTATACCATAAAAATCGGGAGGTGATAGAAATTTCTCAACCGAATAATCACAATCACTTCACTGGGAAGAAAACGAGGTTTCAAACGTCAAAGAGAAAGAAGAAGGTTAAGAAAAAGAAAGTTCATGTGAATAAGTATGTTTGCAGCTAATTTCAATTAGTCATTACAACTGAATAATGAAACCTACTTTGTAGGAAAAGATGTAGCAACGGCTCTTGGTTATAAAAATACAAAAGATGCTCTTGCAGCTCATGTAGCAGAAGAAGATAGGAGAGTACTTCAAAAGTCGGAAATCGCGACCATAGAAAATCATATACCAAAAGATGTATTACCAGTTAGTTTGGCTAGTGGTGATATTCCGAATAGAGGGCTGACGATTATCAACGAATCTGGTCTTTATGCCCTGATTTTCGGAAGTAAGCTGGAATCGGCAAAACGATTCAAACACTGGGTTACCTCAGAGGTGCTTCCTTCTATCCGTAAGAATGGCGGATACATAGAAGATCAGGAGAACTTATCAGATGATGAGTTGTTATCAAAAGCTTTAATGGTGGCGCAGAAGAAAATAGAAGAACGTGATAAGGCAATTGCCGAAAGAGATATTAAAATCGAACAGATGCGTCCGAAGGAAATTTTTGCAGATGCTGTTTCTGCAAGTCAGACCTCTATTCTAATTGGAGATTTGGCTAAGTTATTGAAACAGAATGGTTATGAGACAGGGCAGAAGCGTTTGTTTGAGCAGTTTAGACAGGAAGGATACTTGATAAAGAGTGGTTCCAGCAGGAATATGCCAACCCAGAAATCAATGGACATGGGGTTGCTTGAAGTCAAAGAAACATCAATCACAAATCCAGATGGGAGTGTTAGAGTTACGAAAACAACGAAAGTAACAGGGAAAGGTCAGAGTTATTTTGTTAATAGATATTTATCGAAGGTGGTTTAGATGCAGAAGCATGAAATAATCAATAGCTTTTTTGCTAGATATCAATCCTTTGGAGCATCTTACAAGGGGATTAAAGAATTGGTTAATAGAGCTTTTAACAGAGGATATGACGCAAATATGATTTGTTTTGGACTTGAAACTGTTATGAAAAAAAAACTATGACAGGAAAAATTATCAAGGCGATGATGAACGGGATGAAAAGCTATTTATTCAGGATGAAGAGTTCAGAGCGGTTATGCAGGGAAGAAAGCCAGAAGTATGGGCTTGATTCAATATATCGCCCATCCGGTGGGGCTACCTGATATGGGAACAGGGAAGAATACGCTGGAAGTCGCCGGGCGGGATCCTATGTAACCGTCCGGTACTCAGGGGACGTAGCTCAGAGGTAGAGCAGCGGTGCGCGCCATAAAACAGGGAGAGCAAGACGCGGGTTCGAGTCCCGACGTCCCCATCCCCGGAGCCATCCGGGGGGATATGTGTTACCTTCATTTTTCCTGACCGTTGTGCTGGCGGTCAGGGAGCCCAGAGAAAGGAGAACGCAGCGATGATCGGAAAGAGGAAAATGTGCAGCGTCATGGCAAAGGAAATCGGAAGACCGTATCGGGATATGCTGGCGTATGGGAGATATCAGGTATCCGGGAAAAATGAATGGCTTCGTGTGGGAGGGCATACCCTTAGCAGCACTTGTGGAATGCTGAAACTGTCCTCTCCGGATTACTCCTCAGATACGGAAAAATATATAACCAGAATAATTGCGGAAGTATAGCATCAGTGGCAGATGTGCGTCTGATCAGCGCGCCCGGGTTCGATTCCCGGTACTTTCCTTGGTACAGCTGCGGGTACCGGACATGCCCCACATGCGAAATAGCTGCAGCAGTTGCCGGATACCCGCCTGGAGCTTGGCGGGTCCGGTCACTAAGAACGATGTACAACCGGTTTACATATATTAAAGAAACATGGAAAAGGAGGCGATAGGAGATGCAGGAGACCATGATCGGCAATACCCATATCATTTTCAATGATATGTGCTGCCGGAATCAGACGACGGATCAGTGTGCACAGATCCTTCAGAATGTATCGAATATTGCCTACGCAGAAATGATCAGAAAGGGAAGAAAGGATGAAGCTGTATAAGATATGCGGCGGGCTTGCCGTTATGAGCTACATTATCGGCACAGCCAGTGTATGCGGAGCCATCGAGTGGAGGACAAGCCTCAGGGTGCCGATCGGGATACTGCTGTTTGGGTGTGTCTGCATGTATGTGGCGCTTAAAGAGAGTGGAGGACGGTATGATTTTTAGAGATAACCGGTGGTTCCTTCTGGCACTTGCGGGTGTGCTGATCTGGAGTTATGTGATCAGGATGATTGTCTGAAAAGGAGGCAGAGATGAGTTTGGTGAGAATTACACAGCAACAGGCTTTGGATAAGCTGAAAGCTGGCGAAAAGGTACACATAATCAAGGAAGCTGACCTGCAGATGTCACTTGCGGACTGGCTGGTCTGGGATGAGGACAACATCTCCATGACGCTGATCAGCAGGAGCGGCAGGCGGAGAGTGATCCTGAAATGATATAAGCCCTCTGCCGGGAAGCAGGGAGGGCTCAACCAAAGATTTATATAAATTATAAGAGGGGTACAGGGACTATGTCAACTTTAAATTTAATCCCTGCTCCTCACCAAATAGAGGAGAGATAAATATTGAGTAGTGTAAAAATCAATAAACTGGAAATTGAAAATGTGAAACGTGTTCGGGCGGTAAAGGTAGAACCAACAGCTTCTGGTCTGACAATTATTGGCGGTCGAAATAATCAGGGTAAAACTTCTGTCCTGGACTCAATTGCATGGGTATTAGGGGGTAATAAGTTCCGACCTTCAAAACCTCAAAGAGAAGGATCTATGATTCCTCCAAATTTGAAGATTATTCTTGATAATGGAATTGTAGTGGAACGTAAAGGTAAAAACAGTGATCTGAAGGTTACAGATCCGAGTGGTAAAAAGGCAGGACAGCAGCTGCTTGATAGTTTCATCAGCCAGCTTGCTTTAGACCTTCCCAAATTCATGGAAGCATCCGGAAAAGAAAAGGCACAGACGCTTCTTCAGATTATTGGCATTGGAGAACAGCTTGCGTTGATGGAAAAAGAAGAAATGGAACTGTACAATGAGCGGCTTGCCATTGGCAGGATCTCCGATCAGAAGGAGAAGTATGCTAAAGAGCAGCCATATTATCCGGATGTACCAAAAAATCTGATATCGGTGTCTGAGCTCATTCGCCAGCAACAGGAGATCCTTGCAAAAAACGGAGAAAATCAGCGAAAGAGGGAGAATCTTCATCAACTGGAGCAGCAGTATCAGCGTATTAATGATCAGTTGGAAGATTTACTCCGCCAGCAGAATCAAATTCAGAAGGATTTGAATATTGCCCGTATGGATGCAGTGGATCTTCATGATGAGTCGACTGCAGAGTTAGAAAAGAATATTTCTGATATTGAAGAGATCAACCGGAAGATAAGAGCTAATCTGGATAAAGAAAAAGCAGAAGACGATGCGAAGGAGTATAAAAATCAGTATTTAAGCCTGAGCGGAAAAATATCAGAAATCCGGACAGAGAAAATGGAACTTTTAAAGTCTGCAGATCTTCCACTTCCGGATCTGGCTGTGGAGGATGGAGAGTTAATCTATCATGGACAGAAATGGGATAACATGTCTGGATCCGATCAGCTTAAGGTATCTACTGCTATTGTACGGAAGCTGAATCCTAATTGTGGTTTTGTTCTTTTGGACAAGCTGGAGCAGATGGATCTGGAGACGATGAAGGAATTCGGACACTGGTTGGAAGAGGAAGGACTGCAGGCGATTGCGACCAGAGTAAGCACCGGAGAAGAGTGCAGCATTATCATCGAGGATGGTTACGTGACTTCTGGATCAGAAGCTCCCAAGAGAGAAGATCCGGTTGAAGCAAAAGTAAACTGGAAGGAAGGAGATTTTTAATGCAGATTATCAGAGGGAAAATTCCTTGTGCAAAAAAATGTGTATTATATGGTCCGGAGGGAATCGGAAAAAGTACATTTGCGGCTAAATTCCCTGAACCGATTTTTATCGATACAGAAGGAAGCACAAAGGATATGGACATTGCCAGAACAAAGCCGCCAAGCAGCTGGCAGATGCTGCTTGATCAGGTTGGGTATTTTATTGGACATCCGGAAGAATTAAAAACTCTGGTGATCGACACCGCAGATTGGGCAGAGCAGCTTTGCTCCGTGGTTGTTTGTTTAAAATATCAGAAAAATGGAATTGAGGATTTTGGATATGGAAAGGGTTATACATATCTTTATGAAGAGTTTGGAAAGCTCCTGAACCTTCTCACAGAGTTAGTGGAACAGAAAGGAATCCATGTGATCCTTACAGCACATGCAAAGATGCGGAAGTTCGAGCAGCCGGATGAAATGGGGTCATACGATCGCTGGGAAATGAAATTGACAAAGCAAGTGGCTCCGATGGTAAAGGAGTGGGCAGACATGGTCCTGTTTGCCAATTACAAGACCATAGTTATCAATGTAGATGGACAGGGAGCCCAGAAAGGAAAAAATAAGGCTCAGGGTGGTAAGAGAGTCATGTACACAACCCATCACACATGCTGGGATGCTAAGAATCGCTACGGACTTCCAGATGAGGTTCCTTTTGAGTATTCCGTTATTGCACCGATCATTGAAAGCACAGTAAAACAGTCTGACCAAAAGCCGGCACCACAGATACAAAAACAGGAAACTGTTCATAAACCAGAACCGGTACAGCAGGAGCTGATTCTCAATAAGCCGGAGCAAGAGCAACAAAATCAGGTACCTGATTACATTGTTCTTCAGTATTCAAAGGAAGAAAATGTACCGAAGGCTCTTATGGATCTAATGATCTCAAACAAGGTGACAGAATGGGATATACAGAATGCAGTAGGGAAAAAAGGATATTTCCCAAGTGATGTGCCAATTGAAAAGTATCCGGAAAATTTTATTCAGGGTTGTTTGATTGCAGCATGGCCCAAAGTATTTGCGATGATTAGAGAAACGAGAAAGAATCTTGATGAAGAGATACCATTTAATTAATAGGAGGATTTGAATGATGGCAGATATGGAAAGAGAATTTAATTGGGATGATGAGATTACGAAAGACAGTGAGTATACACTTCTTCCTGCAGGAGATTATCGGTTTACGGTCGAGAGCTATGAACGTTCTCGATTTAATGGGAGTGACAACCTTCCAGCATGCAATATGGCAATTGTAAAGATCCGTATTAATGCAGGTGAAGCTGGAGAAACCACTATCAGCCATAGACTGTATTTACACTCAAAAACAGAAGGTATTCTTTCTGCATTCTTCTCATCTATTGGATTGAAGAAAAAGGGTGAACCGCTGCGTATGAACTGGAATCAGGTACCGGGAAGTTCTGGAAAGTGTAAACTTGGAATCCGAGAGTATAAAGAGGAAAAATACAATGAGATCAAACGATTTTATCCAAGTGAAGAGAACAGATCTCAGTATAAGGCTGGTGATTTTTAATGGAATTAAGACCATATCAGCAGGAAGCCAGAGAAGCAATTTTCAAACAGTGGGAGACAGTAGATAAGACGCTTCTGGTACTTCCAACTGGATGCGGTAAAACCGTTGTATTTGCAAAGGTAACGGAGGACTGTGTAAGAAATGGATGCCGTGTTTTGATTCTGGCACATCGAGGAGAGCTTTTGAGCCAGGCAGCGGATAAACTGGCAAAGGCTACAGGGCTTGGTTGTGCTACAGAAAAAGCGGAGGAGAGTTGCCTTGGAAGCTGGTTTCGGGTTACCGTTGGATCTGTTCAGACAATGATGCGAGAGAAAAGGCTATCCCGTTTCCCAGAAGATTACTTTGATACCATTATTATTGACGAAGCACACCACTGTATATCCGACAGTTATCAGAAAGTGCTGCAGCATTTCCCAGATGCAAAGGTACTGGGTGTCACTGCAACACCCGATCGGGGAGATATGAAAAATCTTGGAAATGTATTTGAGAGTCTGGCATATGAGTACACTCTTCCTAAAGCAATCAAAGAAGGATATTTGTCTCCAATCAAAGCCCTGACACTTCCGTTGAAATTGGATCTGTCCGGAGTTGGCATTCAGGCAGGGGATTTTAAGTCTGGTGAGATTGCGACTGCACTGGATCCTTATTTGTATCAGATAGCAGACGAAATGCAGCATTACTGCGTGGATCGAAAAACAGTTGTTTTCCTGCCGCTTGTGAAGACCAGTCAGAAGTTCCGTGATATCTTGAATGAAAAGGGATTCCGGGCTGCAGAAGTAAATGGAGAAAGTAAAGACAGGGCAGAGATTTTGGAAGCATTTGACCGTGGAGACTACAACGTACTTTGTAACTCTATGCTGTTGACAGAAGGATGGGACTGCCCATCTGTAGACTGTATCGTGGTACTTCGACCGACAAAAGTCCGCAGCCTGTACAGTCAGATGGTGGGGCGCGGGACCCGTCTTCATGAAGGAAAGGATCATCTGTTACTTTTGGATTTTCTCTGGCATACAGAGCGTCATGAGCTGTGCCATCCGGCAAGTCTAATCTGCGATAATGAAGAGGTAGCGCAGAAAATGACAGCAAACCTGGAGGCATCTGCAGGTTGTCCGATTGATATTGAGGAAGCGGAAAAGCAGGCAGCAGAAGATGTAGTTGCCCAAAGAGAAGAAGCGCTGGCAAGCAAATTGGCGGAGATGCGTCGGCGTAAGAAGAAGCTTGTAGATCCGCTGCAGTTTGAGTTGAGTATACAGGCGGAAGATCTCGCAGGATATGTACCTGCATTTGGTTGGGAGATGTCTCCACCGTCTGAAAAACAGAAAGCAGCACTGGAAAAGCTTGGAATCCTTCCGGATGAAATAGAGAATGCAGGAAAGGCTGCAAAACTTCTGGAGCGTCTGAATAAGCGGAAACAGGAACAACTTACCACTCCAAAGCAAATTCGTTTTTTGGAGGGCAGAGGGTTCCAGCACGTTGGCACATGGAAGTTTGATAATGCTAAAAATCTGATAGACAGAATAGCAGCTAATGGATGGAGAATACCAGGCGATATCAATCCGGCTGAATATAAAGGAGCATAATAACCAATGAAACAGACAGACCTTCTGGAATTATTAAATAATATAGATCCGTCCCTTTTGGATTACCAGAACTGGGTAAATGTGGGGATGGCGCTGAAACAGGAAGGTTATTCTGTAGAAGTATGGGACTCCTGGAGCCGCAAGGATTCCGGAAGATACCATAGTAAAGAATGTGAAAGAAAATGGAATACCTTCCATGGATCCGGGTCACCGGTCACTGGAGGGACCATTTTTCAGCTTGCAAAAGAACAAGGATGGATACCTGAGAGCGATCCAGGACATGAGCTGGACTGGGACGATATGCTCAACAGGGATGATAAAGTGATCGTAGACAAAAACTGGGTGGAAGGAAAAGAGATTCGCGAGCCGGAGAATTGGGATCCAGTAAAAGAACTGATAACCTACATAGAGACATTGTTTGGCACCGACGAAAGAGTTGGCTATGTGACCCGGAGCTGGGAGAGGGATGGTAAAAGGTTGCCATCTAAGGGCTGCTGGGATAGGACTGCACGGCAGTTAATCCAGGCATTGGATAAATGTAAGGGTGACATTGGTTCTGTACTTGGGGATTATAATCCGGAGGTAGGGGCTTGGATTCGATTTAACCCATTGGATGGAAAAGATTGTAAAGATTCTAATATTACAGAGTACCGTCATGCACTTATTGAATCGGATGATGAGGATCTGGAGAAACAAAATGCGATCATTAGGGAGCTGGAGCTTCCTGTTTCATGTCTGGTGTATTCTGGTGGAAAGAGTCTTCATGCCATTGTAAAGATTGAAGCAGCCGACTATACAGAGTATCGTAAACGAGTAGATTACCTGTACAAAATTTGTGAGAAAAATGGGTTAAAGGTAGACCGACAAAACCGGAATCCATCCAGGCTATCACGTATGCCTGGGATTATGCGTAATGGAAAAAAGCAGTTTCTTGTGGACAAAAATATTGGGAAATGCTCATGGGATGAGTGGTATGAATGGATAGAGTCTGTGAATGATGATCTTCCAGAGCCGGAAAGCATGGAAGATGCCTGGGACAATCTTCCGGAGTTATCACCTCCTTTGATAGAAGGAGTGCTGCGTCAGGGACATAAGATGCTTGTAGCTGGACCATCTAAGGCTGGCAAATCATTTGGACTTATAGAGCTGTGCTGTGCGATCGCTGAAGGGCGTAAATGGTTCTCATGGTATTGCGCCCAGGGTAAGGTTCTATATGTCAATTTGGAGCTGGACAGGGCGAGCTGCCTGCATCGATTCAAAGATGTATATCAGGCGCTTGGCTGGGCACCAAATCACCTTGGCAATATCCACATCTGGAATCTTCGGGGAAAATCTGTTCCTATGGATAAGCTGGCGCCGAAGCTGATCAGACGTGCTGCTAAGAAGAATTACATAGCGGTTATTATAGATCCTATCTATAAAGTCATTACCGGTGATGAGAACAGCGCTGATCAAATGGCTAATTTTTGCAACCAGTTTGATTTGGTCTGCACAGAACTTGGAACTGCAGTCATCTACTGCCATCATCACAGTAAGGGCAGCCAAGGAGGCAAGCGTTCTATGGATCGTGCATCCGGCTCTGGTGTATTTGCCCGTGATCCGGATGCGTTGCTTGATCTGATTGAGCTGGAGCTGAATGATGATATTCTGAAGCAGGAAGAAAATAAGGCAGTCTGTAACGCATGTGCGGAGTATCTGAATACCCTTTATCAAGACTGGGAGGATGACGTTTCTCAGGATGATTTATGCAGTTCAGCACAGATGTTGGCATACTGTAAGAAGAAGCTGTCTAAGGGGCAGATAGGCGATCTGGAAAAGGTTCTGGAACAGGTGAAGAAGAAAGTTCGGACAATGAGCGCATGGCGTGTAGAGGGGACACTCAGGGAGTTCCCGAAGTTCGAGCCTGTCAATCTATGGTTTGATTATCCGACTCACCGTGTGGACCGTACAGGAGCGCTGGGAGACATTGAACCAGAGTCTGATGGGGCTGGATGGAAGAAAAATTTTGCCCAAAAAAAGACTCCTCAGGAACGGGAAAAAAACAAAAAAGATTCTTTGGAAATGGCAATTCAGAGTACAAATTTTGGTGATCCAGTTACGTTGGAAGGGCTTGCGGAATATATGGGAGTATCTGAAAAAACGGTTCGCAGACATATAAAATCACATGGTGGATATGTGATAGAAAACGGAATTGTAAAGACCAGGGACAGGGACAAAGTCGAATAAATGTCCCGTTGTCCCAGATTTGGGACAAGGACAAACTCGAAAATGTCCCCAGGGACAAAACGAGGGACAAACTCGAAAATTCTCGACTTTGTCCCAGGGACAAAATGAGGGACAAAAATATATATACTACGTATATATATTTCAGTGTCCCTGTCCCAGGGTCAGAGGTAGGGGGTACAGGAACAAGGGGCTTTAGCTCCGCCCCTTGTAACCCTGTCCCCTTACCGTCCCTCTGACAAGAAGCTTTTGTCTCTGAGAGATAATTTACTGCGTCAGAGAAGTAAAGTGAAAGGAGTTGATGATATGGTAACAGAGTTTTTTATGAACATGATTCCTCCGACTTGTACGCATCAGGAAAAACAGGTTCATGTGGTAAACGGTAAACCACTATTCTACGAACCGGATGCGCTTAAGACAGCCAGAAGTAAGTTGACGGGATACCTGGAAGGACACAAACCGGAAAAGAAATATGATTGTGGTATTCGACTACTGGTTAAGTGGTGTTTCCCGATTTCCGGAAGACATAAAGACGGAGAGTACAGGATTAGTAAGCCGGATACAGATAATCTCCAGAAGCTCCTGAAGGACTGTATGACATCTGTGGGATTCTGGAAGGATGATGCTTTAGTTGCATCTGAGATTGTAGAAAAGTTCTGGGCACAGGTACCGGGAATTTATATCCGGATTGAGGAGTTACCATGAGAAAATCGGAATCTATATATCAACTGGTAAATGATCTTTTACGGTACCTGCTCAAATATGCAGAAGTAAAGAAATTTACAGAATCAGATATAGAACAGGCACTTGCAGAATCAGATGAGATTATCCGGAGATATAAAAATGTACCTGGTGGGATTGGATTTTTAGCACAAAAATTATTCAAGGCAGCCAATTCGTATTTTAATGAGTTAGACAAGAGGAGAAAAGTTGATGGATGAGAATATCACATATACCCCGGAACAGTGGGTAGCACATTATCAGGGGCAGTACCTTGATACACTGACAGTGGATGCTGCCAGTCAGATTATCAAGAATGACATGACCAATATTGCCAGAAGCTGCGTGTCTATCGGTTTTCACTTGAAGGAGGTACAGAAAGATGCAGGAAAAAATAAATCAAAGGAAACCCATATGAGATTGACAACGACAAATGGAACATATTGCACTGCAGGGGTATGTAAGCATAGATCATCATGCAAAATAAAACAAAACTGCCTTGAGGAAAAGATATACGATCGTCTCAGAAAATATGAGAATGCAGAGGAAGAAGGGATGCTTTTTCGGTTTCCGTTCCGGATTGGAGATTCCCTGTACGATATAGATCACAACAAGATAGAAGTTTACGAAGTAATGGGATTTCGGTATGGGAGGATCCTGGGAGAAGATGAGGATGAATATCTTGAATATTACGCAGAACCTGATGGAAAACCGAGAATCAATGTGGAGTGTATTACTTCTTATGGCTCATGCTCTATGCCCATAAGTAATTTTGGGAACACATTTTTTCTGACGCGTGAAGAAGCCCAGGCGAAGCTGGAGGAAATTCGAGGCGAGAAAGAATGAAGTATATATTTTTTAACCCATGCGAACATGTGCAGGTAATCATTGAGGTGACTGATCAGATGCAGCGTGATTATCTGGACTGTGAAGCCAGATCAGCAGAGCTGGGAGACGGGAAGTCATGCTGCACATGTTCCTGGGATGGCATAGATATTTTTGGAACAGGAATCTGTGAACTGCCTTTCGTGGGTGATTGTCTGAAGGATGGACAGGCGCCGACAGATGCTCCGTAAGGCGGGGAGATAACGAAAATGACTTAATAGGGGGGTGACAGCGATGGAGATACGGATAACCAAGAAGCTCCTGAATAATTACAGAAAGTACAAGCGGGAGCTTCCCTGGCTTCAGGCGGAGCTGGAGGAGATGCAGCATGGAGATGCAGGAATTGGGAACAGTACCATCTTTGATTACAGTACTGGCTTCCCCCTACCGCAGAGTGTAGTCGGCTTTGATTGGGCATTATATGAGCACCGGAAAGGAGTCATAGAGCGCAGACAGGCACAGATTACAGCTGTGGAGAACTGGATCAGCGGCATTGACGATGGACAGACCCGCTGCATCTTCCGGATGAGATACATAGATGGTATGAGTTGGGTGAAGATTGCGGAGAAGACGGGGTATGCAGGAAATCCGGACTATCCAAGAATAGTGATTCGAGATAGATATTTAGAAAAATGCGGTATAAAATGACTTGACATTTGTAGCTAGATACAATATGATGATTGTAGTTAGCAACAAGGAGGGATGAAGTTGACTAACAAAAGCAGAGCCGATTATTTTCGTGAACGTCGTAAAACTATTGGTCAGTTTAATGTTAATGTTCCAAAAGATAAACTTGAAGCATTGGATAAAGTCCTAGATAAGATGGGAAAGACAAGAACTGGCTGGTTAAACGAGAAAATTGACGAGGAAATCGCAGAATAGAAAAAAGAGGAGCAACCCCACCGACCAAAGTGAAATGGTTGCCCCTGCTAACCCCCAAAATTGAGGTATAAATATTGTAGCACTGTACCTCTGTTTTGGCAAATTAAAAAATGGAGGCATTGATTATGCAGGTACCACAAACATTAAATGTACATGGGATTAGAGTTCTTACCAGTAAACAGTTGGCAGAATGTTACGAATCGACAGCCGTCAGAATAAAACAGAACTTCAATGAGAACAGGAGCAGATTTGTAGATGGGAAACACTACATATCGCTAGTGGGGGATGATTTAAAAGAATTTAAGAAGCAGGTAGGAAATTCCTACCTCGTTGCAAACCGAGCGTCGCACCTTTATCTCTGGACCGAGAAAGGAGCACTTCTCCATGCAAAGTCCCTGAATACGGATAAAGCGTGGGAAGTATATGATTATCTGGTTGATTTTTATTTCCGTGCAAAGGAGCCGAAGCAGGAACTGAAGCCCACAAAGCTTGCTGGAAATTCTTCAAGCCGAACAGTGGTGAATGTACCAGAAAATCCAGAGATGCTAAAAGCCATTCAAAAGATTCGAAATGATTTGACAGCGATGGATGTTTTACTGGAAGACTGCATCAGATATAGTGATGAAGAATCTTTTGAGGATAAACGTAGGATGGCTGCAGATGTAGTACATATCATTATCGGAGATCTAACCAAGTTTTTGCATCTGAAACCGAAGTTGGTTGAAAAATATTATTAAAAAAATAAAAATTGTTCGTTTTGTTCGGTTTGTTCGTTTTATAATAAAATGCAGAGCAGAGGGCGAGTAGCCGGAAGCGAATGATCCATATTGAATCCCCTTGCTGCCGGGGTGTCAAAGCTTCGGCAGCGAATCGGCTCTGGCAGTATCGCTGGTGAAAATAAAGACTGCCACCCACACATTTTTCACAGAACCATCGGCATATGTCGGTGGTTTGTGTTGTATTCTGAGAAAAAATGGGATACAATGTAAAAAAATGTACGGGGTGCAAAAATGGATTTAGCAGCGCAAAATAAATTTTTTGAGTATCTACATAATTTTCAAATTAGAGAGATTCCAGAGGATACTAATTTTTGGATGATTAGATCTAAGTCTGGATATTTTTATGATGAATTTGTTCAAGAAGAATTCATTGCTTTGGGATGGAATTATATTCAAAAGGATACAGTGATTGACAGTCAAACAATAGAGACTTTAAAAACTGGTATTAAAGATAGATATGGGGATAAAGTACCCATGACGGCAATTAATAAGTGTAAAAGATTTATTACAGAGTTAAAAGCTGGAGATTATGTTGTTATACCAAATTCTGGAAGCAGTAAAATTGCCATAGGTATAGTAGGGGAATATTATGAAATTGCTGATTTGGATTATACAAAAGAATTAATTGATATAAAAAAGATTGAGAACAAAGAATGTCAAATTACTGAAATTAAATGCCCATATAAGAAAAGACGTGCAATAGAAGTGATTTTACAAATTCCAACAAATAAAGTTGGTTATAATGTTTTAAGATCATTATCATCATATCACGGTTTGAGCTGTATGAATGATTATGCAATAGATATTTTGAATTGCATATATGATTGTTATGGATATAAAGGCGATTTGATATTTAATTTGAATGTTGGAAAAGAAGAACCCATACGTCCAAGAGAAGTGGCGGGTTTGATGTATGGAGTAACAAGCTTTTTTGGTGGAACTTTTGATGAAGAAGATTTATCTGTTTCACTTAATTTAAACTCGCCTGGCAAGGTTACAGAAAAATTAAAAGGTGGATTTAATAAGCTTAAAAGGAGTGCGATACCACTAGCAGCAATATATATTGCGGTAGTAGGAGGAAGTGGATTAGGATTTGAGTTGCCAGGTGTTCTTGGATTTATTAAGCAAGCAAAAACTTTAGATATTGAAGTGGAAAAAGAAAAAGCAGAATTAGATAGTTTGCAGCTTGAAAATTTGGAAAAAGTCTTAAAAATAATAGAAGAAGCGGAAAATGAGGGAATAAATGTAGACGAAGCGTTGAATGGATTAGATACATTGCAAGGATTGAAAGAAACGCTATATATACAAGATAATAGTACTTTTGCAGGAGTGGTATCAGAGGAAGAGGATGTGGTAGAGGAATGATCAATCAAATATATGCATTTATATTTGTGATTGTGTCTTTTTTTACATGGTGTTCAGTGATTTTTTGGATTGCTGATATGATCTGGGGGGAAGAGACTCTATTTGCAAATTTAAGGTATGCCCTTCTGACTTATCTGACAGGAATTTTATTTTCTGTAGTTATGACATTTACATCGTACATAGTGGTTTTTTGTTTGCAGAATTTAAGAAATTGAAGCTAAAAACCAATCAAGTTTAAGCAGCCTGTAAAGGGCTGCTTTTTCTATCCCCAAAACAACACGATTGGGAGGTGGTGATGCATGGCGAGAGCGCCGGATCCACGAATAGAAGAGGCGAAAGCCATGTACCTGAATGGCATAAAGTTAGTTGAGATTGCAAGTCAACTAAATCTGCCGGAAGGGACGGTTCGCCGCTGGAAGTGCACCCATAGGTGGGATACCGAGCGTTCGGATAAGAAAAGCGAGCGCTCAGTAAGAAAAAAAGGTGGGCAGCCAGGTAATAGAAATGCTGTCGGCAATGACGGTGGAGCACCACCGGGAAATAAGAATGCAGTTACTACGGGAGAGTTCGAGACTCTCCTTTTTGATTGCCTGGACGAGGATGAGAAGAGACTGATACATGCCGTTCCGGCGGATAAGCATCAGCTTCTCCTGCAGGAGATACAGCTTCTTACCGTCCGAGAACATCGGATGTTGAAAAGGATTGATGATCTGAAGAAAGCCACAGATGATCAGTCGGAACCCAAATATGAGATGAAAGTTCCACTTGGCATGACAGCCGTCAGCTGCAGAGGCGGAATTGAAAAAGGAGAGATTACAAAACTGGTTGAGTACAAAGGTATCCTTGGTCAGATCCAATCTGTAGAGGATGCTTTGACGCGCGTGCAGGCAAGGAAACAGCGCGCAATTGAAGCGTTGCATAAGTTTGGCTTTGACGATGCGCGCCTGGAGCTGGAAATTATGAAAGTCGAACTGACTGCCATGAAGATGGACAATCAGGAGACAGAGACAGCAGATGATGGATTCCTGGAAGCGCTGAATATAGAAGCAGGCAGCCTGTGGGGTGATGCAGATGGATCTGAATGAGAAGATGGATCGGATGAAGGATCGGATCCAGAAGATGAAGGAGAATAGGAGTATTACCACAGTTCTTCAGGTCTTCAGGTTCAAGCCGTTCTCATGTAAGCAGAAGCAGGTCCTTACCTGGTGGATGCAGGACAGCCCGGTGAAAGACTATGACGGTATCATTGCAGATGGAGCTATACGATCCGGGAAGACGGTCAGTATGTCACTGTCGTTTGTATTCTGGGCGATGGAGACATTCTCCGGTCAGAATTTTGCCATGTGCGGAAAGACCATTGGATCCTTCCGGAGAAATGTACTCTTCTGGCTGAAGCTGATGCTCCGCAGCCGCGGATATCATGTTACAGATCATCGTGCAGACAATCTGGTGGAAATCACCAGGAATGGAGTTACCAATTACTTCTACGTCTTCGGCGGCAAAGATGAACGGTCACAGGACCTGATACAGGGTATTACTCTTGCGGGTGTATTCTTTGACGAGGTAGCACTGATGCCGGAGAGCTTTGTGAATCAGGCGACCGGACGGTGCTCAGTGAAAGGTTCAAAGTTTTGGTTTAACTGCAATCCGGATGGTCCCTATCATTGGTTTAAGGTCAACTGGATTGATAAAGCTATCGGGTTCATCGGAAAGAAAAAGGCTGAAGAGATCCGAGCAAGAGCTCAGGCAGCAGGCGAAGAGGATGGACTCAAAAAACTTCTGTATCTCCATTTTACGATGGATGATAATTTGAGCCTGTCAGAAGAGATCAAAGCCAGATACCGGAGCATGTACACGGGTGTGTTCTTCAAGCGGTATATCCTTGGTCTCTGGGCAGTTGCAGAAGGAATCATCTATGACATGTTCGATGAAGTCCGTCATGTCATAGAAAAAGCAATTTTGTCACCTGATGCGAAGTATTATGTGGCATGTGACTATGGTACCCAGAATGCAACGGTATTCCTGCTATGGAGCAAGGATGAGCAGGGGGTATGGGTTTGCATGAGAGAATATTATTACAGTGGCAGGGATAAGAAAAAACAGAAGACGGACAGCGAATTTGCGGATGATCTCAAGGAATGGTTGGGAGGCATCAGCCCGCAGAGAATCGTGGTAGATCCTTCGGCAGCATCGTTTATTGCCGAACTGAAGAAACGAGGTTATAGGGTAAAGGAAGCGAAGAATGATGTGCTGGATGGCATCCGGTATGTGGCATCACTGCTGAACCAGAATAAGATAGTGATCTGCAGGTGCTGCGAGAATACCATAAAGGAGTTTGCATCCTATATGTGGGATGCAAAGGCGGCAGATCGTGGTGAGGATAAGCCGGTAAAACAGAGGGATCATGCAATGGACGCAGTAAGGTACATGGCATACACCATTATTCGTAAGCCAAGCGGAGTTGCAATTTTGAAATGAGGTGCAAAATATTATGGAACTGGACATAATGAAGCGTTTGATTAAAAAATACGAACCCGGTCATACCGGGTACATCAGGGAGTGCGAAACGGCGGAACGATATTACCGGAATCGGACAGATATTCTCCTGAAAAAGCCGAAAGAGGATGAAGAAGGAAAGCCGCTGCGTAATGCAGATAATCGCATCCCTCGTAATTTTCATGGGCTCATAGTGAATCAGAAGGCATCCTATGCGTTTACAGCACCTCCGTTGTTTGATGTTGGAAACAACACTATGAATGAGAAAATTGCAGATACGCTGGGTGATGAGTACAAGAAGAATTGTATGGAGCTATGTGTGAACGCAGCGAACTGTAAGACGGCTTGGATTCATTACTGGCGAGGGGAAAACGGATTTGAGTGGGCAGTTGTAGACAGTAAGGAAATTATTCCGGTTATGTCGAAGAGTCTGAAGAAAAAGCTCATGGGAGTTTTCCGGGTATATTCTGACATTGATGAAGTATCAGGGGATACCTATATGATTTATGAATATTGGACAGAGACAGAGTGTCAGGCATTCCGCAGACGAATCGGTGACACGGTTGATGAGGGGCTGCTCTATTACGATATGTTCATGGATCCGGAGACAGGAGAGATGGAATCTCAGTATCGACATGACATGGGCGAGGTCCCGTTCATTCCTTTCCGGAATAATAATATTACGGAGGATGATCTGGTAAATATCAAGCCACTGATTGATGTTTATGATAAGGTCTACAGTGGATTCATCAATGATCTGGACGATATCCAGGAGCTGATCTTCATTTTGACAGGATACGGAGGGACAGACCTGAACGGGTTCCTTCAGGACCTGAAGAAGTATAAGACCATCAAATTGGATGCAGACGAGGGCGCAGATGCCCGAACGCTCAGCGTTGAAATCCCAGTGGAAGCCAGAGAGAAGGTGCTGGACGCTACCCGAAAGGCGATCTTTGAACAGGGACAGGGATTTGATCCTCAGCCAGAGAACTTTGGGAATCAGAGCGGCGAGGCACTGAAATTCATGTATGCTCTTCTGGAGATGAAGACAGGGTTAATGCAGACAGAATTTGAACTTGGATTTGCGAAGCTGATCAGAGCCATCTGCCGATTCTATGGAATATCCTGTGGAAAGATACTCCAAACCTGGACAAGAACCTGTATCAAAAATGATACGGAGCAGGCGACCATCTGCCAGATGAGCGATGGGATTGTTTCACGCAAAACCATTTTGAAAAATCACCCGTTTGTTGAAGATGCAGATGAAGAAGTCAGACAGCTGGAAAAAGAAGAAAAAGAAGCTCAGGAGAAAGCAGAGCTGTACGGGGGCGCATTCAAAGCGAAGAGTCAGAGCCAAAAGGGTGATGGTGTAAAGAATGGCGAAGAAGAATAAGGATTACTGGAAAAGCAGGATGGCTGCTTTGGAGGATGTTCAGTTCCAGCGGGGAATGGATTATTATCAGGATATCCAGGAGCAGTACCGGAAGGCGCTGAACAACCTTCAGAGGGACATAGAAATCTGGTATGGCAGACTGGCTGTTAATAACGAGATTAGTCTTTCGGGAGCGAAAAAGCTGTTGAAGGAGGATGAACTGGATGAATTCCACTGGACTGTAGAGCAATATATCAAAGCAGGTGAAGAGAATGCACTGGATGAGCGCTGGATGAAGGAATTGGAAAATGCATCTGCAAAATATCATATTTCCAGACTGGAGGCCATGAAGCTGCAGATGCGGCAGCATGCGGAACTGCTTTCGACAGAATTTGAAGGAGGGGTGACAGAGTTTCTGCACAAGTCCTATGGAGAGCAGTATTATCGTACCGCCTTTGAGATTGCGAAAGGAACCGGAGTGGGGAGTAATTTGGTGAAACTGGACGACCGGAGGGTGGATATTGTCCTGAAAAAGCCGTGGGCACGGGATGGGAAGAACTTTTCGGATCGCATATGGACAAACAAGGAGAAGCTGGTCAATGAATTACATACGGAACTGACGCAAAGCATCATCCGCGGAGAAGCGCCAAGAAAAGCGATTGACCGTTTGGCGAAGACCATGAATGTAAGCAAAAGTCAGGCGGGAAACCTGATTATGACGGAGACAGCTGCAATATCTTCCATTGCGCAGAAGGACTGCTTCAAAGACTTGGGAGTAGAAGAGTTTGAAGTAGTGGAAACCTTGGATGGACATACCTGCGAGATTTGCCAGGAGATGGATGGGAAACATTTTCCGATGTCGTATTTCCAGATTGGAGAGACGGCGCCACCATTCCATCCACGCTGCAGGGGCTGCACCTGTCCGTACTTTGATGATGAGTTTACAATCGGAGAAGAACGTGCGGCTCGTGATCCGGAGACAGGGAAGACTGTGTACGTGCCAGCGAATTTGACTTATCCAGAATGGAAGAGGGAATTTGTACAAAATTGGGAGCAGATTACACTTGATGAACTTGCACATGACAAAGGAACAAATTATAATATGAACAGAAGCACAGAGGAGTTAAAGAAAGCAGCAGAAAAATTAAAAAACGACTGTGCGCAGTATTCCGGGAATGGATCAAAATGGAGCGGGAAAATAAATATTGATAACAGTCTGTCTTTGGACGGAGTTATGGGACAAAAGGAATGGAATTGTGATATTACGCTGGTTGAAACAGCAGATGACGGTGTTGTATTGCATGAGATGTTGCATTCCTGCTCTGTAAGTCATTATGATAGTATGACATATCTGGAGAACCAAGCCATAGAGGAGGCATCTGTTGAATTTTTAAAACAGCAGATCTGCCAAAAGAAAGGGATAATCTCAGAGGATGGGTACCATGAATTGGTAATGATTTTACAGGTTGTGAATGAGCAGTTCCGATATGGAACAGATTTAGAATTTGCATCAGAGCTGTTCAACATTCCGCTGCCAGATAGGTATACGTGGCTGGAAACAAAGGTGAGCGATAGCTTAAAGGATTTGGGTGCATCATTCTCTGACTTTAACGAGGTGATGTTCTTCCTGGAACGATTGAAAGGAGCGATATGATGACTCATGAAGAATTTATGAGGGAAGTTAGAAAAGCCAATGAATGGCGAAGACATCCTGAAAAATGGACAGAGGCTGAGCGCCTTCGTGAGAGAATCATATCAGGACCTAAAAAAGATAAGGAATGGATGCATTTGAGGAAAGATGTTGTGGACTTTCTTCGGTCAAATGCTTCCGAAGAAGACAAGAAAATGCTTATGGCATATACGGAGACTTTGCATATGGTATGTAACGCTATAGATAAAGATCGCACCACCCGCCAGTAATGGTCGGTGGTATTTTTATACTTTGGATTTAGTTTATAAAAATTTTATACTTTAAAATGTTTGTGAACTAAATGAACATATATTTTTCAGATTTTAAAACGAATCATCAATTTGAGGAATCGTCCAAAATCAATAAATTATACCTCTGGACAGAAAAAGGTGCTTTTCTTCATGCCAAGTCTTTGAATACGGATGTTGCATGGGAAGTATATGACCGGTTGGTGGATTTACTACAGCTAGTCATGAATTTTATGATTGGCTTAAATTATGCTTGACTTTTTGTTGCTACTAAAATATACTATAAATGTAGCAACGAAAAGAGGTGATATGATAATATGGCTACAACAAAAAAAGGTCGCCCCACTTCCAGTTTAAAAGATTACATGCTTCGAGTAAGGCTGGATAAAGAGACAGTTGATAAGCTGGATACCATTTGCGAAACCAAAAAGGTTAGTCGTTCAGAAGCAGTGAGAAATGGAATTGAAGAGCAGTACCAGAAAATGAAAAAATAGAGCAACCGCACACCTACCAAGTAACACGATTGCTCCAAAACACAGAAGTTTTGCTCCTGATAAATCTATCATATCATTTGAGCAGACTTCTTTCAACTAGAAAATTTTTGACATAATAGCTGCGAAGTAGCGGAGATGGTTGAAAAGAAACACAAGAATCTATTGGCTGATGTGAGGGGATATATCTCTGAACTTACTGAGCTGAAAATTCAGCCCAGTGATTTTTTCAAAGAAAGTACATATAAAGACAGTACAGGAAGAATGTTGCCCTGCTATGATATTACCAAGAAAGGCTGCGAATTTATAGCCCACAAATTGACTGGAATCAAAGGAACAGAGTTTACTGCACGATATATTAACCGCTTTCACGATATGGCAGAGGTTATCAGTGAAAAATTCCCAAAGAAGGAACAGCCTGACAAGAAGAAAGAAAAACTTCCTTCTGTAAATATGATGGTTAAGAACATCAAGGAGGCCTTGCATGACGCCGGAGTAGATTCCAAATACATAGCTGCTGAGGTAGTCCGGATTTATTCTGATTCTGGTTATCCGGTTAAGGCGCCGTTGATTTCTGATGTTCCGAAACTGTGGGACTGCACGACAATCGCAAAGGAGTTGGGAATCATGTCCGAATCCGGGAGACCGCATGATAAAGCAGTAAGCGGAATCATTCAGAAATTAGACATCTTTGCGGATGAAGTTGTGAGGACAGCCTATAGCCGTAACGGCCATGACGGTGTGACCGTTCAGTATAAGGGCAGCGTGCTGGAGAAGGTTCGGGAATGGCTGGAGGAAAACGGCTATCCCTCGGTGATTGAACTGCGGCTTACCAACGGTAATGTGAATAAGTGCCGGGTTTCTTATCAGGGGGTGGCATAATGCGTACGTGTTATGGCACAAATGCAACAATGCAAATGCTTGGAAAAAATGTATATATCGGACCACTTAATATGCAAACTTTTTCAGAAATAGATGATATTTTAGAGGCAAGACCGTATTCATGTAGCCGTGATACTGCAATGGATATATTTATGCTGGGATATATTCATGGAAAGAGGGCAGATAGGGAAAGAAGAAAAAGGAAATATATAGCATGAGTAGTAGAACGTCCTTCAAATGAGGGGCGTTCTTTTATACCAATTTTTAGGAGGTGATAAGAGGGAATGAGAGTAGAAACATACAGATGCAACTATAAAACAGCAGGATAGGAAGGTGGTGATCCAGAATATCTTCCTCCGGGCGGCGGGGTGATGCTGTCTTTAGTCTTAAAAAGTTATAGAATTAGTCATAGGCACCCGGTAGTGTCCGGGTGTTATTTTTCGCCTTTTTCGCATTGCAGGCGGTAAAGAACAAGATTCATTCGTGGTTCGTCACCCACGGAAAACAACGGAAATGAAAAGTTTGAAAAGGAAGGAAAGAACAAGATGAACAAGGAAGACTTGATTGCAATGGGTTGCACTGAAGAGCAGGCTGGAAAAATTATGGCTGCATTGGATGGAAACTATGTCACGAAGGCTCGTTTCAACGAAGTCAATGAAGAAAACAAGACTTTAAAGACAACGGTGTCGGAGCGGGATAAGCAGCTGAACACCCTGAAAGAATCTGCTGGAGACAATGAGGAGCTGAAGAAACAGATCAAGGACCTCCAGGATTCTAACAAGGCGGAGCTGAAAAAGCATGCCGACGAGATGAAGGAGCTGAGGCTGACCAATGCTATTAAGCTGGCAGTTACCGGTAAAGTTCATGATGAGGATATGGCAGCAGGTCTGTTCGACCGTACAAAGCTGGTTCTTACAGAGGACGGAAAGGTGGCAGGACTGGAGGAGCAGTTAAAGACCATTCAGGAGACCAAGAGTTTTCTTTTTAAAGAAATCCAGAAGACTCCGCCATATACTCCTGCGGGTGGTAAGGGTGCACCGGCATCAAACCCATTTGCAAAAGATACTTTCAATCTTACGGAGCAGGGAAAGCTGCTTCGTGAAAATCCGGCGCAAGCCAGAGAACTGGCGGCAGCAGCCGGAGTCAAAATTTAAGGAGGTAAAGATTTATGCCAGGAACAACTTTACAGGACGTAATTGTCCCGGAACTTTTTAACCCGTACGTTGTTAATCGTACAAAGGAGCTTTCCGCTTTGGTGCAGAGCGGAATTATTGCCAATAATCCGGAATTTGATGCCTTGGCTTCTCAGGCGGCACCAACAGTCAACATGCCATTCTTCGAGGACCTTACCGGAGAATCCGAGCAGGTCATTGAAGGAACGGATCTGGCTGATAACAAGATCACTTCCAACAAGGATGTGGCAGCGATTATTCGCAGGGCAAAGATGTGGAGTGCAACAGATCTTTCCGCGGCTTTAGCCGGGTCTGATCCAATGGCGGCAATCGCTACACTTGTAGCCAGGTTCTGGGAGCGTGATATGCAGAAAGAACTGATTGCTATTCTTGATGGAGTTTTTGGAACCATTCCTGCAGGAGAGGAGGGGACTCCTCCTGCTGAAACCAGACTCAAGTCCAATCTTCTGGATATCTCCGGTTTGACGGGAACAAAGGCAAACTGGAGCGGTTCTGCGTTTATTGATGCGGAGCAGATGCTGGGAGATGCCAAGGCACAGCTGACCGGCATCTGCATGCACAGCGCCACCGAGGCGGCTCTGAAGAAGCAGAACCTGATCGATACGGTACAGCCCTCCAATGATGTTGCCTTTGGCACTTATCAGGGCAAGCGCGTCATTGTGGATGATGGATGTCCAGTATCCAATGGTGTGTACACAACGTATCTGTTCGGAAATGGAGCGGTAGCATTGGGTAATGGTAATCCTGCGGGATTTGTACCAACAGAAACAGACCGCGCAAAAAGAAAAGGATCAGGTGTTGATTATCTGATCAATCGTAAGACAATGATTCTGCATCCGCGTGGAATTGCATTTACAAATGCAAAAGTTGCAAAGACAGAAGGACCGTCCAGATTGGAACTGCAGGAGGCTGCAAACTGGAAACCTGTATATGAAGCGAAGCAGATTCGTATCGTTGCATTCAAACATAAGCTGGGATAAAAGGAGATTGAAGGATGGACAGTGCAATTTTGAAAGAAATGACTGCAGCCCTGGTGGACATGGGTTCCGTCCTTCCAGAGTCCTTCTGCAATATGACTCTTCGCAGACTGGAGTCTTTGGGGTGTCAGGTAGATGCGTCGCAGATCTGGAATCTGGCATTCTGTGTCAGGAAGTCAGAGGTGGAAGTTTTGGATTACTGCCACATTGACCTGATTCCCGTCGTGTTGCATCCAATGCTGTGCGACCGGGCTTGCGGTCGATATCTGTACGACCGGAAACAGTCCGGTACATTGGATATCGAAAGCATTGACTTGTCCGGGGTTCTTACATCCCTGTCGGAAGGGGATGTTAAGGTTTCCTTTAATGCAGCAACCTCGGATGAAGCAAAGCTGGATGCTCTTCTTGGGCTGATGATGAACACAGGAAAGGGGCAGCTGTCATGTTATCGAAAAGTCAGGTGGTAAAAGCAAGGGAGCTGGTAGAAAAGCTCTATACAGGCTCCTGTACAGTTATGGAATATCAGAAATACCGGAAAGAGAACAGATCTACAGGAAATCGGGAGGTGGTAGTGCTGGAGGGACAGCCATGCAGGCTGTCCCATTACAGCAGCCCAAGCGCAGGGAGTTCTGAAATAGCTTCCAGTCTGGAACAGTCGATTAAGGTGTACATGGCACCGGAGATCGTTGTGAAACCGGGATCCAAAATGGTGATCACTCAGAATGGTGTGAAAGAGACTTATCAGAGCAGTGGGAAGCCTGCGGTTTATCAGACGCATCAGGAGGTCAGCTTGAAATTATTTGAAGGGTGGGCATGATGGCAAAGTACGGGAAGTGTAAATTTGATGGATTAAAGGATTTGCAGAAACAGATAGAGAAATTCCGTGACGAAGAATTGGAGCAGTTTATTGAAGACAGCGTAAAAATTCTTTCGCAAAGATTGCTGAAAATGGTGGTTAAACGAACCCCTGTGGATAGTGGAAATTTAAGAAGAAACTGGTCTGTATATAAGATTCAGAAACAGGGCAGCGATTATACGATTGAAATTATCAACAGCGCCGAATATGCTTCCTACGTTGAATACGGTCATCGTCAGGAGGTGGGACGATATGTTCCGGCAATTGGGAAAAAACTTAAAAAAGGCTGGGTGAATGGTCATTTTATGTTGACTGTATCGGAAAAAGAAATCAAAAACGTTGCGCCATCTGTTGTCGAAAAGATGCTTCAGAAAAGACTGGGGGAGATCTTTAAATGATCCAGGAAATTATAGATGGAATCTGCCTGGCTGTTGACGAAGAATTTAATGGACTGGAACAGAGTTATGAAATACATACGGAATCATTAGAACAGGGGTTTGATGGACCCTGTTTTTTTGTGCTCTGTATCGGACAGGAGAGTGAGGCGCAGTTGGCGCAGCGATACCGCAGAGCACATTCGTTTGGCATTCATTACTTTCCTGATTCGGAAGAGCCAAGAGCGGAATGTCTGAAGGTGGCAGAACGATTGTTTGGATGCCTGGAACTGATCCGGGCGGGGGATTCGCTGATCCGTGGAACAGATATGGAGTCCAGGATAGAGGAGAAGGTTCTGATATTCACCGTGGATTTCAATGTTTTCCTGTGCAAGCCAGGGCAGCAGGTGGAAATGGAAAATGTAACAGTAGATACGGAGGTGGAAGGATAAAAGGATGGCAGTAAAGAAAAGAGCGGAAGAACCGCAGGGAACGGCTGCTTTTACGAAGGAGCAGCTGATGAACTCGGACCGGTATGAGGGGCAGAAAGATCTGATCGATGCACTTCTTCCGGACGGGAAGACGATCACCATATCTGAGATGGATGAAAAGATTATGGCGTTTAAGAAAGGAAAGGTGAAGAAATAATGGCACTTGGCGGAGGTATATTTGCAACCCAGAATAAGACGCTTCCGGGGGCTTATATCAATTTTGTTTCTGCATCCAGTGCGACAGCCACGGTTGGAGACCGCGGGTATGCGGCAATGCCGCTGGAGTTGGACTGGGGAGTGGATGGAGCGATATTCGAGGTGACAAATGGGGACTTCCAGAAGAATTCCCGAAAGATCTTCGGATATGATTACACAGACAGCCGACTGAAGGGGCTGAGAGATCTGTTTGCGCACACGACCACATTGTATGCATATAAGCTTACCAGCGGAGGTGTAAAGGCATCAAATGATTATGCAACGGCAAGGTATTGCGGAATACGTGGGAATGACCTGAGGGTCGTTATCCAGGAAAATGTGGATGAGACAACCATGTTCGACGTATCCCTGTATTTGGGAACGGCGTTGGTGGACAGCCAGACGGTATCCACAGCGGCAGAGCTGCAGGACAATGATTATGTAATATGGTCGGATAGTACGGCTCTTCAGAAGACTGCCTCCACTCCGCTCACAGGGGGAACGAACGGGGAGGTAGACGGAGACTGCCATCAGACATTCCTGAACAAGATCGAGAGCTATCCGGCAGTCAATGCGATTGGTGCTGTAACCACAGATGAGACAGTAGCTGGTCTGTATGCGGCTTTTACGGAGCGCATGAGAGATGAAGTAGGCGTAAAGTTCCAGACCGTCTTATACAATAAAGCGGCGGATTACGAGGGCGTTGTAAATGTAAAGAATGCGGTTACCGATGCAGGGTGGTCAAAGGCATCGTTGGTCTACTGGGTGACCGGGATCATTGCAGGCTGCGAAGTAAATGCATCTAATGTAAATCGGAAGTATGACGGAGAATTTGCAGTGAATGTGGATTACACGCAGAAGCAGCTGGAGAATGCGATTAAGAATGGAGAGCTTGTGCTCCATAAGGTAGGCAGCGACATCCGGGTGCTCAAGGATGTCAATTCCATGGTCACAGTGACGGAGGACAAAGGAGAAATCTTTAAGAGCAACCAGACTATTCGCGTGGTGGATCAGATCGCCACGGATATCGCCCACATATTTGCTACAAAGTATCTGGGGGTTGTCCAGAACGATGCAGATGGTCGGGCGTCTCTCTGGTCGGATATTGTTTATGAGCACAAGCAGCTTCAGGATATGAGGGCGATAGAAGAATTTGACGAGAACATGGTCATTGTTACTCAGGGGAATGATAAAGGGACTGTAGTTGTTGCAGATACCATTACTGTTGTAAACGCGATGGACAAGCTGTATATGACTGTGACAGTCCAGTAAGGAGGCAGACATGGCAAACGCTTTTTTTAATCCGCAGGATGCGCCAAGCGCAAGGCAGGCGACCTGTTATGTAACGATCAGCGGAAAACGGTACGCGATGATGAATGCCAAGGAGTTCGAGGCGAAAGCGGGGATAGAGACGGCAGAAGTACCTATCCTCGGGAAACTTATCAAAGGCAGGAAGGCAAATGGAATGACGATCTCCTTCAGCATGACCGTTTACAAGTGCTCGGAGATGTTTGATGATGTGGTGGAGGAGTTTAAGAAAACGGGAATTCTGCCCACATTTGACATACAGGTATCTTCCAGTGACGGAGCAGCCAGTATTGGTACATCCCGGAAGATTTACAGGGATTGTATTATTGATGGAGATGTGCTTCTGTCCATGTTTGACGCGGACGGCGAATTTGTCGAGCAGACAATCGAAGGATACGCAATGGATTATGACACGGAGAGCAAGTACAAGAATCCAAGTTATATGTAATCAGGCGGGGCGCAAGCTCCGCTTCTTTTGACGGGAGGAAAGATGATGTCAGGATTAGCTATGTTCTTAAAGAAGAACAAGATTCAAAAACAGAATACAAAATATGCAGCAACAAAATCTCTTTGCGGAACGGATGGGAAACCGCTGGAATGGGAGATCCGTGCCATTAGTACCAGTGAAAATGAAAAACTTCGAGAGGAATGTACGATTGAGGTACCGGTGACGGGAAAACCCAATGTATTCCGTCCAAAGGTATTGAGCAGTAAGTACATTGCCAAGATGATCGCGGCATCCGTGGTATTCCCGGATCTGCATGATGCAGAGCTTCAGGACTCCTATGGTGTTGCATGCCCTGAGGACTTGATTGTTGAGATGGTGGATGACCCGGTGGAATACAATGATCTGGCAACGTTCATTCAGCAGTACAGCGGTCTGGAGACCACCATGAAGGAAAGAATAGAAGAAGCAAAAAACTGATTGACGGAGGGGATGGAGAAGCTTCCTACGCACACTATGCTCTGCAGAAGCTTCATATACTCCCCTCTGTGTTTTGCCAATTGAGCATAGAGGAGCGTGCATTCGTTATTGCGTCGATTGATTTCCGGATCGAGAAAGAAAAAGCAGAGGCGAAAAAGGCAGAGAGAAAAAAGAAGGGAAAGTAGCTTATGGGAAGTATATCGGCAACGATACAGTTGACGGATTTGATGACGGGTCCTCTGACCAGCATTACCAATGCCCTGAATATGACGATCAGCTCCTTTGAAGCCATGCAGAATTCATGCGAGAATTCTTTCCAGGGATTTGATGCCGGAGCCATCCGAACAGAGCTGGCGGAAGCGAATGCGGCTATGGATATGATGGAACAGCAGATCCAGCAAAATACACAGCGGCAGGATGAGTATAACAGAAAAATAGGAGCCGGTACCAAGGAGTCAAACAAATTATTGAGTTCCGTGAAGAAGCTTGCAGCGACGTATCTGACGATGCAGGGAATCCAGGGAGCGACAAATTTATCGGATCAGTATACGCAGACGACTGCCAGGCTGAACCTGATGAATGATGGTCTCCAGACCACAGAGGAGCTGCAGCAGAAGATATTTGCTTCAGCACAAAGATCCAGGGGCTCTTACATGGACACTATGGATGTAGTGGCGAAGCTGGGACAGAGGGCAGGGGATGCATTTGCGTCCAATGATGAGACGATCCAGTTCGCAGAAAACCTGAATAAGTCCTTTGTCGTTGCAGGAGCCAGTCAGGAGGAGATGCGTTCGGCATCCTTACAGCTGACACAGGCGCTCGGATCCGGAGTCCTCCGGGGAGAGGAATTGAACGCAGTATTTGAGTCGGCACCGAATATCATCCAGACGATTGCAGATTATCTGGAGGCGCCGATCGGAGAGATCAGAGAGATGGCATCGGAGGGGCAGATCACAGCAGATATCGTTAAAGATGCCATGCTGGGAGCGACGGATAGGATAAACGAAGAATTTGAAGCTATGCCAAAAACGTTCGGTCAGGCTGCAAATTTGATGAAAAATAGGGCATTGATGGCTTTCACACCGGTGCTCACGCAGATGAATGAAATTGCGAACAATGAAGATTTTGACAGCGCATGCGACGGTCTGATCAGTGGTCTGGTCTTCGCATCTTCCGTGGCGCTTGGGCTGGTAAATATCCTGGCATCTGGAGGAGCTTTTATTGTGGATAATTGGTCGTGGATCGGACCGATCATTATGGGGGCTGCCGCCGCTCTTGCAGTCTATTATGGGTGGCAGATGTCGGCAAACGCAGCAGGGATGATTGGGCATGGGATCCATGTCGCAATGGCGGCAGCACAGATGCTTCAGGCAGCGGCTACAGGGAGATTGACCGCGGCAAAGGCGGCGGAGATTGCAGCACAGCAAGGGCTGAATGCGGCGATGTATGCCTGCCCGCTTACCTGGATACTGATTGCTATTATCGCAGTGATTGCAGCGGTCTACGCGATTGTAGGAGCGTATAATGCATGGACTGGGTCTACGTATTCCGCAACCGGTTTGATCGCGGGAGCTATTATGTGGCTTGTAGCCCTGATCTACAATACGGTGCTCGGTGTGTTGGATGCAATTATACAGCACATCTGGAGTTTTGCGGAAGGATTTCTCGGGGGTGTAGAGTGGATATTGAATGTGTGCAATGGGGGATTTGACAGCTTTGGAGGTGCGGTAGCAAATCTGATTGGGCAGATCATTTCCTGGTTTTTGTCTCTTGGAAAAGTTGTTACAACCATTATTGATGCCATATTTGGGACGGACTGGACAGGCGGGCTTAGTAATCTTCAGGCAGAAGTTATTTCCTGGGGGAAAAATGAGACGGCGATCGCATTGTCCAGGGAAGCTCCGAATTCCAGAGCAGATCGTATGGATATGACGGATGCATTTGACAATGGGTATAACTGGGGCGCAGGCGTGGAGAAATCCATTGCCGGAGCCTTTGACGTATCTTCAAGGTTCCCGGATATTGACAGCGCTTATACATCTGCAGGAGCAGGGAGCGTGGCGGATAATATTGCATCGACAGCGGATAACACATCTGCAATCGCCGATGAAGTGGACATCACGAACGAAAACCTGAAGTATCTTCGAGATGCAGCGGAGACAGAGGCAATCAATCGGTTTACAACGGCGGAGATCAAAGTGGAGCAGACGAATTATAATAGCGTGAACTCTGGAATGGATATTGACGGAATGGTTACTCAGTTTACGGATGGCATGAATGAAGCCATCGAACAGGCGGCGGAGGGGGTGCATAAATAATGGCTTATCACTTTTACCTGGATAAAACGCTTCTTCCCATACCGCCGGAGAAGCTGAACATGAAGATCGAAAATGCGAATAAGACGTACACTCTGATCAACGAAGGGCAGATCAATATACTGAAAACACCGGGGCTTACGGATATTGAATTCGATATGAGGCTTCCAAATGTGAAGTATAGCTTCGCAGTATATAAGAGCGGTTTCCAAAGGGCGAGCTACTTTCTTGACAAGCTGGAGGGACTGAAAACAGGGAAAAAATCGTTTCAGTTTATTGTAACCCGCGTGTTGCCGGATGGTCAGATGCTGTTTGACACGAACATGAAAGTGTCGCTGGAGGAGTATTCCATAAAAGAAGACGCAGGAGATGGATTTGATGTTGTTGTCAGCATTAAGCTCAAACAGTATCGATCTTATGGGACCAAGACCTGCAATATTTCTTTTGCGTCCAGTAAGCCGAAAGCAGTTGTAGCTCCGGCGCGGGAGGTTGGAAATGCACCGGCAGCACAGTCCTATACAGTTGTGAAAAGGGATTGCCTGTGGAACATTGCCAAGCGTTTTTACGGGAATGGCAGCAAGTATACAACCATCTATAACGCCAATACGGACAAGATCAAGAATCCAAACCTGATCTATCCGGGGCAGGTTTTGACGATCCCGGCATAAGGAGGAAAGGATGGCAGCAGAGTTACTGGTACAAAATGGAGATAAGATATACATTCCTGTTCTGGAAGAAGGGATTGAATGGACTACGGAGCGAGCGGGAGCTCCTGGAAAACTGACCTTCAAAGTGCATTTGGATGATTCTTTGGACATAACAGAGGGGAATGCAGTCCGATTCCGATGGAATGACAGCAACGTTTTCTATGGATTCATTTTCTCGAAGAAAATGTCGAAGGAGCGGGTGATTACCGTAACGGCTTATGACCAGCTCAGGTACCTGAAAAATAAGGACACATATGTATACGAAAATAAGACAGCAGCTGAGCTGGTGAAAATGATCGCAGACGATTTCCAGATGAAAACCGGTGACCTGGAGGATACGGAATTTAAGATTGCTTCCCGGGTGGAAGACAATGTGACCTTATTTGATATGATCCAGAATGCGCTGGATCTGACTCTGGAGAATCAGCGGTATATGTATGTGATGTATGATGATTTCGGGGCGATAGCTTTGAAAGGTCTGGACAATATGCGATTAAATCTTCTGATTGATGAGGAGACGGCAGAAACCTATGATTGCTCCTCCAGCATTGATGAACAGACCTATAATAGGATCAAATTGATCTTTGACAATGATCAGACTGGTCAGAGAGATGTGTACATTGCACAGGATTCTGGAAATATCAATGAGTGGGGAGTGTTGCAGTATTACGATACACTACAGGAAGGTGAGAATGGACAGACTAAGGTAGAATCCCTTTTGTCGCTGTACAACAAAAAGACGAGGAGGCTGAGCATCAAAAATGCACTTGGAGACTGCAGGGTGCGTGCCGGATCAATGCTTCCCGTCATGCTGGATTTGGGAGATGTAAAGCTTCAGAATCTAATGCTGGTAGAGAAGTGCAGGCATATTTTCAATCTGGATGAACATTTTATGGACCTGACATTGAGAGGAGGGGAATTTATTGCCTGACTACACGGAGCTTTTGCAGGTGGTAAAACGGGCGGCAACGGAAGCTGTTGCAGCTGGAAAACCGTCCGGCATATATTTTGGCAAGGTGGTTAGTACAGAGCCGCTTCAGATCAGCGTGGAACAGAAAATGATTCTGGGAACGGCGCAGCTTGTGCTCACAAGGAATGTAACAGATTACGAGACAGCAATCACGGCAGAATGGGAGACAGGAGAAACGTCTGGCGGAAGCGGAGAAGAGGCTTTTGAAGTCCACAAGCATGTGATTTCCGGAATAAAATTGGTGACGATCCACAATGGACTGTCAAAAGGCGATGAAGTGATTCTTGCACAGCAGCAGGGAGGTCAGAAATATATTGTATTAGATAAGGTGGGATAGACATGATACCAGGTGTAAATGGCTTTCTGGAAGCGGGAATCGAGATTGAGGAGCTGCCGGATAAGACATACAAAATGCATATGGACAGGAGATATATAAGCGGGTATTGCCAAGGTCGCGAAGCGGTAAAACAGACCATCTATAAAATTCTGAGTACAGAGAGATATCGGTATATTATCTACTCCTGGAATTATGGAGTAGAATTTGAAGATCTATTCGGAGAGCCCATATCCTATGTGTGCCCGGAGATTAAAAGAAGAATTGAAGATGCCCTGTCGTGTGACCGCAGGATCCTTTCCTGCAGCTCCTTTAGTTTCGGCACGAAGGAGCAGGGAGTTGTGAGAGTGTCATTTACCGTACATACGATGTATGGTGAGATTGCAATGGATACGGAGGTAAGGGTGTAATGTACGAGAACATTACTTATGAGAGCATTCTCGAGAGGATGTTGAACAGGGTCCCGGATGAGATGGACAAGCGGGAAGGGTCTATTATTTATGATGCGTTGGCACCGGCAGCAGTGGAGCTGCAATTGATGTATATTGAGCTGGATGTGATTCTGCGGGATACCTTTGCGAGTACCACAATGGATCGGGATTTTATGGTTCTGCGCGCATCTGAGAGGGGCATAGAGGCAGGCACAGCATCAGCAGCGCTGGTAAAAGGGAAGATGGAACCAATATCAGTAACAGTTCCGGTTGGCAGCAGATTTTCCTGTGGTATCTTGAATTACTACGTGAAGGAGAAGATTGCGGATGGAGAGTATCAGCTGCTTTGCGAGTCATCAGGAAGTGAAGCGAACAGTAACATGGGGCAGTTGATCCCTATAGGTTATATTGCCGGTCTGGAGACTGCAGAAATAACAGAACTGCTTATTCCGGGAGAGGACGAAGAAGGGCTGGAGTCTATCCGTGAAAAATACTTGAGCAGCTTTGATGCGGAGGCATTTGGAGGAAATAAGGCGGATTACATAAGGAAGTGTGATGAAATACAAGGAGTAGGACCAGTGAGAGTAACGGCTGCCTGGAATGGTGGAGGAACCGTGAAACTGACAATCCTGGATTCTGAGTATCAGGCTGCATCTGAAACACTTATAGAACAGGTGCAGGAAGCCTTTGATCCAAACGGAGATGGACTGGGGGACGGTCTGGCGCCGATTGGGCATGTTGTGACCGTGGAAACGGCAGAAACAGTAGAGGTGCAATTATCCGCGTCATGTACATACAAAGAAGGATATGATTTCGGGACACTGGAAAGCAGCCTGCGAAAGGTGGTAGATGAGTATCTTGATGAATTAAGGAAAGAATGGGGAAGTGTTGTGCCAATTGTGCGCATTTCCCAAGTAGAGTCCAGAATTTTATCTGTGGAAGGGGTACTGGATATTACCGAAACAAAGATTAATGGCAAAGCGGAAAACTTGAAACTTACGCAGTATCAGATTCCAAAGCTGGGAGGTATGGCATGTGATTAGAGAAGTTGAGCTTCTGCAGTATCTTCCGGAATTTATCCGAGAATACCAGGAAATAAAATACCTGATGCTGGCAGAAAATCCGGATGTGCAGCAGGTTGAAGATGAAACGGAAAAAGTAAAGAATAACCAGTTTATTATGACTTGCGATATCAAATGGATTTCTCAGTTTGAGAGATTGGTAGGGATTCTGCCAGAACCGATGAGCAGTCTGGATGAGAGGCGGAGGAGGGTACTGGATAAATGGAAAACATCGGTACCATATAACTATATCGGACTGATCGGAAGGCTGGACAGTCTGTGTTGGAATGAAGGATATGTTATCAGACCGGATTTCCCAAAGTACACAATTGAGCTTTTGGTCTCTCTGATCGAACAAGGACAGATCAGGGATCTTGAATGGATCTGTGAGACCTACATACCAGCCAACATAGATGTGAAACGCGTAAATAAGGTTACTGCGTACCCGGAGACAGATGTTCTGTCCAGAGGCACGCTGTCTGTATGCGTATATTTTGAAGCAGAGGAGTAAAAGTATGGATCATATTATTATCACAAACACAGGACAAGAATTGTTGACAAGGCTGAGCGCCGGAGAAGCGACCGCAGAATTTGTTCGTTTCGTGACATCAAGCGCAGAATATTCTGAAGAAGAGTTGGAAGGCTTGGAAGTGTTGAAAGATTCCGTTCAGGAATCGGTGGTTACAAATGCGGAGATCAGGAATGAGAATACGATTGTCATTTCTGGGGCGATTGACAATAAGGATTTGCAGAGCGGATATTACATTACTCTTATTGGGCTTTTTGCAAAAGCAGCGGGAGAAGAAGAGATTCTTTACGCGGTAACAAAGGTTTCGTCTCCTGTGTACATGCCAGAGATGACAGGTACATTGTCAGGTATGTCTATTCGATTCACCTTGAAAGTCGGAAATTCTCAGAATGTCACTATCCAGGTAGATGATACACATGCGGTAACAATTGGGGAATTTAATGCGTTTAAAGGTGAGGTAGAGACTATCATCGAGGAAGATCTGAATAGTCTGATGAAACCAGAATTTGAAGACTATGAGGAATCAGGAACAGTGATTCCGGATCTGGAAGTGGCAATGGGAGAAATTGTATCGGGAAAGACCATCCCGGCATTACTTCAGTACATAAAGGCATCTCTAAAAGGGCTCTATACCTTGGCGCAGAAAGCATACAATGTTGCACTCGGGAGAAACCAGGCACGGGTCTTTGCGACGGTTGCGGAATTGGATGCGTGGTTGGCGGTAGAAGATAATGTTGCGCAGCTGCACGTAGGAGATAATTTTTATATTGTCGCAGTAAATGTGCCGGATTACTGGTGGGATGGAGCAGCCAAGCAGCCGCTGGAGACCCAGAAGGTAGACATGACCACATACGATCAGGAAATCGCAAATCTGAAGGCGGAAGACAGTAAACTAAATGGGAATATTTCTACTCTTTCCGAAAGAATTCAGTCTTTTGAGAGTACCAAGTCCTCCATCGTGAGCAGTGGGCTTGGGAAAGCTCTTGCGCTCACAGCGACCAGTACCTGGGCGCAGCTGGTGGCTGCCATTACGGGTGTGACCGATCAGGGAGCGAAGACTTCCTCCCTGAACTGCGGCGGGAGTTATACTATCCCTAAAGGGTATCATAACGGATCCGGGAAGGTGACGGCGAACAGTCTTGCATCCCAGACGGATGCCAATGCAGCTGCGGCACAGATCCTGTCCGGATTTACAGCATGGATAAAGGGCAGTAAAGTCACCGGTACCATGCCCAATAAAGGAGCGTTAAACTGGTCTGGCAGTAACACCACTCATGCTGTGTCTGCAGGATACTATTCCGGCGGGACACTGGACAGCAGACCCAGCTATAACGCCGGTGTTACCGCTGCTGATAATAGGGTTAATACCAACAGCACCAATTATAAGAGTGGGTATAATGCGGGATCATCTGACAAATTTAATTCTCTTTACAACAATTGCGCGCTACGCGGGACGTTTGGCTTTAATTATCAACATGGCACAACGCAAAAATGCTCCATCACGATTCCGGCAAATGCGATTGCATTTATATGGATCTACAACGAATATTATTACGATGGAAATACCCCAGTTAGCTACACTACCTCAGGAAATCCAAGTATTAAACAATTTGATGCACGTGACCTTTCCGCATCTATGGGAAAAGGATATAAAATAAAAGGTTATATTTGTAAAACCGGAAGCGCTGCTGCAACTATAACCTTTTCAACGCACGGAGGAATTTGGGGAGGTTATTGTTATTAAACAATGCTTATATCCTAAAAGCCTTTAATCAAATAGCAATGTACACTCCGATACAAGGATTTTTTTGGGGGGAGGTATCATGTCACTTGAGCTTAATTAATGAGATATAATATCCATGCTCCCCAAATGTGCATTTTCCGGATCCATCGGAGTAGAAAAATATTGTTTTTCCATAGTTAGCGCCATCTGGATGCCACTCTGATGTCCCTTTTACAGTAATCCCTCCGGAAAACGAAGGATTAAATGATGATCCAGGATCCCCAAGAACGGTTAAAACATAATATCCAGCGGGGAGATTAGACCCATCCCATCTTGCAACATTATATCCTAATATCCAAGCGTCAAACCCGGAAAATGTTGACCAATTACTATCCGCTGCCGCTACTCCGGCACTGTATCCAGAATTGTAACCAGCAGTGTTTCCGGCACTGTATCCATTGTTATAGCTGGGTCTGCTATCCAGTGTCCCACCAGAATAATAACCTGCCGGTACAGCATACGTAGTATTGCTGCCAGACCAGTTTAATGCGCCTTTATTCGGCATGGAGCCGGTAACCTTACTACCCTTTACCCATGCGGTATATCCGGACAATATCTGGGCGGCAGCGGCATTGGCATCCGTCTGGGATGCAAGGCTGTTCGCGGTCACCTTCCCGGATCCGTTATGGTAGCCCTTGGGGATAGTATAGCTTCCGCCACAGTTAAGAGCCTGTGTTTTGGCTCCCTGATCTGCGACACCGGTGAGGGCAGCTACCAGCTGCGCCCATGTACTGGATGCTGTGAGCGCCAATGCTTTCCCAAGAGCAGAGCCCACGATGCTGCCCTTGGTAGCCTCAAAAGACTGAATTCTTTCGGAAAGAGTAGAAATATTCCCATATAGTTGATATAGAGGTCGTTCACATGTCCACGGAATCTTCCGGAGGCATATGAATGGCTTTTATTTATGCCAATCACAAAGAAAGGAGGTATGAACACATGGGAGTAAGAGGTCACCCGAAAAAGTGATTAGACTTATCGTTGAGCTTCTGGATCTGGAGGCTCTCATTTTATTTATAGGAGGCATGCGAGTGGAACCATCAATTGTAGTAGCAGTTTGCTCGCTTGTCGGTACCATGGTAGGCAGTTTGGCTGGAATTATGACCGCGAATAAGCTTACCACGTATCGACTCGAGCAGCTGGAGGACAAAGTGAAGAAACATAATAACCTGGTGGAGCGTATGGCTATTGTGGAGCAGTCCACAAAATCTGCCCATCACCGTATTGATGAGATTGTAGAGGAGAGATAAGATGAGTGATCTTAGTTTTTTAATGGAATATGTTAATTTGATGACTTTGGGTATTTGCCTGTGTTTGGGATTTGCCCTTAAGACGGCATTTGAGTGGTTTGACAACAAGTATATCCCGTTGAGTGCCCTGGTAGTGGGGACGATCATCAATGTGCTAATCAACTGGCCGGGGATCAATGCCACAGTAGTGCTTGGTGGAATGATTTCCGGATTGGCAAGTACGGGATTGTATGAAATGATGCGTAATTTACTTAATAAGGATGGAAAGAAAGAGTAAGGGGAGCCGGAGCGCTCCTCTTTTGCGACGTCGCAACAGAAAGAGAGGTAAGATTATGAGAATTAATGTACATGCAGGACATAATCCGGACGGTAAGGTAGCGTGCGGAGCGATCGGTCTGATCAAAGAGTCTACGGAGGCTCGTAGAGTAAAAGATGAGGTTATTTGTCAGCTTCGCCAGCTGGGACATACCGTCTATGATTGCACGGAAGACAATGGATCGGGACAGAGCAATGTCCTGAAAAGGATCATTGAAAAATGCAATGCGCATGAAGTGGACTTAGATCTGTCTATCCATTTTAATGCCGGTGCGGGTGATGGGACTGGGAATGGAAAGACGACCGGAACAGAAGCATTCTTATATTCTGCGAACAGCAAAGCGAAGCCCTATGCCCAGAATATTGTAAGAGCTATTGGGGATTTGGGGTTCAGAATCCGCGACGATTCCGTAAAAGACGATGTAAAAACTACAACATCATTGTATTACCTCGGAAATACAAAGGCTCCAGCGCTGCTGCTGGAATGCTGTTTTGTTGATGATAAGGATGACGTGCAGCTGTATGATAGCACAAGTATGGCATCTGCTATCGTCTACGGAATCACTGGGCAGCGTGTTCAGGAGGATCCTTCGGAGCCAGAAGAAGTTGTTGAAGATCCCAAGACTATGTATCGTGTGCAGGTTGGTGCATATGGCGTCAAATCTAACGCAGTTAAGATGAGGGATAAGCTCAGAGAAGCTGGCTTTGATGCCATCCTTGTGAAGGCGTAGCAGTTGGCTCCCGGAGAGATCCGGGGGCATTTTTGATTATGGATATGTAGTATCTTTCTGTCATATAATCTCTTTGGTTTTGGTATTCTTAGTTTGTTTTAACGAAAAAATAAAATCAAACAAAAAATCAATACATAGATTATATAAAATGTCAATAGATTTTTTGTGCAAAATGCCATATACTATATGAAATACATAATTTAGAAAGGTAGTGTCAGTATGGCGTTGGATAATGAAATGAAGCAGCTCATTAATGATATGGCAGGCATAATAATAAGGTTATATAACATTGATATTCCCATTTCTGACATTGTCCATGTAGTAAATATTATGGGGGGAGAAGTGATAGAGGATCCATCTATAGATGGCTTCTCAGACGGAAGGATTCGAAAGACAAGTCCTACTACGTTTGAAATAGCAGTTTCGCCATTTCAGACAGAGGAGCGTAGAAACTTTACAATAGCACATGAATTAGGGCATCTTTTCCTGCACATGGGTTTTAGGACTAATGAGGAACACTGGAGGATGCAAGATAATATTCCATATTATCGTAATGGAAGTTCTGAATTGGAATACCAATCAAATGAATTTGCAGCGGCATTTTTAATGCCACCGGAAAAATATAAACAAGTTATGGATGAAAATACAGAAGGCAATTTAGTAAATACATATGAAGTGGCAAGATATTTTAATGTATCAGTTGATGCAGCCGCAAATCGGGGGAAATGGCTGGGATATTTGAAATGGTAGAAAAAGAAGAGGAAACATTACAATCGATAGCAAGTGAAATACAAAAATTATCCCAAAAGAGTACAGAGGATAAAGAACAAACTATAAAAAAAGATATAGTATTGTTCTTTTCTTTTGATGTTGTAAATTCTACATCATATAAGACAATTAATTATTATGGGTGGGCACAGGTTCTTAATCTTTTATTTAAAGAATTAAGAGAAGAGGTTCGTAATAAAATTAAAGGTTCTGAGATGTGGAGAGTTTTGGGGGACGAAGCTATCTTTATAATTAAGATAAGAAGCGAGGAAGAGCTACGAGAGTACATAAATAAGATTTTCAAAATAATGGTATCAACGATTTACAAATTGAAAAAGGGAAGCTTCTTTGATCTTGATGGTAATTTTAACTTGATGAAATTACAGAATATTTTATCTTTAAAGACAGCTGCATGGATTGCTGTTGTAAATGATGTTGGAGATATAAGTAATACGAAAATTTTTCAGGAAGATGCAGATAATATTTTTGAACGTTATCAATCTCAAGAGGGATATGAGATTTTTGAATTTCTTGGAAATGATATTGATACAGGATTTAGAATTGCGACACAGACTCAAGAAGGACGTATGGTTCTTAGCTACGAATTAGCATATCTTATTTCGCAGAAAACAGAGAGTTTGTCTTATTTGCATATAATAACATATAAGAAGTTAAAAGGAGTATGGAAAGATAAGTTATATCCGGTTATTTGGTATCATGACCAGAAAGCATATTTGGAGTTTCATAAGAGAGAAATACAATTAAAAGATAGCTTCACATTTGATGCCTGCGATGAAAGTGATTTAATAAAAGAGTATTATGATAATCGTGATTCAAGTAAAAAAGAAAAAATTATTCGTGATGAAAGAATGTATACGGAGACTTATTATGCTCTGAAAAAAATTTTACAGGATAGAGGTTTGGCAGATAAGGTAGAACGTTTGCAAAAATTGATTAGAGAGGCAATCCATGATCAGGCTCGATATATAGATATGGAGTTGATGCAAGTTCATTGTGTTGCTGTTTGCTTTAAAAAAGATGAAGATGGAATTAAAATTTTAGTTGCAAAAAGATCTGAAACTAAAGAAAAACATAAGGGGCAGTGGGAATTTGGGTGTGCAAAGGCTGTGATAGATAAAAGTATAGCGCAACGGGTCAAAGAAGAATACAAACAGGATTTTAATATTGATATTGAACCTGTTTTAGATACGGAAAGAAAAATTCAAGAGCCAATTCCGATTGCGTTGTATCAAGTAGAACATACAAGTCGATCAAATGGTGCCAATAAAAAAGATAAAGGTATCATCACTTTGGCTGAAATAATAGGAGACTACAAGATAAGTGATTTTTGTCCGACGAAAAAACATGAGAAAGTGCAGTGGGTAACAGAACAAGACTTAACCAATATTGAAAAACTTTTTGAGAAGAGGGTTCCGGATTTTGAACAGACACTCAAAGAAGCTTTCAAAAAGATTAAAGATTTGTGAAGGGAAAATGAAATGAATGTAGAAAGAAGTTGTTTATTACAGCAAATTTTTGATAATGTGAATAGTTGGCTCCATTTTGCGGAGGCTAAAAATGCAGCTTTAGTAGCGTTTAATGTTGCATTGCTTGCAGCAATTATGAGTTCTAATTTGCTGGATGTTTTTACATGCTTTTCCAGCGGTATTATAATTGCCTTGTTAATTTCCACTATGTTTGCGTTATTGTCTTTTAAACCAATTAATAACAAATTGGAAAAAACAAGTAATGAAGATATTAGCGAAAATTTATTGCATTTTGCATATATATCATCCTTAGAAAAAGAAGAATATATTAAGAAATTATATGAAAATTATTGGGGAGAAGTTAATATAGATATAAGAGTAGTTCCTAAAATTGAGCAAGATTATTGTTCGGAAATAATTGAGAATTCAAGAATTGCTATGAGAAAACAGCGGTATTTTAAAAAAGGCTTCTATGTGGTGTTGATGACAATGGTAGCAATGGTCGTATTAGTTATCTGCGCTTAATGGGCTCTAGTCAATGTATTATGAATTTTTCATAAAATTGATAGTGGAATTGTGTGGTAAGGTTTATAAAATGTTTTTGGGAAAATAAATAAGCAATGTTTTCGATATGTGCAAAAAAGCCTGATTTTCCGGGCTTTTTTTTCATCTCCAACCTCCGTGTGCGACCGAACTGGCACATCTTGAGATGATCTGTGCCATCGTTCATCAGCTAACCAGAAATATGACCATGGAAGAGCTGAAGGCTTCTGGTTTTGACAGATATTATGTGGATCATACAGCGGCACTGTGGCCGCAGGCGGCAGGGGGAATCCCGTTTAACGCCTGTGAGTTCCAGTCCAAGGGAGATGTGATCACAGATCTGTTTGAGGATATGGCGGCCGAGCAGAAGGCGAGAACCACCTATGACAACCTGCTTCGTGTCGTGAAGGATCCGGATGTGGCAGATCCGCTTCGTTTCCTTCGGGCAAGAGAGATTGTGCATTTCCAGAGATTCGGTGAAGCAAAACAGGCGATATCAAGTAAGCGCAACAGACGATTGCTTGAAGGGGGAAAATACTTGCGTTATACTGGTTTTATACCAACAAGGAGGGCAAAAACATGGAGACAAAGGATGTGCTAAAGAGCATTCGGATGAAACATAATCTGACACAGGAAGAAATGGCAGAGAAGCTGGCTGTTACCCGTCAGGCAGTTTCCCGTTGGGAGAATGGTGATTCAACACCAAACATCGATACATTAAAGCAGATATCCATTGCTTTTGATGTTTCGATCAATACATTGCTGGGAAGTCCCAGAAAGCTTTTGTGCCAGTGCTGCAGCATGCCGTTGGAAGATGATATGACGATCAGCCGGGAGACAGATCAAAGCTTTAATGAGGATTACTGTAAGTGGTGCTATGCAGACGGACAATTTGTATATAAGAGTATGGATGAGCTGCTGGATTTTCTGGCGGAGCATATGACAAATGAGAATTTTACAGCGGAACAGGCAAGAAGCTATTTTTCCGAACAGCTGCCGAAGCTGAAACACTGGAAGGGATAAAAGCTGCTTCCACAGAAGTTTGTATGAATGCAGAATTCCTCTTTATTTTGTTGAAAATCAGCACGGTAGATGTTATGCTGTAATCAGAAGTAAAAACAGCTAATATATACGGAGGTGAGCAATTTGAAGTTTCATAAAACAAAAGCATTACTGTGTACGTTGTGTGCCGTATTTTTGTCCTCTGCATTCGCTGCCCTGCCTGCAAAGGCTGCGACTGCATTTGATCCTCATTACTATTTTGCAAAATACCCGGATGTTGCCAATGTGACAGGCTTTGATCCGCAGGCATTATTTGACCACTATCAGGCACATGGAATGGCAGAAGGACGCTTTGCAAATTCTCAGGCAGAGTGGAGAGACGCCGCGGGAATCGTGGATACGGAAGAGCAGAGAACCGCATTTCTCATGCAGTATCCGGCTCCGGACCCCAATAATGACTCTGATCCGGATCTGCCCAAATTTGATGCAGTATTTTATTACAACACCTATGTGGATGTGGCTGAGGTCATCGGAGGAGACCCTGTTGCACTGCTGAATCATTATTTTGCATATGGATACAGTGAAGGAAGACTGCCATTTTATGGAGCTGAGCCCTGTACCGAAGTGCAGACTTCTCTTTAATTCTAAATGCAGATGCTGTTTTTACCATGACCGTCACAGTGCTACTGTGGCGGTTTTTGAATTCTCCATTGACAAAATTTCAGATGCTGATTATAATGTTTGCAAGCAAACTAAAAGAGGTGCGGACTTATGAAAGACAGTTATATGCCCAATTCAGATATCAGCTTCCTGATCAAAAAGCTGGATAATCATATTCTGCGGAATATCCATGCCCTTTATGACCGCAGGGAATTTCAGGAGTGCTCCCTTATGAATATGTGGGTGGCAGATTTCCTTTTTGACATGCAGCAGCAGGAGAGGGTGATCTTTCAAAAGGATGTGGAGGCGGAGTTTTCCATCAATCGGGCAACTGCATCCAAGATGCTGTCTCTGATGGAGAAGAAAAAGCTGATCAGGCGCACAAGCCATCCGAATGACAGTCGGTTAAAGCAGATTGAACTGGAACCGCGGGGGCTGGAGCTTCATGAGCTTTGCTGCTATATCCAGGAAGAAATTGAAAAGCAGTTTACTGCCTGTCTGACAGAGGATGAAAAGGAGCTGTTCAAAGAGCTTTGTTTTCGTATGCTTCAGAATACATAAAGTTGTTTTGTTCTGATAGTTTGCTTGCAAACTTATTGGATTTATCAGGAGGAGATTGATATTATGGATCAGAAACAAGATCTGTTTCAAAATGCACCCATAAAGAAAGCGGTTTGCCAGATGGCTGTACCAACCGTCATTTCTTCGTTGGTGCTGGTTATTTACAATATGGCGGATACTTTTTTTATCGGTCAGACACATGATGCGCTGCAGGTGGCAGCGGTTTCTTTGACCAACGCAGTGTTTGTTATGTATATGGCAGTTTCTCAGCTTTTAGGTATTGGCGGAAGCGCAGTTATCTCTATTTTGCTGGGACAGGGGGAGCAGGAAAAGGTCAGGAAGATATCTTCCTTCTGCTTTTATGCTTCCCTGCTCTTCGGTGTGGCGGCAGGCGCTTTGATCCTGCTTTTTATGGATCCGCTTCTTTCTGTACTGGGCAGTAACGAAGCAACTTATCAGTTTTCAAAAGATTATCTGATCTATATTGCAGTCGGAGCGCCTTTTATTTTGCTTGCCAATACATTTGGTCACGCAGTGCGCGGAGAAGGAGCATCTCAGGCATCTATGGTCGGAGGAATGATCGGAACTGTTGTAAACATCATTTTGGATCCCATATTCATTCTGGTTCTTAATATGGGCACAGCCGGAGCTGCCATTGCTACGGTGCTGGGCAATGTATTCGGCTGTGTCTATTATATTTACTATTTGAAACGAAGAAGCCCGTTTATGTCTTACGGGTTAAAACATCTGAAAGGCTGCCGTCAGACTGCGGGACGTGTCATATCGGTGGGGGTTCCGGCAGGGATCAGTTCGGCCTTGATGAGTATTGCAACTATCCTGCTGAATAATGAACTGGTTCCGTATGGAGATACCGCTGTAGCGGCAATGGGTGTTGTAACAAAGGTTTATTTGTTTATTGTATTTGTCCATATGGGAATCTCCAACGGCATTCAGCCTTTGCTGGGGTACTGCTATGGTGCCGGGAACCGGCAGCGCTTTATGGGGATCCTGAAATTCAGCGGTATTTTAACCATTGTATGCGGAAGCATTCTGACGGCGGTATATATTGTTTTCAGCCGGCAGATCATGGAGCTTTTCATCGATGATCCCCAGGTCATTTCCCATGGTGTCCCTATGCTGATCGCCACATCCCTGGCAGGTCCGATTCTGGGGCTGATGTTTTTATCAATCAACAGTATGCAGGCACTGAATCGTCCAATTCCGGCAGCACTGCTGTCGTTGTGCCGTCAGGGACTTTTTTTTATTCCTCTCTTGTTCCTGCTGAATCAGACCTTCGGGCTTGACGGAATTAACTATACGCAGACGGTGTCGGATTATCTGGCAATTATCATTGCTCTGTTTATGCTGGTGGTTTCCATACGGAAAGCCATGCCGGCAGCACAGCAGTCGGGTCTGGCAGCAGGAGTTTCCGAAATTTCTTTGCAGATAAACGGGATGGAATAGTGTACCTGCCGTCTTTCATAGAATATAGCGTTCATATGCAGGAGGGTATTTCTATGAAGACTGGCAGTTCATACCGGATTGATGAGGATAAAATTTCTGAGCAGAACATGCAGTTTGCTGTTGTAAACCGTCGTCCGAACTATTCGGCACAGGAAAAGGAAACCGTAAAGGCTGAGATGGAAGAACAGCTCTTTACGGTTTTTTGCAGGTGTGCACATGGGGCAGGCGATGTATGATGCACTTTATTCCCGCCAGTCAATAGAGAAAGCAGACAGTATATCTATTGAGAGCCAGCTGGAATACTGCCGGTATGAGACACACGGTAATCCGTATAAGGAATATATCGACAGGGGATACAGCGGTAAGGATACGAATCGTCCGGCATTTGAAGAGCTGCTAAAGGACGTTAAGCGGGGACGGATTCAAAGGGTAATTGTTTATAAGCTGGACCGGATCAGCCGTTCTATTTTGGATTTCGCAAATATGATGGATATATTTCAGAAGTATCATGTGGAATTTGTATCATCAACGGAACGGTTCGATACTTCCACACCGATCGGGCGTGCCATGCTGAGTATCTGTATTGTATTCGCACAGCTGGAAAGGGAAACGATCCAGAAGAGAGTAACGGATGCCTATTATTCCCGTTGCAGGAGAGGTCTCTATATGGGAGGACGTGTTCCTTATGGATTTGTAAAGACAGATACCATAATAGACGGTGTAAAAACATCCATGTATATGCCTGCTCCAAAAGAAGCAGAACAAATATGTCTGATGTATGCGCTCTATGCAGACCCGGAAAATTCTCTTGGTGATATTATCAAATATTTTCATGAACATGGAATCAGGCACCTGCGCGGCGGAGTGTGGAGTACGGCAAGAATCAGCGAGATGCTGCGTAATCCAATCTATGTGCGGGCAGACGCAGAGGTATATGGCTTTTTTAAGGAACAGGGTGCGGATGTGATCAGTCCTGTATCTGATTTCACAGGATGTAATGCCTGCTATCTGTATAAAGGACCGGCAGCCAGGACCGGCAGGCGGAGTGATCTGACAGACAAAGAGGTGGTGCTTGCGCCCCATGAGGGAATCGTTTCGTCGGCAGACTGGGTCAAATGCAGGCTGCGTTGTTTGGGCAACCGTCAGTCCACACGGACGAATAAGGCAAAAAATTCATGGCTTGCAGGCAAAGTCAAGTGCGGAAAATGTGACTGCAGCCTGATCGTTGCAAAGGCAAATACAAAGCGGCACAGGTATTTTATCTGCGGGACGGCATCTGCAACGAAAAAAGCGAAATGCCAGGGGACAGGAGATACGGTTTACGCGGAGGTTCTGGAGGAATATGTTCAAAATGCCATAGGCAGCAGGCTGGCTGAATTTCAGATGCTTTCAAAACGGGAGAAAAATGATATGGATCCAAGGATAAACGAAAATAAGCTCCGTATAGTGGAAATTAATGAGGAGATCGAAGCTTTGCTGGCAGGCATGACAGGAGCAAATACCGTTCTTTTGGACTATATAAATCAAAAGGCAGGTGCACTGGATGCAGAAAAGCGCCGGCTTCAGGAGGAAAATGCGGTGATATCACAGCGGCAGTCCGGCAGTCCGGCACAGAGCATACGGGATCATGTGCTGCGATGGGAGAAAGCTGCATTTGAAGACCGGCAGGCGGTTGCAGATATTTTCATTAAGGTCATAACCATAGCGGACGGAGTGATTGAAATCACATGGAATATTTAACGTTTTCCAAAGAACGGCTTCTAAGGATCATTTTACTTGAGTTCTCCCGTTTTGGTGAAACGCTCCGTATCACACAGGAACATCTGGATGCAAGAAACTTCTATATTATGAATCCGGAATTTGATACAGGGATTGCAGGAGACTGCTGCGATAAGAAATAATGGAAAGAATCCGAAAAGTGGAGGAGGATGAATCCCTTCGCTTTTCGGATTTCTATTGTACGGGAAATGCCGGTCTCCGTCATTACGGATTCGAGCTTGTATGCTTTTGCATACGGATGGTATACTGTACTGAAATGACGGATTATGAAGAAGGAGCGCCTTGAAATATGAACAGACATAAAATTTTGCTGATAGAAGATGATGCGGAAATCAGAGAGCTGCTTACCAATTATCTGACGGCTGAGAATTTTGATATTATCTGTGCGGCTGACGGACAGGAAGCCTGTGAACAGTTTGACCGTGCTGAATTCAGCCTGGTTTTACTGGATTTAATGATCCCAAGGATCAGCGGAATGGATGTGATGCAGCATATTCGCAAAAAAAGCGTGGTTCCCATTATCATCATTTCTGCAAGAGACAGTGAAACGGACAAATCCCTGGGATTGGGACTGGGGGCGGATGATTACATGACAAAGCCCTTTTCTGTGGTTGAGGTTCTGGCGCGGATCAAGGCAAATATCCGCAGAACCACACAATATGATCAGTCATCGATGGCTGTCCCTGTGCAACTGACTGCCGGGGATCTGGTCATGAACCTGTCTGATCATACGATCACGAAAAATGGGAAACCGGTAGAACTGACGGCAAAGGAATTTGATATTTTACAGCTGTTTATGCAAAACCCCAAAAAGGTATATACAAAGGAACAGATTTATTCTCTGGTGTGGAATGAAGTCTATTATGGAGATGAAAATGCGGTAAATGTTCATATCAGCAGATTACGGAACAAGATTGAGGATGATGCGCGTAAACCCAAATATGTGCTCACGGTCTGGGGCATTGGCTATAAGCTGGGGGCTGTATTATGAGTCAGGAAACCATCTTGTTTTTACTGCTTTTTTGTATTTTCATTTTATTTGTGATTGTTTGCTGCCAGCAGTATGCGTTTCATAGAGGAATACAGTCAGAATTACATAAAATCAGCAAAAAGCTCAGAGAGATCATGGATACAGACAGTGACGAAAGGGTCATGGTCTTTACAGAAAATAAAGAGCTGATGGAATTGGCGGCACAGATCAACCGGTTACTGGAAAATCATCAAAAAGTAAGAGCAGACTATCGTCGTGCAGGCATGGCTTCTAAAAAGATGCTTTCGAATATTTCTCATGATATCAGAACGCCCATGACTGTCATTCTGGGTTATCTGGAAATGATGCGGCTCCGGGGCACTGGAATAGAGGAAATGATAAGGAAAACAGAGATGAAAGCCAAAGGGGTCATGGAATTGATCGACCAGTTTTTTACATTGTCCAAATTGGAATCCGGGGATATGGAGATCCGGCTTTCCAGAATGGATGTGTGTGAAATATGCCGTGAAAATATACTGGATTTTTATGAGATTCTGACAGACCATGATTTTCAGGTTGAGATTGAGATCCCCTCGAAGCCTGTATATGTCCAGGGAAATGAGGAAGCCCTGCAGCGAATCCTGTTTAATCTTATTTCCAATGGGATCCGTTACGGGAAGGACGGAAAATATCTGGGAATGGTCCTCAGGACAGATGAAAAGTTTGTGTATATAGATGTGACTGACAAAGGAAAAGGAATTGACAAAGCTTTTGCAGACCGTATCTTTGACCGTCTCTTTACAATGGAGGATTCCAGGAACCGTGAGATACAGGGCAATGGGCTGGGGCTGACCATTGCCAGAAATCTGGCGCAGAAGCTGGGAGGAGAGATTATGTTGGAGAGCACTCCGCATGTGAAGACTACGTTTACAGTGAAGCTGAAGAAATTTCCCGGTGAGTGACAGAGCTGTGTGGTAGATTCTATGAATATGAAAGATGTGCAGCGAAAGAAATTTGTAATACTTACGCAAGAGTTTTGAAAATCAGAACCGCTATAATGGTGTTTAGAAAGGAGGCAGAAAAAATGCCGTATATTTTACAGACCAGTCGCCTTACCAAAACCATTGGCGGAAAAGATCTGGTAAGCAGTGTAGATCTTCATGTGAAAAAGGGGGAGATCTATGGCTTTCTCGGTCCTAATGGAGCAGGAAAGACCACTGTGATGAAAATGATCACAAATCTTTGGAAACCTACGGGCGGGAGCATCGAGATCTTTGGAGAAACACTGACTCCCCAGTCGTATCAGATATTAAAACGTATGGGAAGTATCATCGAGCTCCCTGTCTTTTATGATCATATGACCGGATATGAAAATCTGAATCTTCATAGTGAATACATGGGCTACTACCAACATGGAAGCATTGAAAATGCTCTTGAAATGCTGGAATTAGCAGAAGCAGCGAACAAGCCTGTCAAAAATTATTCCATGGGAATGAAGGAACGTCTGGGAATTGCCCGTGCAGTTCTCTGTAGACCGGAGCTTTTGATCCTTGATGAACCGACCAATGGACTCGACCCCGTCGGTATGAAGCAGGTTCGTGACCTTCTGCGTACATTGTGCATGGAGTATGGGATCACCATTATGATCTCCAGTCATATCCTTTCTGAGGTGGAAAGCATGGCGGATACGGTGGGAGTCATCCATCGGGGCAGGATGATGAGAGAGATCCGTATGAAGGAAATTGAACAGATGAGTTTTGCCTATATTGAGCTGTCTGTTCTGAACACAAAAAAAGCCGCTTATGTATTGAGCGATAAACTGGGACTTGCAAATTTCAAAATTGTGGAGGATGGGACGATCCGAATTTATGAAAATGGTATTTCCACACAGGAGCTGTCGAGGGCTTTGGCTCTGAATGAGGTTGAAATAACAGCTCTTGGCAGAAAATCTGAAACTTTGGAAGATTATTTTTTGAAAATAACCGGGGAGGGGAAATAAGATGTGGAAGCTGATAAAACTGGAATGGAAGAAAAACAGGATTGACAAGTATATCAGAAATGCCATCATACTGGCAGTTATCCTCTGTCTGTTTTTGTTTGCCTTTGCGTATCTTGGAATTGCCAATGACCCTGATACAGGAGTGCCTGACGCGGCGCCCGGAAACAATACCATATCCTCGCCCATTGAACTGTTGACCAGCATGTCATTTCTGGTCTTTACCTGTGTGATGCTTTCTTCTTTTATTGTAAGTGCCTATCAGAATAAAACCATGAATCTGATGTTTTCCTATCCGATCAAACGGCAGAAGATCCTTGTCTCCCAGATGCTTGCTGTGTGGAGCTTTAATTTTACAGCCCTTGTGTGTACAAAATTGCTGCTGTATAGCTGTATTTTGTTTGGAGCAAGGTTTATGGCGTCATCCTTTCCCCTTGATTTTGATATGGCGAGTCTGGGATTTTACATTCAGCTTATAGTGAAATCTGCCGTTACCATATCCATGAGCTTTATTGCTTTATTTATCGGTCTTGCCATGAAATCCTCAAAAGCGACCATTGTTTCCTCATTTTTGCTGATCATACTGACCCAGGCAAATGTGGGAGATCTGACGCTGGCGGACAATCGGGTAGTGCCTGTGATGCTGGCGCTGATTTCTCTGGTGTTTGCATTCCTCTCTGTATGCCAGGTGGAGATACGGGATCTGATGTAGGGGATTGCCCAGAGAAACAATTGATAATTCTTCTTAGATTCGATTGAAAAAAGAGAGTCCAGGTGCTATAATATATAGTCACGTCGGACTCTTTTTATATATCTGAAATGAGTACCCAATGGTGTAGAAGAAATTTAACGAAAGGGAGAAAACCTTGTGAATCAAGGGTTTTCAGACAGGTGAAAGATAAAATGAAATTAGGAATCGTTGGTCTGCCGAATGTAGGTAAAAGTACATTATTCAATTCTCTGACAAAGGCAGGTGCGGAGTCTGCGAATTATCCGTTCTGTACCATCGACCCGAATGTGGGTGTGGTAGCAGTGCCGGACGAGCGTCTGGGAAAGCTGGCAGCATTATATGACTCTGTAAAGGTGACTCCGGCAGTCATTGAGTTCGTGGACATTGCAGGTCTGGTGAAGGGTGCATCCAAGGGAGAGGGATTGGGCAACCAGTTCCTCGCCAATATCCGGGAAGTGGATGCGATCGTGCATGTGGTACGCTGCTTTGAGGATACGAACGTGATTCATGTAGACGGAAGCGTAGATCCTCTTCGTGACATTGAGACCATCAATCTGGAGCTGATCTTCTCTGATATTGAGATCCTGGAGAGAAGAATCGCCCGGACGTCCAAAGGAGCCAGAAACGATAAGGGTCTTGCGAAGGAGCTGGAGCTTCAGCAGAGGATCAAGGCACATCTGGAGGAAGGCAAGACAGCCAAGAGCTTTGACGGTGCAGAGGATGAAGAGGAGCAGGCATGGCTGGAGTCTTACAATCTGCTGACTTATAAGCCGGTGATCTTTGCGGCAAATGTGGCAGAGGATGATCTGGCAGATGACGGTGCTTCCAATCAGTATGTACAGGCAGTACGTGAATTTGCTGCCTCAGAGAAGAGTGAAGTGTTTGTGATCTGTGCACAGATCGAGCAGGAGATCTCTGAGCTGGAAGAGGATGAGAAGAAAATGTTTCTGGAGGATCTGGGGATCCAGCAGTCCGGTCTGGACAAGCTGATCCAGGCAAGCTATCGTCTACTGGGACTGATCAGTTATCTGACCGCAGGAGAGAAGGAGACCCGCGCATGGACGATCCGGATAGGTACAAAGGCTCCTCAGGCAGCAGGCAAGATCCATTCTGATTTTGAGAGAGGTTTCATCCGTGCAGAGGTTGTGAATTATCAGGATCTTCTGGACTGCGGATCCATCGCTGCAGCAAAAGCAAAAGGTCTGGTTGGCAGTGAAGGAAAAGAATATGTGGTAAAGGACGGAGATGTGGTCGAGTTCTTATTCAACGTATAAGAAAACAAACAGATTGATTTTGTCGAAACTTGTCGACAACGTCTGGTTGTAAAATGTTGAAAAAAGCAATAAAATAGAAACATAAGCTGTTCCGGGCAGTTTATTGTGGAAAGGATTTTCATCGATGAATACAGCAATTAACTTTCCGAATCTGGGTATTTACCTGGATCATGTGGGGAAATCTGTTTCGGTTCTGGGTTTCGAGATTGCCTATTATGGAATTATTATGGGATGCTCTATTCTGCTGGGGCTTTTGCTGGCAGAGCGGGAGGCGAAACGGACAGGACAGAATCCGGACACCTATACGGATATGGTGATTTACGCAATTATTTTTTCAATTATCTGCGCAAGAGCCTATTATGTGATTTTCTCATGGGAGAACTATAGGGATAATCTGCTCAGTATATTTAATCTGAGACAGGGGGGCATAGCAATATATGGCGCCATTATCGGAGCAGTCAGCACGGTGTATGTATACAGTCGGGTGAAGAAGTTATCATTTCCTCTGATGCTGGATACCGCATGTGTGGGACTGGTGGCAGGACAGATCCTTGGACGCTGGGGCAATTTCTTCAACAGAGAAGCCTTTGGCGGATATACGGATGGTCTGTTTGCCATGCAGCTTCCGGTGAGTGCAGTACGGGCGCATGAGATTACAGATGAAATGTGGGCACATGTACAGGTAATCAGTGGGGAAGAGTTTATTCAGGTACATCCGACATTCCTTTACGAGTCAGTGTGGAATCTTGGGGTTATCTGTTTCCTGTACTGGTATCGGAAAAGGAAGAAATTTACAGGAGAGCTGTTCCTGATCTATCTGCTGGGTTATGGTCTTGGAAGAGTCTGGATCGAAGGACTTCGTACTGATCAGCTTGTGATTGGGAATACGGGAATTCCGGTATCCCAGCTTCTGGCAGGCGTGCTTATATTATTCTCCCTGTTTATGATTCTGAGGGGCAGACGCAGAGTGAGCACGGAGGAACAGAGACAAGAGAATGAAAATAAAGGAACGAATTGAGGAAAAACGAAAAAAACTGGATGAGCTGGCCGAGCATGCAGCGGATCTGACCCAACTTTTGGCGGAAGCCCAGGAGATGGACCGGCTGGTTGAGGAGTATGAAGAGGGGAATACAATTTCATAGGGGAATAAAGCGAAGTCGCTGTGTATTTTGCACAGCGGCTCTTTTTTTGTCGGAATTTGTGCAATATAGCTGGAAAATGAAGGAAAATCAAAGAATTTCTGAAGAAATGCTTAAGATTTCTATTGCAAAATTCATGCAATCGGGTTATTATAAGTAGGAAAAGTGGTGAAAAGTGGTTGTAAGTGGTTCCTGATTGAATAAAAGTGGGGACTTGTACAGGAGAGAGGGTGAATATCGATGTTCATGGGCGAATACAGACATACGGTTGATCCCAAGGGCAGGCTGATCATTCCCTCCAGATTCCGGGAGCTTCTCGGAGCGGAATTTGTTGTGACAAGAGGATTGGATGGCTGTCTTTTTGTGTATCCTATGGACAGCTGGGAATCCTACGTGGAGGAGCTTAGAAAGCTGCCTCTGACAGATAAGAACGCCAGACTTTTCACACGTTTTATTATTGCAGGTGCGACTACCTGTGAGCTGGACAAGCAGGGAAGGATCCTGCTTCCGGTGACTCTCCGTGAGTTTGCAGATATAGAAAAGGATGTGCTTCTGGCTGGTATGCTGGATCATATCGAGATCTGGAATGAAGAGCGCTGGAAGGAAAATGCGGATTTCAGCGATATGGATGCCATTGCCGGTCATCTGAATTATGTAAGTGGCAGAGAGTGAGGACAGATACATGGAATTCAAACATTATTCCGTAATGCTTGAGGAGACCATCGAACAGCTGCATATAAGACCTGATGGAATCTATGTGGATGGAACACTCGGAGGCGGCGGACATGCCAGCGAGGTATGCAAAAGGCTCACGGAGAATGGACGGTTCTTCGGAATCGATCAGGACGAGGCAGCCATACAGGCAGCGGGCAGACGGCTTGCAGAATATGGAGAGAAAGTAACGATCATCCGCAGCAACTATTGCCGGATGAGAGAGGAACTGAAGAACCGGGGAGTAGACAGAGTAGACGGGATCGTCTTGGATCTGGGCGTGTCCTCCTATCAGCTTGATGAAGCGGACCGGGGATTCACCTACAGAGAAGACGCAGCACTTGACATGCGAATGGACCAGAGGCAGGAGAAGACTGCGAAGGACATTGTCAATGGCTACAGTGAGATGGACTTGTACCGGGTCATTCGTGACTACGGAGAAGATAAATTTGCAAAGAACATTGCAAAGCACATTGTGCAGGCGAGGGAGAGAAAACCAATAGAGACCACAGGAGAACTGGTGGAGATCATCAAGGCAGCGATTCCCATGAAGATCCGAATGCAGAAGGGGCATCCGGCAAAGCAGACCTTTCAGGCGATCCGTATCGAGCTGAATCAGGAGCTGGAAGTGCTGCGGAGTTCACTGGATGACATGATCGACATGCTGAATCCGGGAGGAAGGATCTGTATCATCACCTTTCATTCATTGGAGGACAGGATTGTGAAGACCATATTCCGGAAGAATGAGAATCCGTGTACCTGCCCCAGTCATTTTCCGGTATGTGTATGTGGAAAGGTCTCAAAGGGAAAAGTTGTGACAAGAAAGCCGATTCTTCCGGCAGAACAGGAGCTGGAAGAAAATAGCCGTTCCAAGAGCGCAAAGCTGCGTGTTTTCGAGCGGGTGTAGATACGGTACAGGAAGGGAGTCAGGCTCAGTATGGCTTTGGAAAGAAAGCATGGATATGTAGAAGGAAATACCGTACGAAAGATTCAGCCGCTGGAGCGTCCGGAGGAGAGACGCCGTCCAGGGAAGCAGCAGAGCAGAAGGAACAGGCAGGAATCTGTACAGTACATAAATATTTTCTATACGTTTTTTCTGGTCGCAGCGGCATGTATGGTGCTGTGGTCCTGTATTACCTATCTCCAGCTTCAGGCAGAGTCTACCAGCAGGCTGAAAAATATCGCAGCGCTGGAAACAAAGCTTGAGGATATGAGAAAGGAAAATGATGATAATTATACCCGGATCATCACATCGGTGGATCTGGATTATATCAAAGATGTGGCTGTCAATGAGCTGGGCATGGTCTATGCGCAGGCGGATCAGGTGATTCTGTATGACGGCGGCACGAGGGATTATGTGAGACAGAGCGGAGAGATTCCGAAGGAGGAGTCGTCTCTTGTTGATCAGATTTTGGGAAAATAAGAAAAGTTAGGAGCATCAGGTGGCTGCAAATCGAAAACGATTGACAAAAAAAAGACAGATAACCTTGAAGATGAAACGGAAATTGGCACTATTATTTGTTGTAATAGTGCTGATTTTAATTGGAATCATTATACGTCTCATGTACATAAGCAAGGTGAGTGGAGAACAGTATACAAAAAAGGTACTGGTACAGCAGGATACGAACAGTATTACCCTTCCGTATAAGAGAGGGGATATTTATGACCGCAACGGTACGGTACTGGCAACCAGTGAGAAGGTATATAATCTGATCCTGGATCCGGGCGTGCTGTGGGAAAATCATAATGACAATCCGGAAAAGGACTGTGTGGAGCCGACGCTTCAGGCGCTGGTCTCTCATTTTGAACTGGACAGGGCAGAGCTGAATACCATCATGCAGGAGAAGAAGACCAGTCATTATGTGGTGCTGAAAAAACAGCTTACCAAGGATCAGGTCAGCGCCTTTGAGGAAGAGATGGAGGCAGATGGCAGCAGGATAGAAGGAGTCTGGCTGGAGGACGCCTATATCCGCCGCTATCCTTATAATACACTTGCCTGTAATGTGATCGGATACACGGTATCCGGCAATGTGGGACAGTACGGCATTGAACAGGAATATACCGATGTTCTGAACGGAGAGGATGGCAGAAGCTATAATTATCTGAACGAGGATCTGGAGCAGGATAAGGTGATCAAAGCAGCAACGGACGGAGACAGCGTAATGTCTACTATTGATATTACACTGCAGGAGATCGTGGAAAAAGCAATTGCTGATTTTCAGGAGAAATATACCAATGCCTATCGGGATGGCGCGGGCAGCAAGACAGCTGCGGCAGTCATGATGGATCCCAATTCCGGTGAGGTGCTTGCCATGGCAAGCAATCGGCATTATGATCTGAACCAGCCCTATGATGTGGTGGCAAATGGTCTGTACACAGAAGAGGAGGCGGAAAGTCTTACCGAGGAGGAACGTCTGAATGCGCTGAACGAGCTGTGGAGAAATTTCTGCATCAGTGATACCTTTGAGCCGGGATCTACGGCAAAGCCGATCACAGTGGCGGCAGCACTGGAATCCGGGGTGGTTCATGATGGAGATACCTTCCTCTGTGACGGCAATCAGACGGTAGGATCACATACTATCTGGTGCGCGAAGAAGATCGGGCATAAGATCATTGATCTGGAGGGTTCGCTGAAGTATTCCTGTAATGATGCGTTGATGCAGATCGCGGCAAAGATGGGTGCTTCCAATTATTCCAAATACCAGAATATGTTCAATCTGGGACTTCGGACCGGCATTGATCTGCCGGGAGAGGCAAGAACGGACAGCCTCCTTTATTACTCTGAAGAAAATGCGCCAAGTGAGAATCTGATCATGGGGAATACAGATCTGGCGACCAACTCCTTCGGACAGAATTTTAACGTGACCATGATCCAGATGGCATCTGCCTTTTCTGCATGTGTGAATGGCGGTTATTATTATCAGCCTCATGTGGTAAAGAAGATCATGGACAGCAGCGGAGGAACGGTGAAAAATATAGAGCCGGTGCTTTTGCGGACTCCCATATCCACAAAAACATCTTCTCTTCTTCGCAAGTATCTGTACAATACCATGTACGGTCCTCAGGATTCCAATGGTAACAATGCAACGGGTAAAAGTGCACGTATTGCGGGATATGCCATGGGAGGCAAGACGGGAACTGCAGAGAAGATTCCGAGAGACAAGACCAATTATCTGGTATCCTTTATTGGGTTTGCGCCGGCGGACCATCCGGAAGTAGTACTGTATGTGGTCGTGGATGAGCCGAATGCGGAAAAGCAGTCCACCAGCTCCTTTGCGCAGGAGATCTGGAAAAATATTATGAAGGAGGCACTTCCCTATTTAAATATCTATCCTACGGAGGATATCCCGGAGGATATGCAGGATGAAGTGGCGGCAGAGCAGGAAGCAGAACAGCCGGAAGAGGAAGCTCCTGCGGAAGAGGAAGAGCAGGAAGAAGGAACACTTGTGGATCCGCAGACGGGAGAGACAGTGAAGCTGCCGGATCCGGAAAGCGTCGATCAGAGTGACGATTCCGTTCTGGGAGACACGCCGGTCAATGAAAACCTGGTAGATGTACAGCCGGAAGATGCGCTGGCAGAAGAATCGGACGAAGATCCAACAGAATAAATGAAGAACAGAATATCTCATAGGGACAGGAAAATCATCATAGAGTGATAAAAACGTCCCTGTGAGGTATTTTTTTGCATTGTATGACGTTTCATAAAAAGAAGATCCTGATCGTATTTTCTGCATGTCTTCTGATGATGGGGGTACTGGTGGGGCGGCTGGTCTATCTGATGATTTTCGAGTCGGAATACTACCAGGAGCTGGCACAGGATCTGCATGAGCGGGAGAGGAGCATCAAGGCGGCGCGTGGACGGATCATTGACCGTACCGGTACGGTACTGGCAGATAACCGTACTGTCTGTACGATCTCTGTCATACACAGTCAGATTAAGGAACCGGAGGCGGTGATTCAGATGCTGGTGAAGGAGCTTGGACTGTCAGAGGAAACGGTGCGGAAAAGAGTGGAGAAGGTAAGCTCCATTGAGAGGATCAAGTCCAATGTGGATAAAGAGGTGGGAGATGCCATACGGGCATATCAGTATGCAGGCGTGAAGGTGGATGAGGATTTTAAGAGATACTATCCCTTTGATGAGCTTGCCTCCAAGGTACTGGGGTTTACGGGAAGTGATAATCAGGGAATTATCGGTCTGGAGGTAAAATATGATGAATATTTGGAGGGAATGCCGGGTACGATCCTGACGCTGACAGATGCCAGAGGTGTGGAAATCGAGAATGCCAAGGAGGAGCGGCTGGAGTCTGTTCCGGGAAATGATCTGGTGATCAGCCTGGACCATAATATTCAGTCCTATGCCCAGCAGGAGGCTTTGAGAGTGCGGGAAGCCAAGGGGGCGGACTATGTCTCCATCCTGGTCATGAACCCGCAGAATGGGGAAATCTATGCCTGCGTCAACGTTCCGGAATTCAATCTGAACGATCCCTTTACACTGAATACCGGGGAGGATACCTCGGGAATGACGGAGCAGCAGAAGCAGGACGCTTTGAACCGGATGTGGAGAAATCAGTGTGTCAACGATACCTATGAGCCGGGTTCTACCTTCAAGATATTTACCTCCTCAGCAGCGCTTCTGTCAGGAACTTCCACTATGAGCGACCAGTTCTCCTGCCCGGGCTTTAAAATTGTGGAGGACAGGAGGATACGCTGCCATAAGGCAGGAGGGCATGGCGGTCAGGACTTTACACATGCCATTATGAATTCATGCAATCCGGCTCTGATGACCATGGGACTTCGTATGGGACCCAAGATGTTCTATGAACATTTCCGCAATTACGGATTGCTCGAAAAGACAGGGATCGATATTCCGGGAGAAGCGGGGACCATCATGCATAAGCTGGATGATATCGGAGAAGTGGAGCTGGCGACTATGACCTTCGGGCAGTCCTTTCAGATCACCCCGGTGCAGCTTGCAGTGATGGCAAGCTCCGTGATCAATGGGGGCAGGCGGGTAACACCTCACTTTGGCGTGGCTGTTCAGAACAGAGAAGGGGAAGTGCTGAAGAAATTCCAGTATGAAGTAAAGGAAGGGATCGTAACGGAAGAGGTATCGGCACAGATGCGGGAAATACTGGAAAAAGTAGTGTCAGAGGGTTCAGGAAATAAAGCTTATCTGGAAGGCTACCGAATCGGCGGAAAGACTGCCACTTCTCAGACGCTGCCCCGGAGTGCACACAAATATATCTCTTCCTTTTTGGGATTTGCCCCAGCCAATGATCCCCAGGTGCTGGCAGTCTGTATCGTTCATGACCCCCAGGGTATCTACTATGGCGGTACGGTCTGTGCACCGGTGGTGAAAAATATTTTCGCGAATATACTGCCATATCTGGGAGTGGAGAAGGAGGAAGTGCCGGCGGAAGAGACGGAGGGAGAAGAGGAATAAACGATATTGTCTGGCTGACATTTTTTAGATGTCTGCTGTATGAAAGACAGGGCACCCCTGGAATCGTAATGATTCCAGGGGCGTTTTTGGCTCTATGTATGGAAGCAGACGCTTTATTTGGAAAAGGTCCTTGGCTTTGCACAGCTTTCCCGTTTCGCCAGATAGAAGGGAAGCTTGATCTGCAGGGGGAGTGTATGTCCGCCGTTGATCCGGTCGATCAGGATCTTGGCGGCAAGACTTCCCATTTCCTCCATAGGAACATGAATCGTTGTCAGCATGGGAGACAGAAACTGGGCAGTATCAATATCGTCAATGCTGATAACGGACAGGTCGGCGGGGACTTTTAATCCAAAATCCTTAATGGCACGCAGCACACCAATGGCTGTGATATCGTCACCGCAGAAGATCGCAGTCAGTCGGGGCTGCTGTTCCAGCAGCTGCAGGGTACCATCATAACCATCGCTGGAGGTTAACGGGACAGCTGCCACATAAGACGAATCAAAAGGTAAGTCGTGTTTCTGCAGAAAATCACAGTACCCCCGGTAACGGTTTTCGGATTCGATTTCGCCTACATAGCCAATGTGCCGGTGCCCAAGCTGAAAGAGATATTCCAAAGCAGTAAGGGCTGCTTCATATCCGTCACAGAGAACCTGATCATATTTGGCATCCAGTGGATTCAGCCCGGTATAGATGACATGATGGCAGTATTGTTTGAGAAATTTCAGAGTCGTTTTATCACATCGGCCCAGAATGACCACGCCATTGGTGCTGCCTTGAAGTACCTGATAACTTTCCACATTGTTTATGTCAAAAGAAGTAAATGAGGACTTTAAAAAATAGTTTTGCCGATATGCTTCGGATTCGACACTTTTGGCAATGGTCGCAAAAAAAGGATTATTTGGTGCACTTGGTGTGCGTGCGAACAGGCAGGTAAGAGAATGACTCGATATTGCTGCTTCGGATTTGCCGAGCTTCAGATTCTGAGCGGAATGATTGGGAATGTAACCGGTTCGCCGGACAATATCCCAGATGCGTTCTCGAACCTCCTGACTGGCGGCATTAGAGCCGGTATTGTTAATAACTCTGGATACGGTGGAGATAGATACCCCGGCTTCGTGTGCAATGTCCTTTAAAGTCATAGGTTTGCCTCCTTGTAAATATTAAAACCTTGATAAAAATTAGGCAATCTGTCATAAGCACATTATACAATAAAATATGAAATTAGTAAAATAGATAAAAACGCAAACGTTTGCGTAAAAAAGTATTGTAAAAAGTGCGTATAGATGTTAGGATAAATGTAAATTAGTGGACAAAATATACAAAAAATGCACGGAAAGAAAGGAGAAAGATAAATGGATAAGAAAATTCTGTTTCTTGGTCTGGATGCTGCGATGCCAGATTTAGTCAAAAAATTTGTGTCAGAAGGAATTATGCCGAATACGGAAAAGCTAATGAATCAGGGAGTATTCTCCCGTCTGGAAACCGTATTTCCACCTTTGACGGCTGCAGCATGGACAGCTATTGTCAGCGGAGCAGGTTCGGGTACGAACGGTGTTCCCAGTTTGATGGTAAAGCATCCGGGTGAAGAACTGGATCGCTGGCATACCTCATTTGACCGTAACGAAGTGTTGTGTGAGACCTTGTGGGATGTTGCGAAACGGATGGGCAAAAAAGTTGCGTTGATTAATTGGCCTGAAACATTTCCGATGGGGGCACTTACAGAAGAAGATGGATGTCAGCTTGCAGGATCTTTGAATCCACCGTTCCGTTATTTCTTCATGCCACTTTGGGATGTGGCATCCAGTGCATGTTTTTCCAATAAGCTTCTGCATTGTAACCAGATCCCGGGGCGTGCGGTACAACTGGAGACCAGACCGGCGACGGGGTGGAGTAATCTGCCGGAGAGCCGAAAGCCTTATCTGGAATTTGAGATTACGGTTCCGCCAACGTATGTTGATGGCTATAAAATGTATGTTCTTGTCTATGCCACGACAGATGAGGGCTATGACCGGATGCTGATTTCAGAGAGTAAGGATGCTTCCAAGGCGGTTACAGATATTGCAAAGGGAGATTATGGTCCGTGGATTACGAAAAACTTTAGAGCAAGAGATTATCAGCGCAACGGAAGATTCCGTTTCCAGATCCTGGAACTCAGTAAGGATGGAAAAGATTTCAAACTGTACCAGAGTGCTGTGAATATGGCGGATTCCTATTCTGTACCGGCTTCTCTCAGCAAAGAGGTGGAAGCGGTAGCCGGTACATATATGGAAGTGGATGATCCATGGGCATTTATGGATGGCTGGATGACTTCTGATCTGTATCTGGAACAGTTAGGACTTCATGCAGATTGGTGGGGAAATGCAACCAAGTATATTCTGGAAAATAAGGAATGGGATTTTGCATTTTCCTGGGTTGGAACGATCGATCATATTGAACATGCACTTTATGCAGGAATTGAGCCGACTGCGAGGGTTTACAGTGAGAAGACTGCACCGTTCTGCTGGCATATGATTCGTGAAGTATATCGTCAGGTTGATAATAATATTGGCAGGATCCTTGAAAATGTGGATTTGGATAATACATATGTAATTTTAATTTCTGATCATGGCATGACTCATCTGGATTGGAATCCGTTTGTGAAGGAACATTTATCCCGTGCCGGGCTTTTGAAATACAACCTGGATTTGTCCACCGATGACCCGTCGAATCTCTCTATTGACTGGGAACATACAAAATGTCATCCGCTGGAACCATGCCATGCACATATTTTTGTCAATCTGAAAGGACGAGATCCACATGGCATCGTGGAGCCGGAGGATTATGAAAAGGTTCAGGAAGAGATCATCAACTGTCTGATGAGTATGCGTAATCCGGAGACGGGGCAGAATGTAGTGGCTTATGCATTGAAGAAGAAAGAGGCGGCTCGTCTTGGAATTTATGAAGGACCGGGATTTGACCGGGTAGGAGATGTGCTCTACGCATGGAATCCGGGATATATGTCTCATCCATTTATCTATCGTTCTGCGATTAAATATCGTGATGGTTCAGAACGGATCATTGCAAACAGGGAACTGTATGAGGCGGCTGTTCTTTGCAAGAACTTCCCGGATCTGGTGGAAGATATTATGAAAGAGAATCATATGGATTATTCAGCGGTATGCGGTAATTTTACAGGTGTACATCTGGCAGAGCCTACGCTCCATGACATGCATGCATGTATGCTGATGGCGGGTCCGGGAGTGCCAAAATATGAGCGTAAATTCCCGGCACGTATTATTGATGTGGCGCCGACGATTTCAAAAATATTAAATATTGATGTCCCGAAGGACGCGGAAGGAGGAGTTCTCTATGATATCCTGGACAGGATCGAAAAAGCCGATTGAAAAGGTAGGTCTGGTAGGATGTGGACGAATGGGAAAATGCATGCTTCAGAGTATGCTGGACGGAGGTTTTCAGGTAGTTGCCTATGACAAGTTTCCGGCGGCAGCGGAGGGTGCAAAAGAGATGGGGGCTGAAGTGGCTGCAACACCTGCAGAACTTGCACGGATGTCTTCTGTTGTAATTATGTCTCTGCCTGGACCGGTACAGCTTCAGGAGGTGCTGTTCGGAGAGGATGGTTTGAGGGCAGGATTGAACTCTGATCATGTGGTAGTTGATACCAGCACGGTTGATCCGGATACGACCCGTAAAAATGCAGAAGGGGTGGAGGCAGCCGGAGCAGCGTATCTGGATTGCCCGATACTTGGCCGTCCATCAGCGACAGGTAAATGGATGCTTCCTACAGGAGGTAATCCGGATGCTCTGGAAAGAGTAAAACCGGTTCTTCTGACTTTTGCAGGAAATGCCATACCAGTAGGAGGACATGGAGCAGGAAATGCATTGAAGCTTTTGAATCAGCTGATGTTCTCCTGTATCAATGCCATTAGTTCAGAGGTTATGGCAATTTGTGACCATGTGGGAATTGATAAGCAGGTATTTTATGATACGGTTGCCGGATCTTCGGCAGCAACGGTGAGCGGATTGTTCCGTGAGGTCGGAAATAGTATTGTGACAGACGGATATGAAAATCCGGCATTTACAGTGGATCTGCTGATTAAGGATGCAAAGCTTGGTTTGCAGATGGCTAAGGATGCAGATGCACCGTCTGTAATTGCAGGAACTGTTCAGTTATATAATGAAATTGCTCATGCAGAAGGATTGGGAATGCAGGACACAAGTGCATTATATAAGGTATTCAGTCAGCATTATGAAAAATTATCATAAAAAGGAGAGTTGAAGATGAAGCTTGATTTTGAATATGGAAATGGCATGATGAGTGCCAATCTGCCAGATAATACAGATGTTTTTATCCCGGGAGAAACCGTTCCGGATCCACAGTGCCTGCCGCAGGATATGGAATCCCTGGTTGCGGCAACCCGAGAGTCGGTTCGTAATCCAATCGGCATGCAGCCGCTTTCGGAGCTTGCACATAAAGGGAGTACCGTTACCATTATAATTCCGGATATTGTAAAGGGCGGATGTCAGCCGACTTCCCATCGGAAGGTTTCTATTAAAGTTATTCTGGAAGAGTTGTATGCAGCGGGTGTTGAAAAGAAGGATATTCTGCTGATCTTCTCTAACGGACTGCATCCAAGAGCAACCGTTCCGGAAGCAAGACAGATCTTAGGAGAAGAGTTATTCAACGAGTTTTATTATACCGGACAGATTACCAGCCATGATTCAGAAGATTATGACCATCTGGTTGATCTTGGCTGCACAGAGCGCGGTGATCGGGTCATCATGAATAAATATGTATATGATTCTGATATTGCAATTCTGATCGGACATACACAGGGAAATCCGTATGGTGGATATTCAGGAGGATATAAACATTGTACCACCGGAATTACCCATTGGCGTTCCATTGCGACCCATCATGTTCCGGATGTTATGCATAGAAAGGATTTTACACCTGTATCCGGTCATAGTCTTATGCGTACGAAGTTTGATGAGATCGGTATGTATATGGAGAAATGCATGGGGAAGAAGTTTTTCTGCTGTGATGCTGTGCTTGATACATATTCCCGTCAGATCGCTGTCTTCTCCGGTTATGCAAAAGAGATGATGCCGCTTTCGTGGGAGATTGCCGATAAGCGTACCTATGTACCGTGGGCAGAGAAGAAATATGATGTACTGGTATTTGGAATGCCGCAGAATTTCCATTACGGAGATGGAATGGGAACCAATCCGATTCAGATGATGCAGGCATTATCTGCACAGGTTATCAGACATAAGAGAATTATGAGTGACCATTGTGTGATTATCTGTTCTTCTATCTGTAATGGATATTTCCATGATGAGAGATGGCCGTATCTGAGAGAGCTGCATGATCTGTTCCAGCACGATTATATGAATACGCTGCCGGATATGAACCGTTATGGTGAGTACTATGCAACAAATGAAGAGTATATCCGTAAATATCGTTTTGCGAATGCATTTCATCCGTTCCATGGATTCTCCATGATGTCATGCGGACATATTGCAGAGATGAATACATCTGCGATCTACATTGTCGGTGCACAGGAGCCGGGAATTGCAAGGAGCATGGGGCTTAAGACAAGGGCTACTTTCGAAGAGGCACTTGAGGATGCAAAGAAAAAATTCGTGGGATCCAATCCAAATATTCTGGCACTGCCGAAGACCTTTAAGATTGGAGCAGTACATCTTTGTATGAAGGAAGATGGTTACGATGGCTACAATGGCTGTCAGGAGTGCGGCGAATAAGACGCTGTGATGGGGTTAGAACTTCAGGACTGTAATGTCCTGTAAATAAAATCTATATATGAAAGAGAGGTATTCATATGAAAAAGTTAGTTGCTTTATTATTGGCAGTATCCTTGGTTGGATCTATGACTGCATGCGGAAGCAAAGAAGAGGAAGAAAAACCGGCAGAGAGTACAGCAACGGAAACGGAAACTGAAGCTCCATCAGCAGATGCAGCCGAAGCAGAAGATCTGACATGGGGTCTGACTCCGTTTGAAGAGCCGCAGACTCTCCGTCTTGGCTTCTTCACCGGATCCCCGCTTTCTTATCCGTTCTTATTTGCGGATAATCTGGGAGTTTTTGATGCACTGAACATTGAAGTTGAGTATACCTGCTTCACCGGCGGACCGGCAATGATGGAGGCAAATGCTGAATGGGATATGGCATCCTGTGGTCTGGGCGGACTGGCAAATGGTCTTTATGGATATGATTTCCAGTTAGTTGATATCACTGATTATGAGGATAACCTGGCAATCTTCGCACGTCCGGATTCCGAGATTGCAAAAGATCCGACTAACCCGGAAGTATGGAAGGGTGTGACCTGTGTATATCCGGCAGGAACGACGGCGCAGGCGGTTCTTGCAAAATATCTCAATAATATGGATCTTACTCTGGCAGATGTAGAGAGTGTAAATATGGATAATGCCAATGCGCTGACTGGTTTTAACGGTGGTACTGGTGATGTGCTTGGCTGCTGGAATGCAATTGCACTTTCTGCAGAGGATGCAGGTTATGTACGTATCTCTGATTCCGGACAGCTTGGAATCGGAATGCCATGCGGTACTTTTGCAACAAAAGATATGATGGAGAATAACTTTGATCTTGTTGTTACCGCATGTGTAGTATTCCATAAAGCAACAGAATGGTGCTATGAGTCTGAAGAAAATATGGCTCAGGCAGCAACCTGGTATCTGGAGCATTGTGATGAAGAAGGTTTCCTCTGTGATGAGAGTATTGCGACACGTACGATGGATTGGTATCATGGTCCGACTGTAGATGAGTGGATTGAGCTGTTTACCAAGACAAGTCCTGATGATGCCGGACTTTACACCGAGAGAGATCTGCTTCAGGCTGAGAAAGATATTCTGGTAGGACTGGACTTCTTTATCAGTGAAGGAAAATATACGAATGAAGATCGTACCAAATATCTGGACGAGCAGAGAATTGATCCATCCGTTGCGCTTGCTGCAAAGGAGCTGCTTGGAAAGTAAAGCAGATTATCCGGAATAAGACACTGTGAATTGATTTCCGCCATGGGGCACCGGAAACTCCGGCGGTTTCTGTGGCGGAAACTTATCATTACATTCAGAAAGTGGGGGAGACTTTGAGCGAGACAACAAATGTCCTTACCAATGAGCAGCGCGTAAAGCTGGTGCAGGATCAGAAAAAAAGAACAACTTTCAGGAATACCATGCTTTCCATCAGCGGAGTTCTTCTATTCTTTATTGCATGGGAGATCCTGGCTGTCTCAGGAATTGTAGACAGTAAAAAAATATGTGATGTATTACAGATTTTTAAATTATTTATTTTGAAGTTTACAGATCCCAATCCGGATGGAGCGGTACTTCTTGTAAATGTCTGGTCCAGTCTGGAGATTGCATTATGTGGATTCGGACTGGCAATTGTAATTGGTATACCACTTGGCTGGCTAATGGGCTGGTACCGTGGCTTTGACAGCTTTATGCGGCCGATCTTTGAGATTATTCGTCCGATTCCTCCTGTATCATGGATTCCGTTGACGATCGTATGGCTTGGTATCGGGCTGAAGGCAAAAGCGTTCATCGTATTTTTTGCAGCATTTGTTCCATGTCTGATCAATTCTTATACGGGAATTCGACAGACGAAGGAAGTATTGAAGAATGTTGGAAAAACCTGTGGAGCATCCTATTTCACCATATTCTGGAAGGTTGGTATTCCTTCCTCAATGACTATGACTTTTGCGGGAATTAAAGTTGCAATTGGAAATGCGTGGGCAACCTTAGTGGCAGCAGAGATGCTGGCAGCATCCAGCGGACTTGGATATATGATCCTGATGGGACGGTCCTATGGTCGTGTCGATCTGGTCATTTTAGGTATCGTAGTGATTGGTGCATTAGGTGTTCTGATTGCGGCGCTTATTAATCTTCTGGAAAATGCGGTATTGGGGTGGAAAAAGCTATGACAAAGAAAAATAATACCATGTTAAGTGCTGCCGAGATAAAAGAAAAAAGGCTGCAGGTTTTGTATAAGGTTTTACCAGTGGTTTCTTTGCTGCTCCTGATCGGTCTCTGGCTGTTGGCATCTTCCAGTGGTACAGGATTTCCTTCTCCTATTGATGTATGGGAAAAGACCGTTAAATTGTTTGTAAAACCGATTAAAAAATTGTCACTGATCGGACATGTGGGTGTCAGTTTAAGGCGAATTGGTTTGGCGCTTCTGTTTGACTGGACCTTTGGAATTGCGTTTGGCGTACTGCTTGGCTGGTGCCCAAAGGCAAGGGCATTCTTCGGACCGATGTTTAACGCATTTCGTGCAGTTCCGCCACTGGCATGGATTCCTTTGATTACTCTGTGGTTTGGAATTGGTGAATTCCCGAAGGTTCTTATCGTTATTTTTGGTTCTCTTGCATGTATTGTTGTAAATGTTGAGGCGGGAATGAGTTCGGTAGAAAAGATGTATCTGGATGTAGGAACAGTATTTAATGCAACACCCAGGCAGCGTCTTTTGAAGATTGCAATTCCTTCTTCTCTGGATGCGATTTTTGCAGGTGTTCGTACTTCTACCAGTGCGGCATGGATGGTAGTGCTTGCGGCAGAGATGCTGGGAGCGGATGCAGGAATTGGTTTTCTTATTTCCCGCGGTATGGATTCTCTTGATATGCCGCTGGTATTGACCGGAATGGTTGCTATTGGCATTGTAGGTGCAATTCTTGCTGTCGTAACACAATTTGCAGAAAGGATGATATGTCCATGGACGAGAAGAAAAAAATCATACTAAAATTGGAAAATATCTGCCAGAGCTATGTTGTTAAAGATGGTGTCAAGGATGCGGTTGAAAATGTATCTCTGGAAATATATGACAACGAGTTTGTGGTTGTATTAGGACCGGGTCACTGTGGAAAAACGGTATTGATGAATCTGATTGCAGGTCTGGAGACTCCTGTGGATGGAAAGATATTTCTGGATGGAGAAGAAATTCACGGAAGTGACAAGAGAATTGGAATGGTATTTCAGTCTTTAAACCTGATGCCGTGGAGAACGGTTATGGCAAATGTGGAATTTGGTCTGGAAATTGCAGGTGTAGAGAAGGAAGAACGAAGAAAAGTTGCACAGAAATATATCGATTTGGTAGGGCTGACCGGATTTGAAAATTCTTATCCGCATGAACTTTCAGGCGGTATGAAGCAGAGGGTTGGTATTGCGAGAGCCTATACCAATAATCCGGAGATCCTTCTGATGGATGAGCCGTTTGGACAGTTGGACGCGCAGACCAGATATGCAATGGAAGAAGAAGTTCTTCGTATCTGGGAAAAAGAGAAACGAACAATTATTTTTGTTACTAATAATATTGAAGAGGCCGTGTATCTGGCGGACAGAATTATTCTTTTGAGTAAATGTCCGGCAAAGGTAAAAGCAGTCTATGATTTGAATAACCTGCCTCGCCCAAGAAATATGACAGATCCCGAATTCCTGCGGATTCGGTCTGAAGTGTCGGATAATACCGACCTTGCACTTTAATCAGGAGGGACAGCATGGACAGAAATGATGAAAACAAGGTTCGCGTAGAACATCTGACAAAATATTTTGGGGATCTGCATGTATTGGATGATGTTTCTTTTAATATTAAAAAAGGAGAGTTTCTCTGTGTAGTAGGTCCGACCGGGTGTGGAAAAACTACGTTCCTGAATCTGTTGACACGTATTTATATGCCGACCAAAGGCGAGTTATATATTGATGGAGAACCGGCTGATCCGAAGAAGCACAGTATTTCCGTCGTATTTCAGGAGCCGTCCTCTATGCCCTGGCTGACGGTTGAAAAGAATCTTCGTTTCGGACTGGAAATCAAGAAACTCCCAAAAGAGGAAATCGATCGGCGCGTAGAAAATATTATTAATCTGCTGGGACTTCAGGAATTCAGAAACAGTTATCCGCATCAGCTTTCTGTATCAACGGCACAGCGTATTATTATCGGGCGTGCATTTGCCATGCAGCCAGATCTGCTTCTGATGGATGAGCCTTATGGCCAGATGGATATTAAGCTTCGATATTATCTGGAGGATGAGGTGATTCGTCTGTGGAAAGAGATGGGTACTACGGTCGTATTTATTACGCATAATATTGAGGAAGCAACCTACCTTGCGGAGAGAGTACTGATTTTAACCAATAAACCGGCAAAGATCAAGGAAGAGGTCAGAATTGATATGCCTCATCCAAGAGATGTTACCGCACCGGATTTTATTGAAATTCGTAATCATATTACTGATCAGATCAAATGGTGGTAATTCAGCAAAAGGATAGTCGGATCTTCTGATTATCCTTTTATTTTTCCGGGAACGGATCAGGACATCATATCAAAGGGAAAGGATTATAACATCATATGGGAGAGACATTATATTTGGACTGTTCATCAGGAATCAGCGGAGATATGTTCGTGGCATCGCTTCTCGATCTTGGAGCAGATGAAACTGTACTGCGAAAGGTGCTGTCTTCCGTACCTGTGAAGGGATTTGAAGTGGAGATAAAAAGAGTGAAAAAGTCTGGGCTGGATGCCTGTGATTTTCTGGTGGCGCTGGACAGCGACCATGAAAACCATGATCACGATATGGAATATCTGCATGGACGTCATCATGAAAAGTATAGCCATGAAGAACATAGCCATGAAGAACATAGCCATGAAGAACACCACCATGATGGGCATGACCACTTTCATGGGAAGTCTGGGCATATACATACGCATGCGCACTCGGAACATGAACACAGAGGACTTACGGAAGTGTGTGAGATCATAGAGGCGTCGGCGGCAACAGAGCATGCGAAGACACTGGCAGCACGTATATTTGAGGTGCTGGCGGAGGCAGAGGCAAAGGCGCATGGCACCAGTCCGGATAACGTGCATTTTCATGAGGTGGGTGCGGTAGATTCCATTGCCGATATTCTGGCGGCGGCTGTCTGTGTGGATGATCTGGGGATTGAGGAAATCATTATACCGGAATTATATGAAGGCAGAGGGACGGTCCGGTGTCAGCATGGTCTGCTTCCGATTCCGGTTCCTGCAGTGGCGAATATTGTGAATAAGCATCATATCCGGGTGCACACCACGGATGTGACCGGAGAGCTGGTAACACCGACGGGAGCGGCAATCGCAGCAGCGCTTCGTACGGGAGAGCGGCTTCCGGAAAGCTTCTATATTAAAAGGATTGGTCTTGGGGCTGGAAAGCGCGATTATGACACTGCAGGAATTGTACGTGCCATGTTGATTGAAAGGGAGCGGTAGAGACAATGATTTATATGGTATTTTTTGTTGTCTGTTTTCTGGCATCTATCATTGGGGCAATCTGTGGAATCGGCGGCGGTGTGATCATTAAACCGGTTCTGGATGCATTTGGTGTTCTGGATGTGGCTTCCATCAGTTTTCTTTCAGGCTGCACGGTATTGTCTATGACGACTTACTCTGTTTTGGCGGGAAAGGCAAGGGACAGTTCTTCTGTGAACAGAAGAACCGGAATGCCTCTGGCACTGGGAGCTGCGGTTGGAGGAATGGCAGGAAAATGGATGTTTTCCGTTGTGTCGGCACTGAGCCCGGATAAAAACAAAGTGGGAGCCATTCAGGCGGCATGTTTAACAGTGATCACGGTGGGAACTCTCATATATACCATATATAAGGATCGAATCAGAACCTGGAAGATTGAAAATGCAGCGTGCTGTGCATTGATAGGCATTGTTCTTGGCGTGATGTCATCTTTTCTTGGTATTGGAGGAGGTCCCATCAATCTGATTGTACTTTTCTATTTTTTTTCCATGCCGACCAAGACTGCGGCAGAAAATTCACTGTATATTATTTTCTTTTCGCAGCTGACCAGTCTCATATCGTCGCTTGTGACCGGAAGTGTGCCGGATATTCAGATCAGTGTACTGGTATTGATGGTTCTGGGCGGGATCGGCGGCGGAATCTGTGGTCGTGCATGGAACAGAAAATTGAATGACAAATTGGTGGACAAGCTGTTTATGGTGCTGATGGTGCTGATTATTTTCATAAATATATATAACGTATATAAATTTATGGGATGATGCCGGAATCAGACGGTATTTGGATTTTTTGTCCCGGTACCAGGGGCTGGTTTTACCCTCAGTTCACAAGGGGACACACGCCCTTGCACACTGGGGGTATGGAGGTATGAAGATGGAAGAGGTGGTTCGCAGTGTTCTTTTCTTACTGACGATATTCGTATCTAACACGATACAGGTCATTACCGGATTTGCGGGAGCAATGCTTGCCATGCCTCCGTCTATCCGTCTGATCGGTGTAGAGCCGGCAAAGGCAATACTGAATATTGTCAGCGGAGCAAGCTGCATCTGGGTCGTGGTGAAGAACTGGCGGAGTATTGATTATCGGGAACTGCTGAAGATAATCCTGCTTATGGGAATTGGACTTGTTGCCGGGGCGAAGCTGTTTCATATACTGGCATTGGACATTCTTCTGAAATGCTATGGCATGCTGATTATTCTGATCGCACTGAAGAAGATGTTTATCCGCAGAGAGTTCCGCCTCCCGCGGATTGTGCTCTATGGGTGCCTGCTGGCAGCAGGACTGATTCATGGGCTGTTCGTGTCAGGTGGCTCTTTTCTTGTGGTCTACGCAGTATGGGCATTGCAGGGAAAAGAAAAATTCCGTTCTACCGTATCTGCTGTATGGATCATTCTGAATACATATCTGCTGTATGATCATTATCAGGCAGGGTATTTTACACCGGAGGTGGGAAGTCTTCTGGTAATGTCCATTGCCCCATTTCTGCTGGCAGTCTGGCTTGGCAATCGGATGGCGGAAAAGATATCGACGGAGAAATTCCTGAAGCTGACGTATGTGCTGCTGCTGGCAAGCGGAATACTGGTTCTGGTATAGTTAAAAGTTACAGAGAACGACCATCGGGAGTGAACAGTAACTCATGGCGTTTTGATGGATATGAGGCAGATTTTTGGTATTTGACATTTGGGCTGTGTTTGCTATAATATACTTAACAGGGAGCCGGTAACCAGAGTACGGCTGGTCACCCGGTTTTCAAGTTACAACTTCTTAAAAGAAATGGCGCCTCTACTTTTCCAGGGTGAGGGCGCTATTTTTTGTGTTTTAAAACTAGCGTAATTATTGCACATAGCATAATTACAAATGTGAATAAATCCTCATATGTAACATACATGGCATTGGCTCCTTTCTATGTAAAGAAGGTGACCATCATACGCCCCACAGGCTCCCGGTTAAGTATATTATTATCTGGTAGTATTATTGTAGCGTTAAAAAAATCAGAAGCCTGATCCCTCAACGCTTCTGACCCTCTGACAGCAGATAACGGGAATCGAACCCGCCTCCCCAGCTTGGGAAGCTGGTGTTCTACCGATGAACTATATCTGCGAATAGGGTTATTATATACCTCTTTGGAGAATATTTCAAGGGATAGTTGATAATTGTGCCAAAAAGACGTATACTTCAATAGAGAACGAAAGAACGAAGATAGAGGTGTATGAGTATGATGGATTTTGGTGTTGCATTTCCGGTTATAGTGTCTTTTGGTATCAGCGCTGCTGCGGGACCGGTGATCATTCCTGTGTTGAGAAAGCTGAAGGTAGGTCAGACAGTACGGGATGATGGGCCGCAGACCCATCTGAAGAAGAACGGAACCCCGACTATGGGAGGATTGATCTTCCTGATTGGTGTGCTTTTGACTTCTCTTTTTTATGTGAAGGATTATCCGAAGATCATTCCGATTCTGTTTGTGACGGTCGGATTCGGAATCGTGGGTTTTCTGGATGACTATATCAAGGTAGTGCTGAAGCGGTCGGAAGGACTGACACCCGGTCAGAAGATGGCAGGGCAGTTTGTGATCACCGGAATTTTTGCATATTATATGGTGAAGATTTCGGATGTGGGGCTTGAGATGCTGATTCCTTTCAGCGGAGGAAAGTATCTGGATCTCGGCTGGCTGGCGGTACCGCTGCTGTTTTTCGTTGTGATCGGAACTGTGAACGGGACGAATTTCACAGATGGTCTGGATGGTCTTGCTTCCAGCGTGACGATCATGGTAGCGGTGTTTTTTACGGTAGTGGCGATCGGGACCGGCAGCGGCATTGCTCCGGTGACCTGTGCGGTAACGGGAGGTCTTCTGGGATTTTTGCTGTTTAATGTTTATCCGGCAAGCGTATTTATGGGAGACACGGGCTCACTGGCACTTGGAGGCTTTGTGGCGTCCACGGCATATATGCTGAAGCTGCCGCTGTTTTTAGTTATTGTTGGACTGATCTATCTGGTGGAAGTGCTTTCCGTTATCATTCAGGTAACTTATTTTAAGGCGACTCATGGAAAGCGTTTCTTCAAGATGGCGCCTATTCATCATCATTTTGAGAAGTGCGGATGGTCAGAGACCAGAGTCGTGGCGGTATTTTCCATTGTGACTGCGTTGTGCTGTCTGGTGGCGCTGGCAGCGATCTGACAGTTCTCTTCCGCGGTTTGAGCGCATAGACTGGAGAGAAGAGAGAACATAGAAAACCGGAGGTCCGGCATGGGAGAAACCAGGGGATCAGATACGAAAGAATCTGTAGATTATGTACTTCTGATTCTGGTGTTGATTCTGGTTGTGTTTGGACTGGTCGTACTGTATAGTACAAGTGCATATAATGGCAGGGTCAAGTTTGCTGACCCTGCCTATTATTTTAAGAAGCAGTTTTTTGCTACCAGTCTGGGGATGATGGCAATGTATCTGGTATCCCAGATCGACTATCGCAGATGGCTGTCTGTGGCATGGCTCGGTTATCTGATATCGCTGATCCTTTCTACGGCGGTTCTTTTTATCGGAGATGAGTACAATGGCTCCAAACGGTGGCTGTCTTTGGGACCGCTCTCCTTTCAGCCCTCTGAGTTTGCCAAGCTTGCAGTGGTCGTTCTGCTGGCATCCATTGTAAGCCGCCAGGCGTCTCATATGAAATCCTGGCGGTATATGTTTCTGGTTATTTTGCTGATTCTGCCGATTGTGGGGCTGGTAGGAACCAATAATCTGAGTACAGCCATTATTATTCTTGGCATTGCCGTGATCCTGATCTTTATTGCGAACCCCAGATTTCTTCCGTTTGTGTGGCTGGGAGGACTTGGGGTTGGATTTATCAGTATTTTCCTGAGTATCGAGTCTTATCGTCTGGAGCGGCTGGCAATCTGGCGGAATCCGGAGCTATACGAAAAAGGCTATCAGACCATGCAGGGGCTGTATGCCATCGGATCCGGCGGGATCTTTGGAGTGGGGCTTGGAGAGAGCATGCAGAAGCTGGGCTTTGTGCCGGAGGCACAAAACGACATGATTTTCTCCATTATCTGTGAGGAGCTGGGGCTTGCGGGGGCAGTTGGAGTCATTGGACTCTTCGGGCTTCTGATCTGGAGGCTGATGGTCATTGCCACTCATATCCAGGAGCTGTTCGGAGCACTTCTGGCAGCCGGTGTCATGGGACATATCATGATCCAGGTCGTTTTGAATATTGCAGTCGTCACCAATACGATTCCAAATACGGGGATTACCCTGCCTTTTATCAGCTACGGAGGAACCTCCGTTGTATTCCTGCTTTCCGAGATCGGTCTGATCCTGAATGTATCCCGTCATCTGAAAAAGGAACATTGACAGGTATTCTGCATATATTGATATATAACGCAGACCTGGCAACGGGTCCGGAGGAAATGGATTTGGACGGAAATCAACTGTATATCAAGGGCCCTCAGAGAATGCATGGGGAATTACTGATACAAGGCTCGAAAAATGCGTCGCTGCCGATCCTGGCGGCAACCCTTCTGGGAGAAGGCGTCTTTATTCTGCATCACTGTCCGCAGATATCGGATGTGGAACATATGCTGGAGCTTCTGGAAGAGGTTGGCTGTCGGGTACAGAGAGAGGGGCATATGCTGATCGTGGATACCCGGAAAGTAGGCTGCTGGCAGGTGACAGGGAATGGAGCGGGGAAAATGCGTTCCACGGTGACGCTGCTGGGAAGTCTGCTGGGGCGGATGCACCGGGCAGAGATACCCTATCCGGGAGGCTGTACCATTGGAAAACGCCCGATTGATCTGCATCTGAAGGGACTGGAGCAGCTTGGAGCGGTTTTTGCTCATGAGGAGCACAGGCTGTCGGGTTATGCGGAAAAGCTGCATGGCGCAGAGGTATATCTGGATTTTCCAAGTGTGGGAGCAACGGAGAATGTACTGCTGGCTGCAGTGCTGGCGGATGGAACGACACGGCTCCATGGAGCGGCAATGGAGCCGGAGATCGTGGAGCTGGCTTCCTTCCTGCGATGTATGGGAGCTGATATTGAGGGGGATGGAACGCCGGTCATTATTATAAAGGGTGTCTCCGGTCTGCATGCGGCGGAATACATCATTCCGTCAGACAGGATCGTGGCAGGAACTTATCTCTTTGGTGCGGTCATGACCCGGGGAGAGATCCGGCTTCTGCATGTACCGGTCGCACATCTTGGAAGGATACCGGAGCTTTTAGAGCGGATGGGAGCGGCAGTGGAAACCGGGGATGACTGGATCTATGTAAGGATGGATCATCAGTGCAGTTCCATGCCTTATGTGGTGACAGCACCATTTCCCGGATTTCCAACAGATCTGCAGTCCGTTCTGATGGCAGCTCTGTCCACTGCATCCGGAATGAGTTTTATTGAAGAGAAAATATTTGAGGCACGTTTCCAGATTGTACCCGAGCTTCGGAAGATGGGAGCGTCCATTGCCAGTGATGAAGGCTTTGTCCTGATGGACGGGGATGCCAGCCTGCATGGTGCGAAAGTAGAGGCAAAAGAACTCCGGGGAGGGGCAGCGCTTGTCATGGCGGCTCTTGCAGCAGAGGGGGAAACCTGCATCTCCGGTATGGAGTTTGTGGAGAGAGGCTATGAGAATATAAAAGGGGATTTGAAAAAGCTGGGGATTGTGCTATAATGAGCGGAAATAAATGAGCAGAGGAATGAACGGACGGTAAATGAGAAGCGGAGAGGTAAGAAAAAGGGGATACAGGAAGATCATATTGGCAGCGGCAGTACTGGCAGTGACGGCGGTACTGCTCTTGTCAGTGGCAGGTGTGTTCCGCATTACAGAAGTGACCGTTACCGGGAATGTGAACTATACAAAGGAAGAGATCGTGGATCTGGTTATGGAGGATGGTTATCGCCGCAACACGCTCTATCTGTATCTGCGGTATAAATATCTGGAGCATCCTGTGATACCCTTTATTGACACCTTTGAGGTGGAGATCGATTCTCCCGGCAGTGTTTCCATACGGGTGTATGAGAAGAGTATTGTAGGCTATGTACGGTATCTGGGAAAAAACGTATATTTTGACAAGGATGGTATCGTGGTGGAGAGCTCGGACGAGCTTTTGGAGGGAATTCCCATGATCAGCGGACTTTCCTTTGACCAGCTCACCATGTATCAGGCATTGAATGTACGTGATCCGAAGATCTTTGATACAATTCTGGATATCACTCAGCTTTTGACCAAGTATGAGCTGAAGCCGGACGAGATCCGGTTCGGAACGACGAACGAGCTGTACCTTCAGATGGGAGATGTGAAGGTGGCATTGGGAGCCGGAGAACACCTGGATGAGAAGACTGCCAGACTCAAACAGCTTGAGGCGGATCTGGCAGACAAATCAGGAACACTACATATGGAAAATTATACCGATGAAAGTACCCATATCTCGTTGGATGTGGCGGGATGATGTGAAAAAAATTTGAAAATATAGTTGCGTTATTGAGAAAAAAAAGCTATGATAGTATTATTGTTAGGTATCGTGGGATACGTGTTTGAAGGAGGATACGACCTTGTTGGAAATCATGACGAATGAAACAGAGGCAGCTGCACGCATAATCGTGATCGGTGTTGGCGGAGCAGGTAACAATGCTGTAAATAGAATGGTAGAGGAACAGATTGGCGGAGTAGAGTTTATTGGGATCAATACGGATAAGCAGGCGTTAAAGCTCTGTAAGGCTCCGACGGCGATTCAGATCGGCGAGAAGCTGACCAAGGGACTGGGAGCAGGCGCCAAGCCGGAGATCGGTGAAAAGGCAGCAGAGGAGAGTATTGAGGAACTGAAGGAAGCGATCCAGGGAGCGGATATGGTATTCGTGACCTGCGGTATGGGCGGCGGAACCGGAACCGGTGCGACTCCTGTGCTGGCAAGAGCAGCCAAGGAGATGGGCATCCTGACAGTAGGCGTTGTGACGAAGCCCTTCCGTTTTGAGGCAAAGCAGCGTATGAACAATGCTCTGCTGGGAATTGAGAAGTTAAAGGAATCCGTGGATACACTGATCGTGATTCCCAATGACAAGTTACTGGAGATCGTTGACCGCAGGACAACCATGCCTGAGGCACTGAAGAAGGCGGATGAGGTTCTGCAGCAGGCAGTTCAGGGTATTACGGACCTGATCAATCTGCCGGCACTGATCAATCTGGACTTCGCAGATGTCCAGACGGTTATGACGGACAAGGGTATTGCACATATTGGTATCGGTACTGCAAGAGGTGACGATAAGGCCCTGGAGGCAGTGAAGCAGGCAATTACCAGCCCGCTTCTGGAGACCACCATCGCAGGTGCAAGTCATGTAATTATCAATGTGTCCGGTGATATCTCTCTTATCGATGCGAACGAGGCGGCAAGCTACGTGCAGGATCAGGTTGGAGAAGAGGCGAACGTGATCTTTGGTGCGATGTATGATTCCAGCAATTCGGATGAAGTCAGCATCACTGTGATCGCGACCGGTCTTCAGGAAGGAGGCAGCAAGTCTGTGCTCCCGTCTTACCGTCCGGTTGCCCAGAAGACCCCGACAGCTCCGGCTGCCATGGGCGGTACGGCAGCATATGCGAAGCCGGAACTGAAGAAGCCTTCTGTACAGCCGCTGTCAGGCTTCAAGACCTTTAAGAAGCCGGAGAGTTCTGTGGAAGAGCAGGAGATCAAGATTCCGCAGTTTTTCCAGAAGAACCGTTAAGGATCATAGAATGGGACATGCCCGCAGAAGTTTTTCTGTGGGCTTTTTTCGATGAACAGGAGCAAAGCGATGAATGATAAGATGATAACAGGACATACAGGGCTGACCTGTCTTCTAGGAAGCCCGGTGGCACACAGTATCTCCCCTGCCATGCATAACGAATCCTTTCGTTATCATGGGCTGGACTATGTCTATCTTGCCTTTGATGTAAAGCAGGAGCAGTTTTCGCAGGCGGTGGCGGGACTGATCAGTATGGATGCCCGTGGCTGGAACTGTACCATGCCGCACAAAAGGCTGATGTATGAGCGGGCAGATATACTGTCTGAGGAAGCAAAGCTTATCGGCGCAGTCAATACAGTAGTGCAGAATAATGGTGTCCTGACAGGGTATAATACAGATGGAAAGGGCTATATGACGGCAGTAAGAGATGCCGGTTATGATATTACCGGACAGAAGATGACTCTGCTGGGAGCAGGCGGGGCGGCAGCTTCTATTGTGGCACAGGCGGCATTGGACGGTGTGACTCAGATCGATCTGATGGCACGGAAGGGCAGCTCCTGGGATGAGATCAGAGCAGTAGCGGATCGTGTGAACAGCCGGACGGCATGCAGGGTACAGCTGTATGAGCTTCAGGATGAGCAGCAGATGAAGAAGAGCATCCGTGAGAGCCGGATACTGGTCAATGCCTCCTCTGTGGGCATGAGCCCCCATGAAGAGGGATGCCTGGTACCGGAACGAGACTTCTTTCATCCGGAACTGATCGTGTCAGATGTGATCTATCATCCGGCGAAAACAAGACTTCTTCAGATGGCGGAGGAGGCGGGCTGTTCCACCTTCAATGGAATGTATATGCTGCTGTATCAGGGAGCGTACGCTTTTGAGCTTTGGACGGGGAAACAGATGCCCATAGGGCTTATCAAGGAAAAATATTTTGCCGTGTGAGCACGAAGTGCGGAACAGCTGGCTTTCATGATATGTGACGGGTAAGAAGTTAGAGGGACTGTGTATATGAAGAAAACATTTGAACTTGGAACGGGAATCTTCGGAAGCGGGCTGCCGAAGATCTGTGTGCCGATCGTGGCGGCAGACCAGGAAGAGATCTGGAGGATGGCGGAGAAGATTGCAGAGCTTCCAGTGGATCTGGCAGAGTGGAGAGCGGATTTTTACAGGGATATTTTTATAAAGGAGCGGATGCTTGAAACCCTGGAGGGGTTGAAGCGGCGGCTGGAGAAGAAGGCCCTGCTCTTTACATTCCGGACAAAGGGAGAAGGCGGAGAGCTTCCGGTGGAGGAAGAGGTCTATTATGAGCTGAACCGGATGGCGGCAGCCTCCGGGCATACAGATCTGGTGGATGTGGAGGTATTTCTGGCAGAGGAGAGGACAGCAGAGGAGATTCAAAAGATTCAGGAAACGGGCTGCCATGTCATTGCTTCGAATCACGACTTTCAGAAGACGCCTCCGGTGGAGGAGCTGGTACGTCGGTTAAGACGCATGGAGGTGCTGGGAGCAGATGTGGCGAAGCTGGCGGTTATGCCTCAGGATCGTCAGGATGTGCTGGATCTTCTGCAGGCCTCCCTGACTGCGGATGAGGAGCTGAAGATCCCTGTGGTGACCATATCTATGGGAAGTCTGGGGGCGGTCAGCCGGATCACGGGAAAACTGACAGGATCGGCAATGACGTTTGCTTCCGTCGGAGAGAGTTCTGCACCGGGGCAGATTCCGGTGTCCGGGATGACAGAGCTGTTGGAAATTATATAGAAACAGAGCGCTTTGGAATATTTCCAGGGCGCTTTTTTTAAATTCACAGGAAATTACGTCCTATGAATAAAAAAACGCTCCGCCCGGCTGTCGAAATATGGGGATGAAAATACTTCTTTGTGTGTCAATGTCCGACAAGGATTGCAGTGCCTCCCGCCTATAATGGTGATTATTATATGAGAGAGGGCAGCAAGTGTACTATGAAGTTTATGTAGATGTACTGTTTATTGAAAATCTCTGGATGAATGTCATTCTCCTGCTTCTGACCGCCTGGGCGGATCAGATACCCGTAAAAGCGGCAAGGGTTGCGGCAGCGGCGTGCTTTGGCAGTCTGGGAGCCTGTGTGCTGACGGTCGCGTCTGCCTGGCTGTATGGGATACATTATTTTCTGGGAGCTTTTATTCTTGCAGCGGGAATGATAGCGATTGTTTTTCCGGACAGGAAGCATTTTTTTTCGAGGATGCTTTTTCTGTACATAGAGAGCTTTTTGCTGAACGGTATCCTTGGATATCTGGAACAGTTCCACAGCATGAGCGGTGTATGGTTCGTGATTTTCAGCAGTGTATCGTGGTTATGTCTGACGGCGGCAGAATATTTCCGGAACAGAAGGAAGCAGAAAAGAGAGCTGGTCTGCTCTGCGGTCCTGCAGAATGGGATGTGCAGGATCACAGTGGAGGCACTGTGGGATACAGGAAATGGGCTGTATGATCCGGTGAGCGGGCATCCGGTCTGCATTCTGGAGGGAAGGCTTCTCAACAGACTTCTGGAAGAGTCTGGAAGAGAGCGCATTCTCAGGGTGATTCCTTATCATACGATCTCACAAAGCGGGATTCTGGAGGCATATATTCTGGAGGAAATGGAACTTTCCGGATCAAAGGGGAACAGGCATGTGAAAAATCCTGTGATTGCCCGTATGCCGGAGGAGGGAAGACAGTATCCACTCATACTTCATCGGGACCTGATGCCCTCGTAAGAGGAGGCATTATGATTATCAAGGTAACGATACCACATCAGATTCAATTGAAGGTAGCTCCCAGGTTCAAGAGCATGTTTTTCTCCCAGAAGGGAGAGATCCACTATATTGGGGGAGCAGAGATCCTTCCGCCGCCTCTGAATGCGGAGGAGGAGACAAGAGCGATCCTGGGACTGGAGACAGAACAGGAGCAGCAGGCAAAGGCAACATTGATTGAACATAATCTGAGGCTGGTCGTGTACATAGCGAAGAAGTTTGACAATACGGGAGTTGGAGTCGAGGATCTGATCTCTATCGGGACCATCGGGCTGATCAAAGCGATCAATACCTTCAATCGGAATAAAAATATAAAGCTGGCAACTTATGCGTCCAGATGTATCGAAAATGAGATCTTGATGTATCTGCGCCGGAACAGCAAGGTGCGTATGGAAGTGTCTATTGATGAGCCGCTGAATGTGGACTGGGACGGAAATGAATTGCTGTTGTCCGATATTCTGGGAACGGACGAGGATATTATATATCGGGATCTGGAAAATGAGGTGGAGCGAAAGCTTCTGAAAAAAGCGTTATCCAAGCTTTCCAAGAGAGAAAAGATGATCATTGAGCTTCGATTCGGACTGAATCATCCCACCGGCAGGGAGATGACCCAGAAGGAAGTGGCAGATCTTCTGGGAATCTCTCAATCCTATATCTCCAGACTGGAGAAAAAGATCATCGGTCGTCTGAAAAAGGAGATCGTCAAATATGAGTAGTTATTTCAAGTAACCCCGCATGGTCTTTAAGGCGTTTTTCTCCAGGCGGCTGACCTGTGCCTGTGAAATGTGTATTTCTTCCGCAACCTCCATCTGTGTCTTTCCTTCAAAGAAGCGCAGATTGATAATGTGGTTTTCCCTGGGGCTCAGCCGTTTCATGGCTTCGGAGAGGGAAAGGTTTTCAACCCAGTTTTCTTCTTTGTTCTTCCGGTCACTGATCTGGTCCATAACATAGAGCGTATCGCCGCCTTCTGTATAGACCGGATCATAGAGGCTGACCGGGCTTTGGATCGCATCCAGTGCGTAGACGATTTCTTCCTTGGGGATGCCGATGGCGGCGGAGATCTCCTGAATGGTTGGCTCTTTTGCTGTTTCCTTCAGAAGGTTTTCCTTTGCATAGATGGCTTTGTAGGCGGTATCCCTGAGGGAACGGCTGACACGGATACTGTTGTTGTCCCGGAGATACCGCCGGATCTCTCCGATGATCATGGGAACGGCATAGGTACTGAATTTGACATCCAGGGTGCAGTCAAAATTGTCAATTGCCTTCATCAGTCCGATGCAGCCGATCTGGAACAGGTCGTCAGCATTTTCATTGCTTGAAGAAAAACGTTTGATAACGCTTAGGACCAGTCTGAGATTTCCCTTAATGTACAGTTCACGAGCTTCTTTATCCCCCTTCTGAATCCGTTCAAAAAGCATTTTCTTTTCTTCATTGGTAAGGAGCGGTAGTTTGGATGTATTGACTCCGCAGATTTCAACCTTATTTAAAATCATTCGATTCCCTCCTGCAGCATCATTTAATAAAAGCATTTCCCAAAAAAATCTGATTATGCAGAGGGAACAGAAATATTCAATGCCATATTTTTCTTGGACAGAGGACCTCCTCTTCGCAGATTTCGACCAGTATGATATCGGGACCAATCTGACATATTTTATTCCACGGAATGATATATTCCTGGTCAGGTCCCAGAAGTCCGCAGAAACGGAAGGGTCCGGGTACGACAATGGAGCAGATGCAGCCTTTCTTTTCATCAAAGATCAGATCATTGACTCTTCCAAGGCGTTTGCAGTTACAGCGGTTGATAACGTCTTTTTCCTTCAATTCACAGAAGCGCATGATATTTTTCATGGATCTCCTTTTTACTTATAATCTATGCCCCGGTATCAGAAGCGATTACAGAACTGAGTGAACAGCAACTACAGACTTATAGTATGAATAACCAAACATGTCCATTTATTGACAGAAAAGTCAGTCCTGTTATATACTGAAATTGATATAAGATACCAGAGTACAAAGGTTAAAGTGCCGCTGTGCCTGCACAAAGAGGAGGTATTCCTATGAAATGTCCATTTTGCGGAAAAGATAATACAAGGGTCATTGATTCCAGACCGGCAGATGACGGATGTTCTATCCGGCGCAGGAGAGAGTGCGATGTGTGCGGGAAACGCTTCACCACCTATGAAAAGGTCGAGACGATTCCGCTGATCGTTATCAAGAAGGACAACAACAGGGAGACATATGACCGTTCCAAGATCGAAGGCGGTGTGTTCCGTGCATGTCATAAAAGACCCATATCAGCAGATGAGATCGAGGCTGTGGTAGATGAGATCGAGGCGGGGATTTTCAACCGTGCAGACAGAGAGATATCCAGCCGTGAGATCGGAGAGCTGGTAATGGAGAAGCTAAAGAATCTGGATTCTGTCGCATATGTACGTTTTGCGTCGGTCTACCGGGAGTTCAAGGATGTAAATACGTTCATGGACGAGCTGAAGAAAATACTGGAATGAGAGAAGGTTCATTAATGGAAGAAAAGATGCAGAGGGCTGCCCGCTGGGTGAAGCTGACGGACCGGTTTCGGATCCTACTTTTGATACTGGCACTGTTGGTGCTGCTCGGCATGTGGCTGGGCGAGAAATTTTTTGAGGGAGCGGTATGGTACGGGGGATTCTATGAAAATGCGCTTGGTATCGTCAGTGCACTGGTGGCAGGTATTTTCTTTATGGTACTGCTGAAGTTTTTTTTCTATAATAAGTACCGTTACTGGAAGAGAATGGCAGAAAAGAGAAGGTAGTTTGGGATGAAGAAGAATTTGATATTGATTGGGTTCATGGGAGCCGGAAAGACCACGGTGGGCGGATTTCTGGCACGGGAAAAAGGAATGCAGTTCGTGGATACAGACGAGAGGATCGTGTCGGAACAGGGAAGGAGTATTCCGGATATCTTTGCCGAAGAAGGAGAGGCGTATTTTCGGGATCTGGAGACCGATCTGCTGCGCCGGATGCAGGAGGATACCAGGAATGCGGTCATATCTGTGGGAGGCGGTATGCCGGTTCGTGAGGAGAACCGGGAGCTTCTGAGAAGTCTTGGCTGCGTGATCTATCTGTCAGCGACCAGGGAAACAATTCTTGGCAGAGTGCGAAGTGACGGAAGCCGTCCTATGCTGGAGGGAGGAAGCCTGGAAGCCAGAGTGGACAAGCTGATGCAGGAGCGGGAGGCACTTTATAAACAGGCAGCGCATCTGGATATCAAAACGGATGGGCGGAGCGTGTATCAGGTGGCACAGGTGATCATGCAGGAGACGCGGAGATTCAGATAGGGAATTTGCGAGCTTCCCCGCCGCAGAGCGACGTGTCAGTCGCGGGCGTTCGCCCTATAGAATCTCCCCCTGCCAGCCAGGTAGATGCAGGCATCACTGTCTGCCATGGGGAGATTCTGCACGGCTCAATGCTTTCGCGAAAAAAAACAGTTGAAATAATGAGCGTTATATTATAGAATATTATAAAGTGTGGGGATTTTGCATTCCCCGTAACATAAGGAGGAAAATCATAATGATTTCAGCAGGAGATTTTAGAAATGGTGTTACCCTGGAGATTGAAGGTAACGTTTATCAGATTATTGAGTTCCAGCATGTAAAACCAGGTAAAGGAGCAGCTTTCGTTAGAACAAAGCTGAAAAATATCATCAATGGCGGCGTAGTTGAGAAGACTTTCCGCCCGACTGAGAAGTTCCCGGCAGCACGTATTGACCGTGTGGACATGCAGTATCTTTACAGTGACGGAGATCTGTATCACTTCATGAATGTGGAGACCTATGATCAGATCGCACTGAACAGTGATGATGTGGGAGATGCTCTGAAGTTTGTAAAAGAGAACGAGATGGTGAAGATCTGTTCTCATAATGGCAATGTATTCGCAGTTGAGGCTCCGCTGTTCGTAGAGCTGGAGATCACGGATACCGAGCCTGGATTCAAGGGTGATACTGCTACCGGAGCTACCAAGCCGGCTACTGTTGAGACTGGAGCGGTTGTATATGTACCGCTGTTCGTAGAGCAGGGCAACAAGATCAAGATCGATACGAGAACCGGAGAATATCTGTCTCGTGTTTAATCAGAAGCAGAATATGGAATAAATCCGAGAGGGATATTGCTTGCAGAAAGCAGTATCCCCTTTTTGTATATGGAAAATCGGCTGTGGCTGTGGGATATAGGTTGGAAATGCATGGGGCATATGATAATATGAAAATAATAGGATATTGTTTGCGGGAGGTGGCGAAATTGGCAGTTGCAAATATAAAAACTCGCATCTTATGTGATATTCAATATGTGTGGGATTGTGTTACGGCGGTTGAAAATTATACATGGCGCAGTGACCTGAGCAGTACAGAGATTATAAATGAAAAGCAGTTTGTTGAATATACAAAGGATGGTTATGGAACTACCTTTACGATCACTGCTGTAGAACCGTTCAGGCGTTGGGAGTTTGATATGGAGAACAGCAATATGCAAGGTCACTGGGTTGGGATTTTCAATTCTATAGGGAATGAGACAGAGATTGATTTTACAGAATATGTAACTGCTAAAAAGTTTTTTATGAGACCTTTTGTCAGTGCATATTTGAAAAGGCAGCAGGCGCAGTTTGTATTGGATTTGAAAAAGGCATTGTCACAAAGATGCACCGGTCATATGGAGGAATGTAAGTAATGATTCATTTAAAGAAGTGGATATTTGTATTTCCTGCTTTGGGTGTGCTTGGTATGCTTTGTGTTGCTTCTGTCCGCAAAAAAGATGTGCTGCCTCAACCCGATTTTCCGTTAGAGGAGGAAGTGATTACCGCTGCGTTGGAGAAAACCGGGCTGCCGGGGCTGCTTTCCGAATCAGAAACCACTTTTTCGGCTGAAGGACAGAGAAGACATGTGGTACGAAGCCCTTCTGTAACTTATTCAGATATGATTACTCCGGAGGAGTCGGATGCCGATCCCCGCACAAGATTGTTAGTTGCGGCTGTTTCCTCTACAACCTTTGGGGGCGAGCGGGTGTTAAGCACCGTATTTGATCAGATAGACGTCTCAGATCAAATGGCATGGGAAGACTGGAAGCAGCAGATCGTATTCGCCACGCTGCTGTATGGCGGTTTCGAGGATGAAGAACAGGTTTATCAGGCGTTGGTATGTGAAGAATTTCCATATGGCGAAAATTCATTTGGATGGGAGGTTCAGCTTCCGGGAGGATACTGTACGGTGACCTGTCGTACCACTGAAGAAACCAGCAGACCAGAGGGGAAAAAGCGTGCTTCGCTGGGCGTGAATATTTTTGAGTCTGAAGAACTCTATCAAAGGCTTCGGACTTCCATTCCGTAAAAGGAATTTATAAAAAGTCGCTGCCTTTTTACACAGCAGCGACTCTTATTGCAAAGAATTTTTTTGATTTATGGCTTCTGAAAAATACCAAGATTCGGAGGGCAATAGGTGAATAGAAGAAAACAAATGGCAGTAATGAGGATAAGTGATCTCAGTACGGATTCCCACGGTATCAGCTTACAGGACAGAGTAAAACGGTAAACAGAAGCAAAACCGATCAGGATACTTATGAAAAATGTGCCAATATCAAGAACAAGAAAGTTTCTGCCAAGGATTCCTGTATAAGTATAGAAGATTCCCGGAATTAAAATGGTACTGAGCAGAATCCCAAAAAGCAAAGAGGAAGTGACACATGGATAATGCAAGCGGATTTTCCTGTTCATGTAGATGGAATAGAGAAGCATTGGGAAAAAGCTTAATTTCATATGCTCCCAGGTTGATTCGTTAACAGGAAAGAGGAGTCCGAGCAGGAAATTGTTTCCGGACCATTCATAAATGAAGTGTGCGATTGTACCAGTGATGAAAACCAGCAGGATGCCCTTAATTGTATATCGTTTTAGTTTATTCATGCTAAGAATTATATGGAAAAAAAGAGCAAATATTCGATATTGTTCCCTCTCCGTGGTCGTTCTCAGTAATTTTTCGCAAATTCATTTAAAATTCGCTGCGCTTAAAAAGCGTTTAAAGTCCCATAACCCCAGTATATGTGCGGGTTGTGGGACTTTTTCGGATTTTCGTAATACACGTTATGCGAACTATTTTTTATTGATTTTATAGACGAAAATCGTCTTATAACTTCTTGCAAGTGTTTATTGAATCGAGGAAAAAGCCTGTATTATCAACGGTTTCCCCGTTATTGCTTGTATCTTCTCATATCTCCGCATAAGTTGGTTTTGTAAAGTTGGGCACCATTTTAGCACCACAAATAAGGCAAAAAAATGGGCACAAAGCGGTGTTTTCCATTTTCAAAGATAGTTTAGGACAATCTCATTTATATGCACTTTTGTTACGCATTAGAGGTTCAATAATCCTTGCAGAAAAGGCATTACAGGCACTAAAACTGATAGGGTAAGGGGTTTATACCTTTTTCCTCAAAAATGCCTTTTAACTGCGTAACACTTCAAAGAGAATACCTCTTATTTAGGGTGTCCTTTCCCTTCCATTCCTCTATGAAAAGTTCCGTAGTTATACCGAAAGTTGGATTATCCCGAAACCTTATTTTTCTGTCTGTTTCTATGCTGGTTTCATTCAAAAAATTCGGGATAACTTTTTCTCTCT
>JAHABX010000008.1 GCA_018376135.1 Clostridiales bacterium | reverse complement strand
GCCGGTCATGCCGCTATTGGCCGCGTTTACAATCGCTCCGCAGGCAAGCCTTGTAATGTCGCCCCGCCACAAATAAATTTCATTTTCAATCGGAGTGAGCGCCGAAAGCTCAATAATACCTCTGTTTTTGTTTTCCTCCTGCAAATATTCGTCCTGAATCTGCTGAAATTCCTTGCTGATAGGGGCAACCATGCGAATATTCATCAGGCTGCGGAGCAGGTTTTTTTGCTCGCCGCTGCTATGTGGGATTTCTATTTTTTGATATTCCGGTCGCTCGTTCAACAATGAACGGATCAGTATCTGCCTTCGTGCGCTCTGGTTCATGCTGTTTCCTCCAGTTTCCGCACTGCTTTTACCGGGCAAATGCGGAAGCAGTTTCCGCAGTGCAAACAACGGCTGCGGTCAATTTCACGGGGAACCTCTTTGCTGATACATTGTGCAGGACAGACGCTCCGGCAGCCCTGACAGCCAATACACTTGCCTTTGTCAATTTGATAGCCCGTTTCATGGATAGCTGCGCCGCCATAGGCAAAGCTCTGGCGGTAAACCGGATTCTGCCCCAAATCAAAATATTCTCCCTCTGCTTCGTAGATACAAAATACCTCCAGCGCACTGCGGCTCTTTGGTGTGGGGTAGATGGAAGCCATATAGGGATTCTTTTCAAAAATCTCATCCAGCCGTTCCTGCCCGACACTTTTCACTTTTCCCCGCAGGGAAATGGAAATCGTCGATCTGGTGTCCTGACCTTTCATGCCGCTGATTGCCACATAGCCCCGCTCCATCAGACGGTCATAAAAACGCTTGCCCTTTGCCGTCAGAAAGTACAGGCCATTTTCGTCCAGCAACATCAGATCAATGACACAGGTCTGAGGCAGACCCTTTTCATCTACGGTAGCAAATACTGTAGAATGAATATCTTTTTGTAAAAATGTCAAAATTCCTGTTATAGTCATTGCGATACCCTCATCTATTCACGAGAATGATATTTATATGCGGCCTTTCAAAATGGGCGAAAGGGGCTTATATAGAAACATCGTTACAAACGCAATCAAACCGCTCTTAAGAATATTCATTGGCAAGGCGTTATACAAAACCACATCCAGCTTTGTGTGAATGAACGTGAAAAATGCTGCAAATGCTGCAATTACCTGATCCAACGGCATAAAAATCTCATACAAGGGAAGCAGCACAAAATAATTCATAGCAGCAGCCACAAAACCGCTTGCTATACTACCAACAATACATCCAATAATGGCTGTCCTTTTGTTCTTTTTCTTCTTGTAGAGAAGCGCAGCCGGAAATACAAGAGAACTGCCAATTACAAAATTCGCCAGTTCCCCGATTCCTCCTGTAGAAGTGGAGGTTAATTGAAGCGCGTTTTTAATAAATTCGATGGCAATTCCACACACTGGTCCATAAGCAAATCCGCCGATCAGAGCAGGAATTTCTGAAAAGTCAAATTTTGCAAAAGACGGGGAAAGCGGAAGCTGAAATTCAATGAATTGCAGCAAATAGGCAACGGCGGAAAGCATTGCTGCCCCGGTCAGTATTCTGGTCTTTCCCACAGATTGCTCTTTCGTAGAAAGCTGGGATGGTTTATTGGCAAATACTTGCTTGTTTGTCATGATGATTCTCCTTTTCCATAGGAGGGCATTGCGATGTAAAAAGGAACGCCCTGAGATACAATGATCCCAGGGCGAAAGTATCTTCTTCCATCCGGACTGTAACCGTCGGTATCGGAGTTGCACCGATTCATGCCTTGCGGCTCGCGGACTATACCGCCGATAGGGAATTTCACCCCGCCCTGAAGATTGTTATACAATGGTTCTGGGTCAGCTTCTGACCTTAAAACTCATAGGGAGGATTGCCGGAGAAGTCGGCGATCACGCCGTGGGCGTCCTCCAGATAGAACACCTCAAAAGCCGGGTTGTCAGCAGTCTGATAGTTGCCCTTGACAATGGGATTCTCCAGCGCAGCCTCCTTGATCGCCTTATCGTCTACAAAGACAGCCTTGCCGCTGAGACGAATCCACTGATAGGTGGGCGAGGAAACGCTGATCTGGACGTAGGGGTTCGCCTGCAACTCCTTGTAGACTTCCTTGAAGTTGCCGGTGTTGAACCACAGTTTGCCGTCCTTCTCGAAGCTGAACATAAAGGGGCGGCACTTAGCCTTGCCATCCAGGCTCACGGTAGCCAGATACTGAACAGGGTTTTCGGTCAGAAATTCAGATACTTTGCTCATAATGATGATCTCCTTTTCTTATAATTTCATTGCATATTTGCGTTGGAATGAATTGTAATCGTTTCGATTACAACGAAAGTATAACACCCTCTTGCTGTAATGTCAAGCCTTACAACGAAACTTTTTTATGTGGTGTAATCATTGACATTACAGCGTGCCTCGTTTATAATAGAAATAATGTGAGGTGACCTATATGCAATTTTCTTCAAGGCTTCCGATTGCGGTACACATATTGCTGGCAATCGTGGAATTTGAGGGCAAGGAAAAGACAACATCCGCCTTCCTTGCCGGAAGTGTAAATGTAAATCCCGTCATTATACGCAATACTCTGGGACAGCTGAAAGCTGCCGGGCTTGTTACGGTAAAGGCCGGGGAAGGCGGAGCTTCCCTTGTGAAAGAACCAAAGGACATTACTTTGTTGGATGTATTTGACGCTGTTGAGAAAGAGGAAGCATTATTCCATTTTCACGAAAATCCGAACCCGGAATGTCCTGTTGGAAAGAATGTTCACGCGGTATTGGATAACAAACTCTTCGCTATACGGGAGGTAATGCGGGAAAAGATGAAATCCATTACTTTGCAAGATTTAATCGACGATATGAACAACATACTCATGTGATAGCTTTTTACTATATTAGGAAACGACCAAGCGCCACCAGATTGTCAAAACAGTCTGATGGCGCTTTACTTTGCAGGAAACAAAGTCAGTAATAAAATACAAGAGAAAATACAGTAGCAGGCAAATACGTATAAGCGTGATGTTGTTATGTTTAGTATCTTTAACTATGGGAAACTCCGGATTCTCATCCGCCAAATGTGCAAAATAATATTCCCGAATATTCAGATCACCATGTCTGCTCAGAATATAAGCTGCATATTCCCGGATACCACGGCTGCTGTCCAGCAGCAGCTCTTCCAGTCCTTCCCAGCTTCCTTTGATATGTTCATACTTATACTCTAACGCCCTTCTGCGAATGACTGCACTTTTATTTTTCAAATAGAATTCTGCACGCTGCAGCGTACATTCCGGATGAGACAGTATTTCCCGGATCAGGAGTTCTTTCCCACAGGACAGCTTTTCCTCCCTCAGATATGATCCAGCCTGTCCATCGCAGGCAGACTCTCTATCAGATCCTCCACACTGCATGTTTCCACATATTCTTCCAGAACACAGAAAGCCTCTTCTCTGACCGGAATCACCCAATCATTGGCAAAAAGACACAGATATGGCATCACTCCTGACAATTTGCTGAGTGGACTCATGCACCTCTGTCGAAAATAACCGTTGGGATGGAAAGTTCATAGAGCTTTACCATCTGACTGACGGGACAGCCCTCCAAGGTCTTCCGAATGGCAGATGCCGCTCTTATCATAAGTTCCGGTTTCTTTTGTGCAAAAGCGCTGTATACGGTCCTCAGGGCGGAGATATCTCCGCCTTCAAGTTCCTGTATGGCTTTTATAATTATTCCCTCATAAGTCTGCATCCTTTTTACCCCCGGATCTGGTTCAGAATACTTGGATCCTTGATCTTCCTACCCTCTGCCAGCAGCAGGATCTTGGATATTCTGTCTTACGAAATCCCCCTTTTCAGAACAGCCCCATCACCCAGCAGAACAGGATTGGAACCACCAGCGCCGGAAGCATATTCATGGTCTTACAATCCTTAATATTTAAAATAGAGAGTCCGGAACTTGCGATCAAAAATCCTCCTACGATGGACAGCTCCGTCATCATATCCGTCGTCATAAAATTCCCCAGCATCAGTGCACACACATAGATCAGTCCCTGCCAGCAGAACAGAACGCCTGCGGTCAGAACCATTCCGATCCCGTAAGTAGAAGCAAGCACCATAGAAGTTACAAAATCCAGTGTGGCATTGGTAAACAGATAAGTATGGTCTCCGTTCAGGGCACTCTGGATCGGTCCCAATATGGACAGGGTTCCAATACAGAATAAAAGAATCCCGGTGGAAAGTCCTTTGCTGAGCTGTCCCACGGACAGCTTCTCCGTCAGCTGCTGAAACTGCCTGTCCAGGTCGATCATGGTTCCGATCAGACTTCCCAGCGCCAGACTCACAATAAAAAGCACCGGATAATTACTTTTGGGCATATTCTGGACCACCGCATTGATGCCAAGCCCTGTTGCCGCCAGTCCCATGGCTGTGTACAGCGCAGTCTGCTGCTTTTCCTGAATCCCTTTCTTAAAAATACTTCCAATCAGGCTGCCTGCCAGAATGGTGCATGTATTTACAATTGTACCTATCATCTTGTCTCTCTCTTTCACACTTTTTCACATTAGTGTAACATAATCCCCTTTCTTCTTCAAGAGACTTTAAACCGGATTTATCATAAACGCTTTGGCAGAAAAGAAAGAGAAGCCGTTTACCTGACTTCTCTTTCTTTTCGTTTCTCTTATTTAATGATCTTTCTCGGGCATTCTTCTTTACATTTGCCGCATCCGGTACATTTCTCATAATCAATATGAGCCACGTTGCCTTCCACGGTAATTGCGCCCGCCTCGCAGGTCTTTACACACTTCATACAGCCGATACAGCCTGCTTTACATGCCTTCATGACATCTTTTCCTTTGTCTTTGGAGTTACACTGTACATAGGAAACCCCTTCCACAGGAACAAGCTCAATCAGCTTCTTCGGACATGCTGCCACGCATTTGCCGCAGGCTTTGCATGCATCTGTATCTACTACTGCGACTCCGTCCACAATATGAATTGCATCGAAAGGACACTCCTTCACACAGGAGCCGTAACCAAGGCATCCATAAGTACACACCTTATCTCCGCCATTCTGCATCATATTGACGAAACGACAGTCCTCGGCTCCTGTATACTCATAGTTCTTAGGTGCGATTCCACAGGTTCCCGCACATTTTACAAATGCCACTTTGCGGACACCTTCTGCCGCTTCCACTCCCATGATCGCTGCAATTCTCTTACCTACCGGATCACCGCCCACCGGACATCCATTGACCGGAGCTTCGCCCCTGGCGATTGCAGCGGCAAGACCGTCACAGCCTGCATATCCGCAGCCTCCGCAGTTATTGCCCGGAAGCTCTTCTCTGACTGCGATCTCCTTTTCATCTACTTCTACTGCAAATTTCTCACCGGCTGCCCCAAGGAACAGTCCAATGAAAATACCCACACCGCCTACGATAACCGTAGCGATAATGATTCCTGTTATGCTCATTGTCCTACCTCCTTAGATAATACCTGAAAATCCGCAGAATGCGATTGCCATCAGCCCAGCGGTCACCAATACGATCGGGGAACCCTTCAGTGCCGGGGAAATGTCACTGTACTCCAGCTTCTCACGGATACCTGCCAGCAGAATGATGGAAATGGTAAAACCGGAAGCCACCGCAAATCCATTCACGGTACTTGCCAGAATGCCATAATCATTCTGTACATTGGTCAGCGCCACACCAAGAACTGCACAGTTGGTGGTGATCAGCGGAAGATATACACCCAGCGCCTGATACAGAGAAGGCATGCTCTTCTTTAAGAACATTTCCACAAACTGAACCAGACAGGCAATGACCAGAATAAATACGATGGTCTGTAAGTATTCCGTATGCGTAGATACCAGAAGTACCTTATACAGGATGCTGGTCACAAAGGATGCCAGCGTAATAACAAAGATAACCGCACCGCCCATACCTGCAGCCGTCTCTACTTTCTTGGATACACCAAGGAATGGACAGATTCCAAGGAACTGGCTCAGTACGACGTTATTTACCAGGGCAGAACCGATGGCAATCATCAATAATTCTTTCATTCGTCTCTACCTCCCTATTCCTTTGCACTTCCGCACTTTGCAGCACAGGAAGCACAGTCTGAATTACATCCGCTCTGAATCTTGGATGTGTCTTTGCCCTTCTTCGCCATGTTCAGCTTTACTTTATTCTGGATACCGGTCAGAAGAGCCAGAACAAAGAATGCACCAGGCGCCATGACAAAGATGGATACAGGCTCATAGGATGCCGGGAGCACATGTGCGCCGAAGATCTCTCCTGCGCCGATCAGCTCGCGGACAATACCGATACTGGTCAGACCAACCGTAAATCCAAGTCCCATACCAATACCATCGAACAGGGACGGAATCACCGGATTCTTGGATGCATACGCCTCGGCACGTCCCAGGATGATACAGTTTACAACAATCAGCGGAATGTAAAGTCCAAGACTGTCATTCAGAGAAGGAATATATGCCTGAAGCAAAAACTGTACGATCGTTACGAAGGATGCAACAATCACGATAAATGCCGGAACACGTACATCGTCCGGAATGATCTTACGAAGCATGGAGATCATCATATTGGACAATGCGAGAATGACCATGGTCGTAAGTCCCATACCAAGTCCGTTGATGGCACTCGTAGTCACTGCCAGAGTCGGACACATACCGAGCATCAGAACAAAGGTCGGATTTTCTTTTATAATGCCGTTAAATAAACGTTCTGCCGGTGTATTTGATTTCATAGCGCTCCCTCCTTACTCTGCATAATGACCGGCAAGATCAAGTGCTGCATTGACCGCACCTGTAATTGCCTTTGTGGTGATCGTTGCACTGCTGATCGCATCGATCTCATTCGGAGCTGCTTTTCCGGATTTGGTGTAGATGACCTCATCCGCCTGGATCCCCGCAAACTGGGATTTCCACTCATCTGTATCCGCATTCATACCAAGACCCGCGGTCTCGCTGAGAGACAGGAAGGAAACGCCAAGGATCGTCTTATCATTGGTAATACCTACGGTAAGCTGGATATCTCCGCCATAGCCTTCCGGTGTCGTGATATTGAACACATGCCCCAGCACATTGCCGGACGCATCACATGCCTCCGCCACTTCATTAAGCTGCTGGGTTCCATTGGCTGTCAGATAGACCACAGCCTCCTCTATATCCTCTACTGTTTTAAACTCAGCTGCTTCCGGAAATACTTCCGCATAAGCCTTTTGCTTTGCAAGGGCTTCCTGCTCTGCGATGGGCGCCTTCGTCAGCTCATAGACAGCGCCCAGAAGAAGTCCGGATACCAGTGTGATTCCCATCAGGATCAGGGTGTTTTTGATAATTTTATTCATTACTTCTTACCCCCTTTTGCTTTTGTTTTACCAAATGCCATAGGAATGGTAACCTTTTCGATCAGCGGTACCAGAAGGTTGGAGAAGATGATCGCATAGGACACACCCTCTGCAGATGCGCCAAAGCAGCGGAAAATACCGGTCAGTACACCCAGAACCACACCGTATACGATCTGTCCTGCAGGAGTAATGGGGCTGGTCACATAATCGGTCGCCATGAACCATGCACCAAGCATCAGACCGCCGCCGGCCAGCTGTGCCGCCAGATAGGTGCCGTCAAAGCCATGTCCGCCGAACAACAGCATGAAGACTGCGAAGGTCAGAAGATAGGTTCCCGGGATTTTAAGGTCGATCACACCTCTCCAGAGGAGATATGCCGCACCAAGCAGAATACAGATCACAGAAGTCTCTCCGATCGTACCTGCCGTATTACCGATCACCATCTGGTATACATCCACGCTTTCCCCTGCTTTGAGCTGTGCCAGCGGGGTTGCTCCGGTAAAGGTATCATAAGTAAAGTCTGTCATTCTCCCTGCAAAGGAAATCAGCAGGAAGCATCTTGCCGCCAGTGCCGGGTTCATAAAATTCTGTCCCAGACCGCCGAAAAGCTGCTTAACGATCAGAATCGCGAACACACCGCCCAGCACTGCCATCCACCAGGTCGCGCTTACCGGAAGGTTCAAAGCAAGCAGAAGTCCGGTGACAACTGCACTGAAATCCATAATTGTAACAGGCTTGTGCATCAGTTTTTCATATATGTACTCGGTCGCAACACAGGCTGCAATCGTGACCAGAATCAGCATCAGGGCTTTCATTCCGAAATGCCATACTCCGTACAAGGATGCCGGCAGCAATGCAATTGCCACATCCAGCATGATATTGGAACTGGTCCTCTTATCTCTAATATGTGGTGATGAAGATACGTTTCTCAAGTCACTCACACGACTCACCTCTTTCTATGTTATTTTTTACTTCTTCCTGTTCGCCATGACCATACGTCTTACATTCTTGATCATCTGCGCCAGCGGTCTCTTTGCCGGACAGACATAGCTGCAGCAGCCGCACTCCACGCATTCCATACCATGCCATTTCTGGAAAGAATCCAAATCAAACTTCTCAGAGAACTGAGCCAGCCTTGCCGGAATCAGACCTTCATCACAGGCAGTCACGCAGCGTCCGCAGTTGATGCATGCAGTGGTCGGAGACTCTGACACCGCATCCTGTAAAAGAGATGTGATGGCAGATGTGGTCTTCGTAGTAGGAACATTCAGATCAAACATGGCAAATCCCATCATAGGTCCGCCGGAGATCACCTTTCTCTCCTGTCCCTTAAAACCGCCTGCTTCTTCGATCAGCTCAGCCACATTGGTGCCCATTCTGCACTCAAAGTTACCCGGAGCAGCAATGGCATCGCCGGAGATCGTTACCACGCGGGAAATAAGCGGCTTTCCAAGAATCACCGCATCATAAATAGAAGTGATCGTATCACAGTTATCGACCACACACCCAAGATCTGCAGGGAGCATGGTAGAGTTCAGGTCTCTTCCCATTACCGCATGGATCAGCATACGCTCCGCACCCTGCGGATATTTGGTCTTCAATACCCTGACCTGAATCCGGCTTTCATTCTCACATGCCTTCTGCATGATGGTGATCGCCTCCGGCTTATTATCCTCAATACAGATATAGCCTGCAGCATTGTCGAACAGCTCCAGCACCACCTTCAGACCGCCGATGATCTTCTCCGGACGCTCCACCATGATCCGATAGTCACTGGTCAGATAAGGCTCACATTCCGCACAGTTCACAAGAACCGCATCGATCTTATCCGGTTCCTTGGGAGAAAGCTTCACATGAGTCGGGAATCCTGCACCACCCATACCAACAACACCGGACTCTTTGATGATCTGAATAATATCCTCTCTCGTCATTTCATCAAACGGTTTAATGGGAAGCCCCGGAGCCTCCTCGTATAATCCGTCATTTTCAACGATAATGGAATTGACCTTTGCTCCGGTCGATACAAAACGTGGCTCGATTGCCTTGACAGTACCGGACACGGACGCATAAACCGGTGAAGATACGAATCCGCCCGCTTCTGCAATCTTCTGCCCCACCAGAACACGGTCACCCTTTGCAACGATCGGAGATGCAGGAGCACCGATGTGCTGGGAAAGCGGATAGACCAGATCTCCTTTTGGCAAATAAGGAACGACCGGCTTATCTTTCGATAAATCTTTGCCATCATAAGGATGCACACCACCCTTAAAAGTTAAAGTAGCCATAAGAATCCCTCTTTCTTATTTTTTTACCCTTGGGACTTCAACCTGTCAACCTGTATTACAACTTGTGAAAAATTGAACAATCCCTTTATACTAACAGAGGACATACGAAACCAATTCGCATGTCCTCCTGTTAATCCATATGAAATTCAATTATTCCTCTGTGTACTCTTCCTCTGCCGGAGCTTCCAGAGCCTTCATGCTCAGACTGATCTTCTTCTCTTCGCCGTTGAAGTCTACCACTCTTGCAGTGATCACCTGTCCAACCTTTAATACGTCAGACGGCTTCTCCACATGCTCTCTGGAAATCTGGGAAACATGAAGCAGTGCGTCAACGCCTGGCTCCAGCTCTACGAATGCGCCGAAATCAGTCATACGCGCAACCGTACCCTCTACCACGTTGCCAACTGCATAATTCTCATCTGCAGCAAGCCATGGATTCGCATCATCAAATTTAAGACTCAGGGCAATCTTGGTATCCTTGATCTCTTTGATCAGAACATTCAGGGTATCGCCAACCTTGAACATCTTCTTCGGATGCTCAACACGTCCCCAGGACATCTCAGAGATATGAAGCAGACCATCTGCTCCGCCCAGATCTACGAACGCACCAAAATCAGTAACGTTCTTTACAATACCTTCTACTACGTCACCTTCGTGGATTCTCTCAAATAATTCCTTCTGCAGCTCTGCTTTTCTGGCAACCAGAAGCTGTCTTCTGTCACCGATGATTCTTCTTCTCTTCGGATTGAACTCGGTAATTACGAACTCGATCTCCTGATCTGCATACTTGCCAAGATTCTTCTCATAAGTATCAGATACAAGACTTGCCGGAATGAAGATTCTGGTCTCATCCACAACAACGCTTAATCCGCCGTCCAGAACCTGTGCAACCTTTGCAGTCAGCACTTCCTTGTTCTCAAAAGCTTCCTCTAATCTCTTGCTTCCTCTCTCAGCAGCAACTCTTCTGTAAGAGAGCTGTACCTGGCCTTCACCATCATTTACCTTCAGGACCTTTACTTCCATGGTGTCGCCTACGGATACCATCGTAGTCAGGTCAGCGTTGGATACATTTGTGTATTCGCTTCTGGATACGATACCGTCGGACTTGTAACCTATATTTAAGATGATCTCATCTTCTTTGACATCAATGACCGTGCCCTCTACGACTTCTCCTGTTCTGATAGTTTTTAATGAATCTTCCAGCATTTGTTCAAAACTTAATTCTGACATCGTTTTTGAACCTCCTCAATAATTTTCTTTGGGGTGGAAGCCCCTGCTGTAATACCTACAAGCCCAGTAGATCGTAATACTTCTAAATTCAGGTCATCAACGGTCTGTATATAGTAAGTATTCTTACACTCTTTTCTACAAATTTCAAATAACTTCTGTGTATTTGAACTGTGGCTACCGCCAATCACGATCATGGCGTCTGCTTCTCCTGCAATCTGACGTGCTTCTGTCTGCCGCTCTTCCGTCGCATTGCAAATTGTATTTACAACAAGTCTATCATACCTCTTTTTGTCCAGAATTTCAACTAAATCTTTAAATTTATTGTAGTTAAATGTCGTCTGCGAAACGATACATACCGGAACCGATTCCGCCAGTTCAAACTGCTCTGCCTGCTCTGCAGATTCGATCACATATGCCGGTGTATGGCACCACCCCTTGATCCCTTCCACCTCCGGATGCCTGTCATTTCCGATAATAATGATCTGTCTCCCGGCAGCACTTTCCTTCTCTGCGATCCTGTGGATCTTCTTGACAAAGGGACAGGTTGCATCCACACACTGTAAGCCTTTCTCCCGGATCAGGTCATAGATATCCTTTCCGACTCCATGGGAACGGATGATAACCGTTCCTTCCGTAAGCGCCTCCAGATCCTTTCTGCCATTCAGCACCTGCACACCCTTTTCCTCCAGGTCCTGCACTACCACCTCATTGTGTATGATAGGTCCATAAGTATAGATCGGACGCACACCCTTTTCCACCTGTTCGTATACGGTATCTACCGCACGCTGAACACCAAAACAGAAGCCTGCACTTTTCGCTGTCTTTATCTGCATAGAGAAATGATCCTTTCTACCACTTCATCGATGGTCATATGGGAAGAATCCACAAGCTGCGCATCCTCAGCCTGACGAAGGGGGGCAAACTCCCTGTTCATATCCCTGCTGTCACGCTCGATAATATCCTGTTCGATCTTATGAAGATCACAGGCTTCTCCCTTCGCCTGAAGCTCCAGATAACGGCGCTCTGCCCGGGTGTGGCTGCTTGCCGTCAGATAGATCTTCACATCCGCATTGGGAAGCACATAGGTTCCGATATCCCGGCCGTCCATGATCACATCTGCTTTTTGTGCCAGCTCTCTCTGCAGCTCCACCAGCTTTAGACGCACTGCCGGTACTGCCGACGACACGGATGCCATCTCTCCCACCTCCTCGGTACGCAGATATGCATTGACATTCTCTCCGTTCAGCAGGACTACCTGCTCTCCGTCCCGGTACTCAATGGTAATATCCGCATAGCGGCACGCCTCTGCGATTGCTTCCGCATCCTGCCGGTCTACCTGGGTATGCAGAAGATACAGCCCCATCGCCCGGTACATGGCTCCGGTATCCACATAAATATATCCCAGTTCCTTCGCCACTCTTTTTGCAATCGTACTCTTTCCGGCACCGGCCGGTCCGTCAATCGCCACACTATAACTCATCTTGTCCTCCCACACTCATGGCCGCTGCCCATGCCGTCGACCAGGCAATCTGAAGATTAAACCCTCCGGTCACCGCATCCAGATCCAGAACCTCTCCGATAAAATAGAGTCCCGGAACCTTTTTGGATTCCATGGTCGCCGGATGGATCTCCTTCACAGACACACCGCCTTTTGTAATAATAGCTTCATTATAACCTCTTAACCCTGTAATGGTCAATTCCAGTTCTTTAATACACCGAAGGAGCTGTCCTCTCTCCTCTCTGGTGATCTCATTGACCTTCTTATCCGGTGCAACGCCGCTTAGTTTCAGCATCACCGGAACCAGCTTTGCAGGAAAAAGAGCCGGGATCACATTTTTGAACTGCTTATTCTTTGCTTCCTCAAATTCACGCAGCACTCTGGCATCCAGCTGCTCTGCAGTCAGTGCCGGCTTCAGATCCAGGATCAGCTTCAGCTCCTTCTCTCTCACCTTCTTCCCGCAGACGCTGCTCGCTGTCAATACCAAAGGTCCGCTGATACCAAAGTGTGTGAACAGCATCTCCCCGAACTCTTCATATAATACCTTTTTTCCGTCTAAAATCCGGATGGAAATATTTTTCAGAGAAAGTCCCTGCAATTCTTTTACAAATTCTTCCCGGATATTGAACGGAACCAGCGACGGACAGGTATCTGTCACCTTCAGTCCAAACGCTTCGGCAATACGGTAACCGTCGCCGGTGGATCCGGTACTTGCATAAGAGATACCTCCGGTTGCCACGAACACCTCATCCGTCCATACCATTTGGTCATCTGACAGTTCCAGACAGAAACGCCCCTTTTCTCCTGAGAGCCGCTTCACTTCTGTATGCAAATGAACCTGTACACCAGCCTGCTTCATGGCGCGGCGAAGAGTATCCAGCACATCTGCCGACCGGTCTGACTCCGGAAATACACGATTCCCTCTCTCGGTCTTGATCCGCAGCCCTTCCTGTTCAAAAAAATTCATTGTATCCTGATTGGTGAATCCATAAAATGCACTGTACAGGAACTTGGGATTGCTCTTTACACTGGCAAGCAGTTCCTCCATATCACAGGCATTGGTCAGATTGCATCTTCCTTTTCCGGTGATATAAAGCTTCTTGCCCAGCTTCTCATTCTTCTCATATACATGGACCCCCAGTCCCCGCCTTGCAGCGAAGACGGAAGCCATCATACCGGCAGCGCCGCCGCCGATGATCGCAAGTGTTGTCATTCCTGTTACCCCTTCCAAAAAAGGGCTACCACCGAATCGTGATAGCCCTTTGTCATTTACATCAGACAGATTAAACCGGATATGCTCCGTTTTCTGTATCTGCAACTGCTGCATCTACTTTGGTCTTCTGAGCTTCTCTGTACTTGAAGAAGTCAGTTGCAACCTGTGGGAACAGTGCATAGGATAATACGTCCTCATCCTGCTCTTTGTACTGTGCCATCTCAGACTCAAGCTGGTCAAGCTCATTTCCGATCAGGTCAGCCGGACGGCAGGTGATGATCTCCTCGTCACCGATACATTTTTTCTGTACTTCCGGATCAAACGGTTTTACAGTCTTACCATATTTACCGGACAGAACTGCCTTGGTCTCTTTGGTAACCATCTTATAACGCTCACCCATGATTACATTGAATACTGCCTGAGTACCAACGATCTGGGAAGAAGGAGTAACCAGCGGGCACTCTCCAAGATCCTTACGTACACGCGGAACCTCTTCCAGTACATCATAAAACTTATCCTCTGCATGCTGCTCAGCAAGCTGAGAGGTAAGGTTGGATAACATACCGCCCGGAACCTGATACAGAAGAGTCTTGATATTAACACCAAGGTTCTTCGGATTGAGCAGTCCGCTCTCCAGAGCCTCGTCACGAAGCGGTCTGAAGTAATCAGCGATCTCAGCCAGGAGCTTCTGGTCAAATCCGGTATCGTACTCAGTACCCTTAAAGGTCTCTACCATAACCTCAGTTGCAGGCTGGGAGGTTCCCAGTGCAAACGGAGACATCGCACAGTCGATTACGTCTACACCTGCCTCTACTGCTTTCATGTAGGTCATGGAAGCAACACCGGAGGTATAGTGTGTATGAAGCTGGATCGGGATCTTAACAGTCTCTTTCAGAGCAGTTACCAGCTCGGTTGCCTTGTACGGAAGAAGAAGACCAGCCATGTCCTTGATACAGATGGAATCTGCACCCATATCCTCGATCTCTTTTGCAATACCGGTCCAGTAATCCAGCGTATATGCATCGCCCAGCGTATAGGAAAGAGCGATCTGTGCATGTCCGCCTTCCTTGTTGGAGGCCTTTACTGCAGTCTCAAGGTTGCGAAGATCATTCAGGCAGTCGAAAATACGGATGATATCAATACCATTCGCGATAGACTTCTGAACGAAGTATTCAACCACGTCATCACCGTACGGACGATATCCAAGAATATTCTGTCCGCGGAATAACATCTGTAATTTTGTATTTTTTGCTTTTGCTCTGATCTTTCTCAGTCTGTCCCACGGATCCTCTTTCAGGAAACGAAGGGAGGCATCGAAGGTAGCTCCTCCCCAGCACTCCAGGGAATGATAGCCAACCTGATCCAGCTTTTCAACGATTGGAAGCATCTGCTCTGTACTCATACGGGTAGCGATCAGAGACTGATGCGCATCACGCAGAATTGTTTCTGTAATTTTAATCGGCTTTTTAGCGATTTCAGTCATTTTCTATTCCTCCTAATTTTTTAACTCCAGATCTTCAGTCTGTCGTTACATTACACCGAAGATAGCCATGAAGGTACCGGCTGCTACTGCAGTACCGATAACGCCTGCTACGTTCGGACCCATTGCATGCATCAGAAGGAAGTTGGTCGGATCTGCCTCAGCTCCAACTTTCTGAGATACACGCGCTGCCATCGGCACGGCAGATACACCTGCGGAACCAATCAGCGGGTTTACTTTTCCTCCGGTCACCTTGCACATCAGTTTACCGAACAGAACACCTGCTGCAGTACCGAATGCGAATGCAACCAGACCTAATACTACGATCTTGATGGTATCCATGTTCAGGAATGCTTCCGCACTTGTGGTTGCACCTACAGAGGTACCAAGCAGGATAACAACGATATACATCAGTGCATTGGATGCGGTCTCTGTAAGCTGACGCACAACACCGCTCTCTCTGAACAGGTTACCTAACATCAGCATACCAACCAATGGAGCTGTGGTAGGAAGAATCATGGATACGATAATCGTAACGATGATCGGGAACAGGATCTTCTCCAGCTTGGAAACCGGACGAAGCTGCTCCATCTTGATCTTTCTCTCTTTTTCCGTGGTCAGCAGCTTCATGATCGGCGGCTGAATGATCGGAACAAGAGACATATAAGAATATGCTGCTACAGCAATCGGTCCCATGATGGCAGTCTGCTGTAACTTACCTGCCAGGAAAATGGAAGTAGGACCATCAGCACCACCGATAATGGAGATAGCTGCTGCTGCCTTATCACTGAAGCCAAGCGCCATAGCGCCAAGATAAGCGGCGAAGATACCAAACTGTGCTGCTGCACCCAGCAGGAAGCTCTTCGGATTTGCAATCAGAGGACCAAAGTCCGTCATTGCACCAACGCCCATGAAGATCAGAGATGGAAGGATCGCCCACTCATCCAGTAAGTAGAAATAATGAAGAAGTCCGCCTACACCGTTCGAAGAATCTTCAATAGAAAGCATAATATCCGGGTAGATATTAACCAAAAGCATACCAAAAGAAATCGGAACCAGAAGAAGAGGTTCATATTCTTTTGCGATAGCCAGATAAAGGAAAACACACGCAACTGCGATCATGACATAGTTTCCGCCCGTCAGGCCGAAAAACGCAGTCTGATGCAGGAGATTTTCCAATGTATCAGCAATATAACTCATGTTGTAACCTCCAATGATTTATTCGTGTACAAGTCTACGTGCCGATTAGTTCAGAGTAGCTAATACATCACCGGATTCAACAGCGCCGCCAACGGTTACATCGATGCTTGCTACCGTACCATCTTCCGGAGCAACAACCGGGATCTCCATCTTCATTGCTTCCAGAATAACGATCGGATCACCAGCCTTCACAGCCTGTCCAACACTTGCCTCTACCTTGAATACTTTACCCGGTACAGAAGCGGTTACTTCGATAGATCCTGCTGCGCCTGCTGCAGGTGCTGCTGCCGGTGCTGCAGGTGCTGCCTTCGGAGCAGCCTTAGGTGCTGCTGCGCGAACCGGTGCGCTTCCTGCGCCGCCTTCTTCTACAGTTACATCATATACGGTTCCATTTACAGTAATGGTATAATTTTTCATCTCAATATTCCTCCTAATTGATTATGCTCTTTTCCAGGTTGCGGAATCTGCACGTCTGATGGAACGAACGACAAAACCGTCGGAAGAGGTTCCACTGTATGCGCAGATGGCTGCGGTGATCGCTGCTACCAGCTCTCCGTCGTCTGCCAGTTCCTCTGCTGCAGGTGCTGCTGCCGGTGCTGCAGGTGCTGCTTTTGCAGGTGCTGCTGCCGGCGCTTCTTCTTTTTTCTTCTTGCTGAACATTGCCTGAATGTTCGGAATGAAGTTGAAGCAGTAGATGACCAGACTGATAAAGATCAGAACGGCAAATACAGTTCCCATACCAAGAATGGTATTCATGCCGGCCTTCTCCAGGATCTCACCCATGGTGTATTCCGGATTCAGGGCAACGGACTCAGCCACGCTCTTCTTATTGAACACGATGGATAACTGTGCCGGACGCTGCTCATAGGTCAGGTTCACGTTCAGAGTGATCTCATCGCCTTTCACGATCGGGGTATCATAGCTGTCCGTAGAAACATATGCGCCCAGCTCCTCTGCAGAACCTTCATAGCCTGCGAAAGCGGTCGTAAATGCATCAGCGGTAAATGGAAGACCATAGGAACCGATCATGGTTTCTGCATCCTCTGCATCCATAACCGCATAATTTGCAATATCCTCCATCGGCATACCAGCCCAGTTCTGGATGAGGAAATCTGCTACAGAATGAAGATATGCTTCATCGTAGGTCACCTCCGGCTCCGCAGCTGCCGTATTTCCGCAGGCGGTCAGTCCAAGAACAGATGCAGTCAGTACGGATACTGCAAGAACTTTTCTTAAATTCTGTTTCATATTATTCACCTCGCTCTAAACAGTACCATGTTTCTTACTTGGACGGTCTTCTCTCTTGGTAAATAACATCTCAAATGCACCGATCACATATTTTCTGGTATCCTGTGCATCAATAACAGTGTCTACATAGCCTCTCTTCGCTGCGGAAGCCACGTTATTCTGTAATTCAGCATATGCAACTGCTTTTTCCTTTAATTCCTTTGCGTCTGCATCTGCATACATGATCTTGGCTGCCAGCTTGGCATCCATCATGCCTACTTCTGCCTTCGGCCATGCGTATACGAAATCTGCGCCCAGTCCCTTGCTGTTCATGGTCACATATGCGCTTCCGTATGCTTTTCCGGTCACTACATTTACCTTCGGCACGGATGCATTTGCAAATGCGTATGTAAGAGCTGCCGCTGCCTTTGCCATCTTCTTCTCAGAGCACTTGGTTGCCTTGAAGCCTGCCGCATTGGTCAGGGTAAGCACCGGGATCTCAAATGCATCACAGAATGCAACAAATCTTGCTGCCTTTTCACAGCCTCTTGCAGATAACTCTGCCTTGAACTCTTCTGCCTTATTGCCTTCCTCATCATACAGAGCAGTTCTGTTTGCTACTGCACCAACGGTAGTTCCGTTCAGTTTGATGAAGCCGGTCACCATATCCTTTGCATAAGCAGCCTTGGTCTCAAAGAAGATTCCGGAGTCGGAGATCATGGAAAGTGCGATAGCCGGATCTGCTGCAGAAGCCTCAAGGTCTGCACATACTCTGTTCAGGTCATCATCGCAATCCATATAGGACATATCATCTTCGTTGTTAGCCGGAAGCAGGGATACAAGCTCACGGATCTGTGCGATCAGCTCTGCCTCCTCGGCAACTACGTCAACAATACCTGCTTCTTCGCTCTGGAAAGCGGCAGACGCGGTGTCACACTTGGACACTTCATTTCCTTCCAGTGCATTCGGGGAATTGACGAATAATTTTGCTTTTTTGCTTTCCATGAAAGTAAAATCAGACATTGCGGATGCAACTGCCATACCGCCGCCGCAGTTTCCAAATACTGCTGTGATCTGCGGAACAACACCGGATGCCATTGCCTGCTTCAGATATAATTCTCCAAATGCATTCAGTGCATCAGAAGCCTCCTGAAGTCTGAGACCTGCACAGTCAACCAAACCGATGACCGGAGCTCCCATCTTCATTGCCATATCATAAATTCTTACAATCTTCTTCGCATGCATCTCACCCATGGAGCCGCCTAATACGGAAGCATCCTGGCTGTATACATACACAAGACTGCCATTGATAACACCATATCCGGTAATGACACCGTCGGATGGTGTGTCTGTGTTGTTCATGTTGAAATCTGTCGCGCGGGCAGTCACTGCTGCGCCGATTTCAACAAAACTGTTCTCGTCAAGTAAAGCTGCAATTCTGCTACTTGCCAAGTTCTGTGCTGTATTACTCATTTTTAGCCCTCCATTTTATATTTAATAAAAAAGTAAAACCAAGTTCTGCCGAGTGTAATTGTAACAATTCACAAAGATTTTTTCAAGTCATTTTTTTAAATATATTCATGGTCTGACATTTTTTTCACACATTGAACAAAATCTTTGCACAAATTGCCACCTTCTTCTCTTCTTCCACTGCATTCGAGCTGACATCCTGTCCGGAGTGTGCTATGATGGATACATGATAAAAGGAGGCTGTATATGTCAAAGACCGAATATGAAAAGGCGCGCAGAAAAGCGCAGAAAACCTACCGTGCCCAGCTTTTGAGGGGAGCTTATCCCTATCTGCAGGCACTGGATGATATCGTATCTTTCGCCGGCATCGCTTCGGAGGTGGATCTGGGGCTTATGGAAATCCCGCTGGATGCCATTGCCGGAACCAAGACAACTGGAAGGCAGCAGGCCTTCGCCAGCAATTTCATGCCCCTTCTGGACGAGCATTCAGAGTTTGCCCGCAAATGGATCGACCTTTTTAACGCACATATGGAAGAAGGCATCCGTGACCCGGTTACCGCAGTGGAATTCATGAACCGGTTCTATATCATCGAAGGAAACAAACGGGTCAGTGTCCTGAAATACGTGGATGCAGTCAGTATCCAGGCATATGTCACAAGACTGATCCCCCAGCGGAACGATTCTCCGGAAAACCGGATTTATTATGAATTCCTGGATTTTTATAAGGTATCCTCCGTCAACTATCTGACCTTCAGCCAGGAAGGCTGCTATGCAAAGCTTCTGAATATCTTGGGCAAATCCATGGACGAACCCTGGACAGAGGATGAAAAACTGAATTTCCGTTCCTCCTATATCCATTTTCTCGATGTCTTTGAGGAAAAGGGCGGACGGAAGCTGTCCATCACTTCCGGCGACGCGTTTCTGACCTATGTGGAGATCTACGGCTATGAAGATATCCTGGACAAATCCTATCAGCAGCTGCGGGAGGAGATTCCCGCCATATGGAAGGATTTCGAGATCTTCCCTGCCAAGCGGAGCATCCGGCTTGTCACCACACCGGATAACGGGACAGAGGACAAAACGCTGGTGTCGCGCATTCTGCCATTTTCCTCCGCCCCGGTCCGGATCGGCTTTGTCCATGACCGCTCTTCCGAAGAATCAAGCTGGACCTACAGTCATGAGCTTGGACGGCATTATGTAGAGGATATCCTCTCCGACCGGGTCATCACCGCCTCCTATGTGAATCTGGGAACTCCGGAAGACAGCGCCGAGACCATACAGGCAGCTGTTGACGACGGCTGTACCATCATATTCACTACCAGCCCGAAGCTTCTGAGTGCAAGTGTCAAGGCAGCCCTCCGGAATCCTTCGATCCGCATTCTGAACTGTTCGCTCAACTCCTGTTTCGGGCACCTGCGCACCTACTACGGACGCATGTACGAGGGAAAGTTTCTGACAGGTATACTGGCAGGTATTTTAAGTCCGGAGGATTCCATCGGTTATCTGGCAGACTATCCGATCTACGGTTCCACCGCAAGCATCAATGCCTTTGCACTGGGAGTCCGTATGGTAAATCCAAAAGCCAGAGTTTTTCTGGAATGGTCCTGTGTCAGGGATAACCATATCGAAGAATATTTTGATGCACGCCGCATATCCTATGTATCCGGGCAGGATCTTCTGAGTCCTTCCCGGGCATCCCGACAGTTCGGTCTCTATGACATCCGCGGCGGAAACATACAGAATATCGCCATGCCTGTATGGCACTGGGGCAAATTTTATGAGCGGATCATCCGCAGCATTCTGAACGGTACATGGAAAAAGGGCACCTCCAAAGACCAGTCCATCAATTACTTCTGGGGACTGTCCTCCGGCATGATCGATGTGATCTGTTCCAAGCATGTCCCTTCCGAAACCGTCCAGCTTATTGAGATGATCAAAAAAGCCATCTCCTCCGGTCAGTTCCACCCCTTCTCCGGTGAGATCCACTCACAGGACGGAACGCTTCAGAATAAGAACGGGGTACTGATGTCCGAAGAACAGATCGGTTCCATGGACTGGCTTTTGGACAACGTATACGGCTCTTTCCCGGCCCTCGATACAATGACCGATGAAGCAAAACGGATCGTGAAGCTTCAGGGTGTGGGAAAATATCAGGAATTATAGAGGACATACTGCAAATGAAAATATTGGTACTCGCAGACAAGGAATCTCTCTATCTGTGGGATTTCTTTGAAAAAAGCAAACTGGAGGGCATTGATCTGATCCTCTCCTGCGGAGATCTGCATCCCCATTACCTGTCTTTCCTTGCCACCTTCTTCCAGGGACCGGTTCTGTATGTGCACGGGAACCACGATGACTGCTATGCGCAGATCCCTCCGGAAGGCTGTATCTGCATCGAAGACAGGATCTATGAATACGAGGGGGTACGCATTCTCGGACTGGGCGGCTCCATGAGGTACAAGGAAGGACCGCATCAGTACAGCCAGAAGCAGATGGCCCGCCGGATCCGAAAGCTCGGTTTCTCTCTGTGGCGGCATAAGGGCTTTGATATCCTGCTGACCCACTCCCCCGCCTTTGAGCTGGGAGACGGCAAGGATCTGCCCCACATTGGTTTTCTCAGCTTCCGGTACCTGCTGGAAAAATACTCTCCCCGGTTCTTTGTCCACGGGCATGTGCACATGTCCTACGGCAAAGACATCAAACGGCAGTATACCCATAGGAATACCACCGTTGTCAACGCATACGAACGCTATATTATCGAACTGTAAAAAGCCATTTCCGCACGATTTGCCGGATGCACCATTCCAGGTCGATTTCGGGGACCTCCTCCGCGGTACAGACGGGAAACAGATCAAAGATCTCCCCGTTCATATAGTAGATGACCGTCCCTACCATCTCCCCCTCCTCTACCGGAGCGGGGAGACTGTCCGGCACCAGCACATCCATGGAAAAAACATCCCCCTCCCGCAGCAGAAGCTGTTTTGTCTTCACCGCTGCCTCCAGCGGTACTTCTGCTGTCTGTCCGTCCATTACCGGGACCGGGTCCAGCAAAAGCTCTGCTTTCCCCACATCCTCCTTGTGAAAATCCTCGATCCCATACGCCATAAGCTTCCTGGTATCCGACCATTTCCACGTCCGGTTGCCGGGCCAGCCGCAGGCAAGGACCACCGCGATCAGCCTTTTCCCCTTTTGCTCCAGCGCTCCCACATAACAGTATCCCGCGTCATTGGTAAATCCGGTCTTGCCGGTCAGCGCCCCCTCCATCATATTCAAAAAGGCATTTTTATTGTGAACCGTAAAGCTTCTCGTTCCGTCCAGATCCCCAAAGGACCAGGACGGTTCTCTTGTAATCGACAGAAACGTCCCGTTCGCCATACAACGCCTCATGATCCTTGCCAGGTCTTCCGCTGTGGTAGAATGGACCCCGTTTTCATCTGACGCATCCAGCCCGTTGGGTGTGATAAAATATGTATGAAAACACCCCAGATCCCTCGCCTTCTGATTCATCATGGAAGCAAATCCTTCCACACTGCCCCCCACATGCTCTGCAATCGCCACAGCAGCGTCATTGTGAGATTCCAGCATCAGGGAATAGCACAAATCCTTCAGACGATATCTCTCCCCCTCACGGATATTCAATTGTACATCAGGCATGGAAGCCGCATAGGAAGACACTTCTACCGTTCCCTCCAAATCCGCATTCTCCAGCGTCACCAAAAGGGTCATGATCTTGGTCGTGCTTGCCATGGGCATCTGTTCTGTACCGTTCTTTTCAAAAAGAATACGCCCGGTATCGGCATCCATCAGGACAGCCGCTCGGGCGTACAGACTTTCCGGCTCGCCCTCTGCCCTGATCTGCATGCCTGTAAGCACCCATATCAGAAGGACCGCCGCATATGTTCTTATATATCTTTTCATAGACACCTGCAAAATATCCTTTGTTCAGTGTATGCAGGTCTTCGACGCTCTAGCCCTGGAGATTCAGCTTCAGCTGCACCTCTTCCTCCGCCTCGGTCTTCATCTCTTCCACCAGCTCCGGCTGAATGGACGGAAGCTCCTCTGTGGAACGCACGCCAAAATTGCGCAGAAACTCTTCTGTGGTCCCGAACAGGATCGGTCTTCCCGGCGCATCCAGGCGCCCCGCTTCCTGCACCAGCCCATATTCCAGCAGACGGTTCAGTGCATGATCCGAGTTCACACCACGGATCTTCTCCACCTCCTGCCGGGTGACCGGCTGCTTATATGCCACAATAGACAGCACCTCCAGCTGTACATCCGTAAGCACATATTTCTTCGGCTGTTTAGCGACCCTGATCAGCGCCTCATAGAATTCCTTCCTTGTGGCAAGCTGGAAGGAATCCTCCAGTTCAATGATCTCCATCCCGCCTTCCCGGTGGTTGTAACGGTCCATCATCTGATGCACCAGTCTGCGGGTCGTCTCCTTATCATGTCCGATCGCCACTGCCAGCTTCTCCACATCCACTGCATCTCCCATGGCAAACAATACCGCCTCTATGGCCGCTTCTATCTTTTCCAGTTCCAAATCCGTATCCTCATTTCACTCTTATTCTGTCCCCTGTCCATCACATCCGGGCAGTGATCAGCATATCATCAAAGGGCTGCTCCTGTGCAACAGACAATTCTCCGCTTTTCATAAGCTCCAGTATGGCAAGGAAGGTGACGATCATCTGAATCCTGCTCTTCTGCCCCTCCAGAAGCGCCGAAAACCGGAATACCGGATTAGCTGCCGCATACTCTCTGACAGAGACCATCTTATCATCCAGACTGACTTCCTCCTGTTCGATCCTGCCGAATTTACTTCTGATCGGGTCGATCTTTTCCGTCTGTCTGCGCATAACGGACTGAAAGATTGCATTCAGCCTGGTAAGCGTCAGATCTCCCACCAGCTCCTGAAGATCCACCGGTACTTCATATTCCGCCACCTCTTCCGGTATGGTCGGCGCTTTGTAAAGTGCCTTTTCAGACACAGACAGCCGGTCTCTGAGCTCATAGGACATATATTTGAACATCTTATATTCCAGAAGCTTCTGCACCAGCTCTTCCCGGGGGTCGATCTCTTCTCCCTCCTCGTTTACCTCTACCGGAAGCAGCATCTTCGCTTTGATCTCCAGCAGGGTAGCTGCCATGACCAGAAATTCACTCATCAGATTCAGATCCCTGGAATCCATGGACTTCAGATATTCCATATACTGCGCTGTGATCTCCACAATGGGAATATCAAAAATATTGAATTTATTAACGTCGATCAGATGGAGCAGAAGGTCCAGCGGACCCTCAAAGCTCTCTATTTTTACCGATAAAGCCATTTTAACCTATTCCTTTTATCACGATGCAGACAAGCTGAGGCGGATTACAGATCCGTATGGGAATCGTATGCTCTCCAAGCCCCGCACTGACCACCATGTATTTTCCCTCTTCTTCAAATAATCCTCTGTCATATCTGGGAAAAAGCTTCGCCTGCGGGGTGATCACTCCGCCGATTCCCGGAAGCCTTATGATACCGCCATGCAGATGTCCTGACAGCGTCAGATCCGCGCCCCACCGGGCGTAGGTCTTAAAATAGACCGGATTATGCGAAAGAAGGATGTGATAGGCATCATCCCTGACCATTCCGAATTTTTCCTGCAGATCCGCCTCATCATACGGAAGCATATTGAACTTGCGGTAATACTTGAGCGGAAGCTCATAGCCATGGATCCAAATCTCCACGGAACCAAATTGTGTCACAAGCGTTTCATTCTCCAGGACCCGGACGCCAAGCTTTCGCAGACGGTCTGTATAATGCTGATACTGCCTTCCATAGACCCCCGGCTGCTGACGCATCCGGGATTCATGATTGCCGTTTGACGCGATCACCGGAATATTCCTCCCGGAGAGTCCTTCAAACAGCTCTATGGCATGCGTCATCCGGGCGTCCTCATGCCCCACCAGCATATCTCCGGCACACAGGATCATATCCCCGGAAAGCCCGTCTATGGCATCCAGAAGCGACTCCTGTCCCTTCCCCCACAGCCTGTCATGCAGATCCGAAAGCATCACCAGTCTGAGAGGACGCTCTTCTTTTTTAAGTTTTTCTGTCGTTATTTCATATGTTTTGATTTCCATAAAGGCTATCATAACACAGATGTCCCGTTTCCTGCAATTCTTTTACAGCAAAAAGCCCTGAAATGCTCTTTCAAGATAATCTTTATATCCTGCCCGGTCCACCGACCGTGCCGCCAGAATATCAGAAGCTCCAATCTCCTTTCCATTCAGTGAATAGACCACCCGTCCAACGGTACTGCCCTTTTTCACCGGAGCCTCCAGTCCCTTTGGAAGCTCCAGAGAACGCTTTACCTCCGACAGATTGCTTCCGTCCGTAGACACATAGGAAAACTCCCCTGCATATTCCAGCGGCATCTGCTCTTCCACGCCGCCTGCCACAGGCAGCTCCGCAAGCGCCGCCCGATTCTCATCTCTGTACAGGCTGCAGCATGCAAATCCGCTGTTCAGAAGAGTTATGGCATCCTGAAACCTGCTCTTGCTGTCTGCTCCGCCCATAATGACTGCCACCAGCTCAATATCGTCCTTTTTGGCACTTGCTGACACGCAGAAGCCTGCCACACTGGTAAATCCCGTCTTCAGTCCTGTTGCATATTCATACTGTCGGATCAGCTTGTTCGTATTGGTCAGCCCGAATTCAAAGCTGCCCTTTGCAGTCGTGTGGATAATATTTTCCATCCAGATGGTACAATACTCATGGATCTCAGGATAGTTCAGCAAAAGCTCTCTGGACATGACCGCCACATCCCTTGCTGTTGTCAGATGGTTATCGTCATCCAGTCCGCAGCAGTTGACAAAATGTGTATTTTCCATTCCCAGCGCTTTCGCCCGTTCATTCATCTGCTTGACAAAATCCCCTTCACTTCCGCTGATATGTTCCGCCATCGCCACACAGGCATCATTGGCGCTTGCCACGGCAATGCATTTCAGCATGGTCTCCACCGTCTGCTGTTCAAACGGCTCCAGATAGACCTGAGAGCCTCCCATGGATGCCGCATGCTCCGATACCGTCACCGTATCATTCAGGGCGATCTTCCCCTCCTCCAACGCCTCCAGAATCAGCAGCATGGTCATGATCTTGGTCACACTGGCAGGATGCACCTTCTCATCCGCTGCCTTTCCCATCAGAACCGTTCCGGTAGATACCTCCATTAAAAGCGCGTGCGGAGCCGCTACCTGTGCAGCCACCTGATTTTCCTCTGCAGGGTTCTCCCCGCTTCCCGTCTCAACGGTTACCTCTCCGCCCTCTGCCGCAGCCACAGATATGACCGGCCGCGCAGCCAGCAGGAACACAAGCATCAGTATGCATATTTTCTTCAGAATACCACCTCATAATCCCCTTTGCTATATGTGTAGCGCAAAAGGTCTTAAATATGCATAAAAGGCCGGAAAATCACTGCGGATTTTCCAGCCTCTCTTTTCTTTATATCCTTTTCTCAATCCAGATGCATGGTTCTGTTCAGATACTCTGCACAGGCAAGGTCACCCAGCACATTCACACAGGTCGCACCCATGTCGCAGAGTGTATTGATGCTGATATAGATGCCCATAACACCCGCCGGAAGTCCTGCAATCGATGCAAGTGCCGCAAAGGAAGCGATCGCTGCTCCCGGCACACCCGGGGTTCCCATGGAAAGAAGCACGTTGGACAGAAGCACGATCACCATAAGTCCGATGCTGACCTCCACACCGCAGGCATTGGCGAAAAACGTGATCATAAAGGACATAAGGATCGACACCGCATCCATATTGATGGTCGCTCCAAGGGGAAGCACCAGAGAAGTAATCTTATTGGATACTCCCAGTCCCTCCTCTGCACACTTCTTACTGATCGGGATCGTCGCAGAGCTGGAGCAGGTTCCGAATGCATTCAGCGCCGCAGGCATAATTGCCTTGAAGAAATGGATCGGCTTTCCTCCCTTGGATTTGATGAGGCCTCCATACACGATAAACGCAAATGCAAAGAATGCAATATACAGCGCTGCCAGAGCCTGGATCAGGGAGATGACCGTATCAATTCCGTTTGCCGCCACCACCGGAGCGATGGTACACAGAACACCCAGCGGAGTAAATAACATGACTACCGTGATAATCTTCATGAAAATCTCATTCAGAGAAACGATCAGCGTAACGGCAGGCTTAGCCTTTTCTCCGATCGCCAGGGCTGTAATACCCACGATCACAGCAAACACAAGCACCTGAAGCATATTCCCCTCTGCAAATGCCGCAACCGGATTAGAAGGGATCAGATTCTTCACTGTATCCAGCATGCTGACAAACTGAACTGCTTCCACCTCTGCCTCTGCCATCTCAATCGTAACACCTTTTCCAAGTCCGATCAATCTTGGAACGACCAGTCCCACAAAGGACGCCAGAAGCGTCGTTCCGGTAAAGAAGATCATTGTCCGTCCGCTGATCTTACCGGTAACGCCTATACTGCCCACACTGCAGATTCCATCCACGATGGAGCAGAACACCATGGGATAGATGACCATATTCAGTGCATGCATATAGATACTGCCGAACAGATCCGTCACGTTCAGCATCCAGTCTGCCCGTCCCGGTGCAAAGATACCGATCAGTACACCAACGATCAGACCAAGGAAAATCTTCGTCGTAATGCTCAGTTTTTTCTTTTGTGTATTCATATCATAACCCTCTCTATCTCAGAGCCCCAGGCTCCTTATTACAAGATCATAAGGCAGGCGATCACGATTCCCAGTCCGCAGCCTGCCACCACCTGAAGCGGTGTATGACCTACAAATTCCTTCAGACTTGCCTCCCAGAATTCGTACATCCGATCATTTTTCCTGAACGCTTCCACAAATCCCTCTGTGCGGAAAAATTCAATCATCTCATTCAATACCTTTCCCTGCCTGCCGGTCTCCATACGCACACCCATGGCATCGTGCATAACAATGATCGCCAGCATACAGGCTATGGCAAACTCAAAGGTCTCGAAACCATAGATCAGCCCGGAAGCAGCCGCCATCGCGCTGACGGTTGCCGAGTGTCCGCTTGGCATCCCTCCGTCGCCCACCATTCGCTCCCACCGGATCTCCTGATGGATCAATGCATAGATGATCGTCTTCAACACCTGCGCCACCGCCCAGCCGGAAGCACCGCAGACCAGTACCTTGTTACTTAAAAGCGCTGTTATAAAGCCACCCATTTTTCTGTCCCCACGTATACCTGATTTCATGATTGTACAGACAGGAAGTTCATCCTATAAGAAATGCCTTGACTTTACAGTCAAGGCATCACTGCACAATCTTAATTATATTTACGCTTTCTAGCTGCTTCGGATTTTTTCTTACGCTTTACGCTTGGTTTCTCGTAATGTTCTCTCTTACGGATTTCCTGCTGAATTCCAGCCTTCGCGCAGTTTCTCTTGAAACGACGTAATGCGCTATCCAAAGTTTCGTTTTCTTTAACGATTACATTTGACATAGTATCACACCTAACCTCCCTCCAGTTGTGTATTGTGCCAAATACAACTGTCTGGGTATTTTATTGCACTGCTACTATTATATGAGCTAATACCCCATTTGTCAACAGCTTTTTTACATTTTATTTGATCTGATTTTCAACAACTTCAGAAGCCTTTGCGATCGCCTCGTCCACGCCTGCCGGATTCTTGCCTCCTGCCTGCGCCATATTCGGACGTCCGCCGCCGCCTCCGCCTACGATAGATGCAATTGCCTTGATCAAGTTGCCTGCGTGAGCGCCTGCCTTCATGGCTCCGTCAGTGGCGGTCGCCATCAGGCTGACCTTTCCTTCCGCAACGGATGCAAGGAGCACAACACCTTCTCCCAGCTTCTCCTTCAGCTGATCGCCCAGATCCCGGAGTCCGTTCATATCCACGCCGTCTACCTTTGCAGCAAGAAGCTTCACACCCTTTATCTCTTTTACCTGATTCATCACATCGCCCAGGGCATCCTTTGCAGCCTTGCTCTTCAGTGCCTCGTTCTCACTCTGGAGTGCCTTTACCTCGGCAAGAAGATGCTCGATCTTCTCGGATACAGATGCCGGAACCGTCTTCAGAAGCTTTGCAGCCTCCATAAGCTTCTCTTCCTGCTCCCGGTAGTATGCAAAAACACCTTCTCCGGTCAGCGCTTCGATACGGCGCACACCGGCTGCAATACCGGATTCGGACACGATCTTGAAAGCAGTGATCACTCCTGTATTCGCCACATGAGTACCGCCGCAGAGCTCTTTTGAGAAATCACCCATGGATACCACGCGCACATTCTCTGCATATTTCTCGTCAAACAACGCCATAGCGCCGCTCTTCTTTGCCTCTTCAATATTCATGACCTGCGTGGTGACCGGAAGAGATGCCTGAATGGCTTCATTCACCATCTTCTCTGCCTTTGCAATCTCTTCTGCCGTCATCGGCTGGAAGTGTGCAAAGTCAAAACGCAGACGGTCCGGAGTCACCAGAGACCCCTTCTGCTCTACATGATTGCCCAGAACGGTCTTCAGCGCCTTCTGGAGCAGATGGGTCGCGCTGTGGTTCTTACCTGTAGCCGCACGTCCTGCTTCATCCACATGCAGGATAACCAGATCTCCGGTCTTCAGCATACCCTTCGTCATTCTTCCCACATGACCCACTTTGCCGCCCAGCAGCTTGATGGTATCCTCAACAAGGAACTCTGCATCTCCAAGAGTGATCACACCCTTATCGCCCTGCTGACCGCCCATGGTCGCATAGAACGGCGTCTTTTCTGTGAACACAGTTCCTACCTGTCCGTCCGTCAGTGCTTCCGCGATCTCCGTATCCGTGGTCAGAACCGTAATCACCGACTGGTCTTCCAGACAGTCATAGCCTGTAAATTCCGTGGTAACAGAAGCATCGATCTCATCATATACGGTTGCATCCGCTCCCATATAGTTGGTCACTTCACGTGCGGAACGCGCCTTGACTCTCTGCTCTTCCATGCAGGCTTTGAAGCCCTCTTCATCGATGCCGTAGCCCTTCTCCTCCAGAATCTCCTTCGTCAGATCCAGCGGGAATCCATAGGTATCGTACAGCTTAAAGGCATCCGGACCGCTCAGAGTCTTCTCCCCTGCTGCCTTCATGGCGTCTTCCATCTCAGCCAGAATGCTCAGACCCTGGTCGATGGTCTTATTGAACTTATCCTCTTCCTGCGTCAGCACCTTGAAGATAAACTCCTTCTTGTCCTCCAGCTCCGGATATCCGTCCTTGGAACCTGCAATAACGGTCTCTGACAGCTTTGCAAGGAACTTGCCCTCAATACCGAGCAGACGGCCATGACGTGCCGCACGGCGGATCAGACGGCGGAGTACATAACCTCGTCCCTCATTGGTCGGCATGATACCGTCAGAGATCATAAAGGTAGCGGAACGGATATGGTCCGTGATCAGACGGATGGACACATCCTTGCTGTCATCCTTCCTGTATTCGCAGTGTGCAAACTCACATACTCTGTCACGCAGCGCACGTACCGTATCCACATCAAAGATAGAATCCACATCCTGCACCACAGATGCAAGACGCTCCAGTCCCATACCTGTATCGATATTTTTCTGCTGCAGCTCGCTGTAGTTGTTATGTCCGTCATTGTCAAACTGCGTAAATACGTTATTCCAGATCTCCATGTAACGGTCGCACTCACAGCCCACCGTACAGTCCGGTCTGCCGCAGCCGTATTTCTCACCACGGTCATAATAGATCTCAGAGCAGGGACCGCACGGACCTGCGCCATGCTCCCAGAAATTATCCTCCTTGCCGAAACGGAAGATGCGGTCTGCCGGAATTCCGATCTCCTTATTCCAGATCTCAAATGCCTCATCATCCTCCAGATATACGGAAGGATACAGACGCTGCGGGTCAAGCCCCACCACCTCCGTCAGGAATTCCCAGGACCAGCGGATCGCTTCCCTTTTAAAATAATCACCAAAAGAAAAGTTGCCAAGCATCTCAAAAAAAGTACCGTGGCGGGCAGTCTTGCCCACATTCTCAATGTCTCCGGTACGGATACACTTCTGGCAGGTAGTCACTCTCTTTCTCGGTGGAATCTCCGCCCCTGTAAAATATGGTTTTAAAGGAGCCATTCCTGAATTGATCAACAACAAGCTCTTATCATTGTGCGGAACGAGAGAAAAACTGTTCATCTTCAGATGTTCCTTACTCTCAAAAAATTCAAGAAACATCTTACGAAGCTCATTAACGCCGTATTCTTTCACTTTCTTATCCTCCTGTCACAAACCGCAGAAACCTGCGTATTCGCCTAATCATATGCAGTTTATCATAACACACCATCACACACACCGCAATATCTTCTAATAAATTTTTCCACAAGGATTTTCTTATGATTTCCTTCGCAAATCTTAATAGAAATGTAATCCTTTTCTGTATTTCTTATGATACCATGGAAAAAAGGGAGGATTAAAACATGAAACATTTATTGTGCATACCATACATTCTGCTTGCCGGTATTGCTCTGGGTGGCTGCTCCGGCATCCTGCCGACAGAGGTTCCGGCAGCCGTACACATTCTGCCGGAGGAAGAGCGTGAACCCAGGCTCACGGAAGAAGAACTGACTGCGCTCAGACGGGAGGAAGAAGTAGTTCCTCTGCTGGAAGAGGCCAGGCAGCTTGCACTTGGCTATTATTATGAGGAAGCCCTTGACTGTCTTTCCCATGTGCCGGAGGAATTTTCCCAGGATGAAGAAGTCCTCGCTGCCATTGCAGACTGCACTGCCGCCAAAGATGCCTTTGTTCCTTATAATCAGCCGGTACGCCATATCTTCTTCCATTCTCTGATCGTGGACACTTCTCTTGCCTTTGACGGCGACTATATGGAGAACGGCTACAACTACTGGATGACCACCGCAGATGAATTCCGTGCCATGCTGGATGAGCTGTATGCCAATCAGTATATACTGATCGATATCCACGACCTGTGCGAAGAGCAGACGGATGAAAACGGCAATGTAAAGCTCGTCCCCGGACAGCCCCTTGTCCCGGAAGGAAAGATACCCCTTGTCCTGTCTGTGGACGACGTGAACTATTATGAATATATGAAAAATGACGGCTTTGCCAGAAAGCTTTTGCTGGATGAAAACGGAGAAGTGAAGAATCTCTATGTGGACCAGAACGGTCAGGAAAGTATCGGAGACTATGATGTGGTTCCGATCCTGGATGCCTTTGTAAAGGAACACCCGGACTTTTCCCTCCGGGGCGCAAAGGGCATCATTGCCGAGACCGGATACGAAGGAGTCCTTGGCTACCGGACAAATGACCCGGAAAACCCGGCGCTGGAGGCAGACAAGGAAGCCGCCCGCGCTGTGGCAGATCGGATGAAGGAGACCGGCTGGCAGTTTGCCGTCCACGGCTACGGTCACCGGCATACGGCACAGATCTCCTATAACGCTCTCGTCTCCGACACCAATCGGTGGAAAGAAGAGGTCGGAAGCCTTGTGGGGGATACGGATATCTACATCTATCCCTATGGGGAAGAGGTAGAGTATCCCGGCGACAAGCTCTCCTATCTCCAGTCGGAAGGCTACCGGTATTTCTGCGGTGTCTGGTCCAAGGCATTCGTCTCCGTAAAGGATACTTATGTACGCCAGTCCCGCTGCAATCTGGACGGCTTCACCATGAAGACCCGCCCTCAGGCGATCGCAGACCTGTTCGATGTGTCGAAGGTGCTGGATGCAGACAGACCGGAATTAAAGTAACGTATCCTCGATGAGCTGGTCTCCGTCCGCCGCACTGGTCGCCAGCTCATCGCAGCGCTCATTTTGGGCATGTCCATCATGCCCTTTCACCCAGATAAAGGTCACCTGGTGAGGTTCCTTGGCTTTCAGAAGACGCTTCCACAGATCCGGGTTCTTCACCGGCTTCTTCTGGCTGTTCACCCAGTTCTTCGCAAGCCAGGAATCGATCCAGCGCTGATTAAAGGCATCCACCAGATACCTGGAATCCGAATAAAGCTCCACCTCACAGGGTCGGTTCAGAGCCTCCAGTCCCACAATCGCCGCCATCAGCTCCATGCGGTTATTGGTCGTCCTTTTATAGCCCTGGGAATATTCCCGGATATGCTCCTCTCCCTTTGGATCCGTATAGGACAGGATCGTTCCGTAACCGCCCGGTCCGTCCGGGTTCCCTCTTGCAGAGCCGTCTGTATATATTTTCACTAACATATCTTCCACTCCTGTCCGGGATGCGACACTGCATGAAAGTGCTCCAGCAGTCCCTGCATCTCCTTTTGTCTCTGTACTCTTTCACACACCTGATATGCTTCCCAGCAGTGCATGGGGAATACCGCCTTCACATCCGTTTTCTCCAGAAAATACTTCATTCCCCAGTAATATGCCTCTCCCAGCCTTGGATCCAGCGGCACGAATGCCGCATCAAAGGACTGTCCCTCCAGTCGGTCAATCTCCCGCTTATAATTGGCAGCCATGTTGTTATTCCATGCCTTTTCTTCCCCCTCCCAGTGCCACCAGTTCAGGTCGCCTGCATGGTAGATGCGCTTTCCCTCCGCTTCCACAACAAAGGCACAGCCCACATCCGTAGACCGGAGAGCACGCACCTTCAGCTCGTCAAAGGCAGCCTCCTCTCCCGGTCTTATGCTGTGTATCCAGTCCCGGCGCTCTTCCGGGCGAACGCGGATATCCCGGGACTGAATGTATTCCGCATCCGGATATCTTTCCTTCAGCTTCCATATCTCTCTGTTAAAATGATCCTGATGACTGTGACTGTTCAGAAAATAAAGCTTCTTCCCTTCGGGAACCGCCGGAAGTGCACCTTCTCCATAATAATCAAATACCAGCACCTGCCGGTTAAGCTCCACCATGAAGCTGCTGTGAAAAATAAATGTGATCTTCATACGTACCTCTTTTCGTCCTCCACATCATACCACAGTACCTGCTGTCCTGTACAGACCGGAATCCCTCAGATGATAATACACACCAGTCCGCCGTTGGAGTCATTGACAATTTTCTTCATGGTATCCTGGAGCTTCACCTGGCTTTCCTCGCCGATCTGATACAGCTTGCTGCGGATACCGTCCTCCACCAGCTCTTCAATGGTCTTCCCGAAAATGTTGATCTGCCAGATACCGTCCACCTCTTTTCTTCCGTCCTGAATATACTGGATCAGATCCTTTGCCTGTTCCTCACTGCCCACGATCGGAGCGATCTCCGTCTCAATATCCGCACGGATCATATGAACGGACGGGGAGAAGGAACGAAGCTTCACACCATACTTATTGCCCTGATGGATCAGTACCGGATCCTCCATGGTGATCTCATCTCTCTCCGGAAGCACCATTCCGTATCCCTTCTGCCGCACGGTTCCCATTGCCTTAATGACCTTTCCATACTCCTTTTTCATGGAAGACAGATCCCGCAGCTGCTCCATCAGATCATATTCATCCTGAAGCTCCATCCCGGTCAGCTCACTGAGCATATGATAATAACAGCTCTCTTCCATATCAATGGAATAGACTGCAGTTCCCGTATCCAACGCCACCCGGTCCAGCTTCATCCGGCTGATTGACGGTCCCTCACACGCGGTCTGTGCCAGACCGATATCCCGGAGCACATGGAATTCCTCCATCATCTCCCGCGCCTTCTGAATCACCTCCTGCTTTACCGGATGCGCCACAGGAAGCATCTCCACCCAGCGAGGCATGTGATACTCCACCTCAGTCAGAGGAAATTCCAGCAGAACCTGCTCCAGGATCATGGCGATATCCTCTTTCTTGAGCTGTTCACAATTCACCGGCAGAACCGGAATCTGATACTTGTGATACATCTCCTCCGCCTGCTTTCGGACTCCGTCACTGTAAGGCTTCGTGGTGTTGAGCAGAATGACAAAGGGTTTTCCCAGCTTCTTCAGCTCCTCGATGGTCCGTTCCTCCGCCGGACGGTAATTTGCCGCCGGAATATCCCCGAAGCTTCCGTCACAGGTCACCACGATTCCAATGGTGGAATGGTCGTGGATGACCTTGTGGGTCCCAAGCTCTGCCGCCTTTGTAAAAGGAACCACCTCATCGAACCAGGGGGTTTTTACCATACGTTCTGTGTCATTTTCCAGATGTCCGGCGGCTCCCTCCACCATATATCCCACACAGTCGATCAGACGGATCTTTACGGGGATCTCACCGCCCACCTGAATGGATACCGCTTCTTTGGGTACAAATTTAGGCTCTGTAGTCATAATGGTCTTTCCCGCTGCAGACTGGGGCAGTTCGTCCGTCGCCCTCCCGCGCTCATGGGCGTCGCTGATATTGGGCAGTACAAGAAGATCCATGAATCGTTTGATAAATGTGGATTTTCCGGTGCGGACCGGTCCCACCACTCCTATGTAGATCTCTCCTCCCGTTCGTTCTTTGATGTCATTGTATAGATGAAATTCCTTCTGATTCTGAATTGTTTCCATAAAAATACCCCTCCCATGTTTGTTCTAATATATGGGAAGGGGTGTCTTATTATGTATCCTTTTCCTATAAACTTTTTGCAATACAGGGGAAGGTCTTATGGCTTCTGAGCTGCTTTTTCAATACATCCGCACGCTCATGGTCCCCGGTCAGCTGGCAGAGCCGGATCTCGTAGAAGTCCAGCTGGTCCATCACATCCTGCTCTCCTTCTCCGCATTTGTCACGGCATGCACGGATGACCTCCAGCGCCATGGCATTGTCTCCTGCCGTCAGATACCTGTAGATCTCCAGACGGTCCGCAATACTCTCGGAAGCCTCTGCATAAGGAGTCAGAAGCTTCTGATATTTCTTCATCAGCTTCTCTGCCTGACCATAATTGCGAAGCTCGATCAGGGCAAACAGACGGTTCCATATCTCCAGGAAACGCACCTCCACCGATACATGGAATTTCTCAAGCTCATCCATGACTTCCAGCGCTTTTTTGTATTCACCCATATTGATGTATCCGGTTCCCCGGTTCAGCAGAGTCTGATGGTATACATTCGCCCAGACCGTGCGCTTTCCGATCTTCTCCATCGATTCTATATAGCCGTCCATATCCTTGGATGCATTCATATGCTCATTCAGCTTCCGCATCCTGCCCGTCTCTGAACGGATGACCAGTACACAAAGCATATAACCCAGTACGATCACCACGAAGCCTCCCAGAATCGCTACAAAAACATGGATACCGATTCCCACCAGCGTCATCGCCGTGGCAAGGAAGATCACCATCACAAAATACTTCATCATTTGGTTCAGTTTCTGAAATTTTAACGCCATAGTTTTTACAACATCCCTTCCATCGTCTTACGAATCGCACGGATGAAATCTCCGGAGCTTAAAACCTCTGCATTCTCCAGCTCGGTAATAAGTGCAAGATCCTTTGTCATTTTTCCGGATTCAATGGTCCGGACAGATGCCTGCTCCAGAACATCTGCAAAATGCACCAGCTCTGCCAGTCCGTCCAGCTCTCCGCGTTTCCGAAGAGCTCCGCTCCATGCAAAGATCGTCGCGATAGAATTGGTGGATGTCTCTTCTCCTTTTAAATGTTTGTAATAATGTCTCTGAACAGTGCCGTGTGCCGCTTCGTACTCATAGTATCCATGGGGAGATACCAGAACAGAGGTCATCATGGCAAGGGAACCGAATGCCGTCGCCACCAGATCACTCATCACGTCGCCGTCATAGTTCTTACATGCCCAGATAAAGCCTCCTTCTGATTTTACCACGCGGGCAACTGCATCGTCAATCAATGTATAGAAATAGGTCAGTCCGGCAGCCTCGAACGCTTCCTTATATTCCCCGTCATAGATCTCCTGGAAAATATCCTTGAACCGGTGGTCATACTTCTTGGAAATGGTATCCTTGGACGCAAACCACACATCCTGCCTGGTGTCAAGTGCATACTGGAAGCAGCTCTTCGCAAAGCTTTCGATGGAATGATCCAGATTGTGCATACCCTGTACGATACCGGCTCCTTTGAACTGATGCACAAGCTCCCTGTTCACCGTTCCATCCTCTGCCGTATAGACCAGCTCCACCTTTCCCGGTCCCGGAATCCGCATCTCTGATGCCTTGTAGACATCTCCGTAGGCATGGCGGGCAAGTGTAATGGGCTTTTTCCAGGTCTTCACATAAGGCTCGATCCCCTTTACGATAATGGGCGCACGGAAAACGGTACCATCCAGAAGTGCACGGATGGTTCCGTTTGGGCTCTTCCACATCTCTTTTAACTGATATTCCTCCATACGGGCAGCATTGGGCGTAATCGTGGCACACTTTACTGCTACTCCGTACTTTTTCGTCGCTTCCGCCGCATCAACCGTCACCTGATCGTCCGTCTGGTTCCGATGCTCCAGTCCCAGATCATAATACTCCGTCTTCAGCTCTACAAAAGGAAGCAAAAGCTCTTCCTTGATCATATGCCAGAGAATCCGGGTCATCTCGTCCCCGTCCATCTCTACCAGCGGCGTTGTCATCTGAATCTTATTCATTAAGAAAGTTCCTCCTGATCATATATTTTTTCCAGTCCATATACCTGGATGCTCTCAATCGTCCTCTTCACATGCTGCTTTGCCAGTTCCTCCGCCAGAGCAGCGTCCTTTGTCTTAACTGCCTCAAAGATCGCTCTGTGCTCCTCTGTGGATCTGACAGACCTCCCCTCGGATGCTATGGTAGCCTTTCTGACCTTTTTCACATAATCATGAAAATCTGACAGCACATGATTCAGTATCCGGCTGTTGGAAGCGCTGTACAACTGCTCATGAAACAGGCTGTCCAGTTCATAGAGCTTCTCATAATTCTCCTTGTGGGTATGGTATTCCGAGAGACACAGGGTCTCCTCCAGGTCCTCCAGCTGTTCCTTTGTAATATATTCTGTCGCCCATCTGGCACAGAGTCCCTCCAGCATGGAACGGATCACATAAATATCCTGCACATCCTTTGCCGTAATCATATTCACATAGGCTCCCCGGTTGGGAATGATCTTTACCAGTCCCTCCAGCTCCAGCTGACGCAGCGCCTCCCGCACAGGAGTCCTGCTCACACCCAGCTCTGCTCCTATTGCAGCCTCTTTCAGCTCTGTATTCTGATGGTAGCGTCCACCCAGTATATCCTCCCTGATGGACTCATATACCCGCCCTCTCAGGGAGTATCTGTCACGGGTCTCACTCTGACCCTGCCTGTCACTCATTTTCTTCTATGCCTCCTGTACGATCTGTACTCCTGTCTTCTCACATGCCTCATGAATCACCTTCAGAAGCTCCTCGTCCGTCAGAACAGTCACCCGTCCGCTCTCATACTCCTGATCCACCCATGCCTTCACCATATGCACCAGCTCTGAGTTCTTGTCCACCATATGATGATCCTTCAGCTGGAAATACGTATTGATCCAGTGTGCGATCCCCGCCAGTCCGGACGTATTGGATACAGACACCAGTGCCGGACGATTCAGGAATTTGCCTGTATCAAAAATATTATAGATCTCTTCATTCTTCAAAAGACCGTCCGCATGGATGCCTGCTCTGGTCACATTGAAATTCCTGCCCACAAAAGGAGTTCTGGAAGGAATATGATAGCCGATCTCCTTCTCATAATATTCTGCCAGCTCTGTGATAACGGTCGTGTCCATGCCGTCCAGCGTTCCCCTGAGCTGTGCATACTCAAATACCATCGCCTCCAGCGGCGTATTGCCGGTACGCTCTCCGATTCCGAACAGAGAACAGTTCACACCGGAAGCCCCGTACAGCCATGCAGTCGTGGAATTGCTGACTGCTTTATAGAAATCATTGTGCCCGTGCCACTCGATCAGATCAGAGGAAAAGCCCGCATGCACCTGAATACCGTAGATGATGCCCGGCACAGACCGGGGAATCACTGCACCCGGATAGTTTACACCATAACCCATGGTATCGCAGCAGCGCACCTTAATGGGAATATTGTAATAATCCATCATGTTCTTCAGTTCCAGACAGAACGGAATCACATAGCCGTAAATATCGGCTCTGGTAATATCCTCCAGATGGCATCTGGGGCTGATCCCGATCTCCAGACACTCGCGCACAATATTCAGATAGTGCTGCATGGCTTCCCGTCTGCTCATCTTCATCTTATAGAAAATATGGTAATCAGAACAGCTTACCAGTATCCCGGTCTCCTTCATGCCCAGTTCCTTGACAAGCTGGAAATCATCCTTGTTGGCACGGATCCAGCTGGTCACCTCCGGGAACTTATAGCCCTTCTCCATACACTTATATACTGCATCCCTGTCCTTCTTGCTGTACAGGAAAAATTCAGACTGACGGATCAGTCCCTTATGCCCGCCCAGCTTATGGAAATAATCATAGATCTTCACGATCTGCTCTGTGGAATAGGGTGCTCTGGACTGCTGCCCGTCCCGGAAGGTCGTATCTGTGATCCATATCTCCTCCGGCATATGATGGGGTACGATCCGGTCGTTGAATGCGATCTTCGGAACCTCTGTATAAGGAAACAGATTCCTGAACGTATTCGGATGCTCCACATCTACCAGGGGATACATATGCTCTTCCAGCTGCAGCAGGTTGGTATGCCGGTCAAAATGAACCGCTCTGTTTTTATCCATAATGCTCTCCTCATTTGTATCATCGTATACAATCCATTTTGTATACATTTTAGCACGTTTCTTATGGATGTCAATGATATCTTTAGACGGCGCACACATGAAAAAAGGCGCATATAACAGGGGAGGCAGCCGGTTCATACCGACTGCCTCCTCTGTTACAGAACTGCTGTGATCATCAGAGAATGCCCGTCTGCTGTGGATGCACAGATCTCTCCTTTGTGGGATTCCACCACCGCTTTTGCGATGGAAAGTCCGATTCCGTATCCGCTCTTGTCGGAATTACGGGACTTGTCCCCCCTGTAAAACCGGTCAAAAAGATGAGACAGACTTTCCTTTTCTATCGGTTCTTCCGTTGTATTAGATACCGACAGCTTCACGCTCTTCCCCTGCTTTTCCAGCCTCAGGCGAATATTTCCGCTGTCTCCGGAATATTTCAGCGCATTGTCCAGCAGAATAGATATCAGCTGCCGCAGCGCCTTTTCATCTCCGTGCACCATGAGCATGGGCTGGATCTGAACTATAAAGCTCTTCTGCTGGGCAACCGCAAGCGACTGAAAGGACTGCGCCGTCTCCTCCACAATATCCGAAAAGGGCAGATCCACCATCTGAAGATGCGAATCCTCCTCTTCCATCCTTGCAAGATAGATCAGATCCCGGGTCAGAACTGCCAGTCTCCCGGTCTGTCTGCGGATATCCTCCAGCCATTCATTCTCCCCGATCTCCATTTCCAGCACATCCGTGTCCGCATCAATGATCGCAAGGGGCGTTTTCAGCTCATGACCTGCATCGGTGATGAACTGCTTCTGCTTCTCATATCCCTCCAGGACCGGCTTCACCATACGGCCGGACAGGAGATAGACCAGCAGAAATACTGCCAGAAGAATCAGAACAGCCACTCCAAATCCATTTCTCATAAAATTGTGCACTGCCTGAAGATCCCTGCTGCAGTCCAGAAATACGATCAGCGTTCCCTCCTCTGAAGGAGCTTTCATATAGCGGTACTGCTTCATAAAACCACGGGAGCTTTCCCCTTCCCATACCTGTCTTGCATACTCCATCGCCGTGTCTGTATCAATGGCGGCGATCCTTCCGGTATTGCTGGTGGTCAGTTCCCCGTCTTCATTGAGAAAAGCATAGAAGAACCGGGACTCAAACGGCGTCTCCGGAGAAAATCTCCGATGGTCAAATTCTTCCTCTGCTTCCCCCTCCACAGGAACTGCAGGCAGCACTATCGCAGGGAAGGAGCCGTTATTTTCCGTCAGCACGGAAAGCAGGGCATCTGCCCTGCTGACTATATTTTTATAATTCAGCAGATTGGCGATTCCCATCGTCACCGCCAGCACCAGAAAAAGAGAGCCGACTGTCAGCAAAATAAATCTTTTACGAAGCTTTCGTATCATCTGGCCTCCTTCAGCATATATCCTGCATTTCTCGCAACCACGATCTGCACATCTGCATGAAGCGCCGCCAGCTTTTTCCTCAGATAAGAAATATAGACCCAGACTACCTGAATCCCCACATCGCTCTCAAAGCTCCATATTTTCTCCATAAACTGCTCTGTGGAAATCAGGCGGTTGGGATTGGACATCAAAATCTCCATCATCAGGAACTCTTTTTTGGCCAGACGGAAGCTGCCCGTCTCAGAAGAAAGCTCAAAGCTTGCCTGATCCAGCACAAGATTGCCCATTCTCAGACGGGTATCCGGCTGAGTCTGTACACGTGTCATGGCACGTATCCTGGCAAGCAGCTCGCTTGTATGAAAAGGCTTGGTCAGATAGTCATTTGCACCGCTGTCCAGCCCCTCCACCTTATCATCGACCTCCGACTTTGCCGTAAGCATCAGTATGGGGATATAATTCCCCATACTCCGCACCTTTTTAAGGACCGTGATCCCGTCCATCTTCGGCATCATAATATCCAGCACCGCACCGTCATATCCTCCCAGCGTCAGATACTCCAGCGCTGTCTGTCCGTCATATACCGCATCCACGGAATAATGATTCTTCTCCAGAATTGCAGTCAGTGCCCTTGAAAGGGATCTTTCATCCTCTGCCAGCAACAGCTTCATACCTGCTTCCTCCTGTCCTTTTCTGTTCTCTATATTAACAGATTTTCATCCCGTATGGTATCTCTATTTTTTATTCATACCGGAGCGCCTCTATAGGATTCAGCTTTGCCGCTTTGTTTGCCGGGTAATATCCGAAGAACACTCCGATGAAAACAGAAAAGCTGACAGAGAGCACGATTCCGGTAACCGACGGGCTGACAGAATATCCCATCATATCCGTTGCCACCGCCGCTATGCCGATGCCCAGCAGGATTCCGATCACACCGCCCAGTACGCACAGTACGATCGCTTCCATAATGAACTGCAGCCGGATGGAACCGTTGGTAGCTCCCAGTGCCTTTCTCGTACCGATCTCTCTGGTCCGTTCCGTAATGGATACCAGCATAATATTCATGACGCCAATTCCGCCTACCAGAAGAGATATGGCTGCAATTGCCGCAATCGCCAGCGATATGGTGGACAGCATTTCCGTCATGCTTTCAATTACGGAGGACATACTCATGGCTCCGATCTCAAAGCTTTCATTATTCCCGTAATAACGGGCGTTCATATAGTTCTCTATTTCTGTACAGAACTCCTCTGCATCCACACCACTTGCGCTCAGGATCGTGAACTGACTGTATCCGGAAGTATTATGGGTCTGATTCCGGGCTGCCAGAAGCGGCATATAAAGAGTCGTCTCTGTATCCTCAGAAGAACTGCTGGAAAACGAACCTGCAGACTCTTCATATTCGTAAACACCTACAATGGTATACGTATAATACCGGTCCGAAAACAACACATCTATGGTCTGGCCTATCGCCTGCATGTTGTCTCCTTCAAACATATTATCAACCAGAAGATCAGATACCAGAACTACCTTCCTGCCCTCACTCTGATCCCGGTCACTGAACGTCCTTCCCGCAAGGATCGTAAGCTCTTCATTCTCAATATTGTCTGTATTCCCGCCCACTGCATTCACATAGGCATACAGATCCCCCTTCTGGGCAGTTCCGCTTCCGATGCTTTCCGCAAGAGAAAAACCAAGAATACGGTCCTCATAGCGCTCTCCAAGATCCGCGATCATGTCCTCCGTCACATAATCCTCTTCTGACATCTGGGTCATACGGGGACCCATGGAGAAGGTCATGCCGCTCTGCGTCGTCTCCTCTGTGGTGCTTTTCTGCTGAAGACCGACCGTCACATTATTGGCTCCCATGGAAGACATCGTCGTAGTCACTGAGCTGCTGATCGAATCTCCCAGGGTCATTATGGCGATCACAGACGCAATGCCGATGATGATTCCAAGCATGGTCAAAAGGGAACGCATCTTATTGGCACGCAGCCCGTTCAGCGCCAGCAGAATATTTTCCATAATCAGCATCCGCTTCCGCTCCTTTCTCCGATGATCTGACCATCCTTCAGTGTCACGATCCGCTCCGTCTCCTCCGCAAGCTCCTGGGAGTGAGTGATCAGTACGATCGTCTTTCCCTGCTCATGATTCAGTCTGTGAAAGATATCCATGATCTTCCGCCCGGTTTTGGAGTCCAGCGCTCCGGTAGGTTCATCCGCGAGAATGATGGAGGGGTCATTTGCCATGGCACGTGCAATTGCCACCCTCTGCTTCTGACCTCCCGACAGCTCATCCGGATTGTGGCTGATGCGTCCTCCCATCCCTACCATTTCCAGAAGCTCTCTGGCTCTTTCCTGTCGTTCTCTTTTTCCAATTCCACTGTAGAGCATGGGAAGCTCCACATTTTTCAGCGCACTGGTGCGGCTGATCAGATTGTAGGTCTGAAATACAAAGCCGATCTTCTGATTTCGGATCTGTGACAGCTCCTTATCCTTTGCCCTGGCCACATCCACACCGTCAAGAATATATCCTCCTTCAGTGGGACGGTCCAGAATTCCGATGATATTCATCATGGTTGTCTTTCCCGAACCGGATTCTCCTACAATGGAGACAAATTCCCCTTCCTGCACCCGAAGATCGATCCCATGCAGAATCTCCAGCTCATTGGGTTCTCCAATATAGAAGCGTTTTATAATCCCGTTAAGGTCAATGATCGTTTTACCTGTTTCTGTCTTCATATACGCCTCCTAGAATCCACCGCCGGGACGTCCGCCGCCGGAGGGAGCTCCTCCGCCCATCATACCAGGCATTGTCACCGTCATAGTGCTTTCATCATTCCCTGACGTACCATTGCTTTGGGTCATAGGATTCGTATAATAGATCATGGTAGTTTCATCCAGTCCTTCTCCTGATACCTCCACATAATAATCGCTCTCCATACCTACTTCTACCTGGACCGGAGTCTTCTCCCCATCCTTGTCTATATAGAGCACAGAATTACCGTCCTCATCGGTCTCCACGCAGTCATAGGGTACGGTCAGTACGTCATAGACTGCGTTCAGGATAATGCTGGCTTTTGCAGTCATGCCGATACGCAGATCCGTATTCTCATCATCCAGAGCAATCTCTATGGAATAAGAAGAGCTTCCCATATTGGACTCATCAGCGGATGGTGACACGAAGGATACGGTAGCCGGAAGCTCCTCATCACCCAGGGCTTCCACGATCACTGCTGCCTCCATGTCTTTGTCAATGCTGCTGATATCGTACTCATCCACACTTGCCGACACAATAAAGTTTTTCTCATCCGCAACACTGAACAGCACATTGCCTTCTCCCATATAGGTATCCCCCGCATCCACATTCATGGCTGTGATAATACCAGAAACAGGAGCTGTCACCGTACAGCTTTCAATCTGATCCTGATAATTCTCGATGGTCTGCTCTCCGCTGTCGTTGGAATACTCATGCTCTTTTTGTACCTGCTCCAGATTATCCTCTGCACTGGAAATATTCCGGTCATTGTTCTTCTCTGCCGTCTCCAGCTGGTCTACTGCACTTTCATAGGTTTCCACTGCCTTTTCTTCCGCTTCTGCAGCCGTGTTATATGCCTGATGTGCTTCTGTATAAGAACTCTGTGCTTCCTGTGCGGCAATAGCTGCTGCCTCATAAGCGTCTTTGGCATCCTTATAGCCTTCATCTGTTTCCGCCAGTCCGTTCAGAACCGCCGCAGCCGCCTCCTGGGCACTGTTTGCTTCATTCAGGCTTTCCTCACGCCGTTTCAGACGGGAAGCCGCTCCGGCCAGCTCATCCTCCGCCTCCTGTAATGCTTCCTTTGCATCGGCAGCCTTTTCCTGTGCCGACTGGTACTCATCGGTTCCGTCCTCAACCGCCTCATTATAATCCTCTGTCGCTGTCTCGATGGACTTGTTCTCCTTGTACTGGCTCAGCGCCTGGCTGTTCTGCGCCTCCGTCAGACTGCGCTCCAGTTCGCTGGAATCCAACACCACGACCACATCTCCTTCGTTGACGTAATCGCCCACTTTATAGCGGACCTCCAGCACTTCCACATCCTTCGCTATGGACTGGACCTCTCTCTCGTCCGCACTCTTGATCGTTCCGGTCACACTGATGGAATCGATCAGATTCTGTTTCGTAACCTGTACAGTCTCCACCTGATTCATATTTTCCTGCATAACCGCTCTCGCCTGCTGGCGGCTGTGCACATAGAATGCAAGGCAGCCTGTCAGCAGAGTAAGAACTGCCGCTATCGGCAGCATGATTTTCCTGTTCACTATTTTCTTCACATCTTTCCTCCGGCTTCTCTGTCATTTTTCAGATACGGGACTCTCCCTCTCTGCTTTTACAGCATACACAGGAAACCTAAAATGAACTTTAGAAAATGTTTGAAAAAAATGTGAATTCTTTATCGGGCACCGGGAAATCCTCTCATTGCCTGAAAGCTGCCATACAGATCCAAAAGACCATACCCCGCTTATGGCAAGTTAGTGTCAGGTCAGATCAGCCGGACTCTGCCCCCTGTCATCGCTGAAGCTCCATTCAATTTCCACTTTCCTGTTCTTATAAACATGAATCTTTTTGACAAATGTATCAACCATCTCCTGCGTCAGTGTCTCCAGATGGGCATATCGTATGATCTGCTTCATATCTTCTTCTGTTTTACGGTATTCCTCCTGAACAGCCGCAAGCTCTGACCGAAATCCATCCTCATCAGCCGAAAAGCGCGAAATCTGCTCTGTCAGGCTGTCTGCCTGTGCTTTGTATGCGATCAGGCTTACCTCACCCAGTGCATAGCGCTCATACAGGTCATCCTTTTCTGCCTGCAGCTGTTTCTGTCTGTACCGGCAGTCTGCCGCTTTCCTTTCCAGTCTCTTCATGCAGGACTTCCGAAAGGATACAAGACCTTCCTTCTGCCTTACGGCACTGCCGCGCAGCAGCAGCTCTATGTGCAGCATGGCAGTCACCATTTCCTCCAACAGATCGGCAGAAAAACAGGTACAGCACCCGGATATCTGCAATACAGCGTGTTTCCGGCATTCAAACCTGCGGTACTTATTCTTTTCCCGAAGAGGCTTATAACTCATGGAATACCCGCAGCCGCCGCAGAAGAGCTTTCCCACCAACGCATTCTTTTCTCTCTTTCGTTTCGTGGAACGCTCTGCGCCAAAGCTGCACACCTTTTTATAAACCTCCGGCGTGATCAGCGGTTCGTGATGATTCTCTATCACCTTCCACTGATCCTTTGGGATCGCAATGCCGTTTTTGCTGCCCACATGCCGCCTTCTGCTCTTGCCGTATGCCATTTCCCCAAGATAAAAACGGTTATTCAGAATATCCCTGACGGAAGTACTGCTCCACGCCGGTATCCGCCCGCTCTTTTCTGCTCTCCCCGGGAAACGCATCTGCATTCTGGTTGGAATCTGTTTTCCGTTCAGGATCCTCGCTATCTGCGTACTTCCGTTTCCCTCAAGGGCAAGGGCAAAAATGTAACGGACAACCTCTGCTTCTTTTTCACTGACTACTACTGCATTTTTCTTCTCCCGGCTTTTCTCATAGCCAAAAGGAACCTGTCCGCATACATACTCCCCATTTACACACTTATTTTCAAAAGCAGCTTTTACCTTAACAGACACATCCTTGCTGTACAGATCATACAATAAGGTCTGAAATGCAGTATCAATCTCTATGGTACTGCCCTTTTGCTCTTTACTGTCATAATGGTCATTAATGGCGATGAAACGAATACCCATAAAAGGGAATATCCGGTTCATATAAGTTCCAAGTTCAATATAATCTCTGGAAAAGCGGGACATATCCTTGACGATCACACACTTGATCCGGTTTTCTTTCACCTCCTTTAAAAGCTTCTCCATACCCGGTCTGTCCATACTGGTTCCTGAACAGCCGTCATCACAAAACTCTGCAATCTCCATTGCCAAAAGCCCGGAATCCTGCTGTATGTAGTCCATAATCAAATCACGCTGGCTGCTGATACTGCCGCTCTCATCCTTATCCTCCGAATCCTCTGAGGAAAGACGGAGATATATGGCAATCTTATCCATGCCCTACCGCTCCTTCCTGTATATCTGCTCTGCCTGCCTGAAAACTTCCATCCCAATAAGAGGCTCATGTGCATTTTCTGTTATCACCCAGTCTTCTTCCGGATTATGGATACGATTGCTTTCGTCTCTCGCCGTGACGGAGGTCTTTCCCTGAACCAGCATTCCGGTATACGTCCTGCTTTTTATGATCCGTTCTACGGCACCCTTATCCCATCCCCTGTACAATCCCATATCAGCGCTCCAGAATACTTCGCCTGTTTTCTTATAAACAGCAGGTGGATTGATCTTCCTGCTGTTCAGATCATCGGCAACAGCGGCAAAGCTTTCTGACTGAATAAAACGCTCAAACATATACCTTACCAGCTCTGCAGTATTTTCATCGGGCAGCAGTACCCGTATTTTTCCCTCCCGGCCTGTAAGATAGCCATACGGCGGCGGTCCGCCCACATAAGAGCCTGCCTCTCTCCTCTGTTTCAGATTCTGCTTCGCTTTTACGGAAAAGTCCTTTGCATACATATCATTGACAAGATTTTTGATCTCCATTGCCATAGCGGCTGACCGCTGCTCTGTGCCGCCTCCTCTGTCTCCGGTGTCCAGTCCGTCCGTTACCGCTATGAAACGCACACCTAAGAACGGGAAAATTTTCTCTATATAATTCCCGACCTCCAGATAATTCCTGCCAAAACGGGAAAGATCCTTGACTATGACACAGTTGATGATTCCAAGCCGGATATCCTGCATCAGCCTCTGAAATTCGTCACGGTTAAAATTGCTGCCGGTCTTTCCCAAATCTATATAACGGTCCGCTACCGTGATCTGTTCTGTATGTTTCCGGTTCCAGTCCTCCACATATTTTTCTGCAATGGCAGTCTGCACATTCACAGATTCATTTTTTTCTGTGTCCTGATCGGAGGAAAGCCTCGCATAAATGCCTGCTTTGTACCGTATCTTCTGCACGGTTTTCTGCACATTCTTCTGTGCCGCCAACCGCTTGGATATTCTTGCCACCTTATGCACTCCTCTCCACTGCACACAGTCTGGATCTGTCCATCCTGATTCTCTGATTTCCAGCCTGCATTGCCCGGTAACTGTCTGAAAAGTAAAATTCTATCTCTATCTGCCGGTCTTCATAGATCTCTATCCTCTTTACCAGACTGCACAGGGAACGGCGGTCTATGTCTCTGACCTCCGCACAGTCCTGAAATATCTTCAGCCGCCCGGCGGAAAGCACTCCTTTTCTGCACATTTCCTGAATAAACTGCTTCTGCTTTTTCAGTGCTTCTTCCAGTTTCTCTGCCTTCTGCCAAAAGCCGCCGTGCAGGCGTTCAAATTCCTCATTGGAAATAATGCCTCTGCTCAGATCCTTATACAGCCCGGAGCAGAGCTTTTCATATTTTTCCTGTTCCTTTTTCAGCCTTTTGATTTCCTGCTCATAGAGAAATACCGACTTAAAATTTGTTTTAAGCTGCACGGATCTCTCAAAAAACTGTTTTTCTTCCAAGAAGGTATTTACATAATGCCTCACACTTTCCGTCACAATACCCTTTAATGTCTGTTCCTCAATACTGTGTCTGCTGCAGCCGTCTCCCCGGTTTTTTGTGGAACAGATATAGTAGACCTTCACCGTATCCTTATAACGGTTTCTCCTCCTTACCATCTGCTCCCCACAATCCCCGCAGAACAAAAGTCCCGCAAACGGACTGACAGTTCCCGTTTCCGGGCTTTTACGTCCGTCTGCTTTCAAAAGATTCTGTACGATCAGGAAATCATCCTCCGGTACAACCGGTTCATGGGTATTTTCAACCTTTATCCATTCCTCTTTTGGTTTCTCTGTATTTTTCCTTACCTTATAATTTACCTTTTCCGTTTTGCCCTGCACCAGATGTCCCAGATATACTTCATTGGTCAGAATTCTCCTGACAGAGGCACTGCTCCAGAGAGCTGTCCCCGTACCGGAAAATCCTCCGTTGTAATGAAGTCCCAGTGATTTTTTATACTCCTTTGGCGACAGAATTCCCAGACGGTTTAAGGTATCTGCAATCTCCGAGACTGCAACGCCCTCTATCTTCCATGCAAAAATCTTCCGCACATTTTCCGCTGCGTATTCGTCAACGACAAGCCTGTTGTGATCCGCCCCGCTTTTCCGGTATCCGTACACAGCAAACGGAGCAATACACTCTCCGTTTTTTCGTTTTACCTCAAGCTGGCTCTTTACCTTTGTTGAAATATCCCGACAATAGGAATCGTTGATAAAATTTTTAACAGGAAGAACAATGGAGCTTTCTCCTGTATCTGCACGGATGCTGTCATAGTGGTCCGTAAGTGCAATAAAACGCACACCCAAGTCCGGGAAGATTTTTTGAAGGTACCTCCCGGCTTCAATATAATCGCGTCCGAAGCGGGACAGATCTTTTACGATCACGCAGTTTACCCTGCCTGCTTCAATGTCACTAATCATTCTCTTAAATTCTGGTCTGTCGAAATTGCTCCCTGAAAAACCGTCATCCACATAGATGTCGTAAAGCTCTATGTCCGGCTGCTCCCTGATGAAGGTTCTGATGAGTTCTCTCTGACTTCCGATGCTGCTGCTCTCGGTTTTCATGGGACCGTCCCTGCCCGCCATATTCCCCATATCCTTGTCATCCCTTGAAAGACGGAGGTACATGGCAGCCAGAAAATGTGTATCTTTCATGTGTATCACTCCTGACCTTTCTAAATATGAATTTCTGCAAGCCGTCTTAAATATTCCTCCATCTTGTCATCAATACCGGGACCGTTCTCCTGAAAACGTACCTTGACAATATAATCCCCCATCCGGTGTATATAGACATTGCCCGACTGCTCCGCAAAAGACCGGAGCTTTTCCGGAACAGGCTTTTTGGTATCGATCACAATATCCCTGAAATCAGTCAGCCTGTTCATATCCACATCCCGGATATCCACCGCAGCCATTTCATCAAGTATTTCCTTTGTCAGCTCTGTCATGTCCTGCTCCCCGGATTTCTTCCTTATATATCTATTATCCGGGCAGATTGTCCTATGACCGGCAAAAAAACAGCCCCAAGAGGACTGAAAAATCCTCTCAGGGTTATTATACACGGAGGTGATGTCTGCATCAGCAGACATGCCCGTTTCATTATTCCACATCCTGCAGGGCGTCATATCCCTCTTCACCGGTACGCACCTTTATGACATTTTCCACATCATACACGAATATCTTACCGTCTCCGATGTGTCCGGTATAAAGTACCTTCTTGGCAGTTTCGATCACCTTCCTTACAGGCACCTTACTTACAACCATATCAACCTGTACCTTCGGAAGGAGATTGGTCTCTACAGGTGCACCGCGATAATATTCCGGTTTACCCTTCTGCACTCCGCAGCCAACCACATGAGATACCGTCATACCTGTAATTCCAAGCTCATTCATAGATTTCTTTAAGGCTTCCAGTCTGGCTTCCTTACAGATAATCTGTACTTTGCTGAACTTATGAGCACTTTCTGCTCTTTCAGATTCGCTCTTCACAGGAGCCGCCTCTGATATCATATCTTCCGCCATCTGATCAGCAACAACCGCTTCCGCATCCTCTGTATATTTCTCCATAGAGATTACAAAATCAGGATAAGCCATGTTTCCATGTTCACCAATATCCAAACCTGCAATTTCTTCTTCTGCGGATACTCTGATTCCAACCGTAGCCTTGAGTGCAAGCCATACAAGAGAAGACGTAATAAATGCAAAAGCACCAACAGCTGCAATACCGATCAGCTCTACTCCAAGAAGTTCAAAGCCTCCGCCGTAGAACAGACCATTTCTTGCTGAAAGTGTTGTAACACCTTCTTTTGCAAACAACCCGACACAAATCGTACCAAAAACACCACAGCACAGATGTACACTTGTTGCACCAACCGGATCATCGATTTTGATACGGTCAAAAAACATAACTGCAAATACTACAATAACACCTGCAGCAGCACCTATAATAAGAGAGGCTTCTACCGTAACATATGCACAGCTTCCGGTAATACCTACCAGACCTGCCAGACATCCGTTGATCGTCATGCCCAAATCCGGTTTCCCGAGGAAAATCCATGCAGCTGCCGTTGAGGTAATAACTGCTGCGACAGCAGAAGTATTGGTTGTCATCAAAATGTACATCACATCTGCCGGATTCTGAAAACTCATAGTAGAACCCGGGTTAAAGCCGAACCATCCAAGCCACAGTACAAATAAACCAATCACTGCCAATGACATATTATGTCCCGGAATTGCACGAGGCTTTCCGTCCTTACCATACTTGCCGATACGGGGTCCTAAAATCATTGCTCCGGACAGGGCTGACCATCCACCCAGGGAATGTACTACGGTATCTCCTGCAAAATCCACAAATCCAAGATCCGCAAGCCAGCCTCCTCCCCATACCCAGTGTCCTACGATCGGGTAAATGAACAGGGTAAGTACAAAGGAAAAAAGAATAAACGATATATACTTTACTCTTTCCGCAACAGCCCCGGAAACAATCGTTGCAGCCGTTCCGCAGAACACCAGCTGGAAGAAGAATTTACCCCAAAACGGTACATTTGAAGTCAATGTATTATCATAAAAAGAATGGTCCTCTGTTCCGAGAATAAATAAGTTCTGTGTTCCTATGAACGGATTGTCACCGCCAAACATCAGGCCCCATCCCAGTAATATAAATCCCAAAGAAGATACTGCAAATACAATAAAGTTCTTTGACAAAATGTTTACCGTATTCTTTGATCTGGCCATACCCGCTTCTACAGAAGCAAAACCCAGATTCATAAAAAACACCAGAATTGCTGCAAGAAATACCCAGACTGTGTCGATTACCATTTCTACTGCCATATAAATTTCCTCCTTGATTTCCATAAATATCTATAAAATAAAAGCGCCCTTAATGTTTAAAAACATTAAAGACGCCATTGCCTTCTTCGAGGGAAGATTTTCTGCTCCTGATGATCAGATTTCCCGGTATAACGAAAGGCAATGAAGCTCTAAGAATGATTTCTTAAAGACCCCATTGCCTTTACGCCGTAAAGCATACACCCAACAGAATTGATTGTCAATATATTTTTTTATAAAAATTTAATTGAAATTCATGATAATTTTCGTCAGCCTGCGTTTCATCCGGATCCTTAACCTCAAATATTACACCCGAATAAGGATCTGCGATCAGGAGATTTCCGGCCTTCATTTCCATGCCCGTAGGACCTGCCGGCCAGAGATTGCTGCCTGTCCCCTCAAAAATGGAAATGGTGTCCACCTGTCCGTCCTTTATTCTGCGGATGGCAGAAAATCCGGTATCCGCCACATAGATCATGCCATCCTGTGCCAGAATTCCCTGAGGTGCCGAGAAGACTGCGTTCTGTGCATCTCCGTCCAAAAGCGATCTCTCTTCATCGGTATATGCGGCTCCTGCAACCACTGACAGCTCTCCATTTTCATATTTCAGGATCTGACTGGTTCCTGCATCCGTAATATAAAGCACGTCGCCATCCCAGCTCAGCCCCACAGGCGTATCCATATCTCCAACCACCGTCTCTACCTGCCCGTCCTCGCTCAGTCTGCGGATAACTCCGTTGCCGCTGTCCGCAATATAAAGACTTCCGTCCGGACCTGCCGCTATCCCTTTCGGCTCATAGAAGGTTGCCTCATATGCCATACCGTTCTGACAGCCCTGTACTGTCGTGCCGGCAAGCGTGCGGACAATCCCGTCCGAAGCTGCCAGCCGGATACAGTTATTTCCCGTATCACTGACCGCAAGACCTCCGCCCCATTCCTCCAGATCAAAGGGAGCATTAAAAAACGCTTTATCCCAGGTACCATCCCCGTAGCTGCCTATGGCATCTCCATAAATATCCGCCGGAAGCATATAACCGGCGATCAGTTTCACGTTCCCTTCATCCATGCGCAGGATGCTGTTTCCCCCCTGATCCGTCAGATACAGATTCCCGTCGCTTCCGTACAGAATCCCCGTAGGTGACCGAAGAACCGCATCTCTTCTGTCATTCCCCGTCAGCAGAACCGCAATAACGACTGCCGCTATAAGAATCACCGCAACAAGCCCTGCCAGTACATACTTTTTCTTTTGTCCGTCCAACTCCTGTATCTCTTTTTCCATCTACTTAAGCTCCTTCAATATCAGCACTTCCATGCCTTCCGTCTTTCCCTTCAGTAATAATTTCTTCTCCAGAGACTCTGTCACTGCCCGCTCTCCCAGCATATCCGCCACAATCCGGCTGATATAAATGGTTCCCGGCGGTGCCTTGGACTCCAGACGGGACGCCGTATTGACGGTGTCTCCGATCGCGGTATAGTCCATTCTGTCCGGGGCTCCGATATTTCCCACGACGGCAGGTCCGTAGTGAACTCCTACACCAAAGCTTACCGCTCTGCCAAAGCGTTTCAGAAGCTTTTCCTCCAAAGGTCTGGCTCCCTCCACCATATCCATAGCCGCCTTGCACGCCTGATAGATCGGATCCATGCACTTCAAGGGCGCTCCCCAGAATGCCATGGTACAGTCCCCGATAAATTTGTCCAGCGTCCCTTTCCTCTTTTTCACACATCGGCTGGTAAGCGTCAGATATTCATTGAGGATCTGGACGACCTCCTCTGGTGGAAGCTCCTCTGACATGGTCGTAAATCCACGAATATCCACGAACAGCACCGCAATATTCTTCGTTCTTCCCGTGAGTGCCTGCGAAGCCTCGTCATCCTTCAAAAGCTCACGGATGATCGCCGGGTCTACATAGCGTTCAAAGGTCTTTCTTACATGATGCCTTTCCCTGACCGCCAGCGTATACTGCTCTACCAGCGAACTGAGGAACAGAATACTGAGCCCTGCCAAAAACCAGAGCGGATGCATGATATATCCCTGTCTGTAAAATCCGTAAAAGCCTGCGGTACACAGGATCAGAATCCCTGCATATACCACAAAAATCCATCTCATTTTCATTTCACGGAAAATCATGGCACACCCCATACAGGCTGCGAACAAAAGCATAAGCTGAAGCTCATGAGGAAGCTCTGTCTTCTCATTCTGCTGCAGGATATTGGCGGTCACATTCGCCATATACTCCACACCATACATGCGCTTTGCCCGGTCCGCCGGTGTCACAAAATCATCAGACATGGACGCTTCGTAAGGACCAATCAGAACTATGGCTCCCTCCAGCATATCCGGGTCATAGGCTCCGTCCAGAATGTCCGCAGCCGAACAGTAATAGTAATCTCCCGGCTGGGCGCTGAAATCCACCCACCAGAAGCCTCTCTGATCCGTCCGGGGCTTATAATCTGTATCCATACCGTTTGCTTCGCAGTACAGATCCACCAGCACCTCCGGCAGAGAATACAGGGTCTCCCCTTCCGCCGTTTCTACAGACCAGAGATGTCTCCTGAGCACCCCGTCCTTGTCATACATAGCATTGATATGTCCTGTCCGTACCTCTGCCGTCAGCGTTTCGAAGGGCATGGAAGCTCCGGTGGAAACAAATGCATCCATATATGCACTTCCGTCTGCCTCCAGGATCAGGCTGTTCTCAAAATTTACGGTACACGCCACTGCCACGTTCCCTGCCGAAGCAGCTTCCACCAGCCGCCTGTCAGATTCCTCACTGGTCTCCCCGGCATATACCACATCCAGCCCAATGGCTGCAGGTCTGCTCCCGGGATCTGCATTTAAGGTCTCAAGAATCTCTGCCATGACTGCCCTGTCCCAGGGCCATGCCCCTATCTGCTCCATGGCATAGGTATCAATACCGATTACAAAAATACGCTCATCCGGACTGCTTTCTCTCTCATACAGCCAGTCTCCGAACTGCCTGTCCAGCGTATAGAGAAGACCGCTTCCAGCCACCAGAAGAACAGCCGCGGAGATCAATACTGCTCTGAGCTTTCTAAAATCGGTCTCTCTCTGAAATATTACTTTCATGCTCCGGCTCCGCCAGTGTTCTTCCATCTGAGCGTCAGGTCCTTTGTCACTTCCGCACTAAAATCATAATCCTGTCCATCCGCCTGCCATGCTCCGGATGCCTCCGGCATCAGGATCGGTTTCTTTGCTTTACTTCCCTCTTTTACCGCCTGTATTGCAAAAGGTTTTCCGTCTGCACTTTCAAAGCGGATCGTAAATGTCTTTTCTTCCGGCTCCGGTGTCGGGTCAGGGTCCGGTGTCGGATCGGGGTCGGGATCCGGTGTCGGGTCAGGGTCCGGTTCCGGTGTTGGATCCGGCGTCGGGTCGGGATCCGGGTCAGTCGGCAGCACGGGTTCTTCTGCAGGTCCCTCTTCCTCTCCGGGATCCGTCTCATCTCTGTCCTCTGAGCTGCCTTCGGATTCCGACTCATCCTCTCCCTGTCCCGGATCTTCCGTTGTGGTTCCGGCTTCCGTCTCCGGTTCCTGTCCGCCTTCTGTCTGCGTTTCTTCCATTATTTCTTCCATGATCTCTTCCGGAATCTTCGGTTCATCCAGAATGTCCGGCTCCTCGAAAGGATCCGGCTCTTCCTGAAGCTCCGGCAGATCTGTCTTTTCGCCAAATACCTGATCCATCACGGGTCCCTCTCCCTGAGACACAAACTGTTCCTTTATCTTTTCCAGCTCTTTTTCTATCTCCGCTGTACGAAGCCGATGCTCCTTCTGATCCATTTCCAGCTGTTCCTCGGCATGGTCTATGATCTCCTGCAGTCCCTTTTCGTCAATATCATTGTCTCCCTGAAGCAGACGCTCCTGCAGTCCCGGATCATTTTTCACCTCTATGGCTATAAAACCACATTCCATCAGCGCATCCTTTACAGACATGCCGTCGAGCATACCTGTTGAAAGGGGAGCAGACGCCGCCCCATCACAGTTTTCGCGGATCGTCCGTACGGTCTCCCGGCTGCCGGATTCCATCTCCGTCAATATGACCTTTCCATCCTTTCCGTGATAGGAAACAGCCAGCTTTCCTTCGTAGAGCTCCGCATGAGAAACTGCCTTCATGTCCAGATAATCATCACTCTTCTGGGTGAACAAAAGTCCAAGGGTCCCCCGAATTCCGGTCGACATGGTAGCAGACCGGATATCCAGGCTCTCTTCCTCTGCCAGCGGCTCGCTGATATTGAAGAACAGACTTCCGCTCTCCAGCATAACATCCAGCTTTTTGTCGTTTTTCTTTATGGTCACTCTGGAATTCCAGTCCAGCTTGATAAGCTTTGTATCGTCAAGGCTCAGCCAGGCGTAGCCTTCTCCCGTAGTGATCTGATAGCCGTTGAAAAGCTTTGCACCCTCACGAAGGGTTACCTCTTTTCCCTTTGCATTCTTGACGATCACATCGCCCTCTGTCCGTTCCAGGCTCATTTTGTCTGCTGTCATATCCCATTCGGTCTCATCTCCGGCAGTCTGCTTCACCTCCGAAGTTTCCTGCTTTGCTTCCGGAGCCGCCTTTGCTTCTGCCGGAATGAGTGCAGCAAGCATCAGAAGGCCCAGTGCTGCCAGTATCTTTTTTATATCTTTCATCCTCTTCTTCCTTACCTCCATACGGGAAGAAATACATATTCTCCCTCACTCGGCACGCAAAATGTGCTGCCGCCGTAATAGATCACATCCGGCTGTTCTTTCAGATACCAGCTTCCCTCTCCCAGCACAGAAGGATTTCCCGGTTTCAAACGATTGGGCCAGGAACCGATCCGTATCTCATAGCTGCGCCCCAGTGTACCTGTATAATTTCCGATTCCGGTGACGGTAACTGATGCTGTTCCCAATTCCGTCGTTCCTGCATAGGTCAGCGTATACTCTTTTCCTTCCCTCAAAAGCTCTCTGCCTGTGGCTTCCACAATGTCGGTATCGGTCTCCCGGACGATCACATGCTTTCTTGCCTCGGCACTGTTCAGAGACTCCGGAACTGACCAGTCTGTATCCGTGAGCATGGCGTCTGTCAGGCTTCTTTGGCGGATCGTATATTCCAGCTCCTTTTGTGCGCTCTGGTAATATTCGTTTGCAGCACAGTTTACCACCGCCTTATAGCTCCCGGCCCGGACAGGCTCCTTTCCTTCTGCCGAAGCTCCGCTGTTTTCCGGAGTCGTAAGGATCCAGCCCGAAGAACCCTCCTTGCAGTAATAGGATACGGCAATCTGAGATTTATCCAGATTGGGCTGCTCGGAGGCGTCCGGCAGACTGCACAGAACTTCTACCGGTCTGCCATCATAGACCGGATCCGGCTCTGCCTCCGGAAGTGTAACTGCAAACTCCGGCGCTCCCTCTTTTACCTGAATGTAAAATTCATATGTATTGTAATAATGATCGGGTACTCCCGCACAAAGCAGAATCCGGAAGCTTTCCTGTCCCGGCTTCGGAGAAACGGCTCCCGTGATTCTGGTCTCTGTCCCCGCCGCATCCGGGGATAAGGTAAGTCCCGTTTCGTCCGGGATCTGTGCCAGCCACTTCAGATTATCCAATGAAACGCTTCCGGAAGCCGTCAGCTTTATATCCGGTCTGCTGTTGTAAGGCAGCTGATAAATTCCGCCCTGAGCCGGTATCTCTTTCCCGTCCAGAGTAATCTGCACTTTTATCGGAATATCCCACTTAGTCAGCTTCGTACCGGTTACCACATAATAATCGCCTGACCAGGATCCTGGATCCGGCAGCTCCACATTCTTTGAAAATCCGCCATTCTCATAGGTCAATACAGACGGCAGTTTAAGACTGCTGCCAAAATCAATCGCATCTCCTTCTGCAGACCAGCTTCCCGCACTGAGGCTTACATATCCATCAGAAGGAACATAGGCTGCGGCTGAAGCCACCTTTGCTGCTGCGGCGGAATCACCGGCAGAAAACTTCAGCATCGGATAATAGCCGCCTTCATAATTCCAGCTGTCATTCGTCTCTGTCCACAGACTCTTTCCTGTGGTCAACAACTCATAGGTAGTTTTTCCCTCTGAACCGGCAGAACCTGTTCCCTTACAGATGATATTGTCATAATAACAGTTTTTGACTGTGCCGCCAGACGCAATTGCAACCGGATTAGAAGTTATCTCCGCAGTCACGCTTCCTGTATTTATAGATGTGATGACAGAGCTTCCTTCCATCTCTCCTGCCAGTCCTGCTGCATTTTCTCCTGTAACATAGCCGCTGTTGTAACAGTTTTTAAGGCTGCTGTCTTTCATATTTCCAACAATACCGCCCGCAGTACTGCCCTTTACGGTTCCTATATTAAAGCATTCTGACACTGCCGCCTGCCCTGCGGACAGACCGCCTGCAATTCCACCGGCATAGGCATTTTCACTCCCATTAATCTGACTTCCGGTAATCACGCCGCTGTTCCAGCAATGAGCGATCTTCGTATCGCTGGCATAGCCCACAATACCTCCCACATAGATATTTTCACGGCTCGTTCCGCTGGAATTCTGTACTGCCGCCTGATTGACACAATTGGATATGGTGCTGTATTCTGCATTTGCGGCAATACCTGCCGCTGCTCCATATTCATTGGATGACTCGATGGGCGCTGCGGACTTTACTGTTACATTTGAAAGTGCAAGATTCGACGCATAGTTGATCAGTCCCGGTCCTTTGCCCGGAAGCGTCACCACATGCCCCTTTCCGTCAAAAGAGCCTTTTAATTTATTAGCCTTTGTACCAAGTCCCTTCCACTCTGTTTCCGGATTCTTATTACAATAGTCTGCCATATCAATATCCGCTTCCAATGTAATCGCCGGAATCGTCCAGTCCGACGGCAGATCACTTTCTAAAAATTCAACCCACGCCAGCAGCTCTTCCGGAGTGCGGATTACTCCGCCCGGAACTATTATATACGGTTCCATGTCTCCCTCTGCCAGAATATTTTCCGGAGCCGGAATTATTTCTTTCTCCGGGATTTTCTCCGGGATCGGGATCACTTCTTCCTCCGGATTCTTCTCCGGCTCCGGGATTACCTCTTCCTCCGGCTCCTTCTCCGGTTCCGGGATTACTTCTTCCTCCGGATTCTTCTCCGGTTCCGGGATTACCTCTTCCTCCGGATTCTTCTCCGGATCCACTTCTGTATCCTCCTGTCCGGATACCTGAACCTCCGCAGCCCGGGAAGGCAGCGGAGACAGAACACCGGCTGCAAAAATCACCGCCAGTGCAGCAGAAAAACATCGTTTTCTCATCTTAGCCCCCATCTTCATTCTCCTCGTCATCTTTTCTCGTATCAATGTTCTCTTTTATCTTCTGTATGATTCTTTTCACCTTACAAGTTCAAGCCGGTCACCCATACGGGCAAAGGCTGCTCCGGGAAAATGCTGGCGCGCCTCCTCCTCCATGGCTCTTAGCTGCATGTCCGTACGCGTCGTTCCGTGATGCGTGATCAGAAGCCTTCTGATCTTATACTTCCTTGCAAGACGGCAGCCCTCCTGCCAGCAGGAATGACCCCATCCCTTATAAAGCTCATATTCTTCCTTTGTATACATGCCATCATAGATCAGCAGATCACAGCCTTCCAGAAATGCCGCCGAAGGCTCTTCAAGATGTTCATAGTCAAAGGATATGCAGAGTACAAAGTTTTCCATCTCAAGTCTGCATACATTTGCCTGATTCGGATGTGCCGATGGAAAAAAAGACAGCACAATACCGCCGGACAGCTGTATGCTTCCCGGCGACTCCACCGAAATACAGGACCCGATATCCGGCACAACCGGCCAGAACGGCTCCCTGAAAAATTCCTTTATTGTCTCTGAACCAAACCATCTGTCAAAGGTACTGTAGAAATTCACTTTCGCCCGCTTTGGAAGCACTCCATAGCCAAGAAGTCCGATCATGTGATCGTAATGAAGGTGCGTCAATACAATATCTACCTGTACACACTCCGCAAGAATCTCGCGTGCCCGATAAAAACCGCTTCCGCAGTCCACCATCAACGCATAGGTCCCCTTCTTCACCACAAAGCAGCTGGTAGCTCCGCCAAATTCCTGAAATTCCCTTCCATGTACCGGCATAGAGCCTCTGGCTCCGCAGACATACAGTGTCCATTCACCGCACATTTGCGTTTCCTCCCCCCATTTTCTTCATATTCTGTATAATTCTAACATAAGCCCTGAACCCTTGACAAGTATCTGTACAATAAAATCTTTATCCATTATATTCCTTTTTCTTTATATGCATTTATTTTTAGACTCCTTGTCATCCGAAACTCCACAGCATCCGCTTTTACATGACACTATAATTCCATAAGCCCCCCAAAAGCGGTTGGGAAATTCAAATGCCGCCGGACGTCTGGCTCCGCGGATCAAAAAGCGCTGAATGGTCACACAATCCATTGTCGGAACATTCCCCTCCACGATTCCCCATTCCATCAACAGCGTACAGGCTCCTGCTCCCAATGCCGCAGCTGCACTTGTTCCGGTCAGCGTACTGCTTCTTCCGAAACGGTCGATAGCGGATACCTCCACTGCAGGCGCTGCCAGATCCGGTTTTAAATGGTCATTTCTTGTATACCCTCTTCCGGAATCCATCCAGATACTTTCTGTTTTTTCATCATATCCGGCAACCGTAATTACTCTTTGTACATTTCCCGGTTCTGTGATCGTCGTATCCGGATCCGGACGCAGGAAATAGGTCCCCTCATTTATAAAACCTGTCACCGGAAGCCAGATATGAAAGCTGTTTTCCAGATTTCCGGCAGAGTAGATTCTCAGCCGCCAGATACCCGGCGTAGGATTCCGAAAAGAAATGAGCAGCCGTTCATCTCCGGAGATGACCTCTGTAAGCTCATACTGAATATCCAGCACCGTATCTTCAAAGACAAAGTCAAATCTCTGCCGCTCCAGTATCCGGGGAAAGATCCTGGGAATCCGCTCCCCGGCAGGAGAAGTGATCTCCGCGGAAAAGGTACCTGGTGCATTGCCCCACAAATTGAGCTGAAATCCCGGTTCGCCTTCACCAACCCGCAGCTCCACATCCAGATAACCCGGCTCCTCCGGAACAACACCAAAGAAATGATGCGCCTGATTTCCTTCATTTCCGCCTGCCACTACAATTGCTCTCCCGGCTCTTCTGGTGAAATCCTCCAAATACAGCCCCAGAGGCGTTGATCCTGTATGCCCGCCGGAGTTACTGCCAAGAGCAATGCAGATGACAAGCGGCATATCCGCTTCTACTGCCAGCATATCCAGATATCGTATGGCAAGCATCATATCATTCTCCTGATAAGCGATGCTGTTCTGTGGAATCTGCTGGAGTCTGCGCATAAAGGACTTTGCCTGTTTCAGCTTCACAACAGCAATGGATGCTTCCGGAGCTGCCCCGATAAAATTTTCATCCTGCATAGCAGATCCCGCCGCAATAGACGCCACCTTTGTTCCATGTCCATTCTCATCTGCCCCCGGCAGATCCTGTCTGCCCTCAGTCAGCCATGCATCGATCTGAACCTTTGTATATGCACTTCCATACAGCATTCCTCTGGGCGGCGTCCCGCTCTGATCCGTCTGATCCCACAGCCCTATCACTCTTGTCCTTCCGTTCCCATCCCGAAATACAGCGTTCTCCAATGAGATACCGGAATCCAGAAAACCAAGGAGCACCCCTTTCCCTTTCAGACTCAGGGCTGGCTGATTCTGGATCGGAAGGATCCTTGTCGCCTCCAGACTTTCTGTATCCATCTGGGTATGGCAGAATGGAATCGCATAATCCCCGATGGGAATCCGTTCCATCGAGGAGAAGACCTCATCCCGTCTCAGATAAAACGCACTGAAATTCCGGTTCACATACTGAACGCAGGCATCCAGCGGCAGCTCCTCCGGAAGTCCCGGTGTCACATCGATCTTCCATATAAAATCCATATAATTTTCCGACATAATTGCTTCCCGACAATTCACAGGCAGACTCCTTGCATATGCATTCTTTGTATAAATATGGCATAAAAAAGGAATTGTGCTTCTGCTTTCCCTGCATTCGGACAATTCTGTGCAAATGTCCGGTGACCTTTCCTGCGGTCATGGTATAATGTTGGAATACATGATACCAATGATAAGGAGTATATATATGCGTCGGAAAATTCCTCTTCGATACCTGATCCTGTTCTTTTTTATTCTGTATATCGGTATGCTGACTGTCCCTTACATTCCACACAAAAAAGTCTCCCCCTCTTTCCGGGAAAGCTTTCACAGCCGGACCTTTCAGGCATCGGCTCCCGGCACAGAGCGGATCGCATACATCAATGACAACACAGATGCCCTCCTGTATCGGCTGCGTATGCTGGAAGATGCCCAGGAGGAGATCATCCTGTCTACCTTTGACTTTAATGCAGACCGGGGCGGAAAGGAGATCATGTCCGCTCTCCTTCAAGCAGCGGACAGAGGGGTAAAGGTTCGGGTCATTGTAGACGGTGCCAGCGGATTGATCGATATGCAGCTTATGGGACGCCCCTGGTTTCAGGCACTTGCCTCCCATGAGAATATTTCCGTCAAAATATATAATCCCATCCATCTGTTAAAGCCCTGGAAGCTTCAGGCACGGCTTCATGACAAATATCTGATCATTGACCAACAGATGTATCTGCTGGGCGGCCGCAATACCACCGACCTGTTCCTGGGAGATTACACAGACAAACAGAATCTTGACCAGGAACTGTTTGTATATGAGACTGCGGATCTGGCAGACTCCTCTCTCGTTCAGCTTCAGACATATTTTGAATCCATCTGGTCTCTTCCTGACAGCCGGGACTACCTGTGCAGAAGAAAGACAGACCGGATACAGGAATGTGATACAGCACTTCGGAAACAGTACGAACAGTTAAAGACCATATATCCAAAAGCCTGGGAGCCCTGGGACTATGAAGCCCTGACCTTCCCGGCTGACCGGATCACACTGCTCTCCAATCCCATCTATGCAGAAAATAAGGAACCATGGATGTGGTACTCCCTTCATCAGCTCATGCAGCAGGGAAGTCAGGTCACCATCTATACCCCTTATATTATCTGCGGTGATGAGATGTATGAGGATCTGACCTCCCTCACTGCTCAGGGCATTCAGACAGAGATCATCACCAATGATGTGGCAAGCGGCGCAAATCCATGGGGCTGTACAGATTATCTGAATCAGCGCAGGCGTATCCGGAATACCGGTGTACAGGTCTATGAATATATGGATATATATTCCAGCCATACCAAAACCGTACTGATCGATGATTCCATCAGTATCATCGGTTCTTACAACCTGGATATGCGCAGCACCTATCAGGATACAGAGCTTATGCTGGTGGTAGACAGTGAAGAGCTGAATCTTACACTGCGCACCCGGGCAGAACGAGATAAGACCTACAGTAAAACTGCAGATGCCAATGGCAGCTATACCTTCGGCGAGAACTATACACCCGGAAAGGAAAGCCCGGTCAAGAACCTGTTCTATTCCATCCTCCGGATACTGATCATACCCTTCCGAAGATTCCTGTAATTTCATGGAAAACCGCTGTCCTGCCAAGATCACAGGAATGAATTTACCCTCCGTGTACAAGGGGCATATGTCCTCTTACACACGGAGGGTTCTTATAATAAAAGAAGCGGTCAGCCGGATGGTTCTTTCCGGTTGATCGCTTCTTTTGTGTATTCTATTGACTGCTTACGCGGCTACCGGCATAATAACCACACGGTTGCGTCTGGCGAGGGCGATTGCCACATGGCAGACCTCCATAACTGCACAGACCTTATCTGCAACGGTAATGATCCACGCTTCTTTGTTCTTCGGGACAGGTCCAAGAGGGAACATATGAGACAGGATCGCATCCATCTCCCTTTTATTAATCGCAAAGCTCTGAAGACTGTTCTCTGCTGCCGCCTTTGGATGAAAGAATGCCTGAAACTCTCCTGTGGGAGTCTTTTCTTTGAAATCATACGGACAAAAATCATGCAGAAGCCCTGCTCTTGCCGCTGCCTTTTCATCGCAGCCAAGCTTTCTTGCCATCAGCCAGGACAGATAGGAAACATTGATACTATGCATCAGACGATTCGTCCACTGATGATGGACGAACTGACCAAGGGAGAGGAACTCTCTGTCTGCAAAAATATGCTGCACCTCTGCCAGATAGTCTGGGGAGACCTCCTCGGACATTTGAATCTCCATCGGAATCACTCGCTTTCTGTTTGGGATACCTTTATTATGACTGATTCGTCAGAAAATTCAATACTTTTTTGTTTTTTTTCAAAAATTTTATAATTATGTCACTGACGCGGACATCGGTCTGCTTTTTGGAACATGAGGTATCCGAGAAGGAACAATACCGCAAGAAGCCCATCGCCTGTACGGGAGCTTCATACAGCACCCAGTTTCTCTCCTGTCCTGTCAGACTCTTCATAACATTCCCTCATAATTTTGATACAGACGTTCTGATAATGCCGCATCCGACTCCAGAACCCTGCTGTAATTCTCTATCTCCTGTACTGCGATCTGTACCCCATGATTCAGGCGCTCCTCCAGAAACCAGTCACTCTCTTCACAGGACGGATGTACCCTTCCGTCCATGATCAGCTCCCCGAAATGATTCTTCTGACCGGTGACCCGGCAGATGAAGGTCAAAAGCCTTCTTTTGAGCGGAGATCTGCATACAAGAAAAGTAATAATCCGGCGAAACATACGGATACTGATATCGATCTGCTCTTTTGTCACATCCTCAAACATGGAGGCGATCTGACTGCGGGTATGCGCCCTGCTGATCAGATGATGCACCGGGACATAGTCCAGCGGATCCAGTCCGTCCACCTCCATCAGATAGCGGTCCAGCTCCGTTTCGACTGCCAGATGTCCCAGCCCCCGTTCCTCCATATAATAAGCCACATAAGGATGACATTCACTGTCCAGTATATAGTGACAGAGAAATCCGTACAAATATGCACGCAGGACCGGATCCTTCTTCTTCTGATAGTTTTCCTTTCCTTTATTGAAAAAATCAGCGGCAATTTCTTCATGCATCCGACTTCCCAGCTGATTGACTCTGTTCTTTTTCAATGGATAAAAATAAAACAGCAGATCAGGTCCGTGAAGCCCTAATAAGAATGCATCCCTGCCCCTGCGGATGATCTGCTTCTCCTTCCGGGGAAGCTCTGCAAAGACTTTTTTCCCAAACACATAATGTGCATAAGCAGCCGGCATTTTTATTTCCTCCTGGTTTTTGTTTTAGTATAGCACAATCACCAGTTCCTGCATATGATGAAGTGTAAATAGTTTTTGGAGGTAATCTTCATGGGTGATTTAAGTTCAAGAGACAGATGTGGATGTGGCTGTGACAACGGCTGCGGCAACGGCATCTTAGGCGGCAACGGAAGCTGTGGTATCCTCTTCCTGATCCTGCTCATTTCCTGTATCTGCGGAAACGGCAACGGTATCTTAGGCGGCGGATGTGACAATGGCTGCGGCAACGGCATCTCAGGCGGCAACGACAGCTGTCTGTTCATCATCCTGATCCTGCTTTTCTGCTGTAACGGCAACGGAAGCGGATGCGGATGCAACTCCTGCGGATGCTAGTGATCTGCCCGGGCTGTCAGCACAACTGACAGCCCTTTTCCTAAACTTCCGGCTGCCGGAACTGCATGATTTCCGGTATCCGTTCATATATTGAAGAAAGAAGCAGGGAGCAATCTGCCATGACACCATTTGACGAAGCATTTCTTCCAAAAGAACTGCAGATCTTAAAAGTCTTCCTGCCCTTTCTTCCTGCCAACCTGCAGAAAATGATGGCAATCTACATTAAATGGACAGAGCTGAACTATACCATCGAATATTTTAACCGGAATCCCCCTTCCCAAAAGACTCCGGAGCCCTCCGCTCTGATGCAGTGCATGAAGGGGATCCTGCCCAAAGAAGAACAGGCTCAGATTGAGCAATTTGCTGATATTTTTGAAAATATGGATATGTATCGGGACATGTTTGAAGGCTTCTCCTCTGCCTTCACCCCCGAACAGAAGGAGTGATGATCTATGAACATCCCTGAATGGTTCCAGGATCCGCGGATCAGCGGCATTGACCCGGCGAAACTTTCGCTTCTCTTAAAGCTGGCGGAGCAGGTGGAGGGTAAAAATCAGCGGGAAATGATGCCGATCCTCTTAGGCGCCATCGCCTCTGCCAACCGGCAGAATCTGCAGTTTTCCGGAGATGAATTTAACCTGATCTTTGAGATCATGAAAGAAGGAAAGACAGACGAAGAGAAAAAAAAGATGGATGCAGCACTCAAAAGAGCAGAAGGATTTATGAAGCGCGCCAACACAAAATAGGCGCGCTTTTTCCCTTATCCTGCTCTATTCTTTGGTATGTCTGTTAATAAACTGAAGCTTCGTCTTGGAATACAGGATCTTCTGGCTGTGGTACAGTCCAAAATATCCGGACTCCAGATAGCTGATCCCTACCGCCAGCAGGAAAAATGGCATACATTCAAATCCAAACAGCTCAAAACTCAAAAACAGAGAGGATAACGGGCAGTTGGTCACTCCGCAGAATACCGCTGCCATCCCGCATGCCGCTGCCAGAGACGGTGAAAATCCTGTCACTTGCCCGAACAGACATCCAAAGGTGGCTCCTACAAAAAGTGTCGGGACGATTTCTCCTCCCTTGAATCCGCTCCCCAGCGTCACGGCTGTGAAGATCATCTTCAAAAGGAACGCGGCTGCCACCACTTCTCCTTCTACAGCCCGCTCTATAACCTGCATCCCCGCTCCCAGATAATCCGTTGTCCCGATCATTCTGGTCATAAGAATCAACAGCAGGGATCCATACAGAATCCGTATCCATTCATTGGGCATCCATTTCTCATAAAGCTGTTCTGCCACATGGAGCACCTTGCAGAAAAGGATACTCACCGCTGCACACAGGACTGCCATAACTATGATGATCAGGGCGCTTTTCCATTCAAAGCTGACCACTGTCCGGATCACAAAATGCTCTCCTCTGGCTCCCACAAGCTCTGCCATATACTTTGCCACCAGTGCAGCCACTGCACAGGGGACAAGCGCCGCATACTGCATGATGCCCACACTGATCACCTCCATGGCGAATACCGTTGCCGTCAGAGGTGTACCAAACAGGGCTGAAAATGCAGCGCTCATACCACACATGATCATGATCTTATGGTCATACTCATCCATCTTCATCCACTTGCCAAGTGTTCCTCCGATACTTCCCCCAAGCTGAAGCGCCGCTCCCTCTCTGCCCGCGGAACCTCCGAAGGCATGGGTCAGGATAGTGGAAGCAATGATCAATGGCGCCATCCGAAGAGGCACATAAGTGCCGGACTGGATTCCTTCCAGCACCCGGTTCGTCCCCGTCTTGTAAGGATCCAGCTTATACAGCCCCACAATTACCAGTCCCGCCAGCGGAAGCAGATACAGCATCCATGGATGACTGTTCCTGAAGGCAGTCACCTCAGTAATACTTCTGCCAAACACACCTGCGATCAGTCCAATGACCACTCCCGCAGCCCCGGCAGTCAGCAGCCATCTGAGCAGTATGTACATCCTTTCCATACAGATCTCTGCGTATTTTTTCATCATATTTCACCCTCGTTTCGCAATATATCTTAACGGAATTTTAACATATTTTCATTAAAAATCAATCAGAAAAAAGACACTGCCCTGAGACAATGTCTTTTTGCATATCATATATTACGCTTCTGCCGCTCTCGCTGCAACCTCTTTTTCCTGTACATCCGACGGAGCCTGCTCATAACGTGCGAACTCATAGGAATATACACCGCTTCCTCCGGTCATGGAACGAAGATCGGTATTGTATCCGAAGATCTCCATCATCGGAACATCCGCAACCACTTCCGTCTTACCTGAGCCTGCCGGATTCATGCCAAGCACACGACCTCTTCTCTTGTTCAAGTCACCCATCACGTCTCCCGTGTATTTGTCCGGAACCAGAACCGTCATGGTCACGATGGGCTCCAAAAGTACCGGAGAAGCCTCCATAAAGCCCTTCTTGAATGCCTGCACAGCCGCTGTCTTGAATGCCATCTCTGAGGAATCTACCGGATGATAGGAACCATCATAGAGAACCGCTTTCACACCTACGACCGGATATCCAGCCAGAGGACCTTTGCCAACGGAATCCTGAATACCCTTTTCCACTGCCGGGAAATAGTTCTTCGGAACCGCGCCGCCTACTACCATCTGATCAAATACATAAGCACTCTCCAGATCACCGGATGGCTCAAAGGTCATCTTCACATGACCATACTGTCCATGTCCGCCGGACTGCTTTTTGTATTTGTATTCCACATCGGATTTCTTACGGAGAGTCTCGCGGAATGCCACCTTCGGCTTCGCAAGCTCCACATCTACTTTATATTTTTCCGCAAGGATGCTGACAACAACCGACAGATGCTGATCGCCCATACCGTAGAGCAGAGACTGACGGTTCTCGCTGTCATTGACTGCCTTGATCGTCAGATCTTCATCCATCATCTTGGACAGTGCCTGAGAGATCTTATCCTCATCACCCTTATTCTTCGCCTTATATGCCATATATGTATATGGTTTGGAGATCTCTGTTCTTCCGAACAGTACCGGAACTGCCTTGGTGGACAGGGTATCACCGGTCTTACAGCCTGCTTTTCCGATGGCGCCGATATCTCCTGCATGAAGCTCGGAGACTTCGATGGGCTTATTGCCTCTGATCATATAGAGCTTATTCAGCTTCTCTTCCGTCTCGGAGGAAGCATTATAGAGCACATCATCCGATTTGATAACACCGGAACATACCTTGATCAGAGAATATTTTCCGATGAACGGATCGGCAATGGTCTTGAATACATATGCGGATTTTGCTTTTGCAAAATTGTAGTCTGCCTGGAAGATCTCATTGGTCTTCATGTTGATGCCCGCACACTCTGTCTTGTCCGGTGACGGGAACAGCTCAACCATATCGTTCAGAAGATTGTGGATATTCCGAAGCTCTATACTGGAACCCATGGATACCGGAATAATGCTTCCGTCATCCACGTTGGTCTTCATGGCTGCACGGATCTCGCCTACAGAGAACTCATCTCCCGCAAAATAGCGCTCCATGAACTCCTCACTGGTCTCTGCAACCGCATCCATCATGGCTTCTCTGTAAATGTCCAGGTTCGCCCGGCTGTAATCAGGAATCTCACATTCCTCTCTCTCTCCGATACCGGTGAAGCGGCGTCCTGCCATCTTCATAACATTGATATAGCCCACGAACTTCTCGTTCTCACGGATCGGCTGATAGAACGGCGCGATCTTCTTGCCGTACATATCTGTCAGCGTCTCCACTACTTCACGGAAGGAAGCATGATCCACATCCATCTCGGATACAAAGAACATGCGGGGCAGCTTATACTTCTCGCACAGCTCCCATGCCTTCTCTGTTCCGACCTCCACTCCTGCCTTGCCGGATACTACGATGATTGCCGCATCTGCTGCCGCTACCGCTTCTTCCACTTCACCCACAAAGTCAAAATATCCCGGAGTATCTAAAATATTAATCTTTGTATCTTTCCATACAATCGGCACAACAGAAGTATTGATGGAAAACTTACGCTTAACCTCTTCCTTGTCATAGTCGCTGATGGTCGTTCCATCGGTAACCTTCCCCATACGTCCTGTCAGACCGGCAACATATGCCATTGCCTCCACCAGGCTGGTCTTACCGCTTCCACCATGTCCTAAAAGGACCACATTACGGATACTGTCGGTTGTGTAAACGTTCATAGTAATCTCCTCCAATATATTTAGTCATCCTGCAGTTCCCAGGCTGCAGCACGTTTACATGGGGGTGAAACCTTCCAAATCACCCTTATGTCAGAATTATACTAAAACAATCAGAAAATAGCAAGGTTTTTAGAGAATTTGCATAATTTTTCTCACCTGCACGAAAAAAAAGAGATACAAGTCTTTGAAAGACTCGTATCTCTTCTAAAACCTCTTATTTTACAACAAAGTTGATCACCCTGTTCGGAACATAGATCTCTTTTACAAAGGTCTTGCCCTCTACCAGAGAAGCAATTCTGGAATCTGCCTTCGCAATGGCGAACACTTCCTCCTTCTCGGCTCCGGTCGGGATCACAACGGTTCCGCGGAGCTTTCCGTTGATCTGCACGCCAATCTCCGTCTGTGCATCAACCGTCTTGCTCTCGTCGTATTTGGGCCATGCCGCCAGAGAAAGGAATCCCTCTCCTCCGGTCATCTCCCAGATCTCCTCACACAGATGCGGTGCGAAGGGGCAGAGCAGCTTTGCAAAGATCTGAAGCTGTTCCTTACTGATACTGCCCACAGCATAAACCTCATTAGTAAAGGACATCAGGCATGCGATAGCAGTGTTGAACTTCATATCCTCAATGTCAGAGCTTACCTTCTTGATCGTCTTATGAAGAGGCGTCTCCAGTTTGGAGGTCTCTTCAGACTCGGAAATCATATCCGTAAAGCCGGATACTCTCTCCAGGAAACGCTTGCAGCCCTTCACGGAATTATCGCTCCACGGAGTTGCTGCGCCATAATCGCCCATGAACAGCACATAAGTACGAAGAGTATCTGCACCATATGCCTCCACGATATCCAGCGGGTCAACTACATTTCCTTTGGATTTGCTCATCTTGTCTCCGTCCGGTCCAAGGATCAGTCCCTGAATGGAACGTTTTGCATAAGGCTCCGGCGTATTGACAATTCCCTGGTCATAGAGGAAATGATGCCAGAAACGGGAATAGATCACATGTCTGGTCACATGCTCCATACCTCCGTTGTACCAGTCCACCGGCATCCAGTAATTAAGCTTCTCCGGATCAGCCAGCGCTTTGTCATTGTGCGGATCCACATATCTTAAAAAGTACCAGGAGGAGCCTGCCCACTGAGGCATGGTATCCGTCTCACGTCTTGCTTTGGCACCGCACTTGGGGCAGGTACAGTTCACAAAGGACTCGATCTTTGCCAGCGGGGATTCTCCCTCCTCACCCGGCTCAAAATTCTCCACCTTCGGAAGGCGAAGCGGCAGATCCTCATAAGGAAGCGGAACTACGCCGCAATGCGGACAATGTACGATCGGAATCGGCTCTCCCCAGTATCTCTGACGATTGAAAGCCCAGTCCTTCATCTTGAACTGTACACCGGCATGTCCGATGCCCATCTTCTCGATCTCCTCCAGCATACGCTGAATAGATTCTTTTTTGTTGGTATAGCCGTTCAGGAAATCGGAATTCACCATCTCACCGTCTCCTGCATAGGCAGCTTCTTCGATGTTGCCGCCCTTGATGACCTCTATGATATCAATACCGAATTTTCTGGCAAAATCATAATCACGCTCATCATGTGCCGGTACTGCCATGATCGCACCGGTACCATATCCCATCATAACGTAATCTGCAATAAAGATCGGAATCTTCTTGCCGTTCACCGGATTGACCGCTTCGATCCCCTCGATCCGGACACCTGTCTTATCCTTTACAAGCTGGGTACGCTCGAACTCTGTCTTCTTTGCACATTCCGTACGATAGTCTCTGATCGCATCCATATTTCCGATGCGGTCCGCATACTGATCAATCAGCGGATGCTCCGGAGCCATGACCATAAAGGTCACTCCAAACAGCGTATCCGGTCTGGTGGTATAGATCTCCAGCTTCTCCTCAATGCCATCCAGTGTGAAATTCACAAAGGCACCGGTGGATTTGCCGATCCAGTTTACCTGCTGCTGCTTTACATTGGCAGGATAATCCACGTGATCCAGACCCTCCAGAAGCTTATCTGCATACTCCGTGATCTTCAGATACCATACGTCCTTGGACTTCTGAATCACATCGCTGTGGCAGATATCACACTTTCCGCCCTGACTGTCCTCATTGGACAATACAACCTTACAGGACGGACAGTAGTTGACCAGTGCCTTGTTGCGGAATACCAGTCCCTTTTCAAACAGCTTCAGGAAAATCCACTGGGTCCATTTATAATAATCTTCATCTGTCGTATCAATGACACGATCCCAGTCAAAGGAAAATCCGACCTTCTTCAGCTGATTTGTAAATTTTTCAATATTGTCGTCTGTGATCTTACGCGGATGGGTTCCTGTCTTGATCGCATAATTCTCCGTCGGCAGTCCGAACGCATCGAATCCGATGGGGAACAGTACGTTGTATCCCTCCATCCTTCTCTTTCTGGAAATAACCTCCAGACTGGAGTAAGCCTTAATATGACCTACGTGCATGCCGGCTCCGCTTGGATACGGGAACTCAACCAGTCCGTAGAACTTCGGCTTCTCACTTCCGTCAACAGCATTGAAGATTCTGGCATCTTCCCATTTCTGCTGCCACTTTCCTTCTATTTTCCGGAAATTGTGTTTCATTTCATAATTCCTCCTGTTGGTGACTTATCGTAATATAACGGAAATCTTCACAATTATTTCATTGTAATATAATAGACAGGGTTTGTCAATTATACCGTCTCTTCTGTATCGGTCACCTGAAATCCCTTTGCCTTCAGACATTCCTCTACTTCCTCAATATCCTCGCAGTGGAACACCATGATCGGCTTCCCGGACACACGGTTAAAGGACAGATAGAGATAGCTGACATTGATGTTGCTCTCTGACAGCGCCAGCAGGAGCCGATTCAGGTTTCCCACCTCATCTGCCACCTCTGCGCCGATGACATCCGTCAGACTGCACTGATAGCCTTCCTCTTTAAGCATTGCCGCCGCCTTCACCGGATGGGATACCACCATACGGACAATGCCGTACTCCGGGCTGTCATTGGTAACGGAGCCAAGGATATTGATCTGCTCTCTCTGCAGCAGTTCCGTAATTCTCTGCATAGCGCCTCTGTTGTTCTGGGTAAATATGGATACTTGTTTTAGCATGTCTTTTCCCTCTTCTGTCTTCAATATTTTACATGATTCTGAACGTTTTCCATATATTTTACTATCCCGGCGCACATTTGTAAAGATTTCATACACACTTTCCATTTTCATCAGGATGTGATATACTTACAACATTAACGTGCTAAAGGAGAACATTCATGAAGATTGGCTTTATCGGATTGGGTCTGATCGGCGGTTCCATTGCCAGAGCAATCCGTTATTTTTATTCTGACACCGAGATCATCGCTTATTCCCGCACCCGCGCCACTGTGGAACAGGCAGTTCTGGACCGGATCGTAGACCGGGCGGTCGAACAGGTGGATGATAATTTCGCAGACTGCGACTACATTTTCCTGTGCGCCCCTGTCGCCAGCAATGCAGAATATCTGGCACAGCTCAAGCCCCTGATCCACTCCTCCTGCATCATTACGGATGTGGGCAGTACCAAGTGTGACATCCATGCAAAAGTCAGAGAGCTGGATATGGAGGAACATTTCATCGGCGGACACCCCATGGCAGGTTCCGAGAAGACCGGATACGCCAATTCCAAGCGGATCCTTATTGAGAATGCTTATTACGTCATCACTCCTACAGAAAAGGTTCCAAAAGAAGAGGTGGAACGCTACCGGGATTTCGTGAAAAGCTTAAAAGCGCTGCCGCTGGTCCTTGATTACCGCATTCACGACTATGTGACCGCAGGAATCAGTCATCTGCCCCATATCATTGCTTCTTCTCTTGTGAATCTGGTGCGGGATTCTGATACGGAGGACGGTATTATGAAAATGGTTGCCGCAGGAGGTTTCAAGGATATTACAAGGATCGCCTCCTCGTCTCCGGAAATGTGGGAACAGATCTGCATGACAAACAGAGAAAACATCTCTTCGATCCTGAAGGATTACATCCGCTCTCTGACCGCCATCAGACAGCAGCTGGATGCTGCCCAGGCAGGAGCGATCCATCAGTTATTCGAGACCTCCCGGGATTACCGGAACAGTCTTCCGGTCAAAGGAAGCGGTCCCATTCAGAGAGTATTTGAGATTTACTGTGATATGGTGGATGAGGTCGGAGGAATCGCTACCCTTGCCACGATCCTGGCAAGCAACCAGATCAGCCTGAAGAATATCGGCATTGTACACAGCCGTGAATTTATCGAAGCGGTACTGCGCATCGAGTTTTACGATGAACAGTCCTTAAAGCAGGCATGTGAGCTGCTGAGAAGATACCGCTATGTTATCTATGAACGATAGGAGTCTACATATGGAATTTACAAGAGCAAATGCATTAAAAGGAACGGTCACGGTTCCGGGTGACAAGAGCATCTCCCACCGGTCCATTATGTTTGGAGCCCTGGCAGAGGGCACTACACGGGTCACTAATTTTCTTCAGGGAGCAGACTGCCTGTCCACCATAAACTGTTTCAGGAACCTGGGAATTGAGATTGAGAACCATCCGGACGAGATCCTGATCCACGGAAAGGGTCTGCACGGACTTAAAGCTCCCCACTCCTGCCTGGATGTAGGGAACAGCGGAACAACGACCCGGCTGATCTGTGGTATTCTTGCCGGACAGGCGTTCACCACAGAGTTGAATGGAGATGCCTCCATCCAGTCCCGTCCTATGAAACGGATCATGGATCCCCTCGCTCTTATGGGCGCACAGATCGAGAGCCTCCAAAATAACGGCTGTGCACCTCTGCGTATCCAGGGGGCACCCCTTCACGGGATCCACTATACATCCAAGGTAGCCTCCGCGCAGGTCAAATCCTGCCTCCTTCTGGCGGGACTCTATGCAGACAGCCCCACCAGCGTGACGGAGCCCTGTCTGTCCCGGAATCATTCCGAGATCCTGCTGGAGCATTTCGGCGCTCAGGTAACCAGTAAGGGAACGACCGCCACGATCCTGCCCGATCCGACTCTTCACGCCCAGGAGATCTGTGTTCCCGGAGACATTTCTTCCGCTGCTTACTTCATCGCTGCCGGACTGATTGTTCCCGGCTCTGAGATCCTGATTCGGAATGTAGGGATCAACCCCACCCGTGACGGACTTCTTCGAGTATGTCATGCCATGGGCGCTGATATTACCATGCTGAACGAAAACAGGGAAAATGGAGAACCGACTGCGGATCTTCTGGTCAGACACAGCAGTCTGCACGGAACTTCCGTAGGCGGTGCGATCATCCCAACTCTCATCGATGAGCTGCCGGTGGTGGCTGCCCTCGCCTGCTTCGCAGAAGGAACCACTGTCATAAAGGACGCACAGGAGCTGAAGGTAAAGGAATCCAACCGCATTGACGTAATGGTCCGGAATCTGAGTGCCATGGGTGCACACATCACTGCTGCCAGCGACGGAATGATCATCGAAGGAGGACATCCACTTCATGGTGCTGTCATTGACAGCCGGCTGGATCACCGCATCGCCATGACCTTTGCCGTGACCGCTCTTGCCGCTGATGGACGGACAGAGATTACAGATGCCGACTGTGTACAGATCAGCTATCCGCGTTTCTACGAGGATCTGCAGCAGTTAATGTAACGGAATACACACAAAGATGCCCCTAAAACACGGACGATCATCTGTTTTAGGGGCATTCGCTTTATCTCTTTTCTTATCTATACCGCCAGACCGCTCAGAAACTCTTCCAGCTCCTGATCATGTCCTCCCAGCTTTACATTCAGGATCTTATTCAGATCCAGACTCAGCATGCCAAGCAGAGACTTTCCGTCGATCTCCAGACGATTGTAGACCACGTCAATGTGAAAATCACACTTCTGTGTTTTCTTTACAAATTCACCTACATAATGGGGCGGCAGCTTGATCTGTACTTCCATCATATCCAAAACTCTCCCTTTCTCTGACATTTTTTATCATATTTCTGATCCATATTATAAATTTTTTTCATCAGAAGTCAATGCCGCAAAAGCTTTCTTTGCGGTGCCTTAGCAGTCCGGCAGATATCTCAACAAAGTCTGAATATGAGCGTTGCGGGAAAATTTTTCATGATCAGAGAACTGCAGTTTTTTCTGGAAATCCATGTAAAAACAGTGTAAAATAATAACAAATACATATAAAAAACTGAACGGAAAGGACTGGATATGAATTGTATCATTATTGGGATTGCCGGCGGAACCGGTTCCGGCAAATCCACCTTTACCAACCGGCTGAAAGAACAGTTTAAGGATGATGTGGCCGTTATCTATCACGACAACTATTATCGCAGACAGGATACCGTTCCCTTCGAGGAGCGGAAAAAGGTCAATTATGACCACCCGGATTCTCTGGAGACAGATCTGATGCTCCGGCACCTGAAGCTTCTGAAAGAAGGAAGCCCCATCGACTGCCCGGTCTATGACTACACCGAGCATAACCGCTCCGACCGGACACTCCACATTGAGCCCAAAAGGATCATTCTGGCAGAAGGGATCCTCCTTCTGTCCGACCCCCGCGTACGGAATCTGATCGACATTAAAATCTACGTGGAAGCCGATGCGGACGAACGTATCCTGCGAAGGATCGTCAGAGACGTAAAGGAACGGGGACGCGATCTGGATAACATTATGGAGCAGTATCTTACCACCGTAAAGCCCATGCACTATCTCTATGTAGAGCCGACCCGTGCTATGGCAGATATTGTCATCAACAGCGGTATGAATGATGTTGCCTTCGATGTTGTGCAGTCTAAGATACGGCTTTTGCTTGAATCATAGAACTTCATATCAGAAGAAAGAAAGGACCGTCCCATACCCCGTCGGGTAAGACAGTCCTTTTTTCCTTCCGATAACCGGTATATTTATTTAAAAATAAACATGGCATCTCCAAAACTGAAGAACCGGTACCGTTCCTTCACAGCCTCCTCATAGGCAGCCATAATCCGGTCTCTTCCTGCCAGTGCGGATACCAGCATCATAAGTGTGGATTCCGGCAGATGGAAATTGGTGATCAGACAGTCGATCAGCTTAAAATCATAGCCAGGATAGATAAAGATATCTGTCCAGCCGCTTCCGGCTCTTAAAATACCATCCTCTCCGGATGCGGATTCCAGCGTACGGCAGCTGGTGGTGCCCACCGCGATCACCCGTCCCCCCTGAGCCTTCGTGGCGTTGATCAGTTCTGCCTGATCCTCTTCCACCACATAAAACTCCGAGTGCATATGATGCTCCATGATATTTTCCACCTTCACCGGACGGAAGGTTCCAAGTCCCACATGAAGAGTCACATGGGCGATCTTCACTCCCTTATCACGGATCTCCTGCAAAAGCTCCGGCGTAAAATGCAGACCTGCGGTCGGTGCCGCTGCAGAGCCGTCATGCTTTGCGTACACGGTCTGATAGCGGTTCTTATCCTGCAGCTGATGGGTAATATACGGCGGCAGCGGCATCTGTCCCAGCTGGTCCAGGATCTCCTCAAAGATCCCTTCATAGCTGAATCGGATCAGACGGTTGCCCTCCTCCACCACATCCAGAACCTCACCTGTCAGCAGACCATCACCAAAGCTGATCTTTGTTCCCGGCTTTGCTTTCTTACCCGGCTTCACCAGCGTCTCCCATACCTGATCTTCCTTCCGCTTCAGAAGCAGCACCTCTATCTTCGCATCCGTTCCCACCTTACTTCCGATCAGGCGCGCCGGAATGACCTTCGTATTATTCACCACAAGGCAGTCTCCCGGCTGAAGATAATTGATAATTTCCTTAAATATATGGTGTTCTACTTCCCCGGTCTCTTTATTCAAAAGCAAAAGTCTGGAACTGGAACGATCCTCCAGCGGATCCTGCGCGATCAGCCCCTGGGGCAGTTCATAATAAAAATCATGTAAATTCATGTAATTCCTCGATTCTCCTGTCATCTGTCTTCTGTCAGCGCCATATCCATTCCGAACAGCGCCTGTACTTCATCCTTTATGATCTGTGGACGCTTCTCCACAAATTCATAGATCCTCAGGATATTTTCATTCACCTCATCCATATTCAGGGTATAGGTCTCGTCAATACTCTGTTTATATGAAAGGCTGGCGGATAACTCCTGATCCCGTTCGGACCGGAGCTGTTCTACGGCTGCCCGGACCTTCTCTTCTGTAAAATACTCATTGGCACACAGGCTGAGATAATAGACAAACCGCTTCTGCATATCCTCTCGCTTCATGACCGCGCCAAACAAAGAACTTTCTTCCATAACCTGCTCAATGGACAGCCATTCTTCCTCCGGTTCGTTAAAGATATTAAAACCGGCCTCCATATCATAATAGAGATATCTCCACCTTCCGTCCTGCCGGTCTTCCCCATATGTATTCGACGATGAATAATAACGGTACAGCTTTACATTATTCAGCGGCCAGTCCCAGTTGCCGATATAAGTCTCCACCGCAAAATACTGCAGCATGTTTTCCAAATCCACCAGCCCGCACAGTTCTTCAAATACTCTGTCATCCGTCAGATTCTTCTCGGCATACGCTGCCACCCGTTCATAATCACTGGCTGCCTGTACATCCTCCGGATCCGAGATCTGAACCTCTGCCTCTTCTCCTCCTGTCCCGGTAAATTTGATCACTTCCTCTTCTGATCCCGGCGGTACACTGGTCGTCGGCCGATCTGCCCTGAGCGTCACGGTCCGATAGGAATCGTTCATCTGCTGCAGACCATAATTTTCCTCCATATAGCGGTCATCATACACCTCCTGAAGCCATTCAAAATTGTAATAAGCTCCATTCAGCCAGACAGATGCCGGCGCAACCGATTTGGTATCGATCCCCTCAATCTGACTGCACAGACGCTGGAACAGCTCCTCCCGGAACATGGTCACACTTTTATCAAAACCATGGGCACGCACCACCAGACGTTCATAGGATTCCTGTACCTCGTTCCCGTCTCCGGGCATATTATCCGGGAAGAAGGGATAGGCAAAGCTCTCCGGTCCATATTCCTCTCTCGCATACAGCTTGAAGGATTTGTAATAATACTGGCGGCTGGCATGTCCGAATATGCGCATCCCCGCATTCTGGGCAACCAGGGTCTCTCCCTTGGGGGACAGGATCTCCACAAATACGTCCCGCTCCCATTCACGCCCTTCCTGGGTAAAGTTCGCAGGCTGGGTCAGCTTGCCGGATATGTACTCCTCACTGGCGCGGTATTCATCCCGAATCTTTCCCTCCACCATAATGCCATACTCATAATCATACAGATTATAAGGATCGCTGGTCAGGCAGACAATATAGGTATTGAACCGATCCAGGATCGTCTCCATCTCCCGGGCATAGAAATAAGTGCGGGTAAACAGATCTCCCCACACTCCTGTATTTTCATCATAAGTACGCGCCCTTACGACACAGGACTGAACCTCCCCGGAAGCCGGCAGGGTGACTGCCCCTTCATAGAATATACTGTCCAAGGTGGGAATACTCCCATCCAGTGTATAATAAATTGGATATTCCCCTCTGCTGGACAGCTCCAGCTCCAGGTCCCCCTCACAGAAGGCTTCCTCCAGGGAAGGGATAATATCATCCATCTGCTCCATAGCCTCTGCCCTTTCAGGACTTTCTAATGCCACCAGCAAAAGCATCAGGGAAGCTGCCAGTAAAAGCAGGACTCTGCTTCTCTTTTTCATCATCATGCCTGTACCCTACTCCATCTTATTAACGCTCATGATATCATACGCTCCGGGAATGTCAAGCCAATTTTCCGTACATGGACAGCCACTCATTGATCTCCATACCGATCAGCACAATGTACATGACAAAATACAGCCAGAACATAAGCAGGACCAATGTAGTCAGGCTTCCATACATATTGAATGCATTGCTGTACTCAATATAGATGGAAAAACCATAGGAAAACAAATACCATCCTACTGCCGCAAATACTGCACCCGGAAGCTGTTCTGCAAATCCTGCCTTTCTATTGGGAAGCACCAGATAAAGAACCGCAAAAAACAGAATGAACAATGCCAGCATCAGTACCAGCCGGAAGGACAGGATCACCCTTGTGAAGATCGCAATGAGCGGAAAATATCTGGTGATCAGTTCATGGATGGAATGTCCGAACACGATCAATACCAGTGATATGAGAAGCAGCACTACAAATATCAGTGCAAAAAAAGCTCCCCTCAGACGCATCAGTATATAATTAGGGTTCTTCTCCACCCCGCAGATCGCATTCATCCCCTTATTCAGCGCCATAAAGCTCTTTCCTGCCGACCATGCCGTTACCAGCGCCGAAACAGATATGGTGGCAGCCGTACGGCTGTACATCTCATTGATGATCCCGATCAGCCAGCTCTGGAATCCAAGGGGCACAAGATTCTGAATCAGCCCGTACAGATCTGCCTTCCCGATACCCGTATACTGAATCAGCGTCAGGAGCATGATGGTAAGCGGCAGGAAAGAAAGCATGATAAAATAAGCCGACTGGGCAGCGAAAGCTCCCACATGGCTCTTTTCCATATCCCGTTTCATATCAATCCCTGCCGCGATCCATCGAATCATATTCTTAACCATCCCTCGTATCTGCTAATGTAATATCTTACTCTTTTTCTCCCAATCTTGCAAGCCGTATCCCTTTATAAAAATATTGAAGAATCTCCTCATAACCACAGCCCTGCTCTGCAAGAAGTCTTGCTCCGTTCTGGCTCATACCTGCGCCATGCCCCAGTCCGCCGCCAGTTACCTGATAGCCTGCCAGCTCCCCTTTCTCTTCTACCGGCTCCAGCACAAAATACCCGCTTGGCAGAAGACTGCCTCCCTCTCCCAGAGTCCCGTCATTTTTTTGGATCTCTCCGCCGGGAATCCCCAGCATCAGGCGAATATTATATTCATACTTCACTTTCATGCAGCCGTCCTCTCCATGGATCAGAAGCTCCTGTACCGCGCCCCCTGCATTACGATTTATGATCTGTGCGCCCTTTACCTCACCGATATCCTGAAGCTCCTTTATGTAGTCCTCTCCATCCTGCATAAGGATCCCGTCTTCACTCTTCTCCGCCCGGATATCTGCCCATTTCTCCACATTCTTCCGGATCTGCTCCAATGAAACATAGCAGCTCCAGCGATACCATGGCTCCCCGATCTCCAGATCACCGGCATGCTTCTTCTTTATGTAAGCAGAGAATGTCTCCTCATCTGTCAGGTCCCTGGATGTGTCTGAAGTATTTACACTCCGATATGCAATATACGGAGTCCGGGCTGCATCGCCTTCTTCCCATATCTGTTCATTCGTAGTGCTTCCACAGGAGGTTGCAAAATAATATGCCTTCACCGGCAGGTCCTCATACAGCATAATCTGTCCTCTTGTGGCTTCCACCGCTTTATCCGTAGACTCCTGGCTTTCGATATGATTGTATACCTGAAACGACACACTGTCATCCACATGCGCTTCATACTCCGGATACGCATATTCCCGCATCTGCCATACTGCATAGGTCCTCGCACATACCGCCTGCGCTTTCAATGCCTCTTCCGCATAAGCTGACGGCATCTCACTGGGCACGACCCGGCACAGATATTCCTCCAGCGGAAGTTCATTAATGATGACCCATCCCTGCTCTTCCTCATAATAATGGAGTTCTCCCGGATATTCCTTCTTAAGCTCCTTATCCTCATGATACATACTTCCCTGATCATTCAGGATCAGCACCCGAATATCTGCATCCTCCCCCGGAAGCTGCCAGACCTCCCTGGGACCGTCCGACGGTATTTCCGTCTCCGGGATCACAAGCCGCTCACCTTCCTCGCCGTCACCAGATTCCTCAAGCTTTCCTTTGGTAATCAGTATCCCCAGAAATATCATCATGCACAGCAAAAGAACCGCCTTATGCTTCAGTCTTCTCTGATACATCCTTTCCCCCTCCCTGTCACCTCTGCTGCCTGCGAAAAAAAACGGGCATTGCAGCTTATGCAATACCCGGTATCTTTCTCTTTCCCAAAGTGCCGTTCCCTGTATTTTGACGCCTAGCCAGAGCTAGGTGGGTAACCTCAACAGGCTTTCAGCCTTCCACTGACATCCTTACGGATGGAGGCATGACATCCCGCCTGAAATATTGGAATCCCATAAACGTAAATGTAGGTTCAAAATAACAGGGCTCTCGAACACCCCAGGAAATCTGTAACCATAGTATAACCTATTTTATCGATTTTGACAACTGCAGCGCTCAAAAACTTCTTCTAATATTTTCAAGTACCTGAAAATCTTTCTAATACTTCAGAAGCTTTCTTAACTGCCTCCTCCTCTGTTCTCCAGATCTCGAACTCACTGATCCCGGGAAGTCCCATAGGCACGCCTTCCTTTCGATACTGCATAACGGACGGCTCTACCTTCTTGCCGGACATATGATAAGCACAAATTCCCGTAAGCGGATACAGCTTCTCGATTGCCTCCGCATTCACGCCGGCTCCTGCCATAATGGTGATCCTGCCTTCTGCCTGCTCCTGAAGCTTCTTCAGACATTCCTGTCCCTTCAGACTGCTGCTTTCCTGACCGGAAGTGAGGATTGTTCCGATCCCCAGAGAAATCGCCTGTTCCATAGCTTCAAAAGGATCCCTGCATACATCAAAGGCACGGTGAAGTGTGATCTCCATACCACCGGCAAGCTCCGTCAGCCGTCCCATCTTATCCATATCCAGATTTCCCTCAGGAGTAAGGCAGCCGATCACCACCGCATCCGCACCCAATTCACGGAAATGCTTCACCTGATTCTGGATTATCTCAAATTCATGCCGGCTGTAACAGAAATCTCCGAATCTGGGACGAATCAGTACACGGACCGGAAGGCTGCACACCCGGCGTATCTCTCTGTACAGCCACTCATCCGGTGTAACACCGCCAATGATCAGATGACCGCACATCTCCAGACGATCTGCGCCTCCCTTTTCTGCTGCGATTGCAGATTCCGGGCTGTCCGCACAAGTTTCCAGTACAAATTTTCCATGTTTCATTGTATGCCCCTCCTTATACATATATTCCCCACATACTTTAAGATTTACCCCATCAGAAAACAGAGGTTTTTTTACAGTAAAAGGGCATCGCAATATGCGATGCCCTTATAATGTCTCAGAATTAGGCTAATTCGTCAACCAGTTTCTGGAGAGCTGCAAGAGCCTCATCCGGAAGTTTGTCATAACCATCTTTAGCGGTAGCGAATTTAGCAACTGCATCTACACGGTTCTGCATAGCGCTCTTCAGAGCTGCAACATAATCAGCGTCCTGCAGGTTCGGAGTAAAGTCTGCAGTCTTGCCGGACCAGTCGTTCATGATCTCGATATCCTCAAACGGACCCCATTTTTCGAAGGAAGCTTTGCCTTCAACGATGGTCTCAAGGATTCCAAGTGTATCAGCAGGTTTAACCTTCTGACCCATGAAGTCACCAGTATTAACAATATAGCAGTCTACGTTCTTCTCATCAACCAGCTTCTTGAACTTATCATAGTCATGAACCAGCGGATAGGTTCTGAACGGGTTAGCGTAAGGTACGATACGAAGTGCATTCAGGTCGGTACCGGCTGCAACACGCTCTGCAGTAGAGGTCTTGGTAGCCAGAGTTGCACCCATAACAGATGCAAGTGCAGCACCTTTCAGTTTTACTACCGGCGGAATGGTCGGGTCTTTCATGATCCAGAAGATTGCGTTTACAGGAGCGTCAATCTTATCTACGCGGTTCGGGGACCACAGTTTGGATTTGATCGCACGACCGTTACCATTTCTGATATCCTCAGTTACAAGCTGAATATGTCCGTTCTCATCCAGAGTAGCGGAGCAGTTCTGTGCAGATAACAGATACTGGTTGTCCGGGCATCCGGTTGGATAATCTGCAGTCTTGTCAAAGTAAGTCGGCTCAAGAGCTACAGAAGAACAGGTCTCAGTATTGATAATAAATGCATCATCATGAAGTACGGTGATCGGATATTTTCCGCCGTGCTTTGCATGGGTCAGAGTAGACTTACCGGATCCGGACAGACCGAATACGGATGCAACGTATTTGCTTCCATCTGCTAAAGTATACTCTTTCTGTCCGCCGTGGCAGCTTGCATAACCATTTCTGTTAGCCAGTGCCCACGCCATGGTCAGAGTACCCTTCTTGTGCTCACCAAAATATTTCATACCAAGAATTGCTGCGCAGTTCTCGTTGGTATCGAAGTAGCACAGAGTCAGCGGATCGCTCAGGCAGCTGTAATCCAGGTCCGGAGCATCATGCGGAGCCCACTGCGGATCGGAGAAGATGTAGATATCTGCTTCCTTGCCATCACCGATCGGCTGGGAATTCTTGTACATCTTTACATATTCGTCAGACATATACTGGAAGTTGATCATCCAGTTGTAAAGAAGATTTTCCTCTCCTTCCGGAATCAGAAGGTGAGCTTTTACCATAAATTCAGGATCAAGACCTACGAAACAGGTTGCATGATACATGGTTTTCCAACGAGCCTCGTATACAGCATCCATAACAATTTTATCAAGCTTAACTTCATCCACACCCGGTTCGCCCTTGATACGGCGAGCTGCTGCGTAACGTCCGGTTACTGCACCGTCGTTGAACAGAAGAACTTTTGCATCTTTCTCAAGACCGAACTCTTCGCCTCTGTATACAGGCATATCAGTTACGATCGTTCCCGGAGAGTTCTTTGCTAATTCGTAAGCTTCTTTCAAGGTGTTAACCTTTACTACATTGTTGCCATAGAATGCAGCTTCAATAATAGAACGGGTTTTGGAAAAACCAGGCTTACCCTTGCCGATTTCGCTCAGCGGATAGTACGCTTTTGTTGACATGACTTTGTCCTCCTTATATTGCTTCATTAATAGCTTCTATTTTTGTTTTACCTGTCGAAAGTATTATTACATCTTGTGAAAAAAAAGTCAAGTTAAAAGTATTTTTTCATGGCTTTCCTGACTTCCATCCCATACCAGAAAAGAGCCAGCAGAAATACTGCCATCATTGCCATAAAAAGTGAAGAGATCTCGACCACATATGTATTCAGCAGAGAAATGATTCCGTATACCACCATGATGCCGCCCAGTGCCCACAGCTTTGGCGCCATACAGTTGGCATACCCCTGCAGATCCCTGCACTGCTCAATGTCCGTATCCTTGAATACGAGAAAGGTCCGCACGATCTTTCCTTCCCGCTGAAGGACATATGCCCCATACAGCGCATAGAATCCAAAGCCCAGTACGATCAGATCGATCAGATTAAATATTCCGTCAAATGCCATCTGCTCTCTCCTATTCTACACCGAGAAACTCTCTGACCGTCTTCTTCATATCCTTCACCTCACAGATATTTCTGTGACGTACAGGAGCCGTACGGATCTCCTCGATCGCCTTCGGCACTTCCACACCGGAGATTCTGGACAGCTCATCGATCAGTTCAAAATCTGTCATACTGTCATATTTCTCACTGTCAATGGCATCCATAACACTTCTGGTGAACTTATACGGGCTTGCTGTAGAGGCGATCACCGTCTTCGCCTCATCGCCTGTCTCTGCCACATACTTCTTATAAGCACAGGCTGCAACTGCCGTATGAGTATCCAGCACGTAGCCGGTATCCTCATATACCTTCCGGATCGCTTCTGCCGCTTCTGCCTCGGTTGCATAATAGCCGCAGAAATCCTGAAGCTGTTCCTTCATCTCCGGAGTGATCCGGTAGCTGCCCTCCCTGGACAGCGCGTCCATCAGCTCCACATCCTTGCCTGCATCTCCTCCTGCAATACGGTAAAGAAGACGCTCCAGATTGCTGGAGATCAGAATATCCATGGACGGAGAAGTCGTCAGAATGAACGGACGGTTCCGGTCATAGGTTCCGGTCTGGAAGAAATCATACAATACTTTATTGTCATTGGATGCACAGATCAGCTTTGCAATCGGTACTCCCATCTGCTTTGCGTAATATGCCGCCAGAATATTTCCGAAGTTTCCGGTAGGCACTACCACATTCATCTTCTCGCCCTCTGAGAGCTCACCGCTCTCCAGAAGCTTTGCACAGGCATATACATAATATACAATCTGAGGAACCAGACGCCCGATATTAATGGAATTGGCGCTGGAAAACTGGAAGCCTGCCTCCGCAAGATCGCGCTCCAGAATCTGATCTCCGAAAATTGCCTTCACACCACTCTGTGCGTCATCAAAATTTCCCTTAATACCCACAACAAACGTATTGTCACCCTTCTGGGTCACCATCTGCTTCTCCTGTACCGGGCTGACACCGTTCTTCGGATAGAATACAATGATCCTGGTTCCGGGCACATCTGCAAAACCGGCAAGGGCAGCCTTGCCCGTATCTCCCGAAGTAGCTGTCAGGATCACGATCTCATTGCTGATCTGATTCTTCTTCGCTGCGGTCGTCATCAGATGCGGCAGGATGGAAAGCGCCATATCCTTAAACGCAATGGTAGCTCCGTGAAAAAGCTCCAGATAGTAAGCACCGTCTGCCTTTGCCAGCGGTGCGATCACTTCCGTATCAAACTTCTCATCATATGCGCGGCTGATACAGTTCTTCAGCTCCTCTTCTGTAAAATCTGTCAGGAACAGCTTCATCACTTCGTATGCAGTTTCCTGATAAGACATACCGGAAAGCTGCTCCATGGACAGATCCAGTTCTGGAATCCTGTCCGGCACAAACAGTCCGCCATCGTGGGCAAGTCCCTGAAGAATCGCTCTGGATGCAGTGACTGCTTCCTCGCCGCCTCTTGTACTCTTATATAACAATTCCATCTTCTCTCATTCCTTTTCCAAATATTCCGGTATGACGGTCTGTGTCATACCGCCTCCGGTCAGTTTGCCGAATTTCTATCGCCATTCTACCATAGGTACTAAAAAAAAGAAAGAGGCATCTGCCTCTTTCTTTTCCTACATGGTATAAAAAATGTGATTGCCGTGCTCGATCACCCGCGTCAGCGCCTGATCAAACCATCTGCTGTTACAGCTTGCAGCCCGGAAGAACAACGCCCCTGCGGAGCTGTCTTCTCCGTTCATTACCCTGGCAACAGCCTCTACGGTGTCCGCAGACACACTGACCGTGTCGATTCTTCCGTCATCAATCGGGGAAAACTGTGCTCTTCCTTCATGTCTCTGGTAGACCACTTCATAAACTGAATTCGGAAAATGGGCGCTCCGGACGCGGTTCATAACCACATTCGCCACCAGCATCTTACCTGCGGTGTCCTCACACCCGGCTTCTGCTTCTACTATTTTGAGGAGTACCTGATACTCCTGTTCCTCCAAACTAAAACTTGTGCCAACTGCCTGCGTCGGTTCCTCTGCCGTCGGAACTGGTTCCTCCACCGCCTGAACCGGTTCTTCCGTCACTTCCTCAGGTGCCGGCATTTCTTCTGCCTGTATTTCTGTTTCGACGTTTTCTTCCCCTGTCTGGACTTCCTCCTGAAATGCTGTCTCCAGTTCTTCAGCCGGTATGTCCTCTGCAGCATATACGGTCAAGGAACCGATACTGCAGGAGTTGAAGGATGTGATACCTGTCATGAGGATTCCCCCAAGTACAAGTGCCGCACCCCGGTAGCATCTACGCATACATACACTCCTTTTCTATTCAATTGCGGCATCTCTGCCATTTCGTGAGCACGGATGAATTGCTGCCGTGCCCGCCTACAGTTTGGCATTATAGCTCCGGACAAATCCAAAAGTCAATACAAATATTACAATTTTGTTAACTATTATGAACAACTTTTTTCGTTTTTATGACAAAAACCAAAAAAAAGAACGCTTCTCACAAAAATTTGTGAAAAACGTTCTTCTTTTTTGTATATTACTTATTTCACCGAATGGTTAATCGCTGTTACTAATGCATCAATAGAAGCATGGATAATATCCGGATTGATGGCTGCTCCCCAGTGCTTTTTGCCGTCCGGAGTCTCAATTCCCACATATGCGATGGCGCTGGAGCTGGTTCCCTGCTCCAATGCATGCTCCTGATAGGTGATCAGTTTGTAGTTAAATCCATACCCCTGCTTCAGTGCATTGCTGGCTGCATCCAGACGTCCGTTACCCCTTCCGACAGAGACCTTTTTCACTCCGTTAAAGGTCGTGGTAAGCTCTGCAATTATACCGTTCTCCTGCTTGAAATGCACCTCTACCGCATAATATGGCTGACTGATTCCGACAAATTTTTCTTTGAATACCTGATAGATCTCTGCCGGCTGAAGCTCCTTGTTCTGTCTGTCGGAAACGGCTTTTGCCGCGTATCCCATAGCCTCTCTCATAGGCGCCGGCATGACAATTCCGTAGTTTCTCTCCAGAATATATCCGACTCCGCCCTTGCCGGACTGGCTGTTGATGCGGATCACATCTGCATCATAATTTCTTCCCACATCAGTCGGGTCGATCGGAAGATACGGAACCGTCCAGTGTTCCGGAGCCTTCTCCTCGATCCACTTCATTCCCTTGGCGATGGCATCCTGATGGGAACCGGAGAATGCGGCGAATACAAGCGCTCCGCTGTACGGATTCCGCTCATCTACTTTCATTCCGGTATAGGCTTCATATTTTTCGCAGATATCGACCATATCGGAAAAATCAAGCTCCGGATCGACGCCCTGCGCATACATATTCATTGCCACTGTGACAACATCCACATTACCGGTACGCTCGCCGTTCCCGAAGAGCGTCCCTTCCACACGGTCCGCACCTGCCAGAAGTCCCATCTCCGTATCAGCAACCCCACACCCGCGGTCATTGTGCGGATGAAGGGAAACCAATACGTTTTCTCTGTATTTTAAGTGTTTGCTGACATACTCGATCTGCTGTGCATATACATGCGGCATAGAATGCTGTACCGTTACCGGAAGGTTGATGATCGCCTTGCGGTCCGCTGTGGGCTTCCACACATCCAGCACTGCATTGCATACTTCCAGTGCATATTCCGGTTCTGTTCCGGTAAAGCTTTCCGGACTGTATTCAAAACGATAATCCGCTCCTGCCTCCTCGGTCAGCTCCTTTAAAAGCTTTGCTCCTTCGACAGCAATCTCCAGGATCTCCTCTTTGGATTTGCGGAATACCTGCTCTCTCTGAGAAAGAGAGGTGGAATTATATACATGCACGATGGCATTTTTCACGCCCTTCAGTGCTTCAAAGGTCTTGCGGATGATATGCTCTCTTGCCTGAGTCAATACCTGAACCGTCACATCATCCGGAATCAGGTTTCTCTCGATCAGAGCTCTCAGAAACTCATATTCCGTATCAGAAGCTGCCGGAAATCCAACCTCGATCTCCTTAAAACCGATCTTCACCAACAGCTCGAAGAAATCCAGCTTCTGCTGAAGAGTCATGGGCACCACCAATGCCTGATTACCGTCCCTGAGATCCACACTGCACCATACCGGTGCATGGTCCACATACTCCCTGGATGCCCAGTCCATACATTTTTCAGGCGGCATAAAATACTGTCTGGTATACTTTCTGTAATTCATCATAATTCCAATCTCTCCTTTTCTGCTTTTCCGCGCTGTGCCTTCATGTCTGCACAGCCTTATGAAATAACGAAAAAAAAGCCCTTCATCTCCTAACAGCTTCTCAGCTTTAGAGACGAAAGACTACTGCCTTACGCGGTACCACTCTAATTCATGAATGACTTCACACACCTTACGGATACGATTCTTATATCCTTCCCTTGGTAACGGCAGGAACCCCGTCTGTGTCTACTCTCCTCCCTCAGGGAAGATTTGGGACAGCCGCTCGGAGGCGAGTTCCAGACATCCTCTCTGCTGTCTCACACCACCCGACAGCTCTCTGAATTCAAGTCTGAATGTACTATTCCTCTTCAACGCATTTACTTATTTCATTGATAAAAATAATAGCAAAAAAGCCCGCTTTTGTCAAGCGGACTTTTCTGAATCTTTGAATATCTGATTCAAGTAATCGCAAAATTGCTGTTCCTTCTTATATAATAGTGTCGTTTTATACGGTTTTTCCAGTAAGACAAACAGCTTCTGCCGAATCAGCTCCAGGCAGGTACAGATCAGGTACACGACGATCCCGATCCCCACGGTATAGATCACAGCCCAATGGGTACGCGCCACCTTGCTTGCCCTGAAAGTGTCCCATACCAGATACCGGATCAGGTAATGGTCATGGATCAGATAGACTCCAAAGGCCGCACCCGAGATCTTCAGGATCCATCCATCCCAGGCACTTCCCTTCCATCGGATATTTCTCACGCAGATAAACAGAGATACGGTGGCAAGCAAAGCAAACGGCGAATTATAATTCAGGAAATAACCGATATCCTCCTGATGAAGCTCCACGGACAAATAGACGCTTGCCAGTATCGCCAGCGAACCAAGCACATAGCCTGCAAGCCCATACCAGATATATGTCCTCTTTTCCTCTGTATGAAGCCGGATATATCCTGCCAGCAGGGCGAGGAACATAAACCAGGAAAGCTCTCTTCCCGCATAGCTTCCGTAGGTATCCACCCGGAAGACCGCATGATTGATACTGAAAAAGACTGCCAGAAGCCCTAACAGATACTGATACTGCCGCTTACTCAGCCGTCCGGTCAAAATCCCTGCAAAAGGCATCAGAAGAGACAACCCCATATAGACAGAAACAAACCAGTAGGTTCTGGATGATACGGGCAAAACTGCCTGCACCGCATCCCTGACTGTAACATCTGCAAAGCACGCATATACCAGAAAGATCACTGCCGAGTAAAATACCACCTGCTTCCAGAACCGAAGCAGCCTCTGAGCCTTAAACTCACTTCCAACTGCAAAATATCCCGCAATCATGACAAAGCAGTTCACATGCACCGCAGAAAAGGACTGGATCAAATAAGAAGCCAGATAATTCATGGTCCCGTAACCCAGCTTTGCCGTTACTCTTCCATGAAACAGACAGTGCCCGACCACGATCATATACATGCAGAGAATCCGCAGAAGTTCAAAATTCATCTGTCTTTTTTTCATGTCCAACCTACTCCTCTGAAGAATTACTTCTATATATATTGTTCTCCGTCACGATCTTCGTTCCCTTATCTCCATCCCGGATCACAATGCGGACCTCATAACGGTCATCCAGCGGATAACTCATCTTCGGTATCATAAACTTTACCTGATCGGTCTCCTTCAGACTGCTGTCGTAAAGCATGGAATACAGACCATTTTCGTCCTGCTGCTGCCAGGTTCCCTGATACATCCGCTTCTTGCCGCTCTCAAGGCTCTGTACCCACAGAAATACACTCTTGCCCTCCAGTTCCTCCGGAGTCATGTTCACTGTACCCTCGAACACATCATACCGGTCGTTCTCTGCCGTATAGGTCTTATCCAGAGTTGAAGTGTATTCTTCTGTCTCCTTCAGCCCGGACATCTTATAGTTCAGAGCAAACAGATCGAAATTCCCGATCCGGTTCACCTTGGAATAGGTGATAAAAATGCCGTCGTAAATATCCTGAAGATGAAGCATAATATGCTCCATCAGCGTATTCGAGATCAGAACAGCCCGGTCACTCATATAAAGAGAGGTCAAAAGACTTCTCTGACCGTATGCTTCCAGATTGGAGACCACCTGCGGCGACTCCGTCTCCCACCCTCCAAGGGTGAAAATATTCGTCAGATAATCCTCCGGAAGCTTCTCAAAGACAGAATATCCCAGCTCCATCCCATTATTGGTAAAGGGATCAAACACATAATAAAGTTCCTTATCCTCACTGATGGTATCATACAGCTCCCGGAATGCCTGACTTGGCTCCGAGGTCTGAAATGCAGGCTGAAACGCCGGAACGATCAGCATCCGTACACAGATGCCTGTCGTCAGGACAGTTCCCGCAAGACCCGCTGCGATCCATCTCTTTCCCTTTAAATGCGCCTCCCACTGTCCGGCAATCAGCTCTTCTGCCGCTGACCAGACAAAGATCAGACATGCCAGCAGACATGCAGTCACTACGATTGGAAGCACCCGGTATATTTTAATAAAGTACAGATAAATGCCAAGCAGTGCCGCATACGGATAGAGCATCGTAAACCAGCCTTCCCGTCTTTTTAAAAGACGGGCTGCCAAAAGCCACAGAAGCATGACCAGTACCCCCAGCACAAACAGAGGCTTCTTCGCCAGAATAACCAGATAATCAAGGAGATACTCCCACTGAAACGGACGTGACTGCCGAAACTCCACGATTGCCTGGAAGGTGTCTGCTGTATAGCGGTCATAATCAGCAATCAGCCAGTTCTGAAGGTTGATATAGTCGGTTCGTCCAAGCCCCAGCGCCTCATACTCCGCCTCATACTCATCCCATTCCGGAACCCCATAATCCAGAAGCTTCTGACGCGCCCGGTCATATTCCCGATAATGAGCTTCCGGTGTTCCCGGTCGGTAGACCAGCACATTCTCTGCCAGAATACTTCCAAAGACCAGCACAAAGGCAAGGATGCAGGGAATACAGCTCTCTGTCAGGAAACGTCTCCATTCCCGGGTCCGGACCGCCTTCGCCGCCTTCGCAAGCCAGAAGCCAAATGCCAGCAGGCTGACCATACCAAATGCCTGGAATCGGATCCAGCTTCCCAGAAGCAGCAGTATGATACCCGCGCCCTGAACCAGCCGGTACTTCCACAAAGACAGCTGTCTGTCCATACAAAACAGCAGTACATAGCCTGCCGCCGTTACCACTGCCGCCGTCTTCGTATACTGCAGCTCCACATACAGCGGCTGCAAAGACGCAAGAACCAGCATAAGGGACAGGACGACACCCGTCCGCGGCGAACGTCGGATCCATGTAAAGCCTACTGCTGTCAGCGAAAGAAATATCATCCCATACATGAGAATCGTATACCAGTTCAATGACGGCATCAGCAGGTAAAAAAGCTTCATAAGCCAGGCAAAGCCGCTGTGCAGATAAATAAAATAATGTGTGTAATCCCCGTAGGCACCCGATGCGATGGCAGCCAGGGAGAACTCATCATTAGAACCATAATATGGATGTAAAAAAAGGACCGCGTATGCCACAGCCAGCACATGGAACAGTACAAACAGACACTGCAGCTGTGCGGTGGAAAGTCTGTTTTTCTTCAATCCGACACCTCTTGTTTTCTATTAATTCCTATCCGTACATCACAAAACGTTTTTGTATGACAGGGAACAGCCTTTCCTGTCATACAAAAACGGACGGGGAAAGCTCCCCGTCCCCTTGACGACTGATTAGTTGTCCAGTAATTTGTCTTCTCCGTTCCAACTGTACAGCTTACGGATCTCCTTGCCTACCTGCTCTGACGGATGCTCAGCAGCCAGCTTTCTCATAGCCTTGAAGTGAGCCTGTCCGCCTGCAGCAGACATATCCAGAAGGAACTCTTTTGCGAAGGAACCATCCTGAATATCCTTCAGGATCTTCTTCATGGTCTTCTTGGTCTCCTCAGTGATCAGCTTCGGTCCGGTAATATAATCACCATACTCTGCAGTATTGGAGATGGAATATCTCATTCCTTCGAAACCGGACTGATAGATCAGGTCTACGATCAGCTTCATCTCATGGATACACTCAAAATATGCATTTCTCGGATCATATCCAGCCTCGGTCAAAGTCTCAAAGCCTGCCTGCATCAGTGCGCACACACCGCCGCAGAGAACTGCCTGCTCGCCGAAAAGGTCTGTCTCGGTCTCAGTTCTGAAGGTTGTCTCCAGAACGCCTGCTCTTGCGCCGCCGATTGCCAGTGCGTAAGCCAGTGCCTTCTCCAGTGCTCTTCCGGTAGCATCCTGATGAACTGCAACCAGACACGGAACACCCTTGCCTGCCTGATACTCGCTTCTTACGGTATGTCCAGGTCCCTTTGGTGCGATCATCGTAACGTCTACATACTTCGGAGGCGTGATCTGATTGAAGTGGATGTTAAAGCCATGTGCGAACATCAGCATATTGCCCTCTTCCAGGTTCGGCTCAATATCCTTCTTGTACATAGCTGCCTGTAACTCATCATTGATCAGAACCATGATGATATCTGCTCTCTTAGCAGCCTCAGCAGCCGTATATACCTCAAAGCCCTGCTCCTCTGCTCTCTTCCAGGATCTGCTGCCCTCATACAGACCGATAATTACATGACATCCGGATTCCTTTGCGTTCAGCGCATGTGCATGTCCCTGGCTGCCGTAACCGATCACTGCGATCGTCTTGCCCTCCAGTAAAGAAAGATTACAATCCTCCTGATAATAAATCTTTGCCATTTTTCATTCCTCCATTATCTAAAATGTGTTTGCTTTATATGTAGCGATTCAGAACCGTTACTGCTTTTTTATAAAATCATAGTCCACAAGTCTTCCGTCTTCTCCGTACATCTTCACATCGAAGGTTCCTCTGGACAGACCAATCAGACCGGTACGGGCAAGTTCCAGGATCTCAACCCCATCCAGCATCCGAAGGAATGCCTCTACCTTGCTCTGGCTTCCGACCAGCTCAATCACCAGTGACTCTATGGAAACGTCTACGATCTTCGCTCTGAAAATATCTGCGATAGAGATAACCTTCTGTCTGGTATCCTCATTGCAGAGAACCTTAACAAGAACCAGCTCACGGCACACGGAAGTATCCGGCTCCAGTGTCTTAATGTCTACCACATCTTCCAGCTTATTCAGCTGCTTTTCAATCTGATCCAGAATGTTGTGGTCTCCCCTTGCCACCACGGTCGCTCTGGAAAATCTTGGATCTGCAGTCGTACCTACCGTCAGACTGTCAATATTATAGCCCCTGCGGCTGAAAAGCCCTGCGATCCTGCTCAGAACTCCTGCTGAGTTCTCTACCAGAATAGAAAAAACTACTTTCTGCATCTCTCTCCCTGCTTTCTCTGTTTACTGTGATAAAATCCTTATATCAAAGTATTTTATCAATGAAAGAGAACTTTGTCAATTATATCTTCAAATATTCGTCCAGCCAGACAAATCTTGTATCTATGAAGGTCTCTATCTCCTCCGTATCCGGCACGTTTCCGCTGTCCTGCCACTTTTTCGTATCTCTGGCAAATGCCCCGGAATCCACCAGATAATCCATCTGCTCCCGGGCATAGGATTTCCATATATCCTCCTTCAGAAAGGTCTCCCGCCAGCTCTTCCAGGTAGCGTACATGTCCCCGGGAAGTGCGGTGTCATATGCCTGCATATTGCGGAAAACCTCTTCATTCAGCCACTTCTCCGCCAGATCAGGATTGTAGACAATATTCTTGATATCTCCTTCTTCCGGGTCAAAGTCATCTCCCCAGGAATAGTTCTGATCCCAGGGGATACGGCGGATGAGATATGTCCCGTCCGACTCCATCACCGTACTGTAGATAATATTTTTAAACCGGTTGTCCATACCGGCAATGGCATTGTAGTAGAGGTCATATTCTATAAAATTCTGCCGGTCAATACAGCCGTACAAAACCTCCAGATCCTCCTGCGACTCCATCTCATACCCATGGTTCCAGAAGGTACGGAAAGGATCCCATATCCCCGGATAGAAGGTCTTATCCGCCTGACGGATACTGATTCCCGCGCAGACAAAGGACTGCTCCGCTTCACTGACATCGAAAAGACTGTCATTTGGCCATTCATCTGCCGCCGCTTTATAGATCAGATCTCTGGTCTTATCCAATCCCAGAGATTTGTAGTCCGTAGGCTCCACAAGACCATACAGACCTCTGTATTCCCCATTGATGATCAGCTCCAGATATTCCATATGACATCCGTCATCCGCCTTTGTCTCTGTCTGCTCCGCGATCCGGTTCCACAGCTCGATAGACAGCTTGTCCCGAAGCTTGCTTCGGTCCGAATACATCGCTTTTAGCTGCCAGTCATTATCCTCGCGCATGCCAAGCAGGGAAATATCCCTGCCCTCACTTCCGTCGTCATAGAAAAACTCCAGCCGGTATCCCAGCTTCTCGAACCGCTTGCTGGCATTTCCCCGGATATTATAATATGCCAGGGTCTCCTCTGTCTGATATCCGTCACGGGCACTCAGAACCGGATCAAAAACAGTGATCCTGGTTCCCTGTTCTCCCATATTCCCGTCAATACTCATGACCGGAAGGCCGGTAAAAAGTACCGACACCAGCGCATATCCGCTGTCATTATAGACCATACACCGGAATTCATGCCCCTCTGCCACCGCCTCCCGGATATCGGCAAAGGCAGCATCCTCCTCCCATACAACAAAAGCAGGAACCCCGTCAACAGACGCGCCCAGCGTCCCCTTCCAGTGTTCCTCCTGCATATTCCTCGGAATATAATAGCGCTGTTCCTCCTGCTCCCAGGCGGCATCCACCCCGTTCACCTGCAGCGCGGTCTGAACAGAGGCATCAAAAGGTGTCCTTTCCTCCTGCAGAGCCTTTATCTTATGCTCCGAAAGGATCTGCACATCCATAACCTGTACCCGCTCACGGATACAGAAAAACAACAGCAGGAATGCGATCCCCATAAGGCTGACGCCCAATACAATCTGCTTCTTCATATTACAAACTCTTCTTCAAATCTCGAATATAATCCGGCGTCGTTCCGCAGCAGCCGCCTACCAGGACTGCTCCGCATCCTGCAAGCCGCTTCATATGGCGGGTAAATTCCTCCGCTCCCATACTGTACACCGCATCTCCGGTCTCTGTGATGAGAGGCATACCGGCATTGGGCTTCGCCACTACAGGAATCTCCACTGTCTCCGAAAGTGTTCGGATCACTGCATCCAGCTGATCCGGTCCCACTGCGCAGTTCACGCCAACCGCATCCACTCCCATGGCTTCCAGGGAAGCAGCCGCCTCAAACACCGTACCTCCAAAATACAGATTGCCGTCTCCCTCACAGGTAAAGGAGATGATAAGAGGCAGATCACAGACCTCCCGGGCCGCATCGCAGATAACAAGAGCCTCTTCCAGAGACATCAGAGTCTCTGCCACCAGAAGCTCTGCTCCTGCATCCGCAAGTATCCGGATCTGCTCTCTGTAAATATCCAGAAGCCTGTCATAGGTCATAGGACCGTATGGTTCCATCGGCTGTCCGGTAGTGGACAGGTCTCCTGCCACCAGCACCCGATTCCCCACATTGGCAAGGGTCCTCTGTACTGCAGCCCGGTTCAGCTCCTCCAGCCGGTCCTCCAGACCCAGATTGCCAAGAGATATGCGATTTGCCCCAAAGGTCGGAGCATAAATGATATCCGAACCCGCATCCGCATACTCCTGCTGCAGCCTGCCGATCACCTCCGGATGCTCATATGCCCACAGCTCTGTACTGATACCCACAGGCATCCCCAGCTTACGCAGACAGGAGCCTGTTCCTCCGTCCAGTAATACGGGTCCTCTCTCAACCAATGCTTTAAATGCTTCTCTTGTCATTCTGTCAATCTCCTAATCTGGTCTTATTTCCTGCTAATCTTTTTTATCTTCTTTATTCTTTTTATCCGGATTATAGCACAGTACCTTCAATATGAGCGCCGCTCCCCCAAACATCAGGATCAGCATGATCAGATAATTATAAAGATCCGTGTTTCTGAAGCGGAACTGAGTCCCCGCGATCACTGACGCCGCAATGACCAGAAGTCCCGCTCCGATCAGGAGCTTGGCGCCAAAGGAATCGGTATTCACACAGAACCAGACGATCCCCGCAATGAAAGGTACTACGACCAGTCCGCCTCCCAGCCTCATTCCGCCGATATGCAGACTGTAAAATCCGGTAGACACGCTGACACTGGACATGAACCAGTAGCCTCCGGACACAAGCATGGCAAGTCCGATCAGGAACTGTGCCAATGGATTTCCTCTTTTTTTCATATCACTTCACCCGTCAATTCTTCTGTTACATAAGCTTTTTGCCGCAGTTGGGACAGAACTTCATGCCCTCTGTCTTCGTTCCGCACTCCGGACAGAACTTGCATCCTCCCGGGCTGACCGGATCCTCTCCCTGACCGGGCACGGTCTGCTGAACCGGCTGCTGGGACTGGGACTGCTGTCCGAACATATTCTGCCCCATCTGACCTGCCATCTGCTGACCCATCATCATGCCCATCGCCATGCCTGCCATATCTCCTGCCATACGTCCGCCGCTGCCGGTTCCCCTGGACGCCGCATCCAGCATGGACATCTGCTGATACCGCCCCATATCTCCCACCACACTCTGGGAAGCAACCTTCGTTGCCATCTTCTGAATCTCCTCCGGATAAGTAAAGCTGGAAATATTAAAAGCAGTGATACTGATACCGATCTTCATCATCTCCATATCCAGGTCCTCCTGGAGCCCTCTGGCAATATCAAAGGAATTCGCCTGAAGATTAAACATGTCCCTGCCTTCCCGCACGATCCATTTCATCAGGAGCTGATCCAGCATGGCAATGACTCTCTCCTTCACGTCATCCATGGTAAACTGCTTCTTCACACCTGCGATCTTGTCGATCAGCACTGCATGGTCAGAGACCTTACAGCAGAAGGAACCAAAGGAGCGGATCGGCATACCTGCCGGAAGCCCGGGGGTCGGAATGTTGATCGGATTCTTGGTCCCCCACTTTACCGTCACTTCCTTTGTATTGATAAAGAGCACCTCTGCACGAATACCGCTGTTGAATCCAAAGCGGAATCCCTTTAAGGTAGACAGGAACGGGATGATCTCTGATTCCATATCAAAGCTTCCCTCATCCGTAAATACACCCTCTACCTTTCCGTTATAAAGAAAGATTGCATCCTGTCCCGGACGGATCACCAGACGGCTGCCCTTTTTGATCTCCTTATTGCTCCATTTCCAGAACAGAATATCATCTCTGTATTCTTCCCATTCTACTACATTGGCAAACTGATTTCCAAATAAAGCCATTGCCTCCTATACCTCCTCTATCTGCTCGTATGTAATCTCCGTACAGATCTCCTGTCCGGCATTCTGTCCATAGTCCTCACTCTTATCAGGTCCCGTGAGCCACATAAACGCCGCAGCAAACAACGCTGCTGCCAGCACGATCAGCGCGATCTTTGCCGGGCTCTTTGGATATTCTCCCTGTATCTTTCCGGTCTCTCCATTGATCAGTACGGTATATTGTCTGTTCTTATAATGATAGGCTGTGGCATAGACCGGAAGCAGCACATGCTTATAGGTCTCATCCCGATAGCTGTCATCCATCCGCAGATTCCGCACATGGTCAAATCTGCGGAGCACATCCTGTTCTGCCAGGGAGCGGAGCTCGCTCTCCATACGGCTCCTTGCCTTCCGGTGTGCATCTGCCAGATCTACCGTATAGACCTCTGAGCTGTAACCGGACAGATAGTCCGGCGAATACTCCGGGATCTCCTGGGTGTGAAACGGCTCGATCCTGCGGATCAGTCCGTCGTCCAGGCGGTCTGATGCATGAACCAGCACATCATCAAAGAAATGCCGGACGGAACCACTGGTAGCACGCCAGCGGATTTCTGTCCTTCGCTCCTCTTCCCCTTTGGAATTGCGTACAGTAACCGTATGGTTCGTACCGCCCTCTGCCCGGTAGGAAGCCTGCGCCTGCGCGTCAAAGGTCCAGTACGGGATATAGATTCCCTGAAGCTTATCCTTCTGGTACAGATTCTTCAGTTCCCCCGGAGCCAGCCACCGCCGCTTGATCCATTTACCAAAAATCTCTCCGACACGGTTCCGGTCAATGCGGAAGGGAAGCACTCCGTCCGGCATGATATTGGAAAGCTGCTTCTCTGCCAGTACAAAAGCAGTCCCGCAGTAAGGACAGTCCTTTGCCGTGCTGGTCGCTTCCACCTCCACCGTTGCACCGCAGGACGGGCACTGCATGGTAGAAGAGGTCTTCTCCTCCGCACGGATCGTCTTCTTTGCATAACTGGTCAGATCGTGTTCCTTTACTTCTCCCTGTGTGCCCACAATTGCTTCTTCCGTTCCGCAATTCGGACATTTGAGTCCCTGTGTCCCCACATCGAACTCCATAATCCCGCCGCAGTTTTTACAATAATATACTTCACTCAAAGGAAACTCCCTCTCTTCCCGTTTTATTTGGTTGTATTTTCAAAAAGAGTGCCTGAACCGGCACTCTTTTTATACTCCTGCGTCTACTGACCAAGCTTTGCCTTCAATGCTGCAAGCTCATCGTCCACTGCACTTTCTGTGCCGTGGTCATCATATTTTGCAGCCAGATCATCAATATCATCCTCTTCCGATGCTGCGTTCAGCTCTGCCATGGCGTTCGCTTCATCCAGCATCCGGTCTGCCTTCTCCTCCATACGTGCAAACGCAGACATATTATTGGAGGCACCCACTGCGGAAGCACCCATCTTGTTCATTCTCTCCTGAGTCTTCGCAACTGCCATCTTCGCCTTGATCGCATCTCTTCTGGCATTCAGGCTTCCGATATCGCTGACCAGCTTGTCATGCATCTCTTTCATCTTCACCGCATTGCCATGTGCCAGATCATATGCCTGCTGAAGGGCCGCCTGCTTACCTGCAAGCTCCTGCTTCTTCTCGAGGAACTGACGGGCATCATTATCATTGCCTGCTACGATCGCCTTCTCTGCATAACGCTGCATCTTTGCCATATCCTCAGAGCACTCATCCAGCTGGCGCTTACACTTGCTCTCCTCAGCCATGATCGCTGCCGTCTCTGCTTTCACCTTTCCCAGATCACTCTCCAGATTGCGCAGATACTGATCGATCATCTTCTCCGGATCCTCTGCCTTGTCCAGCAAAGCGTTCAGGTTTGCTGACATAATATCCCCAAATCTCTTAATAATTCCTGCCATATACAGTGCCCTCCTTTTGTAAACATCCTGATCGTTTACTCACGATATTATTATAATCGATTTCCATATAAATGTCACGGAAAAATTCGCCGCCGGTGACCTCATTCCGGTCAGTCAGACAGCTGCTTACCAGGGGAGCTCCGGATGCTCGATCTTCTTATCCCGAAGCATCAGATCCGCCAGTGCTTCCTTCGCCGGCTTATCCTCAAACAGAACTTTATTTACCTCTTCTACGATCGGCATGCTGATACCATATTTTTCTGCAAGGATAATGGCTGCCTTTGCAGAATATACACCCTCAACAACCATCTTGACTTCATCCATGGCTTCCTTCATGGTCCTGCCTTGTCCGATCAGGTATCCTGCCCTGCGGTTGCGGCTGTGTACGGAAGCACAGGTTACGATCAGGTCACCAATTCCGGTAAGACCGTTAAAGGTCTCGATATGACCTCCCATCGCCACTCCCAGACGGCTCATCTCCGCAATACCTCTTGTAATGAGCGCTGCTTTGGTATTGTCACCGCAGCCAAGACCGTCCGCTGCACCTGCCGCCAGTGCGATCACGTTCTTCAGCGCTCCGCCCAGCTCAATGCCCAGCATGTCCGGACTGGTATACACACGGAACACCTGATTCATAAATATATTCTGAATATATTCTGCGGTCTCTTTGTCCTTTGCACCTGCCACAACGGTGGTCGGAATGCCTCTTCCTACCTCCTCCGCATGACTCGGTCCTGAAAGAACCGCTGCATTCGCCTGAGGAATTTCCTGCTCAATAATGTCCGTAAGGATCATAAGGGTACTCTCCTCGATACCCTTTGCCACATTGACGATGATCTGTCCTTCTTCCACATAAGGCGCCATACTGTGAGCAGTGCTTCTGGTAAAGGGTGACGGAACCGCCAGCACAAGCAGATCTCTTCCCCGAATGGAACCCTCCAGATCCGTGGTAAACTCGATCTCCTCCGACAACTTCACCCCCGGCAGCTTCGTCTTGTGCTCATGCTCCCTTTTCAGCATCTCGATCTCATCTTCCATGATGGACCAGACGGTCACCTCATGTCCGTTCTTACTCAACAGATTTGAAATCGCAGTTCCCCAGCTTCCTGCTCCAATTACACTGACCTTTGCCATAACCCATTTCTCCTTTTATTCTGATTTTTTCTGAAAAATCTTATTTTCAGTGCCATTCAATAAACGTCTGATATTCGCTCTGTGGCGGAACACTGCCATCCCGGACAGCGCCGTACATACCAGATAAAATTCCACCAGATGTGCCTGACTCATTCCATAATATCCCATCTGTCCCAGTACCACAAGATCAACAATAAGCTCCAGCACCACAAGGATGGATCCCAGGGATACATACCTTGTCAGTCCGACGGTCAGCAGAAAGGTTGCAGCCTCCAGAAGCGTTACGATCGGTCCCAGCGTCACCACCAGACCGGCTGTACATGCAATGCCCTTGCCTCCCTTGAAGCCAAGCTGTACCGGGAAATTATGTCCCAGAATCGTCCCTGCCGCCGCATACAGTCCAAGCAGCGGGAGCATGTGTCCATATTCCTCTGCAAACAGTATACGAACAAGGACAACCGCCAGCACCGTCTTTGCCACATCTCCGAGAAATACCACAAGCCCTGCCTTTTTGCCCAGCACACGAAGAGCATTCGTGGTTCCGGCATTGCCGCTTCCATATTCCCGGATGTCAATTCCATTCATTTTTCCATAGATATATGCAGTCTGGAAAATTCCAAACAGATAACCGATTCCCAGACAAATGATACGTTCCATATCAGTCTGCTTCCTTCCTCTCCCGTATGATGAACTTCAGGGATGTTCCCTTAAAGCCAAAGGTGTCACGGATCTTATTCTCCAGATATCTGGTATAGGAGAAATGCATCAGCTCCTTGTCATTCACAAAAATAACAAAGGTCGGAGGCTTCACCGCTACCTGTGTCACGTAAAAGATCTTCAGACGGCGCCCTTTATCCGACGGCGGCTGCTGCATGGCAACGGCTTCCGTTACGATCTCATTGAGCACACCGGTCTGAACACGCAGGGTCTGGTTCTCAATGACCATATCAATGGTCTCAAAAAGCTTCGGCAGACGCTGTCCGGTCTGTGCGGAGATAAAAAGGATCTCTGCATAGGTCATGAAGGAAAGAATCTCCCGTACCTTGCGGGTAAACTCATAGATGGTCTTGTCATTCTTCTCCAGCGCATCCCACTTGTTCACCGCCACAATGATGCCTTTGCCCCGTTCATGGGCGATACCGGCGATCTTCGCATCCTGCTCTGTCACGCCTTCCGTGGCGTCGATCACTACCACCACCACATCCGCTCTCTCCACGGCAGTCACCGTACGGATGATGCTGTAACGCTCCAGTTCTTCCTTGATCTTGTTCTTGCGCCGCAGTCCGGCGGTATCAATAAACACATATTCTCTGCCGTTCCAGCAGATATCCGTGTCGATGGCATCTCTGGTAGTCCCTGCAATATTGGACACGATCACCCGGTTCTCACCCACCAGCTTATTGATGATGGAGGATTTGCCCACATTCGGCTTCCCTACAACAGCGATCTTGGGACGGTCGTCCTCCTCTTCTCCTTCTGCGCCGTCCGGAAAATGCTCTGCAACTGCATCCAGCATATCTCCGATCCCCAGCCTGGACGCTGCGGATACCGGAACCGGATCTCCGATCCCCAGGTTATAGAACTCATAGACATCTCCCATATATTTCTGGAAGCTGTCCACCTTGTTGACAACCAGGATCACCGGCTTATGGGAACGGCGGAGCATGTCCGCCACCTTGGAATCCGCGTCCTGCAGTCCCTGACGCACATCCACCAGGAAAATGATCACATCCGCCGTATCAATGGCGATCTGCGCCTGCTCTCTCATCTGAGATAAAATAATATCGCTGCTGTCCGGCTCGATACCACCGGTATCGATCAGGGTAAAGCTGCGGTTCAGCCAGGTAACATCCGCATAGATGCGGTCTCTTGTCACGCCCGGCGTATCCTTAACAATAGAGATATTCTCTCCTGCCAATGCGTTGAACAGCGTGGATTTTCCAACATTGGGCCGTCCCACAATGGCTACGATTGGTTTACTCATTTCTTAACCTCTTTCTATTCTAAAATTGCATTTACAAAATCATTTCCGCTTGATTCTACTATGGATACTTTGATTTGTAAAGTTTTTTCCACTTCATCCACAGACACATCATCCAGAAAAACAGTCTCTCCGTCCTTCAGCATATGACAGGAGATCAGAAGACGGCCGCCCAGTTCTCTGCCCTCCAGCTGACGGATCAGATCCCTTCCGGTCACCAGCCCTGCCACAGTAATGCGTTCCCCGAAGAAATCATTCCGAACCGGGATGACCTGTACCTGTATCTCAGGATATTTCTCCTGTATCCGCTCCACATGTTCCTCCAAAAACGGTGCAGCCAGCTCTCCGGTGGCAATGGTCATGCTCCTTCTCCGGCTGTCTCCGGCGCACTCTGACAGTGCTTCCTCCACCTCATCAGAGAGAAGCCTTACCATACCGACTCCATTCTCCAGCTGCAGATATCCGTCGTAGGTATCCGGCCCGGGCATCTGCCTTCCCGCAAGGATATACCACTCATCTCCCGCATGGATAAAATGATTTCCATACTTCCGGAACAGCTCCTCCTGCCATCTGTGGACCGTATCCAGCACCCGGCATGCATCCTCCCTCGTAAAAGGCTCCAGCGGGTACAATCCCTCCCTGTAACGGGTAAGTCCCACCGGCACCACCGACACACTCTGAAGCTGAGGCATATATGCCGTCAGATCCCGAATGGAGCGTTCCAGCTCCTCTCCATCGTTCACGCCCCGGCACAGAACGATCTGCCCGTTCATGACGATCCCTGCATCCTTCAGCCGCTTCACTTTTCCGAAGATCTCTCCCGCAAACCGGTTGTTCAGCATCCGGCAGCGCAGTTCGGGATTCGTGGTCTGAAAGGAAATATTGATAGGTGACAGCTTATAATAAATGATCTTGTCAATCTCATGCTCGCTCATATTCGTCAGCGTCAGATAATTCCCCTGCAGAAAAGACAGTCTGGAATCATCATCCTTAAAATACAGGGTATCCCGCATCCCCGGAGGCAGCTGATCGATAAAACAGAAAATGCACTTATTCCGACAGGAGCGATATTCATCCATGAGACCGTTCTCAAACTCCAGTCCCAGGTCATCTTCATATTCCTTCTCGATCTCAAGTTCCCATTCCTCCCCATCCGGCTTTCGGATCAGTACCAGAACTTCCTCCTCATTCATCAGATACCGGTAGTCAAACACATCCTCCGGTGTCTGTCCATTCACAGATACCAGCACATCTCCCGGCTCGATCTCCATCTCCTCTGCAATGCTCCCCGGCACTACCGAACTTATCAAATGCTCCATCTTTTTCCATCCTTATCACACATTCTGTTCTTACTATACTAAATTTATATACAAAATGCAATGACGCCGGGGGAATTTCCATGGATATGGGTTGACTGTCCGTCTATAAAAATGATATAAATAAGTTAGGTATTTCAGACAAAAGACAGGAGGATTATATGTCCGAAAATTTTTCTTATGAGAGCGTACTTCCGATCGCTCCACTGAAGATCGCATCACTGGAGGGTTGCCGTGATCTGGCGCGTGATGTGGATCAATATCTGGTAAGCTTCCGTGAAAAGAGCAACCAGAGCTTCCTTGGAACACCGAATTTCCAGGGCTATCACCAGGATTCCTATATGATCCGCAGCGCCTGCCCCCGCTTTGGGACCGGAGAGGCAAAGGGGATCCTGTACGATTCTGTACGGGGGGTAGATCTTTTTATTCTTGCAGACGTGATGAACCACAGCCTGACCTATTCTCTCTGCGGACAGGAAAATCACATGTCTCCGGATGATCACTATCAGGATCTGAAGCGCATCATCTCTGCGGCAACCGGAAAAGCCCGCCGCATCAATGTGATCATGCCGTTTCTCTATGAAAGCCGTCAGCACAAGAGAAGCCAGCGGGAATCCCTGGACTGTGCCCTGGCACTTCAGGAGCTGGTGGACATGGGAGTCTCCAACATCATTACCTTTGATGCACACGATCCACGGATGTCCAACGCCATCCCCCTTTACGGCTTTGACAGTTTTAACCCGCCCTATCAGTTCATCAAGGGACTGCTTCGGGCAGAGCCTGACCTGAAGATCGACAAAGATCATCTGATGGTCATCAGCCCTGACGAAGGCGCCATGGGACGTGCCGTCTATTTTGCAGGCGTTCTGGGTGTGGACATGGGTATGTTCTACAAGCGCAGAGACTACTCCACCATCATCAACGGCAAGAACCCCATTGTTGCCCATGAATTTCTTGGAGATGACCTGTCCGGCAAGGATGTGATCATCATTGATGACATGATCTCCTCCGGTGAGAGTATGCTGGATGTGGCACGCCAGATCAAAGAACGGGGAGCAAGGCGTGTCTTCATCTGTGCCACCTTTGGTCTGTTCACCGAAGGTTTTGAAAAGTTTGACGAATATTACCAAAAGGGCTATTTCAGCCATGTGGTGACCACCAACCTGAACTATCGGACACCGGAGCTTCTCTCCCGTCCCTATTATGTGGAAGCCAGCATGACCAAATTTCTCGCAGCCATCATCGACTGCATCAACCATGATGTGTCCACAGAGCATGTGAACGATCCGACCAGGAAGATCCATGAACTGTTGGAGCGAATGGAATAACCGCTTTTCATGATGCCAAAAATCGCTGAAGTCTCACGACCTCAGCGATTTTTCATCAGAACCGTATTTACAGCTCTTTTCCTTTTAATATTACTTTTACCGTACTCAGGTCATCCTCCTTCAAAAGCACCAGGTTCGCGGTCTTTCCCGGAGTGATGCTTCCGTACCGGTCATAGATGCCGACGGATCTTGCCGAATTGACCGCTGCACACTTCACAGCGCTTTCCAGCGGGATCTGCATCTTCTGCACGGCTACCCGGAGGCAGTCCATCAGGTTCGTGGCAGAACCGGCAAGGGTGCCGTCCTCCAGCGTCGCCCAGTTGCCCTTCTTGATTACCTTCTGTCCGCCCAGCGCATACTCGCCGTCCGGCATTCCGGTGGCTTCCATGGAATCACTGATCAGAATGATCCTGTCATCTCCGAACATCTTGAAGGTCTGGCGTACCGTTGCCGGATGAATATGAATGCCGTCGCAGATCAGCTCTGCTTCCACACGGTCGTCATCTGCTGCCGCACCGACTACTCCCGGCGCACGATGGGAAAGCCCTGACATGGCATTGTACAGATGCGTCACATGATGGACTCCATGTTCAAATGCCTCTGCCGCGATCTCATAATCTGCCGTGGTATGAGCCACCGACAGAACAACCTCATCCTTAAGCTGGTCAATGCACTCCATGGCTCCCGGCTCTTCCGGAGCGATCGCCAGAAGCTTTACCATATTGCCGGAAGCCGCATTCAGCTCGCGGAACATCTCCGCATCCGGCTTATGCACATAATCTCCATTCTGAGCGCCTTTTCTTGCCATCGCAATAAAAGGACCTTCCATATTGATGCCGCAGAGGATTGCTCCCTTTTCATTGGGGTAGGATCCGGCGGCCTCGCAGATGCCCTTCAGGGTATCTCTTCCCAGCGTCATCGTTGCCGGAACAATCGTGGTGATTCCCTGAGATGCCTCATACACTGCCATGGCTTCGATGGATTCGTGGGTTCCATTGCAGAAATCATGCCCCACACATCCATGGAAATGCACATCTGTAAGTCCCGGGATCAGATAACATCCGGCTCCGTCCACAACAATGCCGTCTGTACTCTGCTCTGCGATCTTATCGCCATCCGTATATACATCCTTCTGCTGAAAGGTTCCATCCTCTGTGTATACCTTTGCATTGATAATCTTCATATGATGCCTCCTGCTTACAGGTCACATTTGGAAAGTGCTGCCTCATCCGCAACAATCGTCACATCCGGATGCATCTGAAGGATAGAAGCCGGAACCTGCGGAGTAACCGGTCCGAAGAATGCCTTCTTAACGGTCTCAGCCTTGTCCTCGCCGCTGATCACTACAAGGATCTTCTTTGCTCTCATGATCGTTCCGATTCCCATGGTATATGCCTGCTTCGGCACATCATCGACAGATGCGAAGAAACGCTTGTTTGCCTCGATGGTTCTCTCCTGCAGATCTACACAGTGCGTATCCTGCTCAAAGGTATCTGCCGGCTCATTGAAACCGATATGACCATTGTGTCCCAGACCCAGAAGCTGCAGATCTACACCGCCGGTCTCACGGATCACTTCCTCATATCTTGCACACTCCTGCTCTGCATCCGGATTGGTTCCGTCCGGAAGATTGGTTCTGTCCGGATTGATATTGATGAAATCAAACAGATTGCTGTGCATAAAGTAGTAGTAGCTCTGATCATTCTCTCTTGGCAGTCCCTTGTACTCGTCCAGATTAACCGTTGTCACATCGCCAAAATCCAGATCACCCTGCTCATACCATTTGATCAGGTTCTTGTAGGTTCCGATCGGAGTAGAACCGGTAGCCAGTCCCAGCACACAGTCAGGCTTTAAAATCACCTGTGCGGAAATGACGTTCGCTGCCTTACGGCTCATGTCTTCATAATCTTTTGCTTTAATAATTCTCATCGCTTTCACCCTCTTAATAAATTATTTATAACCTGCTGTTTTTATTTTATAAGCCGGGCACTTTTTTGTCTAGGCAATTTTTTGCCGGGTCTATGGAAAATATTCACATTCCAGCTTCAGAAATGCCCCCAGATTTCCTCTCATCCCGTGACTTGCTCTGTGAGAGAACATCTTCTGCGGATTACAGCAGGTGCAGATATTGGTCACCGCCAGATGCTCCGGCCGGATGCCCGCCTCCAGAAGCACCAGTTCATTGGCACGCCACAGATTCAGCTGATATCTGTCGTCCGGGTTCCGGTAGATCAGCCACTCGTCGTTATCCTTCCAGAATTCCCGTTTAAACTCCAGTGCCACATCCTCACTGACCTCATAGCATTCCTGACAGATGGATGGTCCGATCGCCGCAAACACATCCCCCGGATCCGTTCCGAAAGCTTCTCTCATACATGTCAGCGTCACCGCTCCCATCCGGTTTACAGTTCCCTTCCAGCCGGAATGGGACAGTCCGATGGCACGATGTACCGGATCCACAAAAAACAACGGCACGCAGTCCGCATAAAAGGTTGCCAGAGTCAGCCCCGGCACATTTGTGACCAAACCGTCTACATTTTTATAATCCAATGGCTTTGTATAGCCCTTCCCTCTGTCCGATTCCGTTACCAGCCGGACATTGGTGGTGTGGGTCTGCTGAGATAATACCAGGGATTCCGGTTCAAATCCCACCGCTGATCCGATCCTGCGGAAATTCTCTCTCACATTTTCCGGATCGTCTCCTCTGGTAAAGCTCAGATTCATGGAGGACAGATGTCCTTCACTCACGCCTCCCATACGGGTGGAAACTCCATGACGCACCAGTCCGGTCTCTTCCAGATTCCGAAAGGTAAAATACGGCACGCCCGCATTCTCCTTCAGACACATGAGACTGCTCTGTGTTTTCTTCTTCCACATACTTCCCCTCCTTAGCTGCATTCAAATGCATGCTCGATATGCTCCGGTTCCTCTCCCAGAATGCTCACCACATCGAATCTGCATGCCTGATCCTCCGAGATCCGGTTCTCGAACAGATACTGCCTTGCCGCCCGTATGATCCTTGCCTGCTTCCGGCGATCCACTGCCTCTGCCGGATGTCCGGCTTTACCGACGCCCCGGTATTTGACCTCGATAAATACCAGATATTTCCCGTCTCTGGCGATCAGATCGATCTCACCCTGCCGACAGCGGTAATTCCTCTTCAGGATCTCCATCCCCTTCCGGGTAAGCCAGGCGGCAGCCCATTCCTCATAGGCAGTCCCTTTCTTCCGATTGTTCATCCCCGTCCCCCGTCTGTAAAATTACGGATAAATGTTCTTCTGTGCAGCTCACAGGGTCCCAGCTCCTTCAGCGCCGCAATATGAGCGGCAGAACCGTACCCCTTATTGGATGCAAATCCATAGCCCGGATATTTTTCATCCAGCGCAGCCATCATACGGTCACGGGTCACTTTTGCGATCACGCTTGCCGCTGCTATAGACAGGCTTTTGGCATCCCCCTTAATGATAGGAACCTGCATCTGAGACAATCCGGGAATCGTCACCGCATCATTCAAGAGCACCTGCGGAGCGGGCGTAAGCTTTCCCACCGCCTGGCGCATGGCTTCATAGGTTGCCTGCAGGATGTTGATCTCATCAATACGCTCCTGGCTGATCACACCAATTCCCACTGCCACTGCCTTTTCCATGATCTCATCATAGAGCAGCTCTCTGCGCCGCTCGGTCAGCTTTTTGGAATCATTCAGATACAGGATCTGAATGTCAGGCGGCAGGATAACCGCTCCCGCCACCACCGGACCCGCCAGCGGACCTCTGCCCACCTCGTCAATACCGCATATCAGCCCGTAGCTTTCATATTCCCGTTCATATACTTTCATGCCTTCGATTCTGGCAATCTCCGCTTCCAGCTTTTCCTGCTGCTTTTTCAGCCGTTCTTCCTTTTTCGTCATTACTGATGCTTTAACACTCCTATTTTATCCAGCGGCCAGATGCGTACCCACGCTCTGCCCACGATCTCATCTCTGTGTATGGCTCCCACACTGGGATCACGGCTGTCTGTGCTGTCATTCCGGTTATCCCCCAGGACAAAATACTCATCCTCCCCCAGTGTGACCGGATCTGCTGCAAGTCCTGCTCCCTTCATAACCTCACGGCCATAGGACTCATACAGGATCTCTCCGTCCACATAGATATCTCCGTCCCTGATCTGGATCGTCTCTCCGGGAAGTCCTATGATCCGCTTAATGTAATAGACATGCTCTTCATACCGGAAGGGAAAGACTATGATATCAAATCTCTCCGGGTCCGAAAAGCGGTAGGTAAGCTTATCTACGATCAGATTATCTCCGTCGCTCAGTGTATTTTCCATGGAGCTTCCGCTCACATAGGTTCTCTGACCCACAAATGTGATGATCAGGAATGTAGCTCCCACAACGACAGCCACATACATCAGGAATCCCAGAATCTCTCTCAAAAGACCCTGGTTTTTTTCTTCCTCATAATCGTTATTTTCCATCCCGGTTCCTCTTTCCATTTATCTCATCCATCCTTCTCATCTTCCTTCTTTGGAAATTCCAGCGTGATCCTGCCCAGCTTACCGCTGCGGAAATCATCCAGCAGGAAGGATGCCGCCTTTCCCAGATCCAGACCGCCGCCCTTTCCGATGCAGGCTCTCGACTCAGCGATCTTTTCCAGTATCTGATGGGGGCTTAATTCATCCGGAAACTCCGTCTTATACCGCTCCTTCAGATTTCCCCCGAAGTGCTCCCGAAGAAACACTCCCAGTTCCATGGCGAGCTCCTCCAGATTCAGAATCTCATCATTGACAGAACCAAGCATGGCAAGCCGCACCCCTACCTGCTGATCGTCGAATTTGGGCCAGAGAATACCCGGCGTATCCAGAAGCTCCACCTGCTTATTCAGCCGGATCCACTGGGCTCCTTTTGTCACTCCCGGCTTATTTCCGGTCTTTGCGCATGCCCTTCCGGCAAAACTGTTTATAAAGGTGGATTTGCCCACATTGGGAATCCCCACCACCATGGCGCGGACCGGACGGTTCCGTATTCCCCTTTTTCTGTCTCTTTCTATCTTTTCCTTACAGGCTTCCTGAATCACATTCTGGATCGTCTTCATCCCTGCCTTGCTTCTGGAATCCAGCTTAACCACAAAGCAGCCCTGCTCCTGAAAATATCCTGACCATGCCTCGTTCCAGCGGTCACTTGCCAGATCCGCCTTGTTCAGAAGGATCAGCCTTGCCTTGCCCTTTCCCAGCTCATCGATATCCGGATTGCGGCTGGACAGGGGTGCTCGTGCATCCACCAGCTCAATAATCAGGTCGATCAGCTTTATATTTTCCTGCATCATCCGTTTTGCCTTGGTCATATGACCCGGATACCACTGAATATTCATGAACTCTCTCCTTTATCTGTCTTTAGGGAATCAGTCCGAAGTTATCCCACGGATAACGGATGAACCACGCCTTCCCGTATATGTCCTTTTTCCGGATATTGCCGATATCTGCATTCCGGCTGTCCTCGCTGTCATTCCGGCTGTCTCCCAGCACAAAATATTCTTCCTTGCCCAGCGTGATCTCATCCTCTGCCAGCCCCGCATAATCCATCTGTTCATTACCGATCCCGGTCTCGAACAGCTCTCCGTTTACATAGACGAACCCTTCTTTGATCACTACCGTATCTCCGGGCACGCCGATCACACGTCTCATATAATAATGAGAATTTACATTTCCATTGGGCTTGAATACGATCACATCTCCGCTCTTCGGCGGGATCAGTGAATAGATGAACCGGTTCACCAGCACCTGATCACCACTGCCGATACTGGGTTCCATCGCCTGACCGATACAGGTCATGCTGCTCATGAAATAATAGACCAGCATACATCCGATCACGAATGCAAGCACACACTCCCCGATCCAGATCAGCGTTCCCTGTACTGCAGATGTATGGATCCTCTTCCTTCTGCGAAAATGCAGTCCTTTTCTTCTACCCATGAAAATCTCCTCTTTATCACAAAAGGGACATGATACTTTCGTATATGTCCCTCTCCAGAAATTATTTTACTAACTCTTTTACCTTTGCTGCCTTACCAACGCGGTCTCTTAAATAGTTCAGTTTTGCACGTCTTACTTTACCGTAACGAACCACCTCAACCTTTTCAACGTTCGGGGAATGTAACGGCCAGGTCTTCTCAACACCGATACCGTTAGAATTCTTTCTTACAGTAAAGGTCTCTCTGTTGCTTCCGCCCTGCTTCTTCAGAACCGTTCCTTCAAAAATCTGGATTCTCTCACGGTTACCCTCTTTAATCTTCGCATATACCTTAACGGTATCGCCTACGCTGAAGCTTGGTACTTCTGCTTTTAACTGAGCTGCTTCGATGTTCTTAATAATCTCGTTCATTGTGTTCCTCCTTCATCATTGGATGTTCTTAATACGCTTACCGTAGCAGAGGACCATCTCTTCTTTTCTCACAACGGATATCATTTTATCATAGTTCTTCCAGCTTTGCAAGGAATTTTTTATCTTCTTTTGTAAGCTCTGCCTGCTCCAGAAGATCCGGTCTGCGCTCCCTGGTACGGATCAGAGACTGCTCTCTTCTCCACTTCTCCACATTCACGTGATGTCCTGACAGCAGGATCGGCGGCACCTTTTTTCCTCTCCATTCCTCCGGACGGCTGTACTGGGGATATTCCAGCAGATTGTCATGAAAGGAATCAAATTCTGCCGAGTCCTCATTATGAAGCACTCCGTCCAGCAGACGGGATATGGCATCCATAATGACCAGCGCCGGAAGCTCTCCTCCGGTCAGCACATAGTCTCCGATGGACACCTCGTCCGTTACGATCTCCTCCAGCACCCGCTCGTCAATCCCCTCATAATGCCCGCACAGAAATACAAGCTCCTCTTCCTTTGCCAGTTCTTCCGCCATCCTCTGATTGAACACTCTGCCCTGAGGACTCATATAGAGCACTCTCGGCTTCTTCGGAAGCCTTTCTGCCACGGATTCATAGGCAAGGCACACGGGCTCTGCCTGCATGACCATACCGGCTCCGCCGCCGTAGGGATAATCATCCACCCGGTTATGTTTATTAACGGAAAAATCCCGGATATTGACTGCTTCCATGGTCAGAAGTCCCTTCTCCATGGCTCTTCCTGTTATACTCGTCTGAAATCCGTCCCGGATCATATCCGGAAACAATGTTAATACATGAAAATTCATCAGTCCAGCAACCCTTCCAGCACATGCACCCGCATGCGCTTCTCTTCCACATTAACTTCCAGAATACAGTCACGGATCGCCGGGAGCAGGACTTCCTTTCCCTCAGGAGTCTCTATCACATACACATCGTTTGCCCCGGTCTCCAGCACATCCACCAGGATACCCAGAAGCTCTTCCTCATCGGTCACCACTTCCATGTCGATCAGATCCGCAATAAAGTTTTCATTCTCTTCCAGAGGCACTGCGTCCTCTCTGGACACCAGAAGGTCCATTCCTTTATATTTTTCAATATCATTGATATTGTCGTAACCCTTAAATTTCAGGATCACCTGGTTCTTGAAGAACTTGACGCCCTGGATCTTCAGCTCCTTTTGCTCTCCCTTCATATCCAGGATCACCTTCTCAAGCTTCTTAAAACGTGCCGGATCATCCGTCGTAGGAAATACCTTGACCTCTCCCCGCACGCCGTGAGTGGAGGAGATCACCCCAACTCTTAAAAATTCTTCCATATCATGTCCCTCCATGCTCCTGTGCCAAAACCGCTGACAGCTTTATTTTAAAAAGGACGCCGCCATGCACTTTTGCATGACGGCGCCCACCGTCGTTACTGTAATATCTCTACAACAACCTTCTTCTCATCCTTTGACGCCGCTGCTTTTACAAGCGAACGGATGGCTTTGGCAATACGGCCCTGTTTGCCGATTACTTTCCCCATGTCTGTTGGTGACACACGAAGCTCAACAATCGTTGCATTGTCCTTTTCCGTTTCTGTAACAACCACTTCGTCCGGATGATCAACCAGTGATTTTGCAATCACCTCTACTAACTCTTTCATCATTCCACCTCCAAGGGGGCTCTTCCCGAAGGGGAAGCTTATTTGGTGATTCCTGCGATCTTGAACAGCTTGCCTACCATCTCAGTCGGCTGAGCTCCGTTTGCAAGCCACTTCTTAGCTGCTTCCTCATCGATGTTGAAAGTGCTCGGATCGTTGTTCGGATCATAGGTTCCGATCTCTTCGATGAATCTTCCGTCACGCGGGGATCTGGAATCAGCCACGATTACTCTATAGAAAGGAGCTTTCTTCTGACCCATTCTTCTTAATCTGATTTTTACTGCCATAGTTTCTTACCTCCGTAAATATAATTGATTCTGTATAGTTATTTTATGTGTAAACAGAATGCTAAAACGGCATCTTGCCGAACATTCCCTTTTTACCGAATTTACCTTTGCCCATCAGTCCCGGCATCTGCTTCATCATCTTTTTGCTCTGCTCGAACTGCTTCACCAGACGGTTCACCTCACTGATATCCACACCTGCGCCTCTGGCGATCCTGTGCTTTCTGGAAGGATTCAGTATCTCGGGATTCTGACGTTCCTTTTTCGTCATGGAGAGGATGATCGCTTCGATACGCGCCATCTTCTTCTCATCCACGGCATCCTCGATCTGCTTCATCTGTGCGCCGCCCATTCCGGGCATCATGCCAAGCAGTGCTCCGATACCGCCCATCTTCTTCATCTGGTTCATGCTTTCCAGATAATCCTCGAAGTCGAACTTGTTCTTCTTCATCTTCTGGACCATCTGTCTGGACTTTTCTTCGTCAATGTTCTCCTGCGCCTTCTCGATCATGGTCAGGATATCGCCCATGCCCAGGATCCGCGATGCCATACGGTCCGGATAGAACTGTTCCAGATCGGACAGCTTCTCGCCCATACCCACATACAGGATCGGCTTGCCGGTCACTGCACGGATGGAAAGTGCCGCACCGCCTCTGGTGTCACCGTCCAGCTTTGTCAGGATCACGCCGTCGATACCGACCTTTTCCGAAAACGTGGATGCCACATTGACCGCATCCTGTCCGGTCATGGAATCGACCACCAGAATACTGTGGCTCACATCAAGATTTTCCTTGATCTCAATGAGCTCATTCATCATATCTTCATCGATATGCAGACGACCTGCCGTATCGAGGATGACCACACTCATGCCGTGGGACTTTGCATGCTCCACGGATGCCTTCGCGATATTCACCGGCTTGTGCTGGTCTCCCATGGAGAAAACCTCCACGCCCTGCTTCTCGCCGTTGACCTGGAGCTGCTTGATCGCCGCCGGGCGGTATACGTCACAGGCGGTCAGAAGAACCTTTCTGCCCTTTGCCTTGAACTTTCCCGCCAGCTTCGCTGCCGTCGTCGTCTTACCTGCACCCTGAAGACCGGTCATCATAATGATCGTGATCTCATTGGAAGGCTTCAGCCTGATCTCCGTTGTCTCACTGCCCATCAGGCTGACCATCTCTTCGTTAACAATCTTGATCACGGTCTGCCCCGGTGTCAGACTCTCCAGTACATCCGTACCGACTGCTCTTGCCTCCACCGCCTTGATAAACTGCTTGACCACCTTAAAGCTGACGTCCGCTTCCAGAAGTGCCAGTTTTACTTCCTTCAGAGCGGTCTTTACGTCTGCTTCCGTCAGTCTGCCTTTGCTGCGCAGATTTTTAAATACATTCTGCAATTTTTCTGATAAACTGTCAAATGCCATCTATAGCTCCTCCAGGATTTCAATGGAAATCTTCTCTATCTCATTCATGACCGGGTTCTCCTCCTGGTCCTTTGCAAGTCTGTGAATCTGTCCGACCTGCTCTCTGAGGCTTACAAACTTTTCCACCAGATGCAGCTTCTCCTCATAGCCTGCCAGCAGCCTGTTGCACCGCTTGATCATATCATGCACACCCTGCCGGCTGATTCCCAGAGAATCCGCAACCTCACTTAACGAATAATCATTCAGAACCACGTCTTCATAGACCTGCTTCTGATGCGCTGTCAGCAGCTCGCCGTAAAAATCATACAAAAGCGCCTGCTCCAGAATCTTTTCCATCGCTATCACCTTGGTTATCTTACACGAAAAGGAAACGGGTGTCAAGTGTTTTTTCTTTACGAACTTATGTTTGTGTTTATTTATCTTGTTTTATCACTGTGTTTTTCAAGGGATATGGCTTTTAGGCTGTCTCCCTCTTTGTTTATCTTTTTCCGTCTTTTTCCTCGAATTTGTCACAGAATTGTCACAGCCATTATGATATTCTGATCGTCTGCGCCACTGTTTCCTGTTCCTTCCTCTTATCCTCTGTAAGATGTGTATATGTGTCCAGTGTCACAGAGGTAGAAGCGTGTCCAAGGTTCTGACTCACGATCTTCACATCGGCGCCGGCAGAATAAGCAAGACTTGTATATGTATGCCGAACCATGTGCGGACAAAAATTCTCAATCATTTCTGTATGGTTTCTTTCTGCATCTTTATTGTGCCGATCCACAATTCTTTTTATCAGTTCCCGAAATCCTGGCTCATTCCACACATTACCGGATTTATTCACAAACAGGAAGCCGGATACATACCCCCGAATATTCCCGGAATCATCCACATAAGGCAATTTTGCAGCGAGATGAACACTTTGCATTTTCAGCTTCAGGAGCGTTTTCCTCACTACACTATTCATTATAACGTTACGGATAGATGTTTTACTTTTGGGAGAAGCCACTGCCATAGTAAAGCCGTAATCAGCTTTTCTGTACCGATTTACCGTTTTATTGATAGTTATGATATTTTCTTCAAAATTCACATCATCCCAGGTCAACGCTGCCATTTCTCCGATTCTCAAGCCCAGATTAAATAAAACAACAAACGCCGGATAACTATATGAATATCGATCACTGTTCTTTACATAACCCATAAACAATTCAATCTGCTTCTGTTCTATGGCAGTCCGCTTCTTGCTCTGAGTCTGCGGCACTTGTAAGTTCTTTGCCGGGTTCTTCAGGATAATATCATCATCCAAAGCACATTCAAAAACAATATTCAGGCAGCTTTTCAGATTAGACATAGTAGAATGCTTTTTACCGTCCCGAACCATTTCATTTATAATTCTTTGACAATCTGCTTTTGTAACTTTTGCGATCTGCTTTTTTCCAATTGTATTTTTAATATAGGTGTTATAATATGCTTTATAATTCATACAAGTTGTGGACTTCCTGCCGCTCTTTGCAAATGTTTCCATCCAGAAATCAAAGTAGGCGTTCAATGTCATTCTCGCATTTCTGGTGTTCAGCTTATTTCCCCTGTCGATCCTGCACAGCAAATCATTTTCCTGTTTCCGCAATTCCACCAAATCAGAAGCGGTAATTGTAATACGTTCACCATCAATCATTTTTCGGAACATGTATCGCTTATTCTTTGTATCATAATATTCGCCAGTTTTGAGATTTCTTCCCCTGCTGTCTTTCCTCTTTTCAACCATAACGCACCACCCTTCTATATTGCTATAGGCAGCAGGACACCACCTGCCGCCATATTGTTATCACACAACGCCCCTTTTCTTTCCCGTTCTATGCTTTCTGAGTACCATTTTAAACGGTTTCGGCTCCTGAAAAGTATATTCTTCCACCACTGCCACTTTGACCGTCCGAAGCCCTCTGGAAGTCTCTACAATCAGCTTTTCTCCAGAGGACACCCTATCAATCAGCATTCCCGGCAATTCCCATGCATACAGCTTCCCTCCGATCTTGTGTGACGCTTTCACAATCTGCCTGCTGCTATATCTGATCGGAACAGAAGTAAGCCCATAGTTTCTGGCAATGAGATAATATGTATAACCGTCAATCAGATAATTCTGGCTATCCAGCACAATATTGGCATTTTCCAAGCCATACTGTGCATAGTCCCATTCCTTCTGCTCCATCTTTTCAGCTTTCGGGGGATGGGCTGCAAAACAAGGGTAAATCTTTATATTCTCAACCTTCATGTCTCCTTTGCCTCTTTCAAAAACTCTTCCGCCTGTTTAATCCCGCTTTTATCTTCAAGTTCTGCTGCCATTTTCATAACCTAATAAAGAAGAGGATTTCCTTCGAGTGTTTTCGCTATCTCCATTAGTTCACGGTCTCTTTTCTTCTTGCGTCTGGTCCGCTCATGCCGGATGCCCTGCACCTTGCCATAGTGGTATAATGTGACAAGAAATTTTATAAGGTTATCACTGTTTCCCTCAAGCGGTTTACAGCCGTACATTCTCGCCATATTGGAGCAAAATCTTAATTCGTCATAATCTGAATAATTAAGCAGCCTTGCCGCTTCAAGCATCGGCGCCACCTCTGCTACTGAAAGAGCATCTATATATACTTCCCTCGCTTTTTCTTCGTCACACTGTCCATTCTGCGGTGCAACTCCTTTTATTACCATTGCCATCTTCAAAGTCCTCCTTTACACAGGGGCAGCAGGCATGCTATACTTCCTGCATCCCCCGATTTTGTTGAGTTTTCGGGTTACAGCCTGTATCAGAGTTGCCGCTCTGGTATGGGCTTTTTCTTTATGCGATTGAGAACCTGCGGCTTGTTGTCTGCTTCAGGTACTGGCTGTAAAGACTCTCATGCTCTTTCTGGAATGTCTTGCTGTCAAACCTGTTGGAAAATACCATTGTCCACCGGATAAGGTAATCCCCGGCGATCTGCTGCTCCACACCTTTTTCCTCCATATCGTCTTTAATTTCCGCTTTCAGTTCTTCAATCTGCTTTTCCAGTTCTTTCTGCTGCTCTTCCAGCTCCTTCAGCTTCCTGATTCTGTTCTGAAGCATTCTCTCCGTCATATAATACATCTCCTTTCTTCTGGTAAGGTTCCCCAGCCCTTCAGGCATCTTCGTGTCTATTGGAGCATCCTGCCCCTCACAGGTATATGGCTTGAAGTATCGGTAGTTTTCGCCCTACCAGCTGGTCTGCTTTCCTTTGATGATTATATTATAGCAGAACATGTACATGTTCACAATTGACACTTCACACAAACATGTACATGTATTCTTGTTTATTTTGCATATGTACATGTATAGACTTTTGCTGTATAATATGAGCATAATAGAAAAGGTGTCGCTTTTTTCCTCTGCCTTTAGAAAGGATGTGAAAATTTGCCATTAACAGAAAATCAAAAACAATCCAGATACAAATATGCTAAAGAAAACCTAAAGCGTATCCCTCTCGATGTCCAGAAAGAAAAATACGAAGAAATCAAAGCCGCTGCGGATGCCGCCGGGGAAAAGGTCAATGGCTATATCAAGAAAGCCATTGATATGCGGATGGGTATCGAAGAATAAGCCCGGCTTCACTGTCAACACTATATTCATGAAAGGACGTGTTACCATGCCATTACTCAAAGGTGATACTTATACCATTGAAGATATCTATGAACTGCCAGAAGGAACCAGAGCAGAGCTGATTGACGGTCATATCTATTATAT